>CAYFRF010000006.1:0-35517 GCA_964345415.1 uncultured Microbacter sp. | reverse complement strand
CTCGGGAACTCGGGGGACTCGGGTCCTGCCTTCTGGCCAGCCGCCCTTCAGCTCGCCACGCAGACCGGCGACACAACGTCCGTGGTCATTACAGCTAGTACTCCCGCGCCTCGCGGGCCCGGATGCGGACGGTGCACGCCTGCTCAGAGGTGAACGGGATCAGCTCGACGCCCACCGGGCCGCCCGCCGCGGCCGCGCCCGCACCGGCTTCGGCCAGTCCGTCGAGCATCCCCGCGTGCAGGGCGCAGACCGGGCTGTCACCCGGTTCGACCAGGTCGCGGAAGGGGCAGTTGCGCAGCTCGATGTCCGGGTGCGCCTCGTCGACGCCGGCAGTCGGTTCGAAGCCGAGTTCATCGAGCACGCCCACGACGCGATCCCGGGTGGAGGTCGTGTGGTGGTCGGTGGCCGCGTTGTTGTCGTCGTCGTTGTCGTCGTTCGCGAGGCGGCGCCCCCACCCCCGCCCCACGCGCCGGGCGGCGTCCGTCGCTGCATCGCCGTCTCCGAGTTCCGACAGCAGGAGCGATGCCAGCAGTTGATAGTCACGCCGGCCGGTCCAGGCGCCCCTCGCGCTGGTGCGGTACGTGATCTGCGGACGGCCACGACCGCCGTCGGGACGGGAGTCCTGGGTGATGAGTCCGGCCTCTTTGAGCGAGGCGGCATGCAGGCGGACCGAATTGTGGTGCAGGTCGAGAGAGGTGGCGAGCTCCTCGACGGTCGGGGGCACGGGTGCGGTGCGGATGGCCGCCAGCACCCTGTCCTGGGTGCTCGTCGCACCTGCCTCGCCGCTCATCGTCGCCTCCCGTCTCCCGTCTCCCGCGCGAATTGTTCACAAGTATAGTGTGATCTAATAAGTCCAGCCACCTACCGAGGAGCCAGAAATGAACGATCTGCCCGTCACCGATGTGTCCGCGGACGCCGCGTCCGCGAGCGATCACGGACTCCCTGAGCTCGATGCCCGCATCATTCCGCACGCCATCCGCCACGGCGCGGTGATCGGCGCGTTCTCGCAGGTCCGCCAGGGCAAGGCGATGGTGCTCGCGGCTCCGCACAACCCGCTGCCGCTGCTCAATCAGCTCGCCGAGATCGAGGGCGACGCGCTCGAGGTCTCGTACCTCGAGGAGGGGCCCGACGTGTGGCGCCTCCGCCTCGGCCGGAAGTAGCGGGTTCCGTCATGGGTGACGGCGGCTCGGTCGGCCAGCAACTCGAGCACGACCACCACCGGATCGACGACGGGTTCGCGCGCTTCAGCGAGTCGCTCGCCGGTCCTGCTACGGATGTCGAGGCGTTCGCCGACGCGGCGCTCGCCCTGCGGCACCACATCTACGTCGAGGAGGTTCACCACTTCCCGGTGGTGCGGGCATCCGGCCTGATGGGCCCGATCCTGGTGATGCTGCGCGAGCACGGCGAGATCTGGGACCTGCTCGACGGGGTCGCCGCCGCGCTGGACGGTGGCGACGTCGCCGCGGCCCGCACCATCTGGCCGCAGCTGGCCGACGTGCTCGAGAGGCACAATATGAAGGAGGAGCGGATCGTCTACCCGGCCGGCGACGAGAAGCTGCCGCCCGAGACGGCGGAGAAGATCGCCGACGAGCTCCGGAACGGATCCCTGCCTGCCGGGTGGGTCTGCGAGATGGCGGGCCGCAGCTAACGGTCCTCCGCCAGCGCGCGGCTCGCCGCCGCCGCGACGCGTGTGACCAGCGGTTCCAGTTGGGCGAATGCGCCCGGATCGGCCGCGCTGGCCGATAGTGCCGCGACGGCCCTGGTGTCCGCGCGGTCTGCCGCGGCGCCGTCCTGATCGAACACCGGGGCCGCCACGCAGTACAGTCCCGGCGTGAGTTCGGCGTGGTCCAGCGCCCGCCGTTTCCGCCGGATCTCGGCCAACTCCACCGCCAGGGCGTCCGGTGACGCGAGCGTGCTGTCCGTCCACGCGACCATCGGTTCCCGCGCGACCCTGTCGGCCGCCTCCTCGTCGAACGCCAGCATGGCCTTGCCCACCCCGGTGCAATAGGCGGGCAGTCCGCCGCCGATGCGTGACGGCGACGGGATGGGGCGCGGGCCGTGCAGCTTGTTGAGGTAGACCACCTCGTCCCGGTGCAGGGTGGCGAGATGCACCGTCGCGCGCGTCGACTCGAACAGGTGCGCGAGAAATGGTGTGAGCACCCGGCGGATCCGCTCGTATGCCGGCGACGCGGGTATCGGATCCAGTTCATGTACGAGCGGTCCCAGCCGGTACCGCTGCCCGATGCGCGTGACCGCACCGTTCCTCTCGAGCGCCGCGAGCAGGCGCAGCGTCGTGGACTTGGGGAGCCCGGTCCGGCGGCTGACCTCGCTCAACGTCAGTCCGTTGTTCGCCGCGGTCACGCGCAGTACGTCAAAGGCCCTGTCGACGGGCGAGGTGTGGGGCTCGGCCATGGGGCGAGTGTAGCGCCGACCTCCGACAGTGCGGGCGACAGTGTGGGGAGCGTTGTTCGAACTCTTGCGCTAGTCGAGTGGAGGCGCTAGTGTGGTACGTATGTTCGAGAATGTGCGTGGGGGGTGGAGATTGTGACGACGACGACGACGGCGACTCGGCTATCGGCTGTTCCCGCACTCGCGGGCTCGGGACCACCTGGCGGCGGCGTGTCAGCTGACCACGTGGCATGCGGGCCGGCTGGTGACGGCGGGTGTGCAGATCCGCCGGCGCCTACCTCACGTGTCGGCGTTGGTGGGCGAGGGATTGGTGCCCGAGCAGTTGGCCATCGATCTCGCCTGCCGGCTGGTGGACGTGCCGGACGAGATCGTCGCCGAAGTGGAGTCCGACGTGGCGGCCAAGCTCCGTGTCGACCTGGAGGGCGGCGACCGGCCTACACGGTCGGCGCTGGATTCGATGGTCGACGGGGCGGTCGAGCGCGCTGACCCGGAGGCGGCACAGGATGCCGTACACGCGGCGACCGAGGAGCGGACGGTCAGGATTCGCCCGGGCCGGAACGGTATGGCGACCCTGTGGGCGAAGCTGCCGGTCGGCGACGCGGAGATGCTGCGGCAGCGGATCCAGAGCGATGCGGACGCGGCGGCCGCGAACGGATCACCCAGGCCGATCGATCAGTTGCGTGCCGACGCGCTGGCTGCGCTGGCCGTGTACCGCCCCACCGTGGTGGGTCCGTGCGGGTGTGCGACCGGGGCCGGCGCTGACGCTGAAGCTGACTCCGCCGGGATCGAGATCGCGGAGGTGGAGCTCGGGGTGCACCCGCCGCGGCCGACGGTGGGAAATGCCGCCGTGGCCACGGGGCAGCCGATCCGCATCAGCGTGATCGCCTCCGTCGCCAAGGGGTTGCCCAATCGGGTGGAGTTCGTCAACGGGGCATACACCAGCTTCGACTGGCTGTGCCAGGAGCTGCTCGAGGGCGACGATGCGCGAGTGCGCTTCGAGATCATCGATCCGAAACCGGGCGCGATGGACAACCCGGACCACGCACTGCGCTACGCGATCTCGCCCGCCCTGGCCGAGCGGATCCGACTGCGCGACGGGACGTGCCGCCACCCGGGATGCTCGGTCGACGCGCGCGACTGCGACATCGATCATGTGATCGCGTTCAACCGCGCCGATCCGGCGCTGGGCGGCCCCACCCTGGAGTGGAATCTGATGTGCCTGTGCCGCAAGCACCACCGGGAGAAGACTTTCGGTGGCAGCACCTACCGGCTGGGCAGCCTGGGCGAGTTGGAGATCGTCACCGAGACCGGGCACCTACACCGCACGCGGCCGAAGGGGCCGCTGGCCAAGGCCAGGGAAGCTATCCGGGAGGAGGGCCTGATCGAAATGATGACCAGGCTGCTCGCCGGGGGCGCCGACCGCGGGGCCAGACCCGCATGAGCGGAGTGTGCCGGTGAGTGGAACATTCGGTTGTAGGGCCTCCCGCCCGCGGGCGAGACTGAGGTCATGACGGAGAAGAAGAAGCTCACCGCCGCGATCGTGGGGTCCGGCAACATCGGCACCGACCTCATGTACAAGCTCGAGCGCAGCGAGTACATCGAGCCCAAGTGGATGATCGGCATCGACGCCGCGTCCGAGGGAATGAAGCGCGCCGCCGACCACGGTCTGATCTGCATGGCCGGCGGCGCCGACGAGCTGCTCGCCTCGATCGAGGCCGGCGGCGAGAAGCCCGACCTGCTGTTCGAGGCCACCAGCGCCTACGTCCACAAGGCCTACGCGCCCAAGTACGAAGAGGCCGGCATCATCGCCATCGACCTCACCCCGGCCGCGGTCGGCCCGATGGTCATCCCGCCGGCGAACCTCCACGAGCACGCGGACGCACCCAATCACAACATGGTCACGTGCGGCGGCCAGGCCACCATCCCCATGGTCCACGCCGTGTCCTCGGTCGTGCCGGTCGACTACGCCGAGATCGTCGCCTCGGTGTCCAGCGAGTCCGCCGGCCCCGGAACCCGCGCGAACATCGACGAGTTCACCGAGACCACCAAGATGGCGATCGAGAAGGTCGGCGGCGCCAAGCGCGGCAAGGCCATCATCATCCTCAACCCGGCCGAGCCGCCCATGATCATGCGCGACACGATCTTCTGCTCGATCCCCGAGGATGCGGACCAGGACCTCATCACCACCGCCATCCGTAAGCGGGAGAAGGAGATCCAGGAGTATGTCCCGGGCTACCGGCTGCTCCAGGAGCCCCAGTTCGACCCGCCCACCGAGATCACCGGCGGCATGGCACGCGTCGCGATCTTCGTGGAGGTCGAGGGCGCCGGTGATTTCCTCCCGCCGTACGCCGGCAACCTCGACATCATGACCGCCGCCGCCACCAAGGTCGGCGAGGACATCGCCAAGACCAAGCTCGGAGTGTGACAGACATGGACATGACCAACCCACACAATGCACAGGCCCGCCCTTACAGCGCCGACCTCGACATTCGCATCACCGACTCCTCGCTCCGCGACGGCTCCCACCACAAGCGCCACCAGTTCTCAGTCGAGGACGTCCGCAACGTCGTCGCAGCGCTCGACGGCGCGGGCGTCCCGGTCATCGAGGTGACGCACGGCGACGGTCTCGGCGGTGCGTCCTTCAACTACGGCTTCGCCAAGTCGTACGACCAGGACCTCATCAAGGTCGCGGCCGAGACCGCGAAGCAGGCCAAGATCGCGTTCCTCACCCTGCCCGGTCTGGGCATCAAGGACGACATCCTCAAGGCGCGGGACAACGGCGGCTCGATCTGTCGCGTCGCCACCCACTGCACCGAGGCCGATGTCTCGATCCAGCACTTCGGCTACGCCCGCGAGCTCGGCCTGGAGACCGTCGGCTTCCTCATGATGAGCCACACCCAGACCCCCGAGGTGCTGGCCAAGCAGGCCCGCATCATGGCCGACGCCGGCTGCCAGTGCGTCTACATCGTCGACTCCGCCGGCGCCCTGGTCATGGACCAGGTCTCCGATCGCGTCTCGGCGCTGGTCGCGGAACTCGGCGACGACGCGCAGGTCGGTTTCCACGGGCACGAGAACCTCGACATCGGCGTCGGCAACTCGATCATGGCCATCCGCGCGGGCGCGCAGCAGATCGACGGCTCCACCCGCCGCTTCGGTGCCGGCGCCGGCAACACGCCCGTCGAGGCGCTGGTCGGCGTGTGCGACAAGCTCGGGATCACCACCGGCATCGACTTCTTCAAGATCGCCGACGCCGCGGAGGATGTGGTGCGCCCGCTCATGCCGAGCGAGTGCGTCGTCGACCGCCAGGCCATGATGCTCGGCTACGCCGGCTGCTACTCGTCCTTCATGAAGCACGCCGAGGGGCACGCGGAGCGCTACGGCGTGCCCGCCTCCGAGATCCTGCTGCGCGCGGGCGAGCGTCGCCTGGTCGGCGGCCAGGAGGACCAGCTGATCGACATCGCCCTGGAGATCCAGAAGGAGCGGGCAAACGCCTGACCCACGTCACATGCCGAGCGCGCCCCGGGAGGGTTCCCCGGGGCGCGCTGCATTTCGTGGGGCTCTCGACCTGTGAGTCTCAGGCCTTCTTGACCACGCTCGACTTCAGGTGCATGGGGCCGAACCCGTCGACACGGCAGTCGATGTCGTGATCACCCGGCCCGTCGACGAGCCGGATGTTGCGGACCTTCGTGCCGACCTTGATCGGCCCGGCGCCGCCCTTGACCTTGAGGTCCTTGACTACCACCACCGTGTCGCCGTCGGCGAGCACGTTGCCCACGGCGTCGCGGATCTCGCGCACGCCCGGGTCGCTTCCGGGGCTGTCGCCGCCCTCACCGCCGCCGTCCGCGGGCCATTCGTGCGCGCACTCCGGGCAGACCAGAAGCGGCGGCATCTCGTAGGTGTACTCGGAGGAGCACTCGGGGCAGGGCGGGGGCGTCGTGGCTGTCACGGCTCGACCCTATCGGTGCCGAGCGCCCAGTCCACGACGGGCTCGAGAGAGCTCTCGTCCACGAGGTGGAGGCGGCGGGGCGGCAGCAGCAACTGCGCGGCGGGGGCGTCGGGCGTCTTGCCGAGTTCTCGGCGCAGGGCGGTCATGAGGATGCGGTCGGGCCAGGTCAGGCGTGCCGGGTCGAGGTCCCCGCGGAGCTGGAAGGTGGTGACGACCCGGCGGGTCGCGGCGACGAGCCGGGCGGCGAGGTCACCGCGGCCGGGGTCGTCGGCGGGGGAGAGCGCGACGACGACGAGGGCGGCCCGGCCGGGAGCCGAGCGCATCGCCCTGAGGATGCGACGCCGCCCGCGGATGCGTGTCGCGTAGACGGGCGCGAGCACGATCAGCGGGTCGGCGTCGTGGGCGGAGGCCAGGGACTCCAGTTCCACGGCGGACGTGCCGAGCCGCTCGGCGAGGGCGAGGGCGTAGCGGCGTGTCGAGCCGTACTTGGAGGTGTAGGTGACGACCGGGGAGTTCACGTTCCCCAGTCTGTCACCTGCCCACCCGGACTTCGAGACCTCGACACACGCCCGCCTCGTCATACCCGTAGACGGCGAACCTGACCGCACGCGTAGCAACAACGACCGTTGGTGGCACCGTCCTTGACCGTTCAGTAGCCGCTGTACAGTTCAGTGAGTGCTGACTATCGCCTCACGTCTCGATGTGATGAACCGGTTGGGCCGGGCGATGTCCGATCCGACGAGGTCGCGAATTCTCCTCTTACTGCTGGAGCGGCCGGGCTATCCGGCCGTGATCGCTCGGGAGTTGGAGTTGACGCGGTCGAATGTGTCGAATCATCTGGGGTGTCTGCGTGGGTGCGGGATCGTGATCGCGCAGCCGGAGGGGCGGCAGACGCGCTATGAGATCGCTGATCCTCATCTGGCTGCTGCGTTGACCTCATTGGTCGAGGTCACTCTCGCGGTCGGTGAGAGCTTGCCGTGCGTGGATCCCGGCTGCACGGTCGCCGGTTGCTGCGAGACGTCACAGGAGCCGGCGTGAGCGCGGACTGCTGCGCCCCGGGCGAGGTCTCGGACCAGCACGACGCGGAGACTGTTCCGTGGTGGAAGGACCTCCGGGTTCTCGTGCCGGTGCTCTCCGGTGTCTCATTCGTGACGGGCCTGGTCTGCGAGTGGTCCGGGGCCGCTCTCGCGGGGCAGGTTCTGTTCTGGACGGGACTGCTACTCGGCGGGTCGACGTTCGCACCAGGAGCCCTGCGAGGGCTGTTGACCCAGGGCAGGCTCGGTATCGGGCTACTCATGACGATCAGCGCGATCGGTGCGGTGATCCTCGGTTACGTGGAGGAAGCGGCCGCGCTGGCGTTTCTCTACTCCGTCGCCGAAGCATTGGAGGACAAGGCGATGGATCGCGCCCGCTCGGGGCTGCGAGCTCTGTTGAAGTTGGTGCCCGATACCGCGACCGTCAAGCAGGGCGAGGCGCTGATCGACATCGCTGCCGCCGACCTGACCGCGGGGCAGGTGTTGGTGGTTCGTGCAGGTGAGCGAGTCGCCACCGACGGCATCGTGACGCAGGGGCACAGCAGTGTGGATACCTCTGCGGTGACCGGGGAGTCGATTCCGGTCGGACTCGCACCCGGGGACGAGGTCCTGGCCGGTTCGATCAACATCTCCGGGGTGCTGGAGGTCGAGACGACCGCGTCGGGCACCGACAACTCGCTCACCACCATCGTCAACCTGGTCGAGCAGGCCCAGGCCGAGAAGGGCGACCGGGCTCGGCTCGCCGACCGGATCGCCCGCCCGCTGGTCCCCGGTGTCCTCGTGCTCGCCCTCCTGGTCGCCGGCATCGGCTCCCTCCTCGGGGATCCGGAGCTGTGGATCACCCGCGCCCTGGTGGTGTTGGTTGCCGCCTCGCCCTGTGCGTTGGCGATCTCCGTACCGGTCACGGTCGTCTCCGCGATCGGCGCAGCCAGCAAGTTCGGCGTGGTCATCAAGTCCGGGGCCGCCTTCGAGCGGTTCGGCGGTATCCGGCACGTCGCGCTCGACAAGACCGGCACCCTGACCCGCAACTAGCCCTCCGTCGCTCGAGTTCTCACGACGTCCGAGGCCTCCGAGGAGCAGGTGCTGGGATGGGCGGCGAGCCTGGAACGTCACAGCACCCACCCACTGGCCACCGCGATCACCGACGCCGCACCCCGAGCAAAGGCGGCGAGCGATGTCTCAGAGACCGCCGGGCACGGCATCACCGGCCGGACCGACGGGGCCGTCATCACCGTCGGCAGTCCGCGCTGGCTGGACTCGGGAGGGCTCACCAGCCAGGTCGCAGCGCTGGAAGACGAGGGAATGACGGTGGTGATGGTCCACCGTGATCAGGTTCCGGTCGGTGCTATCGGGGTGCGCGACGAGTTGCGTCCGGAAGTGCCCGAGGTGATCCGCATCCTGGCGCGACAGGACATCGGTGTGACGATGCTGACCGGCGACAATCCGCGCACCGCTCGCGCGCTCGGGATGCAGGCCGGTATCAGCGACGTTCGAGCTGAGCTCACCCCCGGGGACAAGGCCGCCGCCATCGCCACGCTCACCCGCTCCCAGCCCACGGCCATGATCGGTGACGGCATCAACGACGCCCCCGCACTGGCGACTGCCGACCTGGGGATCGCCATGGGAGCGACCGGTTCGGACGCAGCGATCGAATCGGCAGACGTCGCTTTCACCGGCAACGACCTACGGCTCATTCCACGCGCCCTGGCCCACAGCCACCGCGGCCGGGCGATCATCGATCAGAACATCATCCTCTCGATCCTGATCATCACCGTCCTCCTGCCCCTGGCGATCACGGGTGTTCTCGGTCTGGCAGCGGTAGTCCTGGTCCACGAACTCGCAGAAGTCATCGTGATCCTCAACGGCCTACGGGCTGCACGCACGCACCCGGCACGCTGACGCCGCCGAACGACGCCGCGAGTCACAGCCGAGGGTGCGACTCTCACCGTCGCCAGCCTGCGACGCGGGATGCGGTTTCGGCACCACAGATCACGGCGTCCGGGCTCGAGGAGGCGACCATCCTCCACGGAACGACCTCGACCGCACGGCCGGGCAGCCGTGCGGTCGAGGTGATGAACCGGTGTGCGGTGGTACCGCCGTCAGGCCGCCGTGGCGGCGACCTGGGGCGTGGAGGATCGCAAGGGGCAGCGGTCCTTGAAGCCGAACATGCATGTCACCGCAGCCGCGGCGGCGACCACGACGATGCCGCCGATGATCGGCGCGGCCGGGAAGGGCAGTTCCTGGGCGAGGACGAACGCGCCCATGAGTAGGACGAAGTAGCCGAATCCCTTGCGTAGTGCCTGTTCGGGGATCACCGAGTTGAGGCGTACGCCGACGAACGACCCGGCGATGGCGGCGGCGGTGACCGCGGCGACCAGGGGCCAGTCGAGGCTGACGGAGGTGAGGTAGCCGCCGAGTCCGGCGAAGGACTTCATGGCGATGACCATCAGGGATGTTCCGACTGCGGCGGCCATCGGCAGTCCGGCCAGGAGGGCGAGGGCGGGGACGACGAGGAATCCGCCGCCGGCGCCGACCAGGCCGGTCGCGGCGCCCACGACCAGACCGTCGAGCAGGATCCGCCACAGCGGGTGGTGGCCGGTCGCCGCGTCTCCGTTCGGGGCCGTCTTGCGTCCCCGGATCATGGCGCCCGCGGTGGCCACCATCATGATCGCGAACGCGATCATGAGGATGGTGCCGGGGATGTATCCACCGGCCAGGCCGCCGAGGAACGCACCGACCATGCCGGCGGCGCCGAACAGCAGTCCGGTCCGCCAGCGGACGTTGCCCTTGCGGGCGTGCCCGGCCAGGCTCACGAGCGAGGTGGCGCCCACCACGAACAGTGAAGTCGCGATGGCCTCCTTGGGGTCCAGGCCGCCGACGTAGGTCAGTAGCGGGACGACGAGGATGGACCCGCCCCCGCCGAGCAGGCCCAGTGACAGGCCGACCAGGATCGACAGGGCCACGACGATGATCGTGGTGATCTCCATGAGGTTTCCTCCTCTGGGGGCGGGTGGGGTTGGTCAGGCGGTGCGGGTCAGGGAGTCCAGGACGGTGCCGAGTTCGGGCTCCGAGGAGGTCCGGTTCCACGGCATCTTGGCCAGGGCCGCGGCCATGGCGCAGGAGTTGCTCGCGGCGGAGTAGGTCAGGCCTGCGCCGATGGCGCCGGCGAGGTAGGCGAACTTGGGGGAGATCAGCTTGGAGGCGGCGACGCCGGCCAGCACGAGTGAGCCGGCGGCCATGCGGACCTGGCGGTCCATGGCCCAGGGGCCGTTACCGTGGACGACGTCGCCGCCGGCGGCCTCGTAGCCGGCGATGCCGCCGTCGAGGACGGTCACCGTGTCCGGGTCCACGCCCACGGACTCGAGCCGGGTGCAGGCCTGGCCGGCGCGGTTGCCGGACTGGCAGATCAACACGACCTGGCCGGGCAGGCGGGTGGCGAACTCGTGGCCGTGCTCGGCGAGCAGGGGCAGCGGCACGTTGTAGGAGCCGGGGATGTGGACCGAGGAGAACTCGGCCGCGGAACGGACGTCGATCACCGTCGGCGGGGTGTCGCTGTTCATCGCCTCCCGCAGGTCGGCGGGGGAGAGGGTCGGGGCGTTGGTGAGGGTGGAGTGCATGGGTGGTGCGGTGTCCTTCGTGTTCTCGGGGTGGGGTTCGCCGGCCGGGTGCGGCCGACGCACCCGGGGCCGGACGGGTGGTCCGGCCCCGGGTGTGGGGGTGGTGTGTCAGGCCGTGACGAGGTTGCGCTCGGACCAGGCGGCGTAGCTGCCCTCGAGCTCGACGACGCGGTACCCGGCCCGGCGCAGGGCGCTGGCCGCGACCGAGTTACGCACGCCCGACTGGCAGTACGTCACGATCGTCCCGTCGGTCGGGAGCTGGTCCAGGTTCCACAGGACGCGGCCACCGCTGAGCTGGGCCGAGCCCGGGATGTGCCCGTCGGCGTGCTCGGTCTTGTTGCGCACGTCCAGCACCATCGCGGCGTCGAACGTGGCCAGCTCGTCGGGGCTGATCATCTCCGGCACGACCGTGGGCAGCCCGTCGAGGCTGGTGGTGTAGCCGACCACGGTGTCGATGCCCACGCGCAGGACGTGGTCGCGGAACGCCTCGGCGAACTCGGCGTCCGGGGCCAGGACGACCAGGGGCGTGGACTCCTTCTCGGGGTCGTAGACCCAAGCGCCGAACGAGGCGGCCTTGTCGACGCCGGGGACGTTGAGCGCGCCGGGCACGGTGCCGGCGTGGACCTGGTCCTGCTCGCGGGTGTCAACGAGGACGACCTCGCCCGCCTCCAGAGCGGCGGCGAGCTCGGTGCCCGCGTAGTCGCGCAGCTCGGCCAGCGGCCCGAGCACGGCCGGGCCCTCCTTGTTCTGCCGCTTCATGCGACCGAAGTAGGCGTGCGCGTCGGGCTGGCCGCTGAGCAGTTCGTCGACGAAGCCCTGCTCGTCGTCACGCTCGACGTACCCGGCCCACCAGGCGTACCGGCGCTCGTAACCGACACTGGTCGACGGCAGCGCGCCGAGCGCCTTGCCACAGGCACTGCCCGAGCCGTGCCCGGGGAAGACCTGGACGTGGTCCGGCAGGGTGACGAACGACTCCTTGAGGCTGCGGAAGATCGCCTTGGCGCCACCGAAGCGGGTGTCGACCCCGCCCGCGGCCTCGTCCAGCAGGTCCGGCCGGCCCAGGTCACCGGAGAACACGAAGTCGCCGGTGAGCATGTAGCCGGGGGTATCGGCGAACGCGCCGTCGGTGATCAGGAACGACAGGTGCTCGGGGGTGTGCCCGGGCGTGTGGACGGCCTCGACGGTGATGTTGCCCAACTTGAGCTGGTCACCGTGGTGCAGACGCTCCGCCTCGAACCCGTACTGCCAGTCCTGGCCGCCCTCGCCGGAGACGTAGACGGTCGCCCCGGTCGCCTGCGCGAGCTCACGGGTACCCGACAGGTAATCGGCGTGGATGTGGGTCTCGGTCACCGCGGTGATGGTCATCCCGTGCTGCGCCGCCAGATCCAGGTACTGGCCGATGTCACGGCGGGCGTCGACGACGATCGCCTCACCCTTGGCCTGACAACCGATGAAGTAACCGGCCTGCGCCAGATCCTCGTCGTAGATGCGCTCGAGAAGCATGTGGCTCTCCTTTGTCGATCGGGTTCCTCCCCCGTTCGGGGCATGACACGACGATACATACCCCCCGGGGTATACGCAAGACACGGTGGGGGGTATGTGTGAAGCACTCCGAGGGCGCCCGCTTCTCCCGTCCGGGCACCGTGGCCCGAATACCTCTCAGGCGCGCACAACGACAGCTGGGCGCCGTGATCCGCATGCTCGAGAAAGGCGTACCTGCACCGACGTCGTCACCCAGCTGGCAGCGGTGTCCCGAGCTCTCGACCGGGCCGGATTCACACTCATCTCCGCCAGCCTCGAGCAATGCCTACTCAGTCCCGACGGCGCGGTGGACGAGAAAGAGCTGGAGAAGCTGTTCCTCTCCATGGCCTGACCGCCGAACGGCGCCGCGGGTCACATCGTCGCGCGGGGGAGGGCGACGACGACAAGGGCCACCCGGTCCGGAAGCGGAGCGGGTGGCCCTTGGTGCGCGAGGTGGTCTACTCGGAGTAGGACACCTCGACATGGTCGGACTTGGGCAGGAGCTGGCAGCTCAGGACGTAGCCCTCCTCGACCTCCTCGGGGTCGAGGATGCCGTTGTGGATCATCTCGACCTCGCCGGACTTGACGATGCAGGCGCAGGCCGAGCATTCGCCCTTCCGGCAGGAGAACGGTGCCTTGATCCCCTTGGAGAGCAGGACATCGAGCAGCGGCGTCTGGCGGGGCCACTCGATCTCGTGGATCTCGTCGTCGAGCTCGACCTTCGCGCTGGCCGGCCCGGAGCCGTCCTCGGCGGGGGTGTCGTCGATCACGATCTCGGCGAACGGGTCGCCCTCGATGGAGGAGAACACCTCGGTGTGGATGAGGTGCATGTCGGCGCCGGAGCGACGCAGGCCGTCCTTCACGGTCTCCATGAACGGCGCGGGTCCGCAGATGTAGGAGTGGCGCTTGGCGGCGACCGGCTGGAGCAGGTTGCCGATCATCTCGGCGGTGGGGATGCCGGAGACGGACTCGAGCCAGTGCACGACGGTGAGGCGCGCGGGGTTCTCGCGCTGGAGCTTCTGCAGCTCGTCCTTGAAGATGACCGAGTTCTCGTCGCGGTTGGCGTAGACCATGACGATGTGGCCGTTGCCCTGGGCGAGCGCGGACTTGAGGATCGACATGATCGGGGTGACGCCGGAGCCGGCGGCCAGGAGGATGAAATCCTGGTCGAGGTTCTTCGGGGTGAAGATGCCCGACGGCGCGAGCACGTGCATGGGCATGCCGGCCGCGGCGTGGTCGCACAGCCAGTTGGACCCGTACCCGTCGACCGTGCGCTTGACGGTCACCTTGAGCTGGGCGTCCTCCGTGGGCGAGCTCGACAGCGAGTAGCAGCGGGCCACCGAGCCGGTCCGGTCACTGGGGATCCGCAGGGTGAGGAACTGCCCGGGGGTGTACCTGAAGTCCTCTTCCCCGCCGGCGGGGATGTCGAAGACGATCGACTTGGCGTCGGCGGTCTCCTCGATCACGTCGGCGATCGTGAGTTCGCGGACGAAGGAGCCGAGCTGTGGGGTGTCGGTCATGGGTGGTGAGCCTATCGCTTTGATACGCGGGGACTGGGTCGCGGGGCACTATCCCAGGCGGCGGCGACTCCCACCGGATGATTCTCACCCGGTGGGAGTCGCCGTCGCTCGTGGGTCTTATTCGGGTACGTAGAGCGGGTTGACCATGTGCTCCTCGTCCGCCGGGTCGACGGTCTCGGCGAGCGTGATCAGCCCTTCGGCGTAGGCGTAGCGGATGCTCGCCAGCATCGTCGGGCACGTGTCCTCGCCCTCGGGCCGCTCGCCGCCCGCCCGCCAGTCGGTCAGGACGGGGCACGCGCGATCGCTTCCGTCGGTCCACTGGATCGACGTGTGCTTCTCGCTGTTCTTGCGCACCTTCACACACGTACCGCAGGCGCGGCACTCCACGGGCTGGAAGCCCGCCTTGGTGTAGGTCTCCCGATCGAGATCGGTGTACGAGTGGAGCCTCGCGGCGCGCTCCGGGTCGATCTCGTCCCAGGTGGGAGCGCGCCGCGAATCGAACTGCTTGAA
The DNA here is from genome assembly GCA_964345415.1 of uncultured Microbacter sp. Lineage (GTDB taxonomy): Bacteria > Actinomycetota > Actinomycetes > Mycobacteriales > Mycobacteriaceae > Dietzia. The sequence goes on along the minus strand of CAYFRF010000006.1, from coordinate 20,960 downwards.
CATCACTTACCGGACCGTGAGGCCTCGGCCTCGCCGGCGACCTCGGCCATGCCGGTGTACTGGGTCTGTTCGTCCGACATCTCGGCCTCGCCGGCCTCCTGCTTGCGCATGTTCTCGGCGACCTCCTGCTCCCAGTACTGGTTGGCGGCAGTGGTGTCGACCTCGAACTCGAAGCGCTCCTGCATCTCGGGCAGGACCTTGTCGCGGTCCACGTAGAACTGCTCGTACCAGCGGCGGAGCTGGTAGACCGGGCCGTCCTCCTCGCAGAGGAGCGGGTTGGCGATCTGCGACTTGCGCTGCCAGATCCGCACGTCCTGGAGGAAGCCCTCGCCGAAGAAGGTGGCGATCTTGGCGGCCATCTTCTCGGCGGTGGCGTCGTCGAAGCCCTCGGGCTTCTTGACCGACAGGCCGTACATGAGCACGAAGGAGTTCTGGTCGATCGGGTAGTGGCAGTTGATCAGGATGGCCTCGGTCTCGAAGCCGCCGTACATCTGCTTGAGCGGGTTGATCATGTACGCCGGGCCGAAGTAGGAGGCCTCGGACTCCAGCAGCGTGTCACCGTACTTGCCGCCGGACGGGTCGTGGTCCGGCCGACCCTTGGTGTTGAGGTACTGGGTGGCCTTCTGGCCCTCGAAGACGTTCTTGAAGTACGTCGGGAAGGCGTAGTGGATGTAGTAGAAGTGGGCCATGTCGACGACGTTGTCGACGATCTCCATGCAGTTGGAGCCCTCGATGACGAGGCGGTTCCACTGCCAGTCGGTCCACTCGTCGGTGCCATACTCCGCGATCACGGGGATCGCGTCCTCCTCGCGCGGCGGGTTGCCCTCGTGGTCGTGCCAGACGAAGACCTGGCCGGACTGGACGTTGGTGATCCACGCGCGGGTCTTGGCGCGCATGGGCACGCGCTTGGCGTAGGGGATGCCCTTGCACTTGCCGTCACCACCCCAGCGCCAGTCGTGGAACGGGCAGGCGATGTTGCCGTCCTTGATGGAGCCGTCGGAGAGGTCACCGCCCAGGTGGCGGCAGTAGGCGTCGAGGACGTTGATCTCACCCTCGTTGTCGGCCCAGACGACGAGCTTGGTGCCGAATGCCTGGACGGAGTGGGGCTTTCCGTCGGAGAACTCCTTGACGGTGCCGATGCAGTGCCAGCCGCGCGCGTACCGATCCCGGGTCTTGCCGGTATCGATCTCGCGGACGGCTCCAGTCGAGCCGGGTGCGGTCATGATCTTCCTCCTGAGGGGCGAGTCTGATGAGAACAGGTTATAGAATCGGCGGGCGGGCGACAAGCAACGTGCGAAAATGCTGGCACGGGGTGTCATTGCCCGAGGTTCGAGTCCAGCGGGTCTGGTGCAAAACTGGAACGTGTTCTAGTCTGGGTGAAGCACCCCCGATGAATGCCAGAGAGGTACAGATGAGCGAGCACGCCAACCACGAGGTCATCGACCGGATCAAGGCACTCCTGCCCGGCTTCGCCGAGCGCGCCCAGGAGACCGAGGACCTCCGCAAGGTCCATCCGCAGAACATCGCGGAGCTGGAGGAGGCCGGGTTCTTCAAGCTCTGCCAGCCGGCCCAGTGGGGTGGCTACGAGGCGGACATGGAGACCTTCTACACCGCCGTGATGCACATCGCGAGCGCCTGCCCCTCGACGGGCTGGTGCGCCGGCATCCTCGGCATCCACAACTGGCACCTCGCCCTGTTCTCCCAGCAGGCGCAGGAGGACGTGTGGGGTCAGGACCCGACCGTCCGCATCTCCTCCTCGTACGCCCCGATGGGTGCGGCCAAGAAGACCGCCGACGGCCTCGTGCTCAACGGCAAGTGGTCCTGGTCCTCGGGTTGCGACCACGCCGACTGGGTCTTTCTCGGGGGCCCGATCCTCGACGAGAACGACAAGATGGTGGACTTCTGCACCTTCCTCGTCGAGAAGTCGCAGTACGAGATCCTCGACGTGTGGCACGTGGCGGGCCTCAAGGGCACCGGCTCCAACGACATCCTCGTCAAGGACGCGATCATCCCCGAGCACCGCGTGCTCTCGTTCGGTCTCATGGCCGCCATCAAGGCGCCGGGCCTCGAGGTCAACACCAACCCGATCTACAAGATGCCGTGGGGCACCATCCACCCCACCACCATCTCCACCCCGATCGTCGGCATGGCGTTCGGCTGCTACGAGGTGCACCGCGAGCACCAGCGTGACCGCGTCCGCGCCGCCTTCGGCACCGCGGTCAAGGACGACCCGTTCGCCAAGGTCCGCCTGGCCGAGGCCGCCGCTGATATCGACGCCGCGTGGCTGCAGCTCATGCGCAACGTGCGCGAGGAGCAGGCCCTCATCGCCGCCGGCGACTACCCGGGCATGGACATCCGCACGCGCGCTCGTCGTGACCAGGTCCGCGCCACCCAGCGCTCGATCGACGCCATCGGCCTGCTCTTCCAGAACTCCGGCGCCCGCGCCCTCCAGGACACCTCGCCGATCCAGCGGTTCTGGCGCGACGCGAACGCGGGTAGGGTCCATGCCGCGAACGAGGCCACGAAGGCGTACATCATGTACGGACAGAACGAGTTCGGCGAGAAGGTCACGGACTCGATGGTCTGATCCGTCGACGCGGATCGAAGGGACGGGTAACAGATGGCCATCAGTAATTTCGGGTACGTCCGGCTGTTCGCCACGGACATGGACGCCTGGCGCGAGTACGGCACCAAGGTGTTGGGCTTCGTGGTGGGCACGGGCGACGACCCGGACGCGCTCTACTTCCGTATGGACGACCATCCGCACCGGTGGATCATCGTCCCCGGTGAGGAGGACAAGCTCGGCCAGGTGGGCTGGGAGTGCGCCAACGAGGGCGAGTTCGAGGACGTCAAGCGGCGCCTCGACGCGGCCGGCGTGCCCTGGGAGGAGGCCCCGGACGAGGTCAAGCGTGACCGCAAGGTCCGTGGGCTGATCACCTGCAAGGACCCGGCCGGGTTCACGCTGGAGATCTACCACACGATCGCGCTGCAGCACCGCCGCATCCCGACGCCGTACGGCCACGAGTTCGTGACCGGCGACCAGGGCGCGGGCCACATCGTGCTGTCGACCCCGGACGAGGCCGCCGCGCTGGAGTTCTACCGCGACGTGCTGGGTTTCTGGCTGCGGGACTCGATGAGCCTGCCGCCGGAGATCGTGGGCCGCCCGGCCGACGGCGAGCCCGCATGGCTGCGCTTCCTGGGGTGCAACCCGCGCCACCACTCGCTCGCGTTCACCCCGTTCCCCAACCCGACCGGGATCATCCACCTCATGGTGGAGGTGGCCTCGGCCGACGACGTGGGACTGGCCCTGGACCGCGCGCAGCGCAAGCGCGTCAAGATGTCGGCGTCCCTGGGCCGCCACGTCAACGACAAGATGATGAGCTTCTACATGAAGACGCCCGGCGGTTTCGACTGCGAGTACGGCTGCGAGGGCATGCTGGTGACCGACGACGAGAACTGGGTGGCGCGCGAGTCCACCGCCGTGAGCCTGTGGGGTCACGATTTCTCCGTCGGCATGAAGTAGAGGCATAGGCTGGGCCCACACCCGTTGCACCGCCGGCGGTGCGGGTGTGGGCCCGCCACGTATCCGCCAGTAGTCCACGACACGACACCCCGTCCATTGGGAGGACCGAGACGATGAGCAGCACCGAAGACCGCCCCGAGGGCCAGAACTTCTCGAGTCGGGAGCTGCGTGACGCGCTCGGCCAGTTCTGCACCGGGATCACCGTGATCACCGCGGTCGAGGACGACAAGCCGGTGGGCTTCGCCTGCCAGTCGTTCTCGGCGCTGTCGCTGGAGCCGCCGCTCATCCTCTTCTGCCCCATGAAGACCTCGGGGTCGTGGAAGGGGATCGAGAAGGCGGGCAAGTTCGTCGTCAACATCCTCTCCGAGGACCAGGAGGCGGTCTCGTCGACGTTCGGACGGCGCGGTGAGGACAAGTTCGCGGAGATCGACTGGTCGCCCAGCCCGCTGGGGTCGCCCGTGATCGACGGGGTCATGGCGTGGCTGGACTGCGAGATCGACCAGGTCCTCGACGGCGGTGATCACTGGATCGTGCTGGGGCGGGTCGACAACCTCGGCCCCACCAAGCGCGACATCCGGCCGCTGCTGTTCTACCGCGGTGCCTACCTCAGCATCGAGGAGGACGTGGTGGACCCGACTCCCGAGCAGGAGGAGTTGGCCAACTTCATCACCTCCGCCGACTCCTACACCTGGCTGTGAGTCGGACGCCGTGACGGGATACGCGACCGCCCCGCTGGCCGCCGCGCTCGCGGAGGCCGAGGAGATCATCCGCTCGGCCCCGCACGTGCGGACCGAGGCGGATGTGGCCGAGGGCCTGGACTACCTGCTGGGCACGATCCGGGGGGCGATCGAGACCGGTCAGCACCGCGGCCGCACGCACCCGCAGCTGTTCCAGGCGACCGGCCCGTACACCAAGATGGGTCTGGACAACCCGGACACGCTGTACTTCTACGCCAACCTCGCCGACGGCGCGGAGTACGAGATCGAGGGGCGGCGCGGCACGACCGCGGACCTGTCGTTCCAGGTCATGTCGGGTAACTACTCGGCGGACGAGCGCGCCGCGTCGCACGCGGCGTTCGACGACCGCGCCCTGGAGATCGACGACGAGGGCCGGTACCGCTTCCGGTTGGGTCCGGCGAGGTACGACGACGACGAGGGCGACCCCGGCTACGTGGTGCTGCACCCCGGGTCGTCGATGATCGCCGTCCGCGAGGTCTTCTCGGACTGGGACACGGAGGTCGCCGGGTCGGCGATCCTCCGCAGACTCGACACGGTGGGCACCGCGCCGGAGCCCGTCTCGCTCGCGGGGCAGGAGAGGTTCTACGCCAAGCTCGCCGAGGCGCTCGTCGGGCGTCTGCGCACGTGGCTGGCGTTCCCCGGCTGGTTCTTCGGCGACCAGCCGCGCAACACCCTGAACGAGCCGCGGCGGACTCCGGGTGGGCTGACGACGCAGTACTCGTCGGCGGGGATCTTCGAGCTCGGGCCGGAGGAGGCCCTGGTGATCTCGGTGCCCGTCGCGGGCGTTCCGTACCAGGGCTTCCAGCTGGGCAGCATGTGGTACGCATCGCTGGAGTACGTGCACCACCAGACCAGCCTCACGGCCGATCAGGCGCACGTGACCTCCGACGGTCTCATCCACCTGGTGGTGTCCGAGCGGGACCCGGGGTTGGCCAACTGGGTCGAGACGCTCGGGCGCCGCGAGGGCATCATGCAGTTCCGGTGGCAGCGGGTCGACGCGCCCATCACCCCGGAGCTGGGCCCCACGGTCGAGGTGGTGCCTTTCGAGCGGCTCGCCGACGAGGTACCCGGGTACGAGGAGTTGCGGGTGACGCCCGAGCAGTGGCGCGAGCGCATCGCCGCCCGCCAGGACGCGTTCGCGCGGAGGGGGCTCTCATGAGCGCGGGGGCCGTCACGGGCGGTGACGACGCGGACCGCGTCCACGTCGGCACCGTCGAGGACCTGCACGCGAGCGCGTCGCGCACGGTCGGACTCGAGGACTTCGGCGACGGGGAGGACCGGCACCGGGAGGCGCTGGGGATCCTGTTGGACTCCCTGCACTCCGACGCGGGACTGACCCCGGCCGGCAGCAAGTACTGGCGCTCGGTCCTCAAGAGCGCGCTCACCGCCCGGCTGCTGGCCAACGCGGGCTTCGCGGCCGACCCGGCCCAGGCGGACCCTGCGCAGGCGGAAGTGGCGATCGAGCGGCCCGTCGTCGTCACCGGGTTGCCCCGCACCGGCACCACGGCGCTGCACCGGCTCCTGGGCGCCGACCCCGCCAACCAGGGGCTCGAGCTGTGGCTGACCGAGGTCCCGCAGCCCCGGCCCCCGCGGGAGCGGTGGGAGGACGACCCGGCCTACGTCGGCCTGCGCGACCTGTACTCCGGCTTCATGGCCGAGAACCCCGACTACGGGGGCGTGCACTACATCTCCGCCGACGACCTGGAGGAGTGCTGGCAGCTGCTCCGCCAGTCGCTGACCTCGGTCTCGTACGAGTGCCTGGCGCGCCTCGACGGCTACTCGACCTGGCTGACCGGCACCGACTGGGTGCCCGCGTACCGGCGGCACAAGCAGAACCTCCAGCTGATCGGGGCCAACGATCCCGGCCGTCGGTGGGTACTCAAGAACCCCAGCCACCTGTTCACCCTCGATGCGCTGCTCGAGGTGTACCCGGACGCCGTGGTGGTGCAGACGCACCGCGATCCGCGCAAATCCATGGCGTCGATGTGTTCGCTCGCGCACCGCACGGCCGCCGAGTGGTCGACGCGGTTCACGCCCGATTACATCGGTTCCTCACAGCTCGAGCTGTGGGCGCGGGGCATCGAGACGTTCGACGCCGCGCGCGCCCGCCACGAGGCGGACCCGGCCTCGCGGGCCACGTTCGTCGACGTCGACCACCACGAGCTGGTCTCCGACCCGGCGGCGGTGGTGGAGCGCGTCTACGCGGCCGTGGGCACGGAGTTGTCGGAGGACGTCCGCGCGGGGGTCGTGGCGGAGAACGAGCGCAGCTTGTCCGGCGAGCGTGCGCCCGCGCACCGCTACACGCTGGCCGACTACGGGCTCAGCGAGAACCTCATCGCCGAGCGCTTCGCCGGCTACCGGGGCCTCGAGGCCTGAAAGCCACCGCGGGACCTGGTCAGAGGTATTGCGCCACGGCGTCGATGACGCGGTCGGCCACCTCGGGCCTGCACACCAGCAGGTCGGGGAACTCGATCGCCTCGGTGTTGTAGACCAGCTCGGAGCCGTCCAGGGCACTGGCGTGCAGGCCCCGCTGCTGGACCACGCCGACGGTCGCGGCGGAGTCCCACTGGTGATGGCCGCTGGTGTGGATGTAGGCGTCGCACTCGTCCTCGAGCACCGTGGCGGTCTTGCCGCCGCCTGAGCCCAGGTGCACCAGCGAGGCGTCCAGGCGCTGCGCCAGCTCCTCCGCGAACGCCGGGGGATCGGCCTCGGAGACGGCGATGCGCAGGCGGTCGTCGTCTCGCGGCGGCACCAGCGGCCCGGGCCGGGGCCCGTGGATGATCGAGATGGGCTGGTAGGTGGTGGCGCCGCGGCCGGTGAGCACCCGGCCGTATGCGGGCATGGCGATCGCGCAGGCGGTGATCCCGCCGACGCCGTCGGGTCCCCGCTCCCAGAGCGCGACGTGCGCGGCCCAGTCCGGGCGGCCGGGGGTGACATACGAGCTCACGCCGTCGAGGGGGTCGAGGAACCACACGCGGTCGGCGTCGAGCCGCTCGGCGGCGTCGGGACACCACTCGCCGTAGACCACGTCACCGGGTCGGGCCACGGCCAGCCGGTCCACCATGACCGCGCGGGCCTCCGCCTCGGCGAGCGGGCCCAGTTCCTCGGGACTGACCCGCGAGACCCGCAGGTTGGTGAGCATCCGACCCGCCTGGGCGGCGAGGTCCTCGGCCGATCGCTGGTCGTTGGTCCGTCCGTGCTCGGGGAAGGGGCTCATGCGCCAGATCTTAGTGGTTCCGGCGGCATTGACAGAACAACTACAGCCCCGCGCCTACAGCCCCGCGGCGGCCTCGAGCGCGGAGAGGATCTCGTGCGGCTGGCCGAGCAACTGGGCGGTGCCGTGCGCCCGCTTGAAGAACAGCTGCACGTCGTACTCCCAGGTGATGCCCACGCCGCCGTGCAGCTGGATCGACTCGCCCGCGATCCACTGCAGGGCCTCCGAGCAGTAGACCTTGGCGGCGGCCGCCTCGATCTCCGCGGCGTAGGCGGCGGCATCGCCCTCCGGCCCGTCACCGAGAGCCTGGGCGTGGGCCACCAGCGCGGCGGCGGCGTAGGAGAGTGACCGCGCGGTCTCGGCCTTGACGTACATCTCGGCCATCCGGTGCTTGAGCGCCTGGAACGAGCCGATCACCCGTCCGAACTGCTTGCGCTCCTGCGTGTACTGCACCGTCGCGTCCAGCACTGCGCGGGCGGCGCCGACCTGTTCGGCCGAGATCGCGGCCCACGCCGCGGCGCGCAGTCGCGGCAGGAAGCTCGCCCGTGTGGGGATCGCCGTGGCCTCGGCGGCGGCGAACTCGACCCGAGACAGGGTGCGGGTGGGGTCCATGACCGGGACGCGGGTGATGGTCACCCCGGGAGCGTCGGCGGGGAGCTCGAACAGGCCCACGGTCTCGCCGGTGACGGCCACGACCAGCAGGGTGGTGGCTGTGTCGGCGCCCAGGACGTGGTGGGCGGGGCCGGTCAGCGTCGCAGAGTCAGCCCGGACCCCGGGCGCGGCCCAGCCGTCGAGGCCGGCCCAGCACAGGGCGACCTGCTCGCCGGCGGCGATGCCGGGCAGGAGGCGGGCGGACGCGTCGGCGTCGCCGGCGGCCAGCACGGCCTGTGCGGCCAGGACGGCGGAGCCGAGCATGGGCGACGGAGTGAGACGCCGGCCGAGCTCCTCGCACACGAGGTGCGTCTCGACCCAGGTGGCGCCGGCACCGTCGAACTCCTCGGGGATCGACAGGGCGGCGGCGCCGATCTGCTCGACGAGCGTCGACCACAGTGCCGGGTCGTAGCCGTCCTCCGAGGAGATCGCTGCGCGGATCGCCTCGGAGTCGGACTTCTTCTCCAGCAGCGCGGCGACGGACTGGCGCAGGGCGGCCTGCTCGTCGGTGTCGACGCCGGGGGAGGAGGCGGTGGAGGAGGCGCCGGGGGCGGTCATCGCGTGGCCCCGGCCCGGTCGGCACGCAGCGAGTCGAGGACACGCCCGCGGTGGAAGCTCTGCGTGCCCCACGCGGTCTGCAGCGCGCGGGTCTTGGTGAGCCACAGTCCCAGGTCGTGCTCGAGGGTGTAACCGATCGCGCCGTGCACCTGCAGCGCGGTGCGGGCCGAGAGGTAGGCGGCGTCGGCCACGGCCACGCGGGCGGCCGAGACGTCGCGCACGGCCGCGTCCGGGTCGCCGGGGTTCTCGGCGATCGCCAGCGCGCCGGCCCACAGCAGCGGGCGGGCCATCTCCAGCGCGATGGCCACCTCGGCGAGCTGGTGCTTGAGGCCCTGGTACTCGCCGATGAGCTTGCCGTACTGCTTGCGCTGCTTGGCGTAGTCCACGCTCATGTCGAGCATCGCCTGGCCGAGGCCGAGGAGTTGGGCGGCGGTGCCGAGCGCGCCGTGGTTGACCAGGTCGGTGGTGCTGGCGGCGGCCACGCGGGCGCCGGGCGTCGGGGCGGCGACGGTGCGCGCGCGGTCCACCGAGCGACGGGACTGCCCGGCGGTGGCGGTGAAGACCTCGTCGTCGGCGACGACCCACAGGTACTGCGCGACGTGGGCGTCGGGCGCCAGCGGGGACACCCCCGGGGCGGCGACCGAGGCGAGGGCGCCGCCGGCGACCTCGCCGGCCACGTCACCGGCGTCGGAGTCGCCACCGAGCGCGGCGGCGATGCGCGGGGCGACCATGACGGACTCCACCACGGGTCCGGGCACGGCGTGGCGACCCAGCACCTCGAGGGCGGTGACGGCCTCGACGGCCGTGGCGCCGGCGCCCCCGGACTCCTCGTCCACCAGCAGCGCGGCGGCGCCGGTCTCGGCGACGCGGCCCCACACGGCGGTGCCGGGCGCGGTGTCACCGGCGGCCCAGGAGCGGATGACCGAGGGCATGTCGGACTTGGCCAGCAGCGAGTCGATGCTGCCGGCGAAGTCGATGATCTCGGGATCGAGTGCGAAATGCATGATGTGGTTACCGCCTTCTCAGCCGCGCGGGAGGCCGAGGAGCCGCTCGGCGATGACGTTCTTCTGGACCTCGTTGGTGCCCGCGTAGATGGGCCCGGCGAGGGCGAACAGGTACCCGTCCATCCACGCCTCGTCGGCGAGCTCACCGGTGGTGTCGAGGATGTCCAGGGCGGTCTCGTGGGTCGCGATGTCCCAGTCGGACCAGAAGACCTTGTTGATCGAGGACTCGAAGCCGAGGTTGGCCCCGCCGTTGAGCTTGGTGACCGTGTTCCAGGTGCTCAGCTCGTAGGCGCGGGAGCCGATCCACGCGTCGACCACCTTGTCGGCCAGGCCGCCGCGGGTGCGCTCGTCGAGCTCCCCGGCGCGGGCGCCCCACAGGTCGAGCAGCCGGTCGGTGGTGGCGAGGAAGCGGCCGGGGGAGCGCAGCGAGAGGCCGCGCTCGTTGTTGGCGGTGGACATGGCCACCTTCCAGCCCTGGTTGACCTCGCCGATCACGCCGGAGGAGGCCGGGTCGGACGGGTCGTCGGGGACGAACACGTCCTCGAGGAACAGCTCGGCGAAGCCGGGCAGCCCGTCGAGCTGGTCGATCGGGCGCACGGTGACGCCCTCGGCCCGCAGGTCGAACATGAAGTAGGTCAGGCCCTTGTGGCGGGGCTCGTCCGGGTCGGTGCGGAACAGGCCGAACCCCTTGTCGGCGAACGAGGCGCGGGTGGACCACACCTTCTGGCCGTTGAGGACCCAGCCGCCGTCGACGCGCTTGGCGGTGGAGCGCAGCGAGGCCAGGTCGGACCCCGCCTCCGGCTCGGACCAGGCCTGCGCCCAGATGTCGTCGGCCCGGGCCATGCGCGGCATGATGCGCGCGAGCTGCTCGGGGGAGGCGTGGTCGAACAGGGTCGGGGCCAGCAGGAAGATGCCGTTCTGGCTCACCCGCAGCGGGGCGCCGGCACGGAAGTACTCCTCCTCGAACACCACCCAGTTGACCAGGCCACAGTCGCGGCCGCCGTACTCCTCGGGCCAGGAGACGACCGACATGCGGGCGTCGGCCATCTTCCGCTCCCACTCGCGGTGGGCCTCGAAGCCCTCGGCGGTGTCCATGTGGGGCAGCGGCTCGGCGGGCACGTTGGCGGCGAGCCACTCGCGCACCTCGAGGCGGAAGGCCTCCGATGAGGCGTCCAGTTCCAGATCCACGGCGTCAGCCCTCCTTGTTCTCGGTGGTGCCCTTGTTGGCGGAGTCGCGCATCGAGCGGGCGTCCATTCCGCCGAGGGAGGCGGAGAAGGAGTCCGTGTCGTCGGGCTCGGCGTTGGCCGAGTGCGCGAACATGTGCCAGCCGAACGCGGTGTCCAGGGAGGTCTGCAGACCCATCTGGTCCTCGTTCGTGTTGATGACCTTCTTGGCCAGGGTGAGCCCGAACGCGGGCATGGCCTTGATCTCGGCGGCGATCTCGTCGACCTTGGCCTGCAGCTCGTCGCGGGGGACGACGTGGTTGAGCATTCCCCACTCGAGCGCCTCGGCGGCGCCGAACCTGCGACCGGTGTAGAGGATCTCCTTGGCGCGCCGCGGCCCGAGCACGAAGGCGTGGGCGAAGTACTCGACGCCCGGGATGCCCATCTTCACGACGGGGTCGGAGAAGAACGCGTCGTCGGACGCCACGATGAAGTCGCACACCCACGCCAGCATGAGGCCGCCGGCGATGCAGGCCCCGTGCACCTGGGCGATCACCGGCTTGGGGATCTCGCGCCAGCGACGGCACATCTGCACGTAGACCTCGGTCTCGCGCGCGAGCCGCCGGTCGCCGCCGCCGCGGGTGGTGTGGTCCCACCAGATCGAGGCGCGGTTGGTGTATTCCACGTGGTGGTCGCGTTCGACGGTGCCGATGTCGTGCCCGGCGGAGAAGTGCTTGCCGGCGGCGCGCAGGACGATCACATGCACGTCCGGATCCTCGACGGCCTTGATGAACGCATTGTCCAGCGAGTAGGTCATGACCGAGTTCTGCGCGTTGCGGAAATCGGGCCGGTTGAGGGTGACGTAGGCGGTGCCGTCGGTGACCTCGTAGGCCACGGGCTGCGTGTCCGGCCCGAGGTCGTCGACCCCGAGGACCGGGGGGATCGGTGCATCGGTCATGAGCTGGGACTCTCCTTACCTAGCAAGTGCTTGGTTGGTACTGTACCGGACCCCGGTTAAACCCCGTAGCCGCCGTCGTTCAGACGCCATATCCACCGTCCACGTCGAGTTTCTGGCCCGAGATGAAGCCGGCCCGGTCCGAGGCGAGGAACGCCACGGCCTCGGCGATGTCGTCGGCCGTGCCGAACCGTCGCAGCGGGATGTTGCCACGCGTGACCTCCAGCGCCCGCTCGTCGAGGTCACCGGAGTCGATCAGTCGGGCGGCCATCCCGTCGGTGAGCATCCCGGGGCCCACGCAGTTCACGCGCACCCCGAAGCGGCCCTCCTCGGCGGCCAGCGCCCGCGCGAGCTGCTCGACCGCGCCCTTGGGGCCGGCCGAGAGGCCGTCGCGTACCGGGTAGCGGGTGGTGGCGGCGGTGGTGACGACGACGACGTTGCCCCCCACCGCGCGCAGATGCGGCAGCGCGGGGTGCGCCAGGGCGAAGAACCCGCCCGCGTCGTCATCCAGCTGGCGCCGCAGCTCGGTCGGCGATACCCGCGACAGGTGGACCATGGGCACGTGCGGGCCGGCGCAGTGGGCGAGTACGCGGATGCCGCCGTACCGGGTGCCGATCCGGGTGATCGTGGCCGCGAGCGCAGCGTCGATGGCCGCGGCCTCGTCGTCGTCGGGGTTTGGGTTTGGGGTCGGGCCGGGCGCCAGGCGCGCGCACTCCACCTCGCGCCCGGGGTCCGCCCCCTCCCCGGCCAGTTCCCGCGCCAGGTCGGCCGGCTCGGCGGTGCGGTAACCCAGGACGATCGGCGCGTCGGGGAACTCGGCGGCCAGGCGGCGCGCGACGGCAGCCCCGATCCCGCCCGAGGCGCCGGTCACCACCACCGCGCCGCGGGGGGCGTCGGGACGCGTACTCACCGCAGGTCCGTCTTGAGGATCTTGCCGGAGGCGTTGCGCGGGAACGCGTCCACGAACTCCACCGAGCGCGGCCGTTTGAAGTTGGCCAGGTGCACTCTACAGAAGTCGAGCACCGCCTCCTCGGTGAGTGACGAGCCCTCGCGGCGCACGATGAACGCCCGGCCCACCTCGCCCAGCCGCTCGTCCGGGACGCCGATCACCGCCGATTCCACCACCCCGTCCAGCCGCGCGAGCGTCTGCTCGATCTCGGCGGGGTACACGTTGAACCCGCCGGTGATGTACATGTCCTTGAGTCGGTCGGTGATGCGCAGGTTGCCGTCCGCGTCGATCTCGCCCACGTCCCCGGTGTGCAGCCAGCCGTCGGGGTCGATCGTCTTGGCGGTGTTCTCCGGGTCGTCGAGGTAGCCCTGCATGACCATCTCGCCGCGCGTGAGGATCTCGCCCTGCTCGCCGATGCGGATCTCCATGCCCGGGTAGGCGCGGCCGCACGTGGTGGACACGGTGATGTCGTCGTCGCCGACCCGGGTGGTGGTGATGAAGCCCATCGTCTCGGTCTGGCCGTAGGCGGTGATCACCGTCTCCAGCCCCAGGTCGGACTGCATCCGCTCGATGAGCACCACCGGCACCACCGACGCCCCGGTCACCGCGACGCGCAGCGAGGACAGGTCGTACTCTCCGCGGGCGGGGTCGTCGAGCAGGGTCTGGAAGATCGTCGGCGCGCCCGTGAGGATCGTGACCTTCTCGGCCTGGACGAGCCGCATCGTGTCGGCGGTCGAGTAGACCGACAGCGGGACGATCGTCACCCCGAACAGGGCGCACGGCAGGAAGCCGGCCTTGTAGCCGAAGCTGTGGAAGAACGGGTTGACGATGAGGTAGCCGTCGGAGTCCGTCAGCCCGTTGTTGGAGCCCCACGCGCGCGAACCCGCGACGGTCTGGCGGTGCAGGGCGACCACGCCCTTGCTCTTACCGGTGGTGCCGGAGGTGAAGAGGATGTCGGCCACGTCGTCCCCGGTCACCGCGTCCGCGCGGGCGTCCGCCTCGGCGAGCAGGTCCTCGGTGGCCAGGGCCCGCAGGTCGTCGAAATCCACCACGTCGACCCCGCCGGCCGCCGCGTCCCCGGACGGGATCGTGTCCCCGCCGTCGAGCGGGATGCGCACGATCGTGTGGAGCGAGGTCTGCGCGGTGAGCGCACCACCGGCCGCCTCGGTGAGGTCGGCGATCCGCTCGGACCCGAGGAAGGTCCCGGCCACCACCGCGGCGACCGCGCCGGTCCGCTGGATGATCTCGAGCGTCTCGTTCCCGGTGTAGCGGGTGTTGGCCGGGACCATGGTCGCGCCCGCGAACTGCACCCCCAGCGAGGCGACCACCCAGTGCCGGGTGTTGGGTGCCCAGATGACGACGCGGTCACCGGGGGTGACGCCCCGCGCGACGAGGCCGGCGGAGAACCGGCGCACCTCCTCGAGGAGCTGCGACCATGTCCACCGGGTGTCCTGGCCGGGCTGGACGTCGGCCACGGCCTCGCGCTCCGGCCACGTCCGGGCCGCCCGGCGCAGGACGGCGGGCGTGGTCTCGACGGTGGTGGTCATCTCGGACTCCTCGGTGGGGCTGGGGTCGGTGGGGCTGCGGGCAGGCCCTTCCCACACTACCAAGCAAGCGCTTGGTACCGTATCGGCATGACCGAGAACACCAGGCCTGCGTCGGAGATGACCGACGACGAGTTCGCCGCGGAGTTCCGCGACTGGCTGGACGCCAACCTGGTCGGCGAGTTCGCCGAGATCAAGGGTGTCGGCGGGCCGGGCAGCGAGCACGAGTTCTTCCCCCAGCGACTGGCGTGGGAGCGGCACATGGCCGCCGCGGGCTGGACGTGCGTCGGCTGGCCGGTCGAGCACGGCGGGCGCGGCGCCTCGTTGAGTCAACAGGTGCGCTTCCACGAGGAGTACGCCAAGGCCGACGCCCCGGCCCGGGTGTCGCACCTGGGCGAGACGCTGCTCGGGCCCACGCTCATCGCGCACGGCACGCAGGAGCAGAAGGACCGCTTCCTGCCGAAGATCGTCGACGTGACCGAGCTGTGGGCGCAGGGCTACTCCGAGCCGGGCGCCGGCTCGGACCTCGCGAACGTCGCCACCACCGCCGAGCTGCGCGAGGACGGCAAGTGGCACATCAACGGCCAGAAGGTGTGGACCTCGCTCGCGCACCTGAGCCAGTGGGCGTTCGTGGTGGCCCGCACCGAGGAGGGCACGAGCCGCCACAAGGGTCTGAGCTTCCTGCTCGTCCCGCTGGACCAGCCGGGCGTCGAGATCCGGCCCATCCAGCAGCTCACCGGCACCTCCGAGTTCAACGAGGTGTTCTTCGACGACGCGGTGACCGACGCGTCCATGATCGTGGGGGAACGGGGCGAGGGCTGGAAGGTCGCCATGACCCTGCTCGAGTTCGAGCGCGGCGTCTCCACCCTCGGACAGCAGGTCGGCTTCGCCCGTGAGCTCGAGCAGATCACCGAGATGGCGCGGGCCAACGGCAGCGTCGACGTGCCCGCCGTTCGCGAGGCCATCACCCGCGCCTGGATCGGCCTCAAGGTGATCCGCGCCCACGCGCTGCGCACCCTCGCCGAGCGGGACGCCACCGGAGGCAACGCCTCCGCCGCCAAGCTGCTGTGGGCCAACTGGCACCGCGATCTCGGCGAGCTGGCGATGCTCGTGCAGGGCGCCGAGTCCCTCACCGGCCCCACCGAAACGTCCGAGGGGGCGCCCAACGACCTGCGGGACCCCGAGAACGTGGAGCTGGCACTGTGGCAGCGGCTCTTCCTGTTCACCCGCTCCGACACCATCTACGGCGGATCCAACGAGATCCAGCTCAACATCATCTCCGAGCGCGTGCTCGGACTACCCCGAGAGGCCAGGCCGTCATGACCGAGCACAAGTCCCCCCTCGCCGTCGTCCCCGAGGAGACCCCGGGCCACGGCCTGCTCAAGGGCAAGAAGGTCGTGGTGACCGCGGCCGCCGGCACCGGCATCGGCTTCTCCGCCGCCCGCCGCGCCGCGCTCGAGGGCGCCGACGTCCTGGTGTCCGACTTCCACGAGCGACGTATGAACGAGGCCCGCGACGCGCTGGCCGCCGAGTTCCCGGACCAGCAGTTCGAGGCGATCACGTGCAACGTGCAGTCCACCTCGGACGTCGACGCGCTCATCACCGGGGCCGCGGAGAAGCTCGGCCGCATCGACGTGCTGGTCAACAACGCCGGCTTCGGCGGCGAGGGCGAGCTCGTCGACATGACCGACGAGGACTGGGACCGCGTCCTGGACATCACCCTGAACGGCACGTTCCGTGCCACCCGCGCCGCGCTGCGGTACTTCCGCGATGTGCCGCACAACGGCGTGATCGTCAACAACGCCTCCGTCCTGGGCTGGCGCGCGCAGCGGGCCCAGGCCCACTACGCCGCGGCCAAGGCCGGCGTCATGGCGCTCACCCGCTGCTCGGCCATCGAGGGCGCGGACTTCGGCGTGCGGATCAACGCGATCGCCCCGTCCATCGCCCGCCACAAGTTCCTCGAGAAGTCGGCCTCCTCCGAGCTGCTCGACGAGCTCGCCTCGAAGGAGGCCTTCGGCCGCGCCGCCGACGTGTGGGAGGTGGCCGCCACCATCGCCATGCTGGCCAGCGACTACACCACCTACCTCACCGGCGAGGTGGTCTCCATCTCCTCGCAGCGGGCCTGACCGGCCCGCTGGGGATCAGCCCGCTGCGGATCAGGCGGCGTCGCGGATCTTCGCGACCTGCCTGACGAACGTGTCCATCGCGGTGGCCTGGACCTCCGGGGTGATCTCGCCGGTGGGGCTGGTCGCGGTCACCGAGACCGCGATCCCCCGGACGGCGCCGGTGATCATGAGGTTCCCGGTGCTCACGGCCTGACCCATCACGTTCGCCGTGCTGTCCTGGCGGACAGCGGAGAAGTCCCGGACACCCTCCGGGGCGTCGAGATCGAGCAGGGTGTTGGTGGACTCGGTGACCAGCTCCATGCCCTCGATCGGCATGGTGACGGTCATGACCGGGCAGTTCGCGACCTCGTTCGCGCGCTCGGGGAGCTCGTCGGTGAGGGTGGTGACCGCCACCGCGACCACCGTGTCGCCGACCATGCCGGACTGGATGGCCATCGTGCCCGGCTCGGTCTGCTCCATCAGGGACTCCTGGTTGAAGTCCGCGCAGTGCGCCGGCTCCACCGTGACTCCCTCGGTGAGGCTGTCGACCAGGCTCAGGCCGCCGGCGATGTCCTCGGTCGGAACCGGCTGGAGCCCCAGTTCAGGGGCGTCCGCGGCGGTGAGGATCAGGGCGTCGACCGGGGTGACGGGCATCGAGTCGCCGGAGTCCGCCGGCTCCTCGGCGCCGGGCGTGGCGTCTGCGGTGGAGGTCTGCTGGGCGGCGGTCGTGGTGGCGTCGTCGTCGACCTCCTCCCCGATCGTGCAGGCGGACAGACCCACGGTGAGTCCGAGCGCGGCGGCCGCGGCGAGGAGGCGGCGGCCACGCCGGCGGGGCAGGGAGGTGGCGGTCGAGTTCATGAGGTGCAGTCTAGGTGGGGGATGGGCGGGTTAAAGGTGTCACCATCCCCTAGCAAGTGCTTGGTTGGTAGTCTGTGGCAATGACCGCCACCACCAGACGCGAGGAGCTCCTGTCGATCGCGGCCGGGCTCTTCGCCGAACGCGGATTGCGCGCCACGACCGTGCGGGACATCGCCGATGCCGCGGGGATCCTCTCCGGGAGCCTCTACCACCACTTCAAGTCCAAGGAAGCGATCGTCGACGAGATCCTCCGCGGATTCCTCGACGCGCTGTTCGGGGAGTACAGACGCATCACCGATCCCGCGTCCGGCCTGAATCCGCGCGAGACGCTCGAGGCGCTGGTCGAGGCCTCGTTCGAGGCGATCCACGACCACCGCGCCGAGGTGGCGATCTACCAGGACGAGGTCAAGCACCTGCGCGGCAACCCGCGGTTCGACTACCTGGGCGAGCGCAACACCGAGTTCCGCGAGATGTGGACCGGGGTCCTGCGCCGCGGGATGGAGTCCGGCAACTTCCGTGCGGATCTCGACGTGCGCCTGACCTACCGCTTCCTGCGCGACACCGTGTGGGTCGCGGTGCGGTGGTACCGCCCCGAGGGGGACGACGACCACGGGGCGATCGCGGACCAGTACCTCAGCATCGTCCTCGACGGCCTGGCCGTCGACTGACCTCGCGCCACCCCGACCTCTCGCCACCCCAACTCTTCCCAAGGAGACATCCAGAGATGACCAACGTGACCGGCCGTGAGGCCTATGTGATCGACGCCGTCCGCACGCCCGTCGGCAAGCGCGGGGGCAGCCTGGCCGGGCAGCACCCGGCCGATCTCGGTGCCCACGTGATCAAGGCCGTGATCGACCGCACCGGCATCGACCCCGAGGCCGTGGACGACGTGGTGTTCGGCTGCGTCGACGCGATCGGCCCGCAGGCCGGGAACATCGCGCGCTCGGCGTGGCTCGCCGCCGGCATGCCGCTCGGCGTGCCCGGCACCACCGTCGACCGCCAGTGCGGGTCCAGCCAGCAGGCCATCCACTTCGGCGCCCAGGGCATCATGTCCGGCACGCAGGACCTGGTGCTGTTCGGCGGCGTGCAAAACATGAGCGCCCTGCCCATCTCCTCGGCCATGCTCGCCGGCCGCGAGTACGGTTTCGACGACCCGTTCTCCGGCTCCACCGGCTGGACCGAGCGCTTCGGCACGCAGGAGATCTCCCAGTTCAACGGCGCCCAGATGATGGCCGACAAGTGGGACATCTCGCGTCGCGAGATGGAGGAGTGGGCCCTGCAGTCCCACCAGCGTGCGCGCGCCGCGATCGCCGAGGGGCGTTTCGCGAACGAGTACGTCCCGATCGCCGGCCTGGAGGCGGACGAGACCGTCCGCGAGACCACGCTCGAGAAGATGGCCTCACTGCCCGTGCTCGCCGAGGGGGGCTCGCTCACCGCGGCCGTGGCCTCGCAGATCTGCGACGGCGCGTCCGCCGGGCTGCTCGCCTCGGCCGAGGCCGTGGAGAAGTACGGCCTCACGCCCCGTGCCCGGATTCACAACCTCACCGTCCGCGGCGACGACCCGGTGATGATGCTCTCCGCCCCGATCCCGGCCACCAAGTGGGCGCTGGAGAAGACGGGCCTGTCGATCGACGACATCGATGTGGTGGAGATCAACGAGGCCTTCGCCCCTGTGGTGCTGGCCTGGATCAAGGAGATCGGCGCGGACCCGGCCCGCGTCAACCCCAACGGTGGCGGCATCGCGCTGGGTCACCCGCTCGGTGCGACCGGCGCGAAGCTGTTCGCCACCATGCTCAACGAGCTCGAGCGCACCGGCGGCCGCTACGGCCTGCAGACCATGTGCGAGGGCGGCGGCACGGCCAACGTGACGATCATCGAGCGTCTGGACAGCTGACCGCACTCACCCCGGAATCCGCTACTCCCGCAGGAGTAGCGGATTCCTGGATTTCGGGTGGTGTGGCGGTGGTCAGGAGCTGGGGAAGTCCAGGCCGCCGACGCTGCCCGCGACGTCCTCGGCCAGCGGGATGAGGCTGCCGACGTCGATGCTGCTGCCGTTGCTGGAGCCCTCGGGGAGCTCGACGCTGGAGGTCAGGCTGCTGGTGTCGATAGCGCCGGTGCTGCCGCTGTCGATGCTGCCCTTGCCCAGCTCGATTCCGGCCTCGCTGCCGGTGCTGCCCACGCCGACGTCCACGCCGATGCTGCCGCTGGTCACCTCCGCGAGGCTGCCGTGGAAGCCCACGTCGACGGCGCTGCCCTGGTTCGACCCGGACGTGCTGCCCAGCTCGACCATCCCGTCCGCCGAGCCCACGCCGAGCTCGCCACTGCCGAGGCCGATGCTGCTGCCCTCGGCGCTCCCCGTGCCCCCGACACTGCCGGTGACGCTGCCCTCGAACGCGCCCAGCGGACTACCGACCTGGGTGAGGAACAGGTTGATCTCCATGGGGGCGCGTTGGTTGTCCGAAGTGGCGCCGCCAGAGCAGATTACGGGTTGGATGTAGAAGTCATCCCTCACCTCAGTGGCCTCGAGAGTCCCGGCCGCTCCGGGGAGTGTGGCGATCAGCAGGGGGGAGCCGGGCAGGTGGAGCATCGTCACCAGACTGGTCATGCCGCTGATCGCGCCGATGATGTTCGCAATGCCTCCGTCGAGCACCGGGAGGACCTCCGCGACGACTGCCGGGATGGCATGGAGCGGGACGATCGGGCTCACGCAGGTCTGACCGGCAATGACATAGGGGGGCCGTAGTCCGGCCCAGTTGGGAAGCGGGTTGTCGATGTCGACGGACACCCGGTTGTCCTCGACCGCAGGGAGTGAGACGTCGGCGGCCTGCGCCGCGCTCGTGCCCGTGAGTGCGAGCGCCACAGTGGCTGCGGTGATGGTCGCCCGGCGGGCGAGTGTTCTGAGTGCGGACATGTGAACTCCTGTTCTGAGCCGATTGAACTGTAAACATAAGTGAAAATGTGCTCTCTGGGATGAGAATGCACAGAGGTGTCACCCGGTGAACGCGACGAGCCCCGCGCCTGGTGGACGCGGGGCTCGTGGAGTTCGGCCGGGTCAGGGGCTGGATCAGCTCCCGGAGCCGGTGCCGCCACCGTCCGTGGTGGGGGCGGCAGCGGGGGCGCCGCCGCCGACGCTACCGGCGGCGCTGCCGACGAACGCGTCGAACGGGTTGCCCACCACGGCCGGGAACACGTGCGGCTCGAGGGGGCCGTCGTGGCCCATGCAGATCACGGCGAGTGCGTACACGTTCGCGGGTACGTCGGTGGCGGACAGCCAGCCCGGCTGCCCGGGAAGCGTGACGGGCAGCCGGAAGATGCCGGGGATTCCGGGGCCGTCGAGCGCGATGATGTCGTTACGGGCACCGAGGGCGCTGATGATCGGCATGAGGTTTCCGCCGCCCGCGATCGCTGCACCGGCGAGATCGCCCGCGGCGCTCGGCGGGACGAGCATCGCCATGCAGGACTGACCCGGCAGGGGATCGGTGACGTGGACCGACACGGTGTTCCCGGCGATGTGCGTGAACGGGACGGCGGCGTTGGCGGCTCCCGCGCCGGCGACGGTGGCGCCGGCAGCGGCGGTCACGGCAACCGCGACACTGGCGGCGACCTTCTTCATGGAGATCATTTCTTGCTCCTCAAGCTCGTGAGTCGAAAGCGGCACTCTCCCTTATTGCTTCGCTCAGCAGGCTCTAAGTGTTACG
>CAYFRF010000005.1:62858-80567 GCA_964345415.1 uncultured Microbacter sp. | reverse complement strand
CTGCTGGAGCCGCCGCCCCCGGAGAAGGACGTGTTGGAGTAGCTGGTGGTGGTGCTCGAGGCCGACTCGGCGGCCTGCACGTCCTGGGCGTGCCAGCTGCTCACCATGTAATAGGGGACGAACCCGCCGTAGCCGTGGCCGACCCGCCAGTCCGCGTCGTACAGGCGCGGGGCACGCCGATCGCCCGCCTCCCCCGAGGTCTCCACGTCCGACATCTCCCGGGCACGGATCGCCTCCACCACCAGGCGGTAGTCCACCATCAGGCGGGCGTAGCGGTCCATGAAGTCGGACGCCCCCGTCTCGGCCGCCAGCGCGTCGGCCCGCTCCTGCAACTGCCGCGCCTGCCCCGCGAGCCGCTCGTCCGATGTGCCCAGGCCGGCCGAGACCATGTCCTTGCGCAGCTCCCCGAGCTGCCGCCGCCGGACCGCGGCGTCCCCCTGCTCCATCCGGAACATCTCCTCGATGTTCTGCTCCGCGCGGTCCATCTGGTCGACGGTCGTGTGCGCGGTGGTGATGTCGGCGGCAGCCTTCCGGAACTCCGCGTCGGCCGACTCCGGGCGCAGGTGGCCCAGGCGGCCCATGACCGTGTCGACCTCGAGGAAGCGGGCCTTGACGTCCTCCCACTGCGAGCGCAGCTCGTCATCCGCCAACGGCGAGGTGAGCGAGTTGGCGCGCACGTCGATCCCGTCGAGTTCCCCGGCCACGCGCCCGTACTCGCGGGAGACCCGGTTGAACTGCTCGCGCGCGGTGGCCGCCTTCTTCCGTCGCAGGTGCACGCCCAGCCAACCGAGGCCGCCGGCCACCGCCGCGCCGGCACCGCCGAGCCCCCACCACACCCAGGCCGGGGTCGGCTCGGACGCCAGCACCACCGACGGGTCGGCCGCGGCCCGCGCCCCGGCGAGCAGGCCCAGCGCGTAGTTCTCCCGGCGCAGCGGGTCCTTCATCGCCTCGAGCGAGCCGTCCAGGTGCGGGCCCTCGAACACGTCCAGCGCCGCGCACACGTCGTCGCCGCAGTAGATCCCGTTGCGGCGCGGGTCCAGACTCACCGCCACGAGCAGGGTGCCGGGGGCCCACTTCTCGCGGTCGGCGGCCAGCAGGTCCGGCCGGTCCGCCTGCGCGAACCGCTCCACCGTGTCGTTGAGGTTCTCCTCGCCACTGCCGAACAGCAGGTACTCGACCCGGCGGACCTGCTCCGGGAAGGCGATCCGGGCCGTCTCACCGAGCAGCAGCTCCACGTCGCCGGCGGACAGCTCGTCGTCGTCGTCAAATATCCCCACCTCCACGGGCGGCGCGCCCGCAGGGGCCGGGGCCTGTGCGCGGGCGGGGCCGCCGAGGAGGGGGACCACCACCAGCAGGAGCGCGGCGCAGGTCAGCGCCACGAGAAGTCGGATCGAAGGTGCAGTGGCGCGCGTCATGTCGCAATCCTAGGCGCACCCGGGGAGCGCTGACGGGTGAGAAAACGCGACCTCGGGGTCCACCGGCCCACCGCCGGGCTACCTTTGACTCATGCTCGTCGTTGAATCCCTCATCGCTGTGGCGGTCGCGCTGACCACGGCGTTCGGCAGTCTCGTGGCGGACGACATCATCACCGCCGACTCCTCCTGCACCATCAGCGGCGTGCCCGACCTGTGGTCGCACCACTGCTCGTCCCTGCCGCGGATCGCCTGGTTCCTCGGCTCCGCCGCGCTGCTGATCGGCGCCATGGCACTGCGGCACTGGATGATCAACCGCAACGGCACCCTGTACTACCTTCGTCTGCTGCCGGCCTCGAGCCCCGACCACATGCGTGGCGCGATGGACCTGGCCCGGGCGCACAGTCTCGACTTCCGCAGCGCCACCGGCTGGTTCGGCGCCGAGGGCGACATCCTGGACCTGCGCACCGACGTCGCGCGTCTGTCCGACGAACTGGAACGCGCGATGAACGACGACGACGAGGCCACCGGCTACCTGTTCGCCCCCAATCTCTCGTTCCCCGCGGCCCTGTCCGTGGGCTACGACGTGCTCCTGCGGCAACGGACCACCCTCGCGGAGGTGCCGGACCCGGTGCCGACCGCCGGTGGGCCGCCGGCCGGGGAGCCGAGCGGTCGCGCCGCCATGCGGACCGTGTACTTCGACAACGGCTACGGCGAGTGGTCCTCCCGCGAGTGGATCGCCCACCACGACCACCCCGACCCGGACATCACGCTCACCACGCTCGGCGAGGTGCCCGCGGACCGGCACGCCGTGCGCCGCGTGTGGCTCTCCCTGCAACTCTCCTCCACCGGGCCCGTCGTCGAGGTCGACGCGCAGCACCCCCTGCGCGACACGTGCGACGTGGTGGTGGTGGCGAGCCCCGTCGAGACCGTCGACGGCGAGGTCCGGATGCGCCCGTGGGACCTGCCCGACATCCGTTCCTTCCCGGGATCCAGCAGCCGGAAGATCGATCCCGAGTCGTTCGCCCGCCTGCTGGACGAGCTGTCGGGGGCGATCGAGCACGTGCTCGACGAGTACCCGGACGCGAACGTGCTGCTGGCCGGCGACCTGCCGCGCTCGGTGGAGTTCGCGCTGGGGTTCGTGATCTCCGAGCGCAAGGACAGTCTCATCACCGGCAAGCGCACCGACCGCCGCCTGCAGCCGGGCGACTCCCCCGCCGAGCAGATCCAGGCGCAGGCCGAGAACGCGGGGCTGAGCTCGCTGAGCCGGTTCTGGACCTCGGTGACCCCCGTCCTGACCCACCGCGACGAGGCCCGACCGACCCTGGTGCACCCCGCGCAGCGCGAGGACGTGGTCCGGGCCCTGGCCGACACGCCGGAGCCCCGGACCCCGGCCCCCTGACCCCGGACCCCTGGCCTCGGGGCGCACCCCGGCCCGTCCGAGCTCAGTCGCGTTGTGCCGGAGGTGAGGCAGCCGAGGGGTCGTTCACGGCGGCCAGGTAGGCCCGGTAGTCCACCTCGACCTGATCGGCGTACTCGGCGGCCCAGCTCGCCACGGCCGCGGGGAACAGTCCGCCACGGCCCAGGTATCCCGCGACCGCCGCGCTGTTGGGGCTCTGCGAGTGTGCCCTGGCCAGGACGGTGGCGCAGAGGCGTGCGTAGCTGGCCACCTCGGGGACGCTCATCAGGGCCGTGTCCAGGTCCCCCTTCATGTCCCGGAACTGCCGCCAGTAGTAGCTGCGACCGTCGCTGCTGGTGGTCCACCCGAGGAAGGGGTCGGAGGCGGACTGGAGGACCTCCTGGCAGGTGACCACCCGGAACCCCTCGCCTCCGGGCACGGTCATCCCGGCTTTCGCGGCGACACTGTGTCCGGCTTCCTTGATCTGCAGGAACAAAGGCTCGCCGCCCGGCCCCTCGAGGAGGACGATCGCACAGCGGGTCCCCACACTGCCCACCCCGACCACGCGGCGGGCCGCATCGACAAGACGGAACTGCGAGATCAGCAGTGCCCGGTCCGGGCGCAGGGTGGCGAGGTACTCGGCGAAGCGCTCGCGGATCTCGGCGAAGACCTCGGGGGTGACCCGGACCAGGACGGGCGGGTCGTGCACGATCCTGCGGTCTCCGGCCGGGCCCGCGAGTGTGATCTTCTGCAGCAGCCGTTCCGAGGTCCGCCGGCGGGCCCGGCGGACGGACTTCTCGACGATCCGGTTCGGGTCCTCCTGCGCGGCGCCGGCCAGCCAGTCGGCGTCGATCGAGGAGTAGTAGCGGTCGAGGGCCGGCTGACCGACCCGGAGCCGCAGGGCGTCGCAGTACGCCCCCACCGCGGACGCCACCGCGATCCTGCGTGTCCCGGCGTCCGCGGCCTTGTCGCGCAGCACGAGGTCCACCGACACCGCGAACCGCTTGACGTCCCACTCCCACGGGCCCACCCACGCCTCGTCGAAGTCGTTGAGGTCAAAGACGAGGCGGCGTTCCGGGGTGCCGTAGAGCCCGAAGTTGCTCACGTGCGCGTCGGCGCAGATCACCGTCTCGATGCCGGTGGAGGCCCCGGCGGCGAGGTCGGCCGCCATCACGTCCGCGGTCCCGCGGAAGTAGGCGAACGCCGACTCGCTCATCCGTTCCGCCCGGACGCCGAGCAGGTCCGGCTGGCGATCGGCCTCGGTCCGGGCGATGACCGCCAGAGGGTCGCGGTCCGCCGGGAGCCGCAGCTCACCGTGGGAGCTCCGCGGACACGTCGCGCGCCGGGCCCGCCCCTCCGCGCGGGCCTCGTCCAGCGTCCCCCCGGGCGGGAACAGGTCCCGGACCCTCTCGATGGTGGAGCCGGCCACCCGGTAGTTCTCGCCTGCGAAGCTGCTGGTCACCCCCAGATCAGATCACAGGACGGCCCGGCGGCACGGGTTTTCAGCCCTCGAGCGGCGCCCCGTCGCGCAGGTGCGGCGCGAGCGTGTTGTCGAACATCGTCAGCGCGGACGCGATCGCCATGTGCATGTCGAGGTACTGGTAGGTGCCCAGTCGGCCGCCGAAGAGCACCTTGTTCTGCGCGGTCTCGGCCTTGGCGCGGTCGCGGTAGGCGGCGAGCCGCTCACGGTCGGTGGACTCGTTGATCGGGTAGTACGGCTCGTCGTCGCGCTCGGCGAAGCGGCTGTACTCACGCATGATCACGGTCTTGTCGGTGGGGTAGTTCTTGCGCTCGGGGTGGAAGTGGCGGAACTCGTGGATGCGGGTGAACTCGATGTCCGCGTCGTTGTAGTTCATGACCGGGGTGCCCTGGAAGTCGCCGGTGGGCAGGACCTCCATCTCGAAGTCGAGGGTGCGCCAGCCGAGCTCGCCGTCGGCGTAGTCGAAGTAGCGGTCGAGCGGGCCGGTGTAGACGACCGGCGCGTCGGGGCTGGCGGCGCGCACGGCGTCGCGGACGTCGAACCAGTCGGTGTCGAGCACCACGTCGATCTTCTCGTCGGCCGCCATGTTCTCGAGCCACGCGGTGTAGCCGTCGACCGGCAGCCCCTCGTAGGTGTCGGAGAAGTAGCGGTTGTCGAAGTTGTAGCGCACGGGCAGGCGGGTGATGTTGCCGGCGGGCAGGTTCTTGGGGTCGGTCTGCCACTGCTTGGCGGTGTAGCCCTTGATGAACGCCTCGTACAGGGGCCGCCCGATCAGGGAGATGGCCTTCTCCTCGAAGTTCGCGGCCTCCTCGGAGGAGAACTCGGCGGCCTGCTCGGCGATGAGGGCGCGCGCCTCGTCGGGCGAGTAGTACCTGCCGAAGAACTGGTTGATCAGGCCCAGGCCCATGGGGAACTGGTAGGCCGTGCCGCCGTACATGCAGAACACGCGGTGCTGGTAACCGGTGAAGTCGGTGAACTTGTTGACGTACTCCCACACGCGCTCGTTGGAGGTGTGGAACAGGTGGGCGCCGTACTTGTGGATCTCGATGCCGGTCTCGGGCTCGGCCTCGGAGTAGGCGTTGCCGCCGATGTGGTGGCGGCGCTCGAGCACCAGGACGCGCTTGCCGAGCTCGGTCGCCGCGCGTTCGGCAACGGTCA
The DNA here is from genome assembly GCA_964345415.1 of uncultured Microbacter sp. Classification (GTDB taxonomy): domain Bacteria; phylum Actinomycetota; class Actinomycetes; order Mycobacteriales; family Mycobacteriaceae; genus Dietzia. Next base: position 75,118 of record CAYFRF010000005.1, on the reverse strand, counting down.
GTCCGTAGAAACCCGACCCCACCACGATGAGGTCGTACGTCCCCCACTGCCGTTCGTCCGCCATCGTCGACTTCCCTTTCGTTTGAGACCGGGCGCCGCGGGTGTCGTCCGCGGCGGTGCCCGTGGGTGCCGCGCCGGTCGGCGCGGTTCCGGCTTCCCAGGGTATCCGGCGGGTCGGGGGGCGGTCAGTGGCGCGCCGGGGTGGGGGGACCACCACATCGGTGACGACGACGACAACGACCCCACACCCGCCGACCGTCCACGTCCCGGCCCGTCATGCCCGCGCGGCATCCGCCTCCCACGGGCGGGTCCGCCGTACCCGCCCGGGCGGCCCGCACCCCCGGGGTGCGACGAACTCCGCCCTGTTCGGACGCCCCGGCGAATTCATCTGTGTCCGTCCCGCGTCGACTCACGACGCAGGTCGGGCGTCGTCGTCGTCGTACATCGGTTCGAAACTACACACCTGTCATCCCAAAAATCACTTCTTTACCACTTGGTTTCACACGTTTCTTGGCTAACATTGACCTCGTTCGTCACATCCGTCCCACTGGTCGCGTATTCGCGGGACCTTCCGGGGCGGAGTGGGAGAAGTGACCCGCGGGTGCCGTCCGCGGACCACAGACACCTGATCTGGAGAAGCCCTTGAGCACACGACGCCGCCCCATGCACTTCAGCGGTCGACGCCGGACCCTCGCCGTGGCGGTGGCGGTCGCGGCGTCCGTCGTCACCCCCCTCGCCGTCTACGGGGCCGGCCAGTACTCCGAGTCCTCCGGCGAGGACATCGCCAACACCGCTGGCACCGGCCTGCCCACCGGCGAGGTCGAGGTCGCGCTGGCCGACGCGCCGGACGCCGCGGGCGTGGACCGCGACATCTCAGGCGGTGCCGCCCCCGTCAAGGAGGTCACCTCCGAGACCCCGTTCTCGATGATGGGCGTCACCTGGAAGGGCTTCCACCCCGAGGCCGTGGCCAACGTGCGCGCCCAGAACCCCGACGGCAGCTGGGGCCCCTGGTACGAGGCCGAGGCGGTCGACGGCAAGGGCGAGAGCACCACCGGGACCGGCGGCACCGAGCCCGTCTACCTGGGGCTCGACACCACGGCCGTGCAGATCGCCCTCAGCGGCGTCGACCTGGCCGACACCTCGCTCGCCGACGCGCCCGAGGCCCCCGCCTCCGACGCCGCGGCCGAGCCCGCGCCGGCCGACCGGGACGTCGCCGCCACCCGCGCCGACACCCGCGCCGACACCTCCTCCACGGGCGCCTCCGCCGCCGACTCCGGCGAGGCCGCCACCGCGCCCGCCACGGAACCGGCCGCCGCACCGACCCCGGCCGCCGCCCCGGCGCCCGCCCGCCCGTCGACCGACTCCGCTCCGCCGGTGCCCACCCGCTTCGCCGACATCAAGCCCGTCGCCGAGGCCACCGCACTCGACGCCAGCACCGTGCAGGCGGTCCTGCTCTCCCCCGACACCACCCCGACCCCGGACCCGGACGCCTTCGCCGACATCTCCGCCACCGGTGGAACCGGTGCCGCGGGGAACATCGCGGCCAAGCAGCCCTCGATCATCACCCGCTCCGGCTGGGGCGCCAACGAATCGGATCGCTGCCGCAACGCCACCTACGACAACTCCCTGGCCGCCGCCACCGTCCACCACACGGCGGGCAGCAACGACTACACCAAGGCGGCCTCCGCCGGTCTCGTGCGCGGCATCTTCACCTACCACGCCAAGAGCCTGGGCTGGTGCGACGTCGGCTACAACGTGCTGGTCGACAAGTACGGGCAGGCCTTCGAGGGCCGCCACGGCGGCCTGAGCCGCAACGTCCAGGGCGCGCACGCCGGCGGCTTCAACAGCAACACCTTCGGTATCTCGATGATGGGCGACTACTCGACCCTCACCCCGCCGGATGTCACCATCCGCAAGATGGGCGAGATCATCGGCTGGCGCCTGGCCATCGCCGGCGTCGACCCCAAGGGCACCTCGACCCACTACTCCGAGGGCACCTCGTACACCAAGTACTCGTACGGCACCGCCGTGAAGCTGCCGAACATCTTCGCCCACCGCGACGTCGGCAACACCAACTGCCCCGGCAACGCCGGCTACGCCAAGATGGGCCAGATCCGCGACATCGCGGCGGCCTATGCCAAGGACGGCAAGAGCACCGGCGGCGGGACCACCGCCTCCGACGGCAAGACCAGCCCGTCCACCGGCGGCGGCACCACCGGGACCGGCGGCGACACCGGCCTGACCAAGGCCGGCATCCAGGAGGCCGTGACCTCGGCGCTGCGGACCGTCCTCAACGGCGGCAAGCTCGACGTGGCCGAGCTGACCCGCACCCTCACCGGTGGCATGACCCTGGCGGACATCCCGCTGGACGCCGGCTCGGTCGGGGAGCTGGTCGGCGGAGATCTGTCGGGCGACGACTTCTCCCGACTCGCCAAGCAACTCGCCGGACCCCTCGGCCAGGTCCTGTCCGGGGTCCAGAAGTTCGGCAACGTCTCGCTGGTCAAGCACGAGAACGGCGCGCTGTACTCCTCCCCCGAGACCGGCACGCACCCGGTGTGGGGCGTGATCGGCGACGCGTGGGCCGCCCAGGGCTTCGAGCACGGGCCCCTCGGCCTGCCGGTGTCCACCGAGGCGGAACGCGCCGACGGCACCGTCGCCCAGCGCTTCGTCGGCGGCACGCTGGTCTACGACCCGGTCTCCAAGGAGATCTCGGTCGAGCCCAACCCGTAGGCGACGCCCCTCCCGGGCTGCCCGCCCCCGCTTCGGGCGGCGGGCACCGGGACGGACGTTCCTCAACAGACTCGCGGATCGGCTCCCACCAGGTGTGCCGGCCGCCCCCACCCACGGGGCGGCCGGTACACCGGGGAAGTGGTGGGGACCGGTCCGCAACCCCATTTCCGAAGGCATCCGCTCCGGCGGACCGCAGGACGAGCGTCCCGGTCAGACCCACCAGCGCCGGAGCACGTGGGCCAGGCCGGCCTCGTCGTTGCTCAGCGTGACCTCGTCCGCGACCGCGCGGACCGACGGGATCGCGTTGCCCATGGCCACACCGTGATCGGCCCAGCGCAGCATCTCCAGGTCGTTCGGCATGTCGCCGAAGGCCACGGTGATCGGAACCGACCCGCCAGCCGGGACAGTGCCCGCGGGGATCATCCCGGAGGTGATCGCGGTGAGTCCACTGGCCTTGGTCACGCCGCGTGGCGCGAACTCGATCAGGCCGTCGGTGGTGGAGAACGTGAGGTCCGCGAGGTGCTCGACGGCTCCGCGCAGAGCCTCCGCCATGTCGGCGCTCGGCATCCCCGGCACCCGGGCGAGCAGCTTCAACACCGGCTCGGAGAGCACCTCCTCGTGTCCCACCTCGAGGTGCTCCGTGCTGATCCAGGCGTGCTCGTAGCCGGGACTCGCGACGAAATCCGCATCCGCCGCGTCCGGACCGAGCCGCTCGGCGGCGATGCCACTGCCGGGCAGCCGCTCGCGCAGGATCTCGTCGAGCTCGGCGAGTGCCTCGGGCTGGAGCAGCGTGGCCGAGAGGTACTCGCCGGTGCCGGTGTCCATGATCACGGCCCCGTTCGCGCACACCGCGAGCGGCGCGAACGAGAGCTGGTCGACCACCTGCGACATCCAGCGCGGAGGCCGACCGGTCGCGAGCACGAACGACGCACCGTCGGCCACGATGTCCTCGATGACCGCCATGTTGGCGGCGGGGACCAGATGGTCGCTCCCGATCAGGGTGCCGTCGATATCCGTGGCGACGAGAAGAGGTCTGGAGTGGGTCACGGAGTGTTCGGACCGCCCGTCACCGGGTCGCCGTCGTCGGTCTCCCGGGGTTCACCCGACCGCGGCGCCGCACCGCCCTCCGGTGGGACGCCCCCCGTCGGGGCGCCGGACGCCGGCGGTGCGCCCCCCTCCCCCGCGGTCTTCTCCGCGCGACGGCGCATCCGCTCCGCGTGCTCGGCCTCGTCGAGAGCCGTGGCCTCCTCGAGCGTCGGCGCCGACCCCCCGAGCCGCGCGGGCACCCAGTTGGCCCCCGCCGGGTACGGACCGTAGCGCCGGGCGTACTCGTCCTGCAGCCGCTCGAGCGTCGCCTGCATCCGGGAACGCAGCTCCTGCGTGCACTCCTCCACCGGCTCGTACGCCGTCATGGGCTCGCCCACCTCGAGGATGATCGGCACCTTGGGGCGCAGCAGCTTCTTGGGCAGGCCCTTGGTCCAGACCCGCTGGGAACCCCAGATGGTCACGGGCAGGATGGGCACCCCGGCCTCCGCCGCCATGCGGACGGCGCCGGACTTGAACTCCTTGATCTCGAAGCTGCGACTGATCGTGGCCTCGGGGAACACGCCCACGAGCTCACCGGCACGGAGCCGGTTGACGGCCTCCTCGAACGAGCCCCGACCCGCCGTGCGGTCGACCGGGATGTGCTTGAGCTCGCGCATGATGGGGCCGGCGACGGAATGGTCGAACACCTCGGCCTTGGCCATGTAGCGGATGAACCGCTTGTGCACGCGCGCCGGGATCCCGGCATAGACGAAGTCGAAGTATCCGGTGTGGTTGACCACCACCACCGCTCCGCCGACGGCCGGGAAATTCTGTTCCCCCCGCACCGTCAGGTCCAGCCCCTGCACCTTGAACAACGTGCGGGCGACGCCGATGATCCCCGTATAGAGCAGCTCCACGCCCACAGCGTAGCCGTCCGCACCGACTCCCGGCCGCGGTGTTAGGTTCGGCGACGTGGACCACGCCCCCTTCGACTCGGTCGATCCCGCCGCCCGCCGCCGCGAATACACGTGGGCGGCCCCGCCCGCGGACGAGCAGCTACGCGTGCACGCCGGATTGGAGGCGCTGCAGGCGATCATCCGGGGCGAACGACACCTCTCCCCCGGCGCCCACTCCCTCGGTGTGCGCCTGACCTCCGCCGAGCGCGGCGCCGTGACCATGACCGCCACGCCCGCCGAGTGGGCGCTCAACAACGGCGGCACGGTCCACGGCGGGATCGTCTCCGGCTGGGTGGACTCGGCCCTGGGCTACGCCACCGCGACAGTCGTCGAGCCGGGCGTCGGATACAACACCCTCGATCTCAACGTCCGCTACATCCGCGCACTACTGCTGGAGCGGACGCCCGCGACCGTCAGCGCCGAGGTGGAACACGCGGGCCGGTCGACGTGCGTGGTGCAGGTCAAGGTCACCGACACCGACGGCCGCACGTGCGCGAGCGGCAGTGGCGTGATGATGCTGTTCCGCCCCTGACTCCACGGACCTGACTCCACGCCCCGCACCCCACCGCACAGCCCGCACCCCACCCACCCACCCGAATCCGCTACCGTCCCTCCGGATCCGCTACTCCCACAGGGGTAGCGGATCCGGAGCCGGAGTAGCGGATCTCGTGCGTGTGACCGCCCGAAGGCGGCGGGCGGCGGACGGACGGCGGCGGGCGGCGCGTCAGATCAGCGGATGGGCTCGAGCACGTCCTTGCCGACGAACGGGCGCAGCGCCTCGGGGACCACCACGGAGCCGTCCGCCTGCTGGTGGTTCTCGAGGATCGCGACGAGCCAGCGGGTCGTGGCGAGGGTGCCGTTGAGCGTCGCGGCGGTCTGCGGCTTGCCGTTCTCGTCGCGGTAGCGCACGCCGAGGCGGCGCGCCTGGAACGTGGTGCAGTTCGAGGTGGAGGTGAGCTCCCGGTAGGCGTCCTGCGTGGGGACCCAGGCCTCGCAGTCGTACTTGCGCGCCGCCGAGGAGCCGAGGTCGCCGCCGGCGATATCGATCACGCGGAACGGCAGACCCATGGCCTGCAGCATCTCCTTCTCGAACCCGAGGAGCCGCTTGTGCTCTTCATGGGCGTCCTCCGGCTTGCACCAGGAGAACATCTCGACCTTGTCGAATTGGTGGACACGGATGATCCCGCGGGTGTCCTTGCCGTGGCTGCCCGCCTCGCGGCGGAAGCACGACGACCAGCCGACGTAGCGCTTCGGACCGTCGGCCAGGTCGAGGATCTCGCCCTGGTGGTAGCCGGCGAGCGCGACCTCGGAGGTACCGACCAGGTACAGGTCGTCGGCCTCGAGGCGGTAGACCTCGTCGGCGTGCGCGCCGAGGAAGCCGGTGCCCTGCATGATCTCGGGGCGCACCAGCACCGGCGGGATCATCAGGGTGAAGCCGTTGGCCGTGGCCTTCTGCGCGGCCAGCTGCAGCATCCCCAGCTGGAGCATCGCGCCGTATCCGGTGAGGAAGTAGAAGCGGGCGCCGGAGACCTTGGCCCCGCGCTCCATGTCGATCAGGCCCAGGCTCTCACCCAGCTGCAGATGGTCCTTGGGCTCGAAGTCGAAGGTCGGGATCTCGCCGATCCGCTCGATCTCCACGAAGTCGTCCTCGCCGCCGGCGGGAGTGCCCTCCTCCACCACGTTGGACAGCAGTCGCTGGATCCGGTCGACTTCGGCCGCGGCCGCCTTCTCCGCATCCTCGGCGTCCTTGACCGCCTGCTTCAGCGCGCCGGCTTCCTCCAGCAGGGCCGGACGGTCTTCGGGGGAAGCCTGGCCGACCTTCTTGCCGTGGGCCTTCTGCTCGCCACGCGCGGTGTCGGCGGCCGCGATGGAGGTGCGGCGGGCCTCGTCGGCGGCCAGCAACTGGTCAACCAGCGACGGGTCCTCGCCACGGGTGCGCTGGGAGTTGCGGACGACATCGGGGTTCTCGCGGAGCAGCTTGAGATCGATCACGGGGCCCAGCCTAATCGGTCAGCCGTCCCGGGAGCCCCCAGCGGGCCACCTGCGCAGTTCGCCGCCGAGCCGGTCACGTCGAACACATCATGCCGAACGACGGCAGCCGCCCCCGGCGATGGCGTCTCGCGTGCGCCGCGGTACCGGCGAGACGCCATCGCGGGGAGCGTCGGCACTGTGCGCGGTCAGACGCCGAACAGTTCCAGGAACGCGTCCTTCTCGAACATCCGGGCCGTCTCGATCGCGGTCGGCATGCCGCCGTGGGGATCGGCGCCTGCTTCGAAGAGAATGCGGACGACCTCTCCGTAGCCCTTGAACACGGCCCCGGCCAGCGGCGTCTGCCCCCGGTCGTTGGCGCGGTCCACCTCGGCCCCACGCTCGACCAGCGCCCGGACGGTCTCGGGGTGACCGTTGTACGCCGCCAGCATCAGGAGGGCGTCACCGCGCTCGTTGGTGAGGTCCGGGGTGACCCCGGCATCGACGTACGCCGCCAGCCGCTCGGTCTCGCCCTCGCGCGCGAGCTGGAACAGCATCTGCGCGAACTCGAGAACCTCGGGATCCACCCCCTCTCGCGGCGAACGCTCACCGCTGTCCGGTCCGCCCGGCTGCCCGTGATCGTGTCCGCTCATGCCCGGGATCCTATCGCCACGCGGCAATTACGGCATCATAGGAGCGATGACCCCTACCACCAGTTCGTCTCGCCGTGGTCGGTCCCTGCTCCGTTCACGGGGCGCGGTCATGGCCTCACTCCTCGCCGTCCTGTCCGGCGGGGCGGTCACGGGCGCCCTGTTGGCCTCCGCCATCAGCAACCCGGATTCCTCGAGCGCCGGCCGCATCGCCGCCGTCGTCCCGCAGGTCGACCCCCGCACGCTGTCCGGCCCCGCGTACGCCGGGGCCGCACCGGGAACATGCCTGACCTGGTCTGTCGACGCCGCCGACCGGGTGGCCTCGTTCGACGAGGTGGACTGCGCCGAACCGCACCGCTTCGAGGTGGCCGGCCGGATCGACCTCTCGCAGGACCCGGCGTTCGCGGACGGGCCCCTGCCCGGGTCCGAGGCGCTGGCCCCGGTCGGCACCGAGCAGTGTCTGCCGATGATCGCCCGGTACGCCGGCCGGGACGTGGACCCCGTGGGGACGTTCACCGGGCTGGTGGTGCCTCCTTCCGAGGCGGGGTGGGACAAGGGGGACCGCAGCGTGCTCTGCGGGGTGGCCGCGGCCGAGCTCGACGGTCGCTCCGCACTCTCGACCGGGATCTTCGCCGAGGCCGATCAACATCGCCGCTGGGATCCCGGCACCTGCCTGGGCTTCACCGCGGAGGGCCTGCCCGGGGCGCCGGTCCCCTGCGCGCAGGACCACTCGATCGAGATCGTCGCGGACATCGACGTGGCCGGGATCTTCCCCGAGGGACCGGTGCCTCCGGAGCCGCGGGTGCAGTCCGAGCTCACGGCGCAGGCCTGCCTCGACGCCGGTATCGCCTACCTCGGGGACGCCGAAGCGCTGCGGCAGAGCACGCTCATCTCGACTCTCGTCCACCCCATCTCGGAGATCTCCTGGCTCACCGGCAGCCGCACGGTCAACTGCGGTCTGATGAAGTCCGCAGAGCCCGGGCCGTTCGCCGTGCTGCGGGGCTCGGCTCGCCAGGGGGTGCTGATCGACGGCCAGACCCCCGTCGCGCCCACCACCACCGAGATCCCCCCGCCGGGTGAGCAGCCGGGCGGGGCGACCGGTGCGACGACCGACGGCGCGCAGGGCACTGTCTCGGTCCCCATCCCCGGAGAGAACCCGTGACGCCCGCACACTCGACTCCCGACACCGGGGACGTCCGCGCCCGCCGCGCCGCGGGTCGGTCGGCATGAGCATCCGGGTCGACGAGGCCAGGTTCGAGGAGTTGGTCGACGACGCCCTGGACTCCGTGCCGGACGCGTTGTTCCGGGCCATGGACAACGTGGTGGTCCTCATCGCCGACCGGCACCCCGACGAACCGGATCTGCTCGGCCTGTACGAGGGGGTCGCGCTCACCGAACGCGACACCACCTATTCCGGGTTCCTGCCCGACACCATCACCATCTTCCGGGGTGCCCTGTGCGACTTCTGCTCCACGGAGGAGCAGCTGGTCCACGAGGTGGCGGTGACGGTGATCCACGAGATCGCCCACCACTTCGGGATCGACGAGGAGACCTTGCACGAGCTCGGCTGGGGCTAGGTTGTGCAGAGATTATGTGAGTCGCGCCACTGATGTCAGCGCTGCCGGGCAGACAACGCCAGTGACCATGGGAAACAGGAGAAAAATCGCGTGACAGGTGTCAAATCGACAGTGGTCGCGCGGGCGCGGGGCAGCGCCCCCTGACGAACGACCACTAGGCCGGCGGGAATGAGGTGGCCCCCGTGGAACCGCCCTCGCGACCCCGCGTGTCCGTGGGTCGGCGCCGGGCCGGGTGAGCGGCCACCGCCGCTCGAGGGTGCGGGAGACGGGCCCGCTCAGAACCCGGGACGCCCCAGGTGCTCGCCCCACCGCTCGCAGGACCAGCCGCCACCGTCCGGGGCCAGTTCGATGACCCCGCAGTTGGCGATGTGGTTGTCCAGGGCCCACTGCGAGGGCGCGGCCCCGGCGAACACGGCCATCATCCGCATCACGGCACCGTGGACCACCAGCACCACGTCGATGCCGTTGTCGAGGTGGGACTCGCGGAGCTCGGCGACCAGCGGCATGGTGCGTTCCCGCACGTCCAGCGCGCTCTCCCCCTCGGGCAGGCTGGCGGTGAGGTCGCCGCTCTCCAGCCAGTCGCGCATGAGCCGGTTGTAGGCGATCAGCGCCTCGGTCCCGGTCTGCATTTCGTAGGTGCCGGCCTGCACCTCGTACACGCCGGGCACGGCCTGGGTGGGCAGGCCCATCTCGGCGGCGATGAGCCCGGCGGTCTCGCGGGCGCGCTCCGCCTCGGAGCTGAACACGACGCTCGGCGCGATGCCGGAACCGGCCAGTTCCTTCCCGACGAGCGTGGCCTGCTCGCGGCCGAGCGGGGTCAGGGGTGCGCCGGGCAGGGCGGTGTCCAGGGCCCCGGCCACGTTGGAGGGCGTCTGCCCGTGGCGGACCAGGTACAGGCGGGCACTCATCCGGCCGCCCCGCCGCGCTGCAGATCCGCCAGCCAGGCCGCCTCGTCCGAGCGGTCGGGCGGTGGCGTGCCGGCCTCGCCGCCGTCCGCCACGGGCCACGAGCCGAGGTAGCGCAGGTTCTCGGTGCGGTGGCGCAGGGCCACGAGCGCCTCGGCGACCACCGGGTCGTCGATGTGTCCGACGAAGTCCACGTGGAACAGGTAGGTGAACCGTTCGACGCGGGTGGGCCGGGACCCGATGCGGGTCAGGTCGATGTCGCGGATCGACAGTTCGGTGAGTGCCTGGACCAGCGAGTTGGGCTCGTGGGGGAGCCCGAAGATCACGCAGGTCCGGTCGTTGCCGGTACGCGGGGTGGGCGGTGCGGGCCTGCCGACCAGGACGAAGCGGGTGCGGGCCCCGCCCACGTCGGCGACGTTCTCGGCGAGCGGGACCAGGCCGTTGATCTCGCCCGCGCGCGCGGGTGCAGCTGTGGCGTCGGCCGAGCCGGCGGCGACCTCCTCGGCGCCCGCGGCGGTGGAGGAGGTGGTCTCGATGCGGGCGTGCGGCAGGTTCTCGCCCACCCAGAGCCGGACCTGCGCGGCGGCCACGGGGTGGGTGCGCAGGACCTGCACGTCCGCGGCGGTGGTGCCGGGGCGGACGAGGATGGAGAAGACCACGTCGAGCTCGGTCTCGGCGAAGATCTGGAGCCGCTCCCCCACCGCGAGCGCGTCGCTGGTGGGGTTGACGGTGCCGTCGACCGAGTTCTCGAACGGGACGCAGGCGTAGTCGGCCTCGCCGGAGCGCACCAGTGCGAGCGCCTCCTCCATGGTGCCGGCGGGCACGGCGTCGGCGTCGGCGATCAGCGCCGCGGTGCGGGGATCGGCGCGGAGTTGCTGGAGGGCGGCATCGTTGAACGTGCCGGGGGGTCCGAGATAGGCGACGGTGACCACGGTGCCAAGCCTAGCCAGCGTCAGCCGCGGTGCGCGTCATGAGCTCGGTCGCGATGTCCGCGGCCCGGCCCCGCGGGACGATGACGCAGGTCACGACGTCGCGGATCGCCTCGCGCGCCGAGCGTGACAGTCCGACGATCGCGGCCGGGTCCGGCGCGGCGACCGCGGCCTTGATGTCGCCGCCGGTGAGGGCCGCCACGGCGCCGGCCAGGATCGCCCAGACCTGGGACGCGTCCTCGCAGCGGGGGATGAGACCGGAGCCGAATCCGACCCCGGCGTGGGTGGCCACCGCGAGCAGGTCGGCGAGGTGGGCCGCGCTCTGCGCGGGGGCGGGGCCGGTGCCGCCGACGCCGGTCGGGGTGGGGGCGCCGGCCTCGGTGGCGACGGGGGTCCCGGGCGTGTGGGAGGTGTCGGCGGGGCGGGTAGCGTCGCCGCCCGCGGGTGTCAACGCGGCGAGTCCGGGGGCGACGACGACGACGGCGGGTGCGCCTCCGGCGAGAACGGCGGCGACCTCGTCGAGGGCGGGCTGCCCGGTCACCCGGTCAACGTCCACCACGACGGGGGCGGACACCGACCACCTGCCCAACGTCTCGGCGATGGTGGTCTCGTCCACCACGAGATCTTCCAGCAGGTCGGGCCGGGCGGGGCCACGGGCGAGCAGTTCGAGAGACACCGTCATGAGTTCAAGGTTTACACGCTGCGCCGACGCCGCGTGGCCGGAGCCCGACCCGGTCCCCCTGCCATTGCTACCCTCTCCAGCGATGGGTTCCGACGACTCCCCCGGCCCCGAGTTCGCCGCCGACTACACCCCGGCCCCGGACGACGCCCCGGACGCCTCGCACCTCACCCCGGAGGAGAAGCGGGGACCGCGCACGATCCACGTCGCGCTGGGGTTGCTCGCGCTGCTCCTGGTGGTGGCCGTGGCCGCCTCCCCCGAGTCGGTCCTGCCCCGCGATTCGACGCTGCACGGCGAGTACCACCTCGACGAGGAGTCGGGGCTGGAGATCGTGGTCCCGGTGGGGTGGCGGGCCCGCACCAACGCCGGCTTCGGGTCGGTGGAACTGGTGCCGGTGGGCACGGGGCAGGCCCTGAACACGCGGATCTTCGCCGGAACCCTCGACCCCGGCAGTCCCGCCGCCGGGGCGGTGGATGACGAGGGTGCGGCCATCGCGCTCGCCGAGACCGTCCAACAGCAGATCCTGGGGGTCACCGGTGGGCGCGACGATGTGCGCGGCAGCCTCGTGGAGAACGACGCGGGGACCGGCGCGTCCGTGTCGTACATCGTGGTCCCCGACGACCCGGCCCGGGCCGACGACGGCGGGCTGGTCTACGCCGCGGTGTTCGGGACTCCCGAGCAGCGGTGGTGGGTGGCGTACGTGACCACCACGCAGCAGTCCTCGCCCGGCCCCCGGTGGATGGGCCGCATCGTCGAACACGTCCGACTGCAGGACTGAGCCGAAGGACACCCGTGGACCTCCCCCCGACCACCGGCCCCGCCGGGCGGACGACGCCCGGC
>CAYFRF010000005.1:58056-62758 GCA_964345415.1 uncultured Microbacter sp. | reverse complement strand
CCCGGCACGCCCGACGGTCCGGCCGCCACCGCCCGGGTCAACGGTCGCCTGCGACGGGCCCTGTCCCCCCGGGAGGCGCTCACCCGGTACGCGGCCCGGTTCGCCCCCGTGAGCGACCCGCGGCTGCGGCGGCTGCTGCTGGCCGAGGTCGTCGTCGTCCTCCTCGTCACCTTCGGCCTCTCCGGCCTCTACGCCGTGCTCGACCTGGTCTCCGCCCTGCTCGCGCCGGTCGACCTCGCCGACCAGACCGCCTCGCTCAACGTCTCGCGCTCCGCCCACACCTGGCTGGACCTGGCCTACCAGGGGCTCGGCGTGCTGCGCCTGCTCGCCTGGGCCCTGCTGCCGCTGGTGCTGCTCGCGCACACCGGGATCGGCGCGCGGGCGGTGGGACTCGTACGCGACCGGCCCTGGCGGCAGCTCGGCTGGGCACTCGCGCTGACCGCGGCGATCGGGATCCCCGGGCTGGCCCTGTACCTCGGCGCGGTCGCGGCGGGGTTCAACCTGCAGGTCGCCGCGTCGGGACTGACGGAGACGTGGTGGCGGCCGGTCGTGCTGGTGCTCGCGGCCGCGGGCAACGGGGCCGCCGAGGAGATCCTCGTGGTGGCCTACCTGCTCATCCGGCTGCGGCAGCTGGGGGTGCCGCCCGCGGTGGCCCTGATCGGCACGGCGGTACTGCGCGGGTCGTACCACCTGTACCAGGGCTTCGGCGGCGGGCTCGGCAACCTGGCGATGGGGATCCTGTTCGCCCTGTGGTGGATGCGGACCCGGCGACTGTGGCCGTTGATCCTCGCGCACACGCTGCTCGATGTGGTGGCATTCCTGGGGTACGCCCTGCTCGCGCCACATGTGACGTGGCTGTGAGCGGTCCCCGCCGGCCCCCGCCCACGGGCGCCGGCGGGTTGTGACACTCGACTCGACCGCGCGGCGGGGACCGCCGGGCCGGGGTCCGGCCAAGTAGAGTCCGATCCCATGACCGACGACCCCAGGCGCCGGCACCTCACACCGGAGGAGGCCGCCGAACTCCGGCGGCGCGCGCGCGAACGCCGCGGGTACGCCGACCCCGGCCCGCCCCGCGAGCCCGCCCCGCGCAGCGCGGACCGGGGTACCGCCGATCCCCGCCGCGACGCCGCCCGCGCGCCGGGGAGGACCGGCTACCAGCCCCGCCAGACCCCGGAACCCCTCCCTCCCGGGGAGCGGGCCCGCTACGCGCAGGAACGGCGCGACCCACGGGCCGGCGGCGAGCCGCGCGGGGTCTACGGCGACCCCCGACGCGAGGGGCGCGACCCCCGCCGCGCACAGGACCGCACCTACGGCCGGGATCCGTACCGCCAGCCCGTCGACCCCCGAGGCCAGCGCCGTGGGGACCGGGACCCGCGTACGGGCAGGCCGGTCCCCGCGGCAGCAGCACGTGCCGCCCGCCCCGCCCGTGCGCCCCGCAAGCGCCGGCTCGGCCCGCTGCGGATCCTCGGCCTCGTGCTGGCGGTGCTCCTCACCCTCGGCGTGGTCACGGCCCTGTGGGCGGACTCGAAGCTGCAGCGCATCGACGCCCTCACCGACTACCCGGGGCGGATCGCCAACACGCCCGGCACCGTCACCCTGCTCGTGGGTACCGACTCCCGGGAAGGACTGACCCCCGAGCAGCAGGCGGAGTTGTCCACCGGCTCGGAATCCGATGCCGGCGGCAAGCGCACCGACACGATGATGCTCGTCTTCACCCCACGGGGCGGTGGGCAGACCATGCTCATCTCGCTGCCCCGCGACATGCTGGTCGACATCCCCGGCTACGGCCAGAACAAGCTGAACGCCGCCTACACCTTCGGCGGCCCGGAACTGCTCACCCAGACCCTCGAACAGCAGACCGGGGTGCGGATCGACCACTACGCGGAGATCGGGTTCGGCGGTTTCGCCGGCATCGTCGACGCCGTGGGCGGTGTGGAGATCTGCCTGGACGAGCCGATCAACGACCCGTACGCCGGACTCGACCTGGCCGCCGGGTGCCAGATCCTCAACGGTCCGCAGTCACTCGGGTTCGTGCGCACCCGGTACGGCTTCGCCGAGCAGGACCTGCAGCGGGTCCGCAACCAGCGCCAGTTCCTCGGCGCGCTGACCCGGACGGTGCTCACCCCCGGCAACATCCTCAACCCCTTCACCGCCGTGTCACTGCTGGACTCGGGCACCGCGGCCGTCACCGTGGACACCGGCGACCACATCTGGACCCTCGCCTCGGTCCTGCGCAAGCTGGGCGGCGACCCGCTGACCGTGACCGCGCCCCACGACGGGATGGCCTCCGGAGACGTCGGCTCCTACCTGGTCTGGGGGCCCACCACGCAGGGGTTCTTCGACGCGATCGCCGCGGGCGACACGCCCGGCCCGGAGTACCTCGACCCCGGCCCCTGACCGGACGGACCGGTCAGCCGGCCGGGGTGATGGAGACGATCCCCCAGGTACCGTCGCCGTTCTCCGCCAGCTTGATGCGTTGGTGGATGACCACCGGCTCGGAATCCGGAGGGAACTCCGTGAGCTCCACCTCCAGGAGCGTGGGAGCGATCTCGCTCACCTGCACGCAGTGCCTGGTTCCCTCGGCCAGTCGGTCGATCCCCTCGGCGCGGAGCTGCTCCTCGGTCATCCGACTCGAGGGCGCGACCGCGCGGAACGCCTTCTCGGCCGAACGATCCACGTAGTAGGCGTGGTCGAAGGCCAGCACCGTGCCCGCCGGACTGCCCAGTGAGCCGGGGCCCGAGCCCCTCACCATCCCGTCCTCGACCACGTCCTCGCACCCCGGGGTGGCCGCGACCGGCGCGGGCGCGGCACCGGCATCCGTCGCGCCACGCGCCACCACGAACCCCAGGACCGCGGACCCACCGAGCACCGCGGCACCCGCGGCCACCATCAGGGCGATCCGGAACGGCCGGCGCTCGAGCAGCGGGGCCGGGGCAACCGTCTCGTCCGGCTCCTCCTCGACGCCCGGCGCGGTGGCCCGCGCGCTCTCCGCCGTGACCCCGGTGAGTGTGGAACCGGCGAGCGGAGACCCGGTGGGCGTTGAACCGGGGAGGGCAGAGCCGGACTGCAGCGGCAACGTCGACAGGTCGTCGACCGGAGGACGGTGCCCGGCGTGGGCAGACCCCGCCGGCGCGGGCGCACCCTCCGGCGCCCCGTCCCGGCCCTGCGCCCCGAGCGTGATCCGGGTGGGTGGCGCCTCCGGCGGGACGCCGCGATCTGCCACCTCGTTCCGCCCGGTACCCGACGCGCCGGCCACCGTGTCACCACCCGCCGCGGCCGACCCTGCTGCAGGCGCCGGCCCGGAGACGGACGGGTCCGCAGATGGTCCGGTCCGAAGCCACGGGGGGACGGTCACTTCCGGGAGGAAGGGGACCGTGTTGTCGTCGTCGTCACCCGACCGAACGGTCACCCCACCCCCTCCTTTCCGGTCCCCTCCCACGTCAGCAGACGCGGTGATCTCTGAGGGATCCTAAGGTGCGCCGCGCCTGGTCGGGGGCCGTCTCTTCCCGGCGACGCGACGGACCCGCACCGCCCACCGCGCGGCGCGAACCACCGGGCCCCACCAGGGCCCGCCAAAAAGTGGCGGGCCACGGCCGACACGGAGGTCGAGCGTGGCCCGGTGCGGCCCCGACGCGGGGCCGGCGGGTGTCTAGCGGAGGGTGACCTGGCGGGCGCGCAGGCCGTCCCTCGACGAGCGCTCCTCGGAGGTGAGCGGCGCGGTGTCGGCCAGCGCCTCGGCCAGGCGCGCGTCGAGGGCCTTGAGCCCCTCGGCCCACTCCTGGTGGTGCATCTCGCGGTCCAGGTCGAACACCGGCACCAGCAGACCGTGGGTCCGGAACGAACCGGCGAACCGGGAGCCCTCACCCAGGTCGAGACCGCCGGCGGCGTGCACCCGCGCCAGCGCCTCGAACAACGCGTCCTCGTCCTCCGGGCGGACCCAGCGGATGTGCGCCTTCTCGCCGGCATCGACCCACCAGGCCGCCTCGACGCCCTCGGCCTCCACGCGCGCCGACGGCATCATGGCCTCGTTGGCGTTGCGGACGGCCTGCGCGATCTCGGGACGCACCTCGACGCCCTCGGCGATCCACCACGAGAAATCGTCGTGTACCACGATCTCGAGCGGTGCGTCCTTGACCACCACATCCGCGAGCGCCGGCGTGCTGCCGTCCGGGTGGGCGGAGCTCAGGGTCTCACCGCCGCCGGCGCGACCCGCCCAGTCCACCGCGTAGGCGAGGTCGGCGGCCACGTCGGGTCCGTGGACCTGCACCTGCAGGCCGACGAACGCCTCGCCGCCGAGTTCCTCGTCCCTGACCAGTCCGGCGATCGCGCCGGGCAGGACGGTGGCGATGGTGACCTCACGGCCGTCCCCGACCGTGGTCAGGCGCGCGGTGGCCGACGGCACGAACTCGCGCATGGCGACCATGTCGCATTCCCCGGCGAACCCGGCGAACGGCCGTGGCTCGACGCTCAGCTCCTCGCGTTCGGCCGCGCGTGCGGCGATCTTGGCCTGGCGGTTGCCGCCGGACTTGGGCTCGTTATGACGATTCCTTCTACCCACGGCGACCACGATACGGTGCCCGCCGCCGCTCCGTCCCCGAGACCTCGGACTTGTGCGCCCTGCGTGCACGAATTCTCCGACGTGCGCGCCCTCCGTGGTCCCCACCAGGCGCGCACGTCACCGGCCCCGCGCCGGCCTCCCGCG
>CAYFRF010000005.1:55766-57956 GCA_964345415.1 uncultured Microbacter sp. | reverse complement strand
CCCCGCGCCCCCGCGACGGTCCCGCCTCAGCTCACCGGCGGATCCCCCGGCCCCTCCAGCACGTCCAGCGCCCGACCCGGCACGTTGGTCCCCACCCAGTCCACGCCGAGGTCGCGGCACAGCAGCAGGTCGGCGGGGTCGTCGACGGTCCAGCAGTAGGTGCCGAGCCCGCGCGAGCGCCAGTACTCGACCAGCCACGGCCGCGCGCGCAGGGCGCTGATGCACGGCCCCATCAACTGCGCGCCGAACCCCTCGGCGGGCCAGGACTTGACCACGTTGCGCCGCTCGCGCAGCTGCACCGTCGGCACCCGGGGCGCGAGCTGCCGGAACCGCCGCACGGCCATCACGGAGAAACTCATCATCACCGCACGCGACTGGGCGTACGTGGCGGGCTTGTCGAGGCCGAAGTAGGCGAGTTCGTCGCGCAGCGCCGCCTCGACCCGGCCGCCGCTGGGGACGGGGTGCTTGGTCTCGAGGAACAGCTTGACCTGCGGGTACGCCTCAGCCATCACGAGGAAACTGCGGAGGGTGAGGACCGGCTCGGGCGAGCGGTGGACGGGGTGCCACGAGCCCACGTCGAGTGAGGAGATCTCGTCGAGGGTGCTGGCGTGCACCAGGAGGTCGCGGTCGCCGACGCGCGTGGTGCGCCGGTCGTGCAGGAGGACGGGGACGCCGTCGGCGGTGAGCCGCACGTCCAGCTCGAGCGCCTCGGCCCCCTCCTCGAGGGCGTGCTGGTAGGCGATGCGGGTGAGCTCGGGGTATTCGGCGGAGGCGCCGCGGTGGGCGACGACCCCGCTGCGCGTGGGTACCGGGGACGGCAGGTGGGTGACCTGGTCGACCGTCACGTCTCACTCCTTCCTGGGGGCGGACGTGTCCACGATCCCCGCCGCGAG
This sequence comes from uncultured Microbacter sp., assembly GCA_964345415.1. GTDB lineage: Bacteria > Actinomycetota > Actinomycetes > Mycobacteriales > Mycobacteriaceae > Dietzia. Next base: position 57,063 of record CAYFRF010000005.1, on the reverse strand, counting down.
GAGCCTGCGGGTGAATCGTGGGGAAGGGTCGTTGAAACTCCGGATGACACTCCGGGTCTCGCGCATCGCCCAGGCCGCGGTGAGGGCTGCGACGGCCGTGAGCAGGACGGTGTCGGCGGCAGCCTGGGGTCCGTCGCCGGTGCCGCGCCACAGGGCCACCGCCACGACCAGGATGTTGAGCGCCCACACCAGCCACCAGCGGCGCAGCGCGGACCGGTCGGGGGCGCGGGGGGACGCCCGGCGCAGTTCTTCCAGGTAGACGGGCAGGCGGAAGAAGTTGACGACGACGACGAGGCTCCCCACCCACAGCCCCACCCGTGACCGGGGGTCCGTTCCGGGCTCGAACACCCGGCGACGCGCCTGCACGAGCCAGGCGGTCGCACAGATCGCCCCCGCCGCTGCCACGGCGATCGCCACTGTCCCGCTCACCCAGACCAGTGCCGTGGTGACCGCCTCGATCCACCAGGGCGCCACCCGGTCGGCATACCAGGCCAGGGCGAGGTAGCGCAGGCCGTGGGCGACGGCGGTGGCGAGGAGCCAGGCGGCGGAGGCGCCGAGGATTCCGGGTGCGGCCTCCGCCAGTCGGGCCCGTCGCGGAGTGGCCTGCGGCTCGAGTGCACGGGGGATCGCGACCAGGGGCAGGCCCCAGCGGGGGGTGGCCGGGTAGCGGGGTGTCCGCGTGGCCCAAGCGGCGCCGGAGCGGTGCCGTGGGACCGGGGGGCGGGCCACCCGGGTGGGTGGGCGCCACGGCGGGTGCGCGACCCACCGCCACTGCCGTGGGCGTCCCGGTGTGGTCATGGCGTCCATGCTGGCACAGCGCGGGCCGCGGATGCTGGACCCGGGGCGCACGCGGGCGCAGGATGGGGGCATGTCCGTGACGTGCCTGCGTGTCCACGATCTGGTCTCGGGTGAGGCCGATCCCGGTGATGCCCGCGTGGTGCTGGTGGACCGGCTGTGGCCGCGCGGGGTGCGCAAGGACGCGTTCCGGCACGACGAGTGGTGCAAGGATGCGGCCCCGAGCACGGAGCTCCGCAAGGAGTTCCACGGCGGGGAACTCGGCTTCGAGGAGTTCTCCCAGCGCTACCGGGCCGAGCTCGACCGGGGTGCGGCCGCCGGGGCGGTCGACCATCTGGCCGCGTTGGCCGCCGGCCCGGGTGTGGTGTTGGCATACGCGGCGAAGGACCCCGTGCACAACCACGCGGTGGTATTGGCGGAGGTCGTGCGTACCGCCGGGAGGTAGCCCTGCGCCCGCGAACCGGGCCCGCGCCCTGCCGCTACTCGCGCTGCGCTCCCCCGC
>CAYFRF010000005.1:33582-55666 GCA_964345415.1 uncultured Microbacter sp. | reverse complement strand
CTGCGCCCGCGAACCGGGCCCGCGCCCTGCCGCTACTCGCGCTGCGCTCCCCCGCGCCCTGCCGCCACTCGCGCTGCGCTCCCCCGCCGGTCAGTCCCAGCTGTCGACGTGCCGCATGAGCGGCAGCGCCTTGCGCTGGATGCGCCCCATCCTGGTGTGGATCTTGTCGAGGATCTCGATCGCGTCGGCCACGTACGGGCCCTTGTTGAGCATCACGCACTCGGCCCGCTGTGCCGAGCCGGCGTCGGAGATCTCGGCCCGCGAGGGCACCCCGGTCTTGGCGAGCGACTCGAGCACCTGCGTGGCCAGCACCACCGGGACACGGGCGGCCTGGCACAGGAGGGTGATGTTCCGGGGGATCTCGGAGAGCGACTCGAAGCCCATCTCCACGGCCAGGTCGCCGCGGGCGATCATCACGCCGACCTTCTCGTGCCGCATCGCCTCGAGCAGGATCCCGGGCAGTCCGCGGTAGGCCTGGCGGGTCTCGATCTTGAGCAGCAGCCCCAGTTCCCGGCCGGTCTCCTCCGCGGCCTCGCGCAGGGCGGTCACGGCGTCGGTGACGTCGGCGCGGGTGCGGACGAAGGACAGGGCCACGATGTCGGCGTGGCGGGCCGCGAACCGCAGGTGTTGGCGGTCCTCGTCGGTCAGCGCCGGGATGGACACGTCCACGCCGGGCACGTTGATGCCCTTCTCCGAGCCGAGCCAGCGCCCGCCCTCGCGGCACCGTGTCACCTCCAGTCGCGCCCACGGTCCGGCCGGTTCGTCCGCGCCCACCTCACGCGCGTCCGTCCCGCTCCCCGTCCGGCGACCGCCCTGCCCGGTGCCCGCCGACGTGGCGATCACGTCTGCCGAGATGACGCCGTCGTCGAACATCACCCGGTCCCCCACCGACAGCGCCTCCACCACCTCCGGTAGCGCGCAGCCGAGGCGGATCTCCTCACCCGGCGGCGGCGGGCTGACCGGAGACATGTCGGCCGTCAGCAGGATCGTGTCCCCGCGGTGCACGCGGATGCGTTGCGGGACGGCCGGGATGCCCCGGATCTCGGTGCGGTCGTAGTCGCAGGAGACGATCGTGCCGTCGCGCACCCAGGCGTTGCGCGTGCCCTCGGCCAGGACCCCGTCAGGTCCCGCGGCCACCACGGTGAAACGGCGTCGGAGTCTGCGGGCGTCGGGGACGTCGATCACGTCGCCGGGGCGCCGCGCGGCCAGCCAGTCGCGGTCCACCCGGACGCACAACGCCGGCCGCCCCCGGGTCGGGGGTGGTGCCGGGGCTGCAGGAGCGACACCCGCTGCTCCGGTGCCTGTACCTGCACCGTCCGGCGCACCGCTGGTGTCCGGCCCGTCACCGCGGCCGGGACCGTCGCCGCGGCCCGGTCCGTCCCCCTGGCCGGGTCCGTCGCCGTGGTTCGGCCCGTCGCCGTGGTTCCGCCCGTCGCCACTGTCCGGCTGGTCGGCGGTGAACCAGATCCGTGCCGGGTGCACCACGCCGCCGTCGGACTGCCGCGTGACGCGGGCGCGCCCGACCGGCGCCCCGAGGGTGACGGGGCCGGTCCGGAGTTTGGGGCCGGCGAGGTCCATGGAGACGGGGATGCGCCGGCCCACGGCGCGCTCGGCGGCGCGGACGTTGTCGATCATGGCCGCCCAACGCTGCGGGTCGTCGTGCGCGCAGTTGACACGCGCCAGCGCCATGCCGCGCCGCGCCAGGTCCAGGACGAGGTCGGGATCGTCTGCCGACGACGACGGCAACGTCACCATCACCCGCCCTGACCTGCCGTGATGCCTGGGTCCGAGCAGGGCGTCGGCGTGCTCGGCCAGTTCCGAGTCGCCGTCGTCACGGGCATCGTCGGTGGCGGCCCGGTCGGCGAACTCGGTGGGGTCCTGCCCCTGGAGCGCGGCGACCGCCGCCCGTGCCGCGCGGAGGGAGGCCTCGACACTGTCCTCGCAGCCGACCAGTGGTGACACACCCACGTCCAGGAGTCGGTCCTGCAGATCGCGGATGTCATGACGACGCAGGGCTGCGTAGTCGACGAGGTTGCGCGCGCCGCCCCGGTGGGTGGGGCGGACGGCGTCGATGTCCGCTGTGTGTTCGGCCCGACCTGCGGCGAGGTCGGTCAGGAGTGCGTCGAGTTCACTGGCCAGGTCGGTGTTCACCGCCCCAGTCTCGCCCGTGGTCGCGTCCGGGTCGAGGCTTCCGAGGTCAGCGGCACCAGCAATTCATGTCGCGGCCATCTCAAAGAGGTGACGGGAGGCCTCTTGGTCTGTAGTGTCTTCGGCAGTAGTTGAAACAGTACGTTGTATTTCTGTAGACCAGCGTCCTCCCAGAGGATGATGCGGCACCACAGGGAAACACAGCTCGCTCTCTGCTGCATCATCTGGTGTTCCGACAAGCGGGGCACCGACTCTCGAAAGGACGCCACTATGGCTACCGGTACCGTGAAGTGGTTCAACGCTGACAAGGGCTTCGGCTTCATCGCCCCCGACGACGGCTCGGCCGACGTCTTCGCCCACTTCTCCGCCATCCAGGGCTCGGGCTACCGCTCGCTCGAGGAGAACCAGCAGGTCTCCTTCGACGTCGCGCAGGGCGCCAAGGGCCTGCAGGCCGAGAACATCGTCGTTCTCTGATCTGAGCCCAGTGCTCGCGAGCACTCGGACGCCGTGGCGACACGGTTCTCCTGAGCTCGTCTGATCAACAACACCAGGGCCCGGCCCGGGAACTCTTTCCCGGCCCGGGCCCTGCTGTATTCCCCGGGACGCCCCGCATGCCGGCCCTACCCCGCCGACCCCCGCGCGTCAGCCCCTCCCCGCCGCGCACGCGTGCCCGGCCCGGGGACTTGCGCGCCCGCCGTGCACACATCAGGCGACTTATGCGCCCGCTGTGGACCACGATGGGCGCATAGCTGGCGGGGAACGTACTCACCGGGCGCGTAACCGGGAAAGCCCCGCCGGGACCCGCCTCCACACAGCCGCCTCCGGATCCATCGCCTTTCTGCAGGCATCGGCCGAGTGGCTCCCTGCCAGAAGGCGACCGGATTTCACGGATTGCGATCTGATTCCACGAACCACGATCAATTCCCGGGAATCAGTGGCTGCGAGCACCCAGCCGGACGCACGAGACCGCCCTGCGCGGCCAGCCGCGAGCAATACCGAGCCCGCGAGAAACACCGAGCCACCGACTGCGCTCTATCGAACCGGGCCCTATAGAAAATACTCTGATAGGACTTACCTGTCGGCAACATTTTCCCTATTCAGATCTCAGTAACGCGGGAATTCCCAGCCCCGCCACCTGTCATGGTTGTCACATCATTTTCCGGTAGCACTCACCGGCGACAAACCGGACCAATGCACACTTGTGAACTGGGCAACCAGATTATCGACCGGAGCCCACATGGCCACCCACTGAGTCACAATGAACGTGTCTTTTTGCATTATTCGCGCTGATAAAAGCATTTCGTTGACCCGGGCGTGATCACGCTTGTGAGGCGCGTCGGCTGAGGCCGGGCGGGGCGGCCGCGGCAGGCCTCGTCGGCTGAGGCCGCTGGTCAGATGGGGCAGGCGATGCCGCTGCGGACGTGGCAGTCGTACCCACCGGGATTCTTGACCAGGTACTGCTGGTGGTAGTCCTCCGCGAAGTAGAACTCCCCTGAACGGACCTCGTCCAGCATCCCGATCTCGGTGGTCACCTCACCGAAGCCGGCCCCGGCGAGTTCCCGGCCGTAGCCCTCGGCGATCCGCCGGGCCGTCTCCAGCTGCTCCGGGGTGGTGGTGAGGATCGCGGAGCGGTACTGGGTGCCCATGTCGTTGCCTTGACGCATCCCCTGCGTGGGGTCGTGCCACTCGAAGAATGTGGCCAGCAGCTTCTCGACCGGCAGGACCTGCGGGTCGAACACCACCAGTACGCCCTCGGTGTGCCCGGTCGCGCCCGAGCAGACCTCCTCGTAGGTGGGGTTGGGGGTCCAGCCGCCCGCGTACACCGCGGCGGTGGTCCACACCCCGTCGAGCTCCCAGAGCACGCGCTCCGCGCCCCAGAAACACCCCAGCCCCAGGACGATCGTCTCGAGCCCCTCCGGGTAGGGCGGGGTCATGGGGTTCCCGGTGACGATGTTGGCCGGGGCCACGGGCATCGACTGCGCCCGGCCCGGCAGCGCCGAGTCCGCGCCGATCACCTCGGTCGCCGTACGCATCGCGGAAAGTCTGATCGCATCCTGTAGCCAACCCATGTCGCCAGGGTAACCCTGTGTCGCGATCGGGATCAGACCGTGATGTGACGAATGCCATACCCCGGGTTAGGGTGGGCGCGAGTGTGGACGAGGGGGATCTCGACGTGACAGCTTCAAAGCCGGCCGCGGAGCATCTGCGCGCCCTCCTGGAGGGCGAAGAGAACCAGCCCTTCGAGGGGTCGGGATGCAGTGACCACGTCCGGCGGCGGAACCTGCGGGCGACCGTCATCGCCGCGGCCACCCTGCTGCTCATCCTCCTCGCGCTGCTGGTCTTCTGACCTGCGCCTGTCCCTCCCCGCCGGGCAGTACCTACGCGAGGTGTTCGCGGGCGACGCGGACCAACAGTGGGGCCCACGGCGCACAGTCCTCCTCGGGGAGCTCCGCGATCCGCGCCATCTCCGGCACGGGCACCCAGCGTGCCTCCGCGATCTCCGCGCGCGGCCGCTGGCGGCCGTCGACCGTGGCCGCGAACACCTCGGACACCAACTCGAAGCCCGGCTCGTTGGCGGTGGCCGTGGTGAAGCGGCCCAGTGACGTGAGCTGATCAGGGGCCAACGACACCCCCAGTTCCTCGTCCACCTCGCGGATCGCGCACTCCAGCGGGGACTCGTCGGACTCCCACTTGCCGCCGGGCAGCATGAACCTGTCTGTGCCCGCCTTGCGCACCGTCACCACCGCGCCGTCCGGCCGGGTCAACACGACCGCCGAGACCGAGATGACACGCACATTCGGGCTATCGGAGTGATCCACGTTCCCGATCATCGCAGGACACCGCGGCGCCGCCTGTACCGGGCGTGGCAGCGACGGACCGGGAGAGGCCGGACACGCCGGAGCGAAGGGCCCCGGGGCCACGGGGACGAGACGACGCCGCGGCCGCCGGATCACTATGGTGGACAGCGGACGTCGTGACGGGCGACACGGGCCGAGCCCGAGCGCAGCGCGTCACCCACACTGAAAGGACACTCCAACTATGGCCGAGTACGTTCTTCCCGATCTCGACTACGACTACGGCGCTCTCGAGCCCTACATCTCGGGCGAGATCATGGAGCTCCACCACTCCAAGCACCACGCCACCTACGTCGCGGGCGCCAACACCGCCCTCGAGCAGCTCGCCGAGGCCCGCGAGGACGGCACCATCGCAGCCAAGGCCCCGCTGCTGAGCAAGAACCTGGCCTTCCACCTCGGTGGCCACACCAACCACTCGGTGTTCTGGAAGAACATGTCGCCCAACGGTGGCGGACAGCCGGAGGGCGAGCTGGCCGAGGCGATCGTCGCCGAGTTCGGTTCCTTCGACAAGTTCCAGGCGCACTTCAACGCCGCGGCCACCACCCTGCAGGGTTCGGGCTGGGCCGTCCTGGGCTGGGACCACCTCGGTCAGCGTCTGGTCATCCAGCAGCTCACCGACCAGCAGGGCAACATCTCCATCAACATCACCCCGCTGCTGATGCTGGACATGTGGGAGCACGCCTTCTACCTGCAGTACAAGAACGTCAAGCCGGACTACGTCAAGGCCTGGTGGAACGTCATCAACTGGGAGGACGTGGCCGCGCGCTACGCCGCCGCCAAGGGCTGACCCACCGCCTGAGGCCTGAGGTCGCACGCGACCCGGCACCACAACCGACGGGCCCCCACGCATCATGTGCGCGGGGGCCCGTCGGGCATTCAGGAGGAGGAAGCGGAGGCGGTCAGCGGTCCGCCAGCACGTAGGCCGCCGACGACGCCACCGCCGTCACCGCCAGCACCGCGGGCCAGGCACCGATCTTCTTGGCCAGCGGATGCGAGGCACCGAACGCCCCGACGTACAGCGCCGACAGCCCCACCGTGGTGGGCACGTTGGTCGTGGCGAGCCACGAACGGCCCGCCCACACACCGGCCGCGGCCAGCACGACCCCGCCGATCGGGCGGATCCCCGTCTCACGGGCGGACAGCCACCCGCCGAGCAGACCTCCGGCGACCACCGTCGCCGTGGACACGTCCTGAGCCTTCTTGATATCGATCATTCCCATGACCGCCGATCCTACGAGGACCGCGCGGGGCACGGCTCCCCGATCAGTCGTCCAGTTGGGTAGCGTGCCCGCCTGAGTGGTGATGCAGGTCACCGCGAGCGCAGACGCCCAGGGGGAGAACCGATGACCGACACCGAGAATGCCGCCTCGAACCACCGCCGGAGCACGGTCAGCCGGCGCGCGGTCCTCGGCGGAGCGGCAGCACTCGGCGGGGTCGCCGCACTCCAGTCGCTCCTGCCGCCGCTCGCCGCCGCGCAGCCCACCGCCATGTACGTGGGACGGGGAATCGGCGACATGACCGGCGAGCCGTTGGGCGCCGGCTTCAACGGGTACGCGGACACCGAGCAGACGTCCGTGGGCCTCCACCTGCGACAGCGTGCCAGGGCGTTCGTGTTCGCCGACTCGTCGTCGTCGTCATCACCCCGGTTCCTCCACGTCACCGCCGAGATCGGGCTGATCTTCCAGTCCATCCAACAGGAGGTCCTCCGCCGCCTCGCGGCGGAGTTCGGCGACACCTACCACGAGGGCAACGTGGTGATCACGGCGACGCACACCCACGTCGCGCCCGGCGGCACATCCGGCCACCCCATGGTCGACCTGTCCATGCTCGGCTTCCGCCCGGTCACCTTCGAGGCCAACGTCGCCGGGATCGTCGACGCCGCCCGCATGGCGCACCACGACCTCGCCCCCTCCACCGTCGGCGTGACCACCGGCACCCTCCACGACGCCGGCGTCAACCGCTCCCGCGGCTCCTTCGAGCGCGACGCACCGGAAGAACGCGCGCACTTCCCCGAGGGCATCGACCCCCGCTCCCAGTCCCTCCAGATCACCCGCGACGGACAGCTCGTGGGCGTGCTCAACTGGTTCGCCACCCACGCCACCTCCATGACCTCCCACGCCCTGCTCGCCTCCTCCGACAACAAGGGCTACGCCGCCTGGCACTGGGAACGCGAGGTGGCCGGGCAGGACTACCTGGCCGGCGGCACCCCGGCGCTGATCACCGCGTTCGCCCAGACCAACCCCGGCGACGTGAGCCCCAACCTCGACCTCGCCCCCGGCCGCGGACCCACCGCCGACGAGTGGCTCAACACCCGCATCATCGGCGAGCGGCAGTTCACCGCGGCGCGGGACCAGGTCGGGCGCGGCGTGCGCGGGCTCGGCACCGGTATCGACATCCGCCACCGCTGGGTGGACATGTCCTCGGTCGAGGTGGCCCCCGAGTTCACGGGCGACGGCCGCATCCACCACACCGCGATCGCGGCGCTCGGCGCCTCCTTCGCCTCCGGCAGCCAGGAGGACGGCGGCGGGGGCGACGACCTGCCCTTCGCCGAGGGCGACCGCGGCGGCAACCCCGCGGTCAAGGCCCTCACCGACGTGGTGATCCCCGCCTGGCTGCGCGAGGCACACGCCCCCAAGGACGTCCTCCTGCCCGCCGGGCTGGTCCCCCACGCCATCCAGCGCGTCTTCCCGTTCCACCTCGTCCGCCTGGGCGGGCACTACCTGTTCGCCCTCGGCTTCGAGCCGACCGTCGTCTCCGGCCTGCGCCTGCGCCGCACCCTCGCCACCGAGCTCGGCGTACCCGAGGACCACGTGACCGTGCAGGGCTACTCCAACGCCTACGGCCACTACGTCACCACGCCCGAGGAGTACTCGGCGCAGAACTACGAGGGCGGCGCCACCGTCTTCGGGCCCTGGACCCTGCCCGCCATCCAGCAGATCGCCGCGGAACTGGCCCGCTCGATGCGCGCCGGCACCCCGCTCGACCCCGGCACCTCCGAACGCGACCTCACCGGACAGATCCCCGCCTCCCCGCTCGGCAACCCGCTCGTCGACACCCCGGCCCCGTTCCGGCAGTTCGGCGACGTGCTCGACCAGCCGCTCGGCGAGTACCGGACCGGTCAGCGCGTGACCGTGCGGTTCTGCGGGACCCACCCGAACTCCGACCTGCGGCGCGGCGACACCTACCTCGCCGTGGAGCGGCTCGACGGCGGCCGGTGGGTCCGGGTCCACGACGACGGCGACTGGTCCACCATGATCGTGTTCGAGGGCCTTCTCACCGTGACGAACGCGCTCGTCACCTGGGATATCCCGGCAGGTACGGCGGCCGGCGACTACCGGATCGTCTACACCGCCTCCGGCCGCGGGATCGACGGCCGTCTGTTCCCCGTGAGGGGGGAGAGCCAGGCCTTCCACGTGCGCTGAGCAGGCTTCTGGGATGATGGGACGGTAATCACTTGCACTGCCTAGTATTTGCAGTGCCAAGTGCTTGACCCCCAATCGAAAGGACATCGCCCGTGGACATCAAGGGTGCATCCGTCATCGTCACCGGCGCCGCCTCCGGCCTGGGCAACGCCACCGCTCGCTCGTTCGCCGAGAAGGGCGCGATCGTCTTCGGCCTCGACCTGCAGCAGTCCATCGACAAGGCCGTCGAGCAGGGCATCGACACCGGCATCACCCTGATCGCCGCCGACGTCACCAGCGAGGAGGACGTCAAGGCCGCCATCGCCCGCGCCACCGAGGCCGCCCCGCTGCGCGTCGTGGTGAACTGCGCCGGCATCGCCCCGGCCGCCCGCATCGTCTCCAAGCGCGGCGTGCACGCCCTCGACCTGTTCGAGACCTGCATCTCCGTGAACCTCGTGGGCACCTTCAACGTCATGCGTCTGGCCGCCGAGGCCATGTCCACCCAGGACACAGTGGACGAGGACGGCCAGCGCGGCGTCATCATCAACACCGCCTCCGTGGCCGCCTACGAGGGCCAGGTCGGTCAGATCGCCTACGCCGCCTCCAAGGGTGGCGTGTACTCGATGGGCATCTGCGCCGCGCGCGACCTCGCCCAGTTCGGCATCCGGGTCAACACCATCGCCCCGGGCACCATCGAGACCCCGATGCTCAAGGGCCTGACCGAGGAGTTCCAGAAGTCGCTCGAGGCCGCGATCCCGTTCCCGTCGCGCCTGGGCCGCCCGTCCGACTACGCCAAGCTGGCAGGCGCGATCGTCGAGCAGGACTACCTCAACGGCGAGAGCTTCCGCATGGACGGCGCGCTGCGCATGGCGCCGCGGTAGTCACCACCGCGTAGTCACCGGCGCGGGGCCGCGCCACGCGTCTGACGCGTGGCCGGCCGGCCGGGCGGATGCACGCCCGACCCCGCGGAATCCGCTACTCCCCCTGCGGATTCGCTACTCCTATGCGGGTAGCGGATCTTCAGGGGGAGTAGCGCATTTGGCGGAAGCCGAGGTCGCTCAGGCGTGTCCGGTGATCCAGTCCCGCACCGCCCGGGTCGCCCGCACGTCGTCCTCGTTGTAGGCCAGGATCCGCGACCTGCCGGCATCCCGCTCCACACCACGGGAAGCCTGCGCATCGCGGTACCAGCCCAGCGACGCCTCGCCGCCCGCCTCCGGATCGCGCCAGTGGAACCCGGCCACCGGCGCCACCACCTTGAGACCGAGCCCCGAGGTGGAGACGAACTGCGACGTGACCGCCTCGTGCACATCCACCCACTGCGGGGACGAGATGAAGCGCCGCACCTCCGCCACCGACGGGACCCCCTTGACCACCGCGACCGTGCCCTCGGGCCCGAACCGGGCCGCGGTCGAGAGCATCCACCCGTTCTCCGCCGACCGCGAATAGCAGTACGCCCGGAACGACCGGTTCTGCCCCGCCGCCCGGTCCCGGATCGCCATCAGCCAGCGCCAGAACCGCGCGAACGACACCCCCTCGTCCGGATCCGGCAGCCGCGCCCACGTCACGAACGGCCGGTAACCCTCGTCTTCCAGCGGCCGCCCGTCCCGCAGCGTGAGCAGCGTGCCCCACAGGTACGCACCGTCATCCAGGTGGCTCTCCAGATCCACGTCCACCTCGATGTCCGCGCGCGGAATAGTGGGACGGGCGACCTTCGGCACCACCACCTCGCCGTCCCGCTGGGCCCGCGCACGGAGCACCGCGTCGACGAACGGCTCACCGTTCCAGTCCGGCGGCTTGTCGGGACCGGCCTCCGCGAGCTCGGCGACCGTGTGCACCCCCACCGCGCGCAGCGGTCCCACCTGCCCACCGCCGACGACGAGACTGACATCATCCGACGCGACGAGGCGGTCGCGGCACCCCGTCACGGGCCCGTCCCGACCCTCCCAGCCCTCCCACCAGGGACAGGTGCGGCACTCCCCGATCCTGCTCGGGGCCGTCTCGAGCTCCCCCCGCACCACGGCCAGCCGCGTGGCGTGCGTGGCGTCCGCCGCCTCGAGCACCGAGGCCAGATCATGCACCACCGACCGCGACGAGCCCAGCCCGAGGACCGCACCGACCGGCTCCTCCGCCGCGTGCCCCACCGCCTCGAGCAACCGCCACGCGTGCACGAGCCGATCCAGATCACCAGGATGGCGACGCACCCGCAGCGTCGGATCCGGGGCCGGGTTCCAGTCCAACAGCCGCGTGACCAGGGCCTGCGACGAATTCCCGCCGCGACGCGGATCCACCACCTTGTGGTTGACCACCAGCGCCGGCACATACCCGCCACCGGGCACCGCCACCAGCGTGCAGCGGATGCCCTCCCGGCCCGAGACCGGATCAGCGGGCAGTGCGGCGCCCCACACCAGTCTCGCCCCCTCGTCCAACGCCCGGAGCGTGCGCTTCTCGTCGTCGTCGTCGGGAAAATCCCCCGGCAGGTCCGTCCAGTGGTCACCCACCACGTCCACCACCCGCACGTCCGGCCCCGCACCGCGCAACGCGCGCTCCCGCAGGCCCGCGCGGCGGTCGGCGGCCGCCATCGCCCGCAACCGCACGCCCTCGTCCAGCGGCGCCCACCGCCACCACCCCGGGCCCGACGCACTCTCGCGGGCCACCCGGTGCAGACACCTGGCCCCCGACGCCGGCCCCACCACCGCGACGTCGGGAGCGCGGTCCGTGGCGTTCGCGGCGTCCTCCATCGCCCTCCATCATGGACCAGAACCGACGGAACACCGACTCACGGCCGACCGTCCGGTCCTGCACCACGACCCGTTCGCCTAGGCTGGGGACCTGATGTTCGCGACGAGAGAAGGATCGACGCCCATGGGCAAGCTGACGACCTACCGCGACAAGCGCGCCGAGCTCAAGGCCCATGCCGCGGCCCTGAAGTCCACCGCGATGACCGAGGCGAAGCTGGCCGCCAAGGAGACCCGCGAGAAGGCCAAGGAGGCCCACAAGCTCGAACTCGCGGTTGCCAAGGAACAGGCCAAGCTCGCCGCCCGCAACGCCGACCGCAAGTCCAAGCGCGAGGAGAAGCGCGCCGAGAAGATGGACAAGCTCGCGCGGAAGGCCAACAAGCGGGAACGCAAGACCGAGAAGGAACTGTCCAAGCAGGAACGCGCCACCCTCAAGCGCGAAGCCGAGATGCTGGCCAAGGACCGCAAGCTCGCCGAGAAGATCGACGCCGCCGGCCGCAAGCACGAGTACCAGCTCGCCGAGATGGAACTCAAGAAGCTCGACGGCACCAAGCTCGGCAAGGAAGACCTCCAGCGCTGGCTCGGGCTGGCCAAGATCGCCACCCCGGTCCTGCTTCCCATGGTCTACAAGCTCGTCTCCAACGCGCAGCCCTCGGAGACGACGGTCGCCGGCGCCGTGGACCTCAAGGCCGCCGGCATCAACGCCACCGGCCCCGGCGCCGCCCTCGGCGTACGGATCGTGCGGCTCGAGCAGACCCTCGACCAGCTCGAGGCGACCCGCGGCGGCGAGCGCAGCGTCACCGACTTCGTCGCCTCCACCCGCACCCGGCTGACGGACCTGCGGGCCGCCGTCGAGGCCGCCGAGACCACCCCCACTGCCCAGCGGCGCGAGGTCCACTCCGCGATCTCCGGCGAGCTCGACCGGATCAACAAGGACGTGTTCGCGCGTCTCGGGGTCAAGGCGTGAGCATGCTGCGTCGTCGCCTCGTCTCCGTCGCCGCGGCCACCGCACTCCTCGGCGGGGCGACACTGCCCGCCGTGGTGCTCGCGCCGGTGGCCGCCGCGCACTCGGTGCTGATCGCCGTGGACCCGGAGAACGGCGGGAAGCTGGAGAACTCCCCCGGACAGATCGTGTTGACCTTCAACGAGGAGATCAACCAGAACTTCGTCACCGTCGCCGTCACCACGGCGGGCGACTCGACCAACCGGGTCGCCGGTGACCCCTCCGTCGACGGCGACACCGTGACCGCGCAGGTCGAGGAGCTCGGGCCGGGCGACTACACCGTCGGCTACCGCGTGACCTCGGCAGACGGGCACGTCGTGAGCGGATCCTCGGTCTTCACCGTGGTGGGCTCTGAGTCCGGCTCTGGCGCGGGTGGCGGCGCGGGCGCGGGTGGCGGTTCCGATGCCGGCGCGTCCGAGGGCTCCGAGCCCGGCTCCGGGTCCGGCGATCCGGATGCGCAGACCGGGGACGACACTGCGGCCGACGCCTCGGACTCCGGCGGCATCGACCCGGTGATCTGGATCGTGGGCGGCATCGCCGTGGTGCTGATCGGCGGTGCGTTCTTCCTCCTGCGCCGCGGCGACTGAGGCCGGCCAGCGAGATCGATCTCGCTGGCCGGCCCGCGGTCCGGCGCCCGCCGCGGCCGCAGCCCGGCGAGCCCGCAGCTCGGCGGGCCCGTGCTGCCGTGCCCCCTGGGTCCTGCCGCGATTCCCGGGTTACGCACCCGTTATGGTCCGCATCGGGTGCACAACCTCCACGCGGAGCGACGGGTAGGAAGCGCACGTGCCGAACGGGAGCACAGGCGACGAGCGCCACCGCGCCCACCGCGCCACCGGAGCCGTCCGAAACAGCCTCGTCCCGGCCGGGTCACCGCCCGGGCAGGAACCGCATCGCGTTGGTGGCCGGGGCGAGCACCTGCTGCCACCGCTTGCGCGGCAGGAAGCCCGGCCCGCCCATGTGCATCACGCGCTGGGTGGCGATGGTCTGCGCCTCGGTGTACTTGAGCAGCCCCTCGACGCCGTGACGCCGGCCCACGCCGGAGACACCCATGCCCCCCATCGGGCCGGCGACCGAGCCCCAGCCCGCGACGTAGCCCTCGCCGACGTTGACGGTGCCGGTCCGGAGGCGGGCGGCGATCGCCTCGCCCTCGGCGTCCGAGCCGGCGAACACCGAGGAGTTGAGCCCGTACTCGGTGTCGTTCGCGCGGGCGATCGCCTCCTCCACCGAGTCGACGGGGTAGATCGACACGACCGGGCCGAAGGTCTCGTCGCCGAAGCAGGTGGCGGTCTCGGGCACGACGACGAGCAGGGTCGGGGAGTCGAAGAGCGGACCCAGGACCGGGCGTGCGCGACCGCCGGCGAGGACACGGGCACCCTTGGCCACGGCGTCCTCGACGTGCGCGGTCACCACGTCGAGCTGGTCCTGCGAGATGAGGCTGCCCATCTCGGCCTCGAAGTCGTAGCCGGGCCCGACGCTCATGGCCTGCACCCGCGCGGTGAGGGTCTCGATGAGCTGCGGGGCGACGGACTTATCCACGTAGACGCGCTCGACGGAGATGCACAGTTGGCCGGAGTTGGAGTAGAAGGCGCGGGTGGCGACCTCGGCCACGCGGTCGAGGTCGGCGCCGGCGGTGACGATCATGGCGTTCTTGCCGCCGAGTTCGGCGGAGTAGCCGATGAGTCGTTCGCCGCACTGGCGGCCGAGGACGCGGCCGGTGGCGGTGGAGCCGGTGAACATGAGGTAGTCCACGTTCTCGACGATCGCGTTGCCGACGGTGCCGCCGGAGCCGGGCACCACCTGGAACAGGTCGCGGGGCAGGCCGGCTCGGTAGAACATGTCGGCGGCGGCGAGCGCGCAGAACGGGGTGATGGAGGCGGGTTTGATCACCACGGCGTTGCCGGCGGCCAGCGCGGCGAGGGCGTCGGTCGCGGCGAGGGTGAGCGGGTAGTTCCACGGCGCGATCACGCCCACCACGCCCTTGGGTTGGCGGTGCACGACGGCCTTGGTGAGGGCCGGCAGCATGCCGGGGACGCGTTCGGGGGCGAGCAGTCCGGGTGCGACCCGCGCGTAGTAGCGCGCGGTGATGAGACAGTCGAGGACCTCTTCCTGCGCGGAGGCCCGGCTCTTGCCGGTCTCGGCCTGGACGATGTCCATCAGTTCGTCGCGGTTGCGCATGACCTGTTTGGCGAACCGCCGGAGCACGGCGACGCGCTCCTCGGGCTCGCGCTCGGCCCAGGCGATCTGGGCGGCGCGGGCGCGCTGGACTGCGGCCGTCACGTCGGCGGCGGTGCCGAGGGGGATCTCGGCGAGCGGGGTGCCGGTGAACACCTCGTTGATCACGGTGGACTCGCGACTCGACGGGTCGGCGAGGAAGTCGGGGATGGCGACGAGGTCGCGGAGTCGGTCGTACACGCGGGTGGTGGGTCGGCTCATGCGCACGAGGCTACCGGCGGGTAAGAAGTTGCGGAAGGCTTGACCCTGACGTCGCGTCAGGCCCGAGCCTTGTGGATGTGAGAGATGCTGGAGGAATGACGACCGGGGAGGGGCTCACCGTGGGTGCGGTCGCCGCGCTCGTGGGTGTGAGCGTCCGGACCCTGCACCACTGGGATCGGGTCGGCCTGGCGCCGGCGAGCGGGCGGACGTGGTCGGGCTACCGACTGTATGACGACGACGACGTCGCCCGTATCCACCGCGTACTCGTCTACCGGGAGCTCGGATTCCCGTTGGCCGAGATCGGCGTACTCCTGGACGACCCCGCGGTGGATGAGCACGCCCATCTGGTGCGTCAGCGCGAGTTGCTCCTCGAGCGGATCTCTCACCTGCAGGAGATGGTCTCCGCAGTAGACCGACTGGAGGAGGCGATCACGATGAACGCACCGTTGACCCCCGAGGACCGTGCGGAGATCTTCGGCACGGACTGGAACGACGGGTGGCAGGAGGAGGCCCGGGAGCGCTGGGGGGACAGTCCGCAGTGGGCGGAGTCTCAGAAGCGGAACGCCCGGTTGGGCAAGGAGGACTGGAAACGCATCAAGGCCACCGGTGACGCGCTCAACGCCGATCTGGCGGCGGCGAAGCGCACGGGGGTCGACCCGGCGTCGGCGGAGGCGGCCGCGCTGGTCGAGCGGCACCGGGCGATGGTCTCCGAGCACTTCGACTGCACGTACTCGATGCAGGTGATCCTGGCGCGGATGTATCGGCAGGATCCGAGGTTCACCGAGTACTACGAGAATCTGGAGCCCGGGCTCGCCGAGTGGGTCGAGGCGGCCGTCGAGGCCAATGCCCGTGCGCACGGCGTGGACCCGGACACCGCGACCTGGGGCTGAGCCGCCGCCCCGCGCACCCCAGACCCCGCACCCCAGCCCGCGCCACAGCTCCGGGATCCGCTACCCCGCCTCGTGATTCGCTACTCCCCCAGCGGTAGCGGATCAGGAGGCGGAGTAGCGGATTCTGCTGCAGGGGGCGCCACATGATGCGGGCCCGCGTCCGTACGCTGGCCCGCATGAGCCGATGGACCATCGCCGACATCCCCGACCAGAGCGGCCGGACCTTCGTCATCACGGGCGCCAACTCCGGGCTGGGGCTGCAGTCGACCCGGGCGCTCACCGACGCCGGCGCACGCGTGCTCATGGCCTGCCGGGATGTCGACCGCGCCGAGGCCGCCCGCACAGGGCTCGCCCGGCCGGACCGGGCGGAGGTCGTGCAGCTGGACCTGGCGGACCTGGACTCGGTGCGCGCCGCCTCCGGGGTCCTGGCCGGGCACGGGCCGGATGTGCTGATCAACAACGCCGGGCTGATGAACATCCCTCGGGCGGCCACCGTGCAGGGGCACGAGATGCAGTTCGGGGTGAACGTGTTGGGCCACTTCGCGCTCACGCAGGCGCTCGCGCCGGTGCTCACCGACCGTGTGGTGTGGCTGGGCTCGCTCATGCACCGATTGGGCGCCCTGGACACCGGCGACCTGGACTGGGAGCGCCGCCGCTACATCCCCATGACCGCTTACTCCGCGTCCAAGCTCGCGTGCGTGATGCTCGCCTACGAGCAGCAGCGCCGGCTGGAGGCTGCGGGATCCGCGCTCAAGGCGGTCGCGGCTCATCCCGGCTACTCGGCCACGGACCTGCAGTACCGCAGCGGCAGCCGGTTCCAGGACCTGCTGATGAAGGCCGCGGAACAGATCCCGTTCCTCGTCCAGCCCGCTGAGCGTGGCGCCCTGCCCGAGCTGTACGCCGCCACCATGGATGTGCCCGGCGGGGCCTACATCGGGCCCGACGGCCTCGGCGAGCTCACCGGCTATCCGAGGATCGTGGGTTCCACCGGGGCGTCACGCGACGAGGCCGTGGCGGCCGCGCTCTGGGACCGCTGCGCGGAACTCACCGCGATCTGACCGAGAACTACTCGGTCTCGCCGGCCTCGGCGGCGGCAGCCGCGGCGGCCTCGGCCTCGATACGACGGGCTTCGTTGTCCGCGTGGGGATCCGACTCGGCCGCGATCTGCACGGCGTCGATGCTGCCGGTGAGCGGATCGGGCAGTTCCGCGCCCGCCGCGGCGGCCGCGTCCTCGATCATGGCGCCACCCCGGGCGGAGCCCTCGACCACACCGTGCCAGAAGTTCAGCTCGTCCTGAGTGAGCAGCCCGGCCTCCTGACGTGCGCCCATCTCCGCGGTGACGATACCGACGAGCTGAACGCCGAGGAGGGCGAAAACGTACTCCGGGATGACCACAGAGCCGAGCCCGATGGTGCCCGAGCCCAGTGAACCGGTCGCGTTGACGTAGGTCGACCCGGGCACGAGGCCCGAGGACGCGACGGACGCGACCGCCGATCCACCCGCGGAGCCGATCGCCTCCATCGGGCCCATCGAGCCCAGGGTCTGACCGACGGACAGTGCCGCGCCGACGATCTCGCCACTGCCGGCCGCCTCCAGCCCCTCGGAGCCGAAGGTGGGCCCACCCACGACGATCTGCTCGGGCAGTTCCCCGATCAGGTCGCCGACGCTGCCCTCGACAGAGGTGACGAGCTCCGCCGAATCCGATCCGGAGGTGGGCTCCGCCTGGGCCACGGCCGGCAGGCCGACGCCCGCCACCGCGATCGCCGTGAGCACAGCACCGAGGCGCCCGGCCCGGGATCCGGACATACGGTTCTGGAACATCTCGAACTGCCTCTCGTCACACCCTGGACCGTGATGGTCCTTTTACCCGAGCAAGCGTACTACTGCAGAGCCGAAGTCAGCCGCGCGACATTGTCTACGTAACGTCCCGGCCACGGACGTTTCATCCAGGTGTCGAGATCGAGTGTGGTGCTCTCTCCGAGATACGCCTCCACCACCTCGTTGAGCTCGGCCACGGCCTCGCCGCCCAGGACGATCATGCTGACCTCGAAGTTGAGGTTGAACGACCGCAGGTCCATGTTGCTCGAGCCGACGATCCCGCCGTAGTCGTCCACCAGCATCATCTTGGTGTGCAGGACCGCCGGCGACCGGAACCGGTGGATGACCACCCCGGCCTCGAGCAGCGCTCGGAAGTAGGACCGCTGGGCGTGCTGGACCATGAACTGGTCCGCGTGCTCCGGCACGAACAGCTCCACCTCCACACCGCGGTACGCCGCCGAGGTGAGTGCGTGCAGCAGCGCCTCGTCGGGGATGAAATACGGGCTGACGATGCGCAGCCGCCCGCGCGCCTGCGAGATGAGCTGGGTGAACATCCGCAGGTTTGGCTGGGTCCGGTACCCCGGCCCGGAGGGCACCAGCTGGAAGGCGTTCATCGGGTCACCGGCGGTCGGGTCACCACCCACCGACCCGGAGGTGAGCGGCAGTCCCTGCGCGAGCTCGGCCACCGTCTCGATCACCTCGTCGCTCTCGGTGTACCAGTCCACGGCGAACACACCGTCCATCGCGTGCACGATCTCCCCGCGGACCTCCATCATCAGATCCACCCACTCCCGGCCGAGGCGGGCGCCCCGGGCGCTGCCGTAGTGGCGGTCGATGAGGTTCTGGGAACCGATGAACCCGTGGTCGCCGTCCACGATGAGCATCTTGCGGTGGTTGCGCAGATCGGGACGACGGAAACGACCGACGAACGGGTTGATCGGGAGCATGAGG
Organism: uncultured Microbacter sp.; assembly: GCA_964345415.1. Taxonomy (GTDB): domain Bacteria; phylum Actinomycetota; class Actinomycetes; order Mycobacteriales; family Mycobacteriaceae; genus Dietzia. Next base: position 37,432 of record CAYFRF010000005.1, on the reverse strand, counting down.
TGGAACTGCACCGGGGTGTCGCGCAGGCGCCTGCGCAGGACCTTGTACCCCTTGTAGCGGACCGAGCCCAGGTGATCGGCCAGGACGCGGACCGTCACACCCCGCTCGGCGGCCTCGACCGCGGCGGTGAAGAACTCGTCGGTCTCGGCGTCCCACGATTGTGCGTAGAACTCGATGTGCACGTGGTCCACCGCGGAGCGCACGGCCGCGGTCATGGCCGCCAGAGAGTCCGCATAGTCCGAGTGCAGGGCCACGAACTCCCCGGACATGCACGGGATCGCGGTGAGCGTGCGGTTCATGTCGAGGATCGTCTGCACCCCGGGGGCGACCCGCACCCCGACCGGGACGTTGGGCCGGTCCGCCAGCGCGTCGGCGTACAGCTGGTTGGCACGCGCCTGGATGACGTGACGGCGGCCCGTGACGTACGGGTTGCCGAACAACAGGAACAGCGGCACGCCGACCACCGGGATGAACAGGATCGCCAGCAACCAGGCCTGCGAGGACCCCGGCTGGCGGTTCTCCGGCACCATGCCGAGTGCGAGGACCTTGATCGCGTACTCGGTGATGATCACCGCCGAGGTGATGCCACCGTCCGGCAGGGACAGGAACGAGATCTGCTCCTGCATGGTCTGCGCGACGTTCACCTACCTGTCCCTGGTCAGCACCGCGCCGATGGGCAGGGCGCGGGGGTCGATGAGACCGCCCTTGCGCATGGTCCAGCGCACCACGCCCGCCAGTGCCCGCTGCGCGTACACCGAGTCCGCCCGGCCGAGCTCCCGGTCGCCGGGCAGCACGACGAACGCCTCGTCGTCGGCCACCGCGGTGAAATCGGCGCGCAACCCCTCACGGATCTCGCCCCGGTCCTGAAGTCCCACGATCGCGGCGGTGCAGACGGACATCCACCGCGCCACGTCCGACAGGTCGAAACCGCGGCGGCGCGCCTCGGTCCACACGACAGACAACCCGAGACGTGCCGAGGCGACCGCGTCGATCGTGCCGTCACGCAGGGCGCCCCACAACAGTTCACGGTTCGCAGCGTCCCGGATCGGCGGGTCGAGGGTCGCCACCGCGGTCCCGCCGTAGGTGAGTTCGGAGACCAGCGCCAGCAGATGGGGGTTGGTCGAGGCGGTGACCGCCAGGCCCTCCCGGCGGGCCGCGGCCAGCACGGGCAGCTCCTCGTGGTCGGCCACCGACCGCACGTGCAGGCGCCCGCTCGTCCGACGCACCACGTCGAGCAGGGCGGGCAGGACGTCCACTCCGGCGTCCACGGCGAACAGGCCGCCGCGGCCCAGCACCTCGTCGGCGGCCTCCAGGAGCGCGGACCTGTCCAGCGTGGGGGCTCCCGCCACGCCCTTGCCCGCCGCGACGGCCGACACCCCGAACACGCCCCGGTCCAGCAGTTCGCCGAGTCGGCCCACGTTCCCGGGAACCGCCGCGCCCCACAGCCCCACATCGACCGTCGACTCCCCGGTCACCGCGTCCCGCCAGCGGTCGACGTCCTCCGGTGAGGTGGCGGCCGGCGCGCCGTCGCTGCCGTAGTCGATCACCGACGTGATGCCGCCCCGCGCGGCCGACCGGGTTCCCACGGCCACGTCCTCGGTGCTGACGTGGGGGTCGACCAGCCCGGGCATGAGCACCACATCGTCGCCCAGGTTGATCGTGTGATCACCTGCCAGCCCGATGTCCCGCGCCTCCGAACCCGTTCGCACAGAGGAGATCACGCCGCCGTCCACGGTCACCGCCGCCTGCTGGATGCGGTTGTCGACCACTGCTCGACGGGCGTGAATCAGGAGTTCGAACTGGGCCACGGATGTTCCTCCCCTTAAGTGCTGGACGTCGGCCGGCGCGTTGCTCCCGCCATTGTCCCCCACAGGCGGCCTACGTCGGGGTCGGCTGGCCGGATAGCGTTACGGGAACCGACCCCACTCACCAGGAGGACCCGCATGACCGACACGCCCACCGGATTCATCCCCACCGCGGACCTCGTCGACGAGATCGGCGAAGACGTGCGCAGCTGCGACACCCAGTTCCGGAACCTGGGCGGTCGCACCGAGTTCTTCGGCACCATCTCCACCGTGCGGTGCTTCCAGGACAACGCGCTGCTCAAGAGCGTCCTGGGCGAGCCCGGTGAGGGCCGGGTGCTGGTGATCGACGGCGGCGGCAGTGTCCACACCGCGCTGGTGGGCGACCTCATCGCCGAGCTCGGCCGCTCCAACGGCTGGGCGGGCGTGGTGGTCAACGGCGCGATCCGCGACTCGGCGATCGTGGCCGGCATGGAGTTCGGCTGCAAGGCCCTGGGCACCAACCCGCGCAAGTCCACCAAGACCGGTGCGGGCGAGCGGGACGTCACCGTGAGCTTCGGCGGGGTCGACTTCGTCCCCGGGGACACGCTCTACGCGGACTCCGACGGCATCGTGGTGCGATGACCACCGCGAGGGACGAGAAGCGCCCGGCGCCTCACCTGTCCACCTCACTGCTGGTGTTCATCGGTGGCGCTGCCGGTGCAGTCCTGGGACTGGTGACGTACGTCAACGGCTGGCTGTAGCCACCGCAGACCGGCTGGGGTCAGGAAGCCCCGCCGAGGCTGGCGAGGGGGATCGTGAGGACCTGCCCGACCGAGGCCTCCGGGCCGTAGCTGCCGGTCGAGCCCGGGGCATACGAGCCGGTCGCGATGGGCAGGTCCACCGACAGCCCCACCGAGGCGGCGTTGAGGATCCCGGTGAGCAGGTCCGCGAGCGACCCGGTGCCGAGCGAGCCGTAGCCGAAACTCCCGGCCACGGCCGCCAACACCGCCGGCTCGAAGGACATGCAGCGCGCCAGCCCGGTGTAGGTCGGGATGACCACGCACTCGGCGACCTCGTCCAGATCGACCGGGTCCACCTTGTCGACCGTCTCCTCCGGGGCGCCCGGGGCGACCGTGTCCACCGGGGTACCCGGGGTGACCTCATCGGCCGCGGCGGTACCGACTCCGGCCAGCAGCGCAGCCGCGGCGAGGGCTGAGACGGCGGCGGTCAGGGCGGTCTTGCGCATGGGAATCCTCCGGGTCGTGGCCCCGCACTGCCCCGGGGATCTGGAGGTGATGGTAGCCACCGCGGTCACAGCGCTGTCGGGTCCCCCGACGAGCCGGACCCGGACGACGCCCACGCGTGTGGCGGAGCCGGATCCGGACAACGCCCACGCGTGCGGCGGAGCCGGCGCCACGACCCCGGCCGCCCTCCGGGAATCAGGCCTCCCGGCGGATCCAGCGCAGCAGCGGCCCCAGCGAGAGCCGGTCGGTGAGGTCGAGCCCACCCAGCTCGAGCATCGCCTCTTCCTCCGGGGTGCGGTCGGACTTGCGACGCAGCGCCGCCAGCGCCGTCTTGATCCCGAGCCGCTGACGGAAACCCAGCTGGTCGGGCGTCACCACACCGCGCAGCTGGAACAACTTGAGCTCGGCCAACTGCTCGCCGGAGAACTCGGTCGACATGAGCTCGATCCGAGCATCATCCGTGACGGGCATCCCTCCGACCATCACCACCGACACCCGGCGACCGGCCTCGACCAGCGCCTCCCAGTTCTCGGTGATGAACGCCGATCCGCCGAGGCCACCACCGGGCTGTATGCCGGTGAACAGCACCACCGTGCCGGCGACCACCATCTCGCCGGGGTCCGCCCCGTCATACCGCGTGGCCCGGGTCCCGAAGTCCTCGGCCAACCAGTTCGCGTACCGCCGCGCACCGGCGTCGTCGTCGTACAAAATAACGGGGGCCTGCACCGACCCCTGCGCGCCGTCACCCACCGGTCCTCCCCCGCTGCCGCTCATCGGTCCTCCCCCGCCGCGCGGGCCACCACGCGGGCCGCGCGGCCACCG
>CAYFRF010000005.1:0-33482 GCA_964345415.1 uncultured Microbacter sp. | reverse complement strand
CGCTCATCGGTCCTCCCCCGCCGCGCGGGCCACCACGCGGGCCGCGCGGCCACCGGTGGCCACCACGTCCCCGTGGGCCATCCCGCGGCCCCGCCGCAGGTCCACCTCACCGTTGACCGTGACCTCACCGGCGGCCACGGCGTCCTTGGCCTCGGCGCCCGAGTCCAGCAACGAGGACAACTTCAAGAATTGTCCGAGCGTGAGCTTGCTGCTCAGGTCGCACTCGACGTCCTCGACCGGTGGCCCGGCCGGCGCGGGTGCGGCCCGACCGACGCGTCCTCGTCCTGCGATGTGGCGGCTCATGCCGCTGAGCTTATCGGGCCTACGGTGCGTGGCGCGGCGGGGTCGAACCCGGCTGCGACGGCTCCTCCGCCACCTCGCCGCGCGCGCGGCGCGTGACCAGCGCCAGGCCCGTCCCCCCGGCGACGAGCACACCCACAGCCAGCACCAGTGCGATGATCTGCACCGCCGACATCCCGTCGTCCTTCGGCTCCGACTGCTGCTCCGGTTCCGACACCTCCCCCTCGGCCGGCAGGGGCGGTAGCTCGCTGAGCACCGGCAGGTCGGTCACCGCGATCCGCGGCACCGAGACCACGTCCGCCGCCACCGGGGCGCCGTGCAGCGCCACCACGGCACTCAGCGCGGCGATCACGGCGAGGGGACGACGGCGGTCCATAACCTGCCTTCCGTGACGGCGGCCGGGCGGCCTGGAACTGTGACGCGCCCAATATTAGGTTCGTCTCAGGTATTACGCCACGGCGCCCCCGACTCCGAGGGGGCGGGGGCGCCGCGTCCGTCAACGCTGGGCGAGGTCCGTCGGCCGGACGGGCGCCGGCAGTGCCGTCTCCCCCATCAGGTAGCGGTCCACCGCGGCCGCGGCGGAACGCCCCTCCGCGATGGCCCACACGATGAGCGACTGTCCGCGCCCCATGTCGCCGGCCACGAACACTCCGTCGACGTTGGTCGCGAACGTGGAGTCGCGGTCCACGTTGCCCCGCTCGGTGAAATCCACGCCGAGATCCGAGCACAGCCCGGCACGCTGGGCTCCGGTGAAACCCATTGCGAGAAGCACGAGATCGGCCGGGTACTCGAAGTCGGTGCCGGGCACGTTCTCGAACCGGCCGTCGACCATCTTCACCTCCGAGCCCTTGAGCGCCGTGATGTGGCCGCCGGAGCCGACGAACTCGGCGGTGGACACGCTGTAGACGCGCTCACCGTTCTCCTCGTGCGCGGACGCGGTGCGGAACATCAGCGGATACACCGGCCACGGGGTGGACGCGGCACGCGTGGCCGGCGGCCGCGGCATGATCTCGAAGCTCTTGACGGACTTCGCGCCCTGCCGGGTGGCGGTGCCGAGGCAGTCGGCGCCGGTGTCGCCGCCGCCGATGATGATCACGTTCTTATCCCGCGCGTGGATCGCGGGCAGCCCGTCGGCGTCGACCACCGGGTCGCCCACGGCCGCCTTGTTGGCCAGGGGCAGGTAGTCCATGGCCTGGTGGATGCCGTCCAGCTCGCGGCCGGGGACGGGCAGGTCACGCCGCATGGTGGCGCCGCCGCACAGGACGATCGCGTCGAACTGCGCCCGCAGCTGCGAGGCGGTGATGTCCTTGCCCACGTTGACGCCCGTGCGGAACACGGTGCCCTCGGCCTCCATCTGGGCCAGGCGCCGGTCGACGATCGCCTTCTCCATCTTGAACTCGGGGATGCCGTACCGCATGAGCCCGCCGATCCGGTCATCGCGTTCGAAGACCGTGACCGCGTGCCCGGCGCGGGTGAGCTGCTGGGCGGCGGCCAGGCCGGCCGGCCCGGAACCCACCACGGCGACGGTCTGCCCGGTGCGGAAGGACGGGATGATCGGCTCCATCCCACCGTCGGCCCAGGCCGCCTCGGCGATCTCCACCTCGATCTGCTTGATGGTCACCGGTTCCTGGTTGATCCCCAGGACGCACGACCCCTCGCACGGTGCGGGGCACAGGCGCCCGGTGAACTCGGGGAAGTTGTTGGTGGCGTGGAGCCGGTCGACGGCCGCGTCCCAGCGGCCGCGGTGCACCAGGTCGTTCCACTCGGGGATGATGTTCCCCAGCGGACACCCCTTGTGGCAGAACGGGATGCCGCAGCTCATGCAGCGGGACGCCTGGGTCCTGAGGTTGTCCTCGGGCAGGGTCGTGGACTCGTAGACCTCGTTCCAGTCCATGATCCGCAGGTCGACGGGGCGGCGCGTGGGCAGTTCGCGCTCGGTGTGCTTGAGAAAGCCCTTCGGGTCAGCCATTTGCGGCCTCCATGATCGCCTCGTCCACGTTCCGTCCGTCCTTGTTGGCCTGCTCGATGGCCAGCAGCACGCGCTTGTAGTCGCGTGGCATGACCTTGGCGAAGTTGTTCACGTTCTGTGCCCAGCCGCCGAGGATCTCCCGGCCGCGGGCGGAGTCGGTCTCGGCGACGTGCCGTTCCACGATGTGGTGCAGGAAGTCCACGTCCTCGGCGGTGAGTTCCTCGATGTCGGCGAGGTCGCCGTTGAGGTTGTCGGGCAGCGCTCCGAGGGGGTCGTAGAAGTAGGCGACACCTCCCGACATGCCGGCGGCGACGTTGCGGCCGGTGGCGCCGAGCACCACGACCTTCCCGCCGGTCATGTACTCGCAGGCGTGGTCGCCGACGCCCTCCACGACCGCGGTGACGCCGGAGTTGCGGACGCAGAAGCGTTCGCCGACGATGCCGCGGAGGTAGACCTCGCCGGCGGTGGCGCCGTAGCAGATCACGTTGCCGGCGATGATGTTGTCCTCGGCCACGAAGTCGGGGGCGGCGTCCGGTGCGGGTCGTACGACGATCCGGCCGCCGGACAGGCCCTTGCCCACGTAGTCGTTGGCGTCGCCGCGGACCCGGAGGGTCACCCCGGAGGCGAGGAACGCGCCGAAGGAGTTCCCGGCCGACCCGGTGAAGGTGAGGTCGACGGAGCCGTCGGGCAGCCCCGCGGCGCCGTGCGCGCGGGAGATCTCGTGGCTGAGCATCGTGCCGACGGAGCGGTTGACGTTGGCGATCGGGTAGGCGCCGGTGACGGGCCCGCGCGAGGGGTCGACGACGACGTCGCGGCAGTCGGCGATGAGCGTCCGGTCGAGCACCTTATCCAGCTTGTGGTCCTGCTCCTTCGTGCAGCGCAGGTCCTGGTGCATGAAGGGCGACTCGGCCTGCGCGAAGATCGGCTCGAGATCCAGACCGGCGATCCGCTTGTTGTGCGCGTAGGCGCGGGTCTTGTCGAGGCATTCGGAGTGGCCGATCGCCTCGTCGAGGGTGCGGAAGCCCAACTGGGCCATGTACTCACGGACCTCCTGGGCGATGAACTCCATGAAGTTCACGACGTACTCGGCCTTGCCGTTGAACCGTTCGCGCAGGAGCGGGTTCTGGGTGGCCACGCCGACGGGGCAGGTGTCGAGGTGGCAGACGCGCATCATGATGCAGCCGGACACCACCAGCGGGGCGGTGGCGAAGCCGAACTCCTCGCCGCCGAGCAGGGCGGCGATCATGACGTCGCGGCCGGTCTTGAGCTGCCCGTCGACCTGCACCACGATCCGGTCACGCAGGCCGTTGGCGAGCAGGGTCTGCTGGGTCTCGGCCAGGCCGAGCTCCCAGGGTCCGCCTGCGTGCTTGAGCGAGGTGAGCGGGGAGGCGCCGGTGCCGCCGTCGTGGCCGGAGATGAGCACCACGTCGGCGTGCGTCTTGGACACGCCGGTGGCGACGGTGCCGACGCCCTGCTCGGCGACCAGCTTCACGTGGATCCGCGCCTGCGGGTTCGCGTTCTTCAGGTCGTAGATGAGCTGCGCCAGGTCCTCGATCGAGTAGATGTCGTGGTGCGGCGGCGGCGAGATGAGCCCGACGCCGGGCGTGGAGCCGCGGACCTCGGCGACCCACGGGTACACCTTGTTCGGCGGGAGCTGGCCGCCCTCGCCGGGCTTGGCGCCCTGGGCCATCTTGATCTGGATGTCGGTGCAGTTGGCCAGGTAGTGGCTGGTCACGCCGAAGCGGCCGGAGGCGACCTGCTTGATCGCCGAGCGCCGCCAGTCGCCGTTGGCGTCCGGGGTGAAGCGGTCGACGGACTCGCCGCCCTCGCCCGAGTTGGAGCGGGCGTGGAGGCGGTTCATGGCGATCGCCAGGGTCTCGTGGGCCTCGGCGGAGATGGAGCCGTAGCTCATCGCGCCGGTGGAGAAGCGCTTGACGATCTCGGAGACCGGCTCGACCTCCTCGATCGGCACGGGCTGCCGGTCGCTGGTGAACTCGAACAGCCCGCGCAGGGTGGCCAGGCGCTCGGACTGGTCGTCGACCAGGCCCGTGTACTCCTTGAAGATCTCGTAGCGGCCGGAGCGGGTGGAGTGCTGGAGCTTGAACACCGTGTCCGGGTTGAACAGGTGGTACTCGCCCTCGCGGCGCCACTGGTACTCGCCGCCGATCTCGAGCTCGCGGTGCGCGGCCTCTTCGGGGCGAGGCAGGAACGCGAAGCGGTGGCGGCGGGCCACGTCCTCGGCGATCTCCTCCAGTCCGATGCCGTCGATGGGGCTGATCGAACCGGTGAAGTACTCGTCGCACAGTTCCTGCGACAGTCCGGTCACGTCGAACAGCTGGGCGCCGGTGTAGGAGGCGAGCGTGGAGATGCCCATCTTGGACATCACCTTGAGCACGCCCTTGGCGGCGGCCTTGCGGTAGTTGGCGTAGGCGGCCTCGGACTCGATGCCGGTGAGGTCGCCGGTCTTGACCAGCTCGTCGATCGACTCGAACGCCATGTACGGGTTGATCGCCTCGGCGCCGTAGCCGAAGAGGACCGCCATGTGGTGGACCTCGCGGGCGTCGCCGGCCTCGACCACCAGGCCGACCCGGGTGCGGGTCTTCTCGCGGACCAGGTGCTGGTGCACGGCGGAGGTGAGCAGCAGCGACGGGATGGGGGCGTTGCGCTCGTCGGACTCGCGGTCGGACAGCACGATGATCGACGCGCCCTCCTCGATCGCGCGGGAGACCTCGCGGCGGACGCGGTCCAGCGCGATCCGCAGGCCGCGGCCGCCGTGGGCGACGTTGTACAGCCCGCTCACCAGGACGGACCGCAGGCCCGGGACGGTGTGACCGGCCGCCATGAGCGTGGTGAGCTCGGTGTTGCCCAGGATCGGGTTCTCCAGCCGGATCTGGCGGCAGGAGTCGGGGCCGGGGTTGATGAGGTCGCCCTCGGGGCCGAGGATCACGCCGTAGCTGGTGACCAGTTCCTCGCGGATGGCGTCCAGCGGCGGGTTGGTGACCTGGGCGAAACGCTGCGCGAAGTAGTCGAACAGCATCCGCGAGCGCTGGGACAGCACGGGCAGCGGGGTGTCGGTGCCCATCGAGCCGAGGGCCTCGGCGCCGGTGGCGGCCATCGGCGCCACGAGGAGCCGCAGTTCCTCCTCGGTGAAGCCGAACACGCGCTGGCGCAGCACCACGCGCTCGTGGCTCATGATCTCGTGGCTGACCTCGGGCAGGTGTTCGAGGCGGGTGATGCCCTCGTCCAGCCACTGGCGGTAGGGGTGCTCGGCGGCGAGGTCGGTCTTGATCTCCTCGTCGTCGATGATCCGCCCCTGGGCGGTGTCGACCAGGAACATCCGGCCCGGGCGCAGGCGGGTCTTGCTGACCACCTTGTCCTGGGGGATGTCGAGCACGCCCACCTCGGAGGCCATCACCACCAGGCCGTCGTCGGTCACCCAGATGCGGGAGGGTCGCAGGCCGTTGCGGTCGAGGACGGCGCCGATCACGGTGCCGTCGGTGAACGTGATGGAGGCCGGTCCGTCCCAGGCCTCCATGAGCGAGGCGTGGAACTCGTAGAACGCCCGCTTGGCGGGGTCCATGCGGTCGTGGCGCTCCCAGGCCTCGGGGACCATCATGAGCACGGCGTGCGGCAGGGGTCGGCCGGCCAGGGTGAGCAGCTCGAGGGTCTCGTCGAAGCGGGCGGTGTCGGATCCGCCGGGGGTGCAGATCGGCAGCGCCGCCTGCAGGTCCTCGATGTGCTCACTGTGCATGAGCGATTCGCGGGCCCGCATCCAGTTCTCGTTGCCGCGGGCGGTGTTGATCTCGCCGTTGTGGGCGACGTAGCGGAACGGGTGGGCCAGCGGCCAGGCCGGGAACGTGTTGGTGGAGAACCGGGAGTGCACGATCCCCAGCGCCGATTCCACGCGCTCGTCCTGCAGGTCGAGGTAGAAGTCGGGGAGCTGCTTCTCGGTGAGCATGCCCTTGTAGACCATGGTCCGGGGGCTCAGCGACGGGAAGTAGACGGTCTCGGAGCCGAGGTCACCGCGGCCCGGGCCCTTGCTGCCCAGTTCGTGCTCGCAGCGCTTGCGCACCACGAAGCACTTGCGCTCCAGGTCGACGTCGGCCAGGAGCACTCCGTCGGGGCCGGCGGCCTTGACGAAGATCTGGCGGATCGTCGGCTGCGCGTCACGCGCGATCGCCCCGACCGAGGAGTCGTCGACCGGCACCTCGCGCCAGCCGATCACGCTCACGCCCTGCTCAGCGGCGATCCGTTCGACCATCCGCATGGCGTCCATCGCCAGCATCCGCGACTGCGGGAGAAAACAAAGGCCGGTTGCATACGCACCGGCCTGGGGTAGTTCTGTGTTCAGTTCCTCACGCACGATCTCGCGGAGGAACCGATCCGGTATTTGGATCAGCAAGCCCGTGCCGTCGCCGGTGTTGGCCTCGGCGCCGACGGCGCCACGGTGCTCGAGGTTCACCAGTGCGGCGATCGCCTTCTCGACGATGTCCCGGGACTGACGTCCGTACATGTCCACCACAAACGCGACACCACAGGAGTCGTGTTCGTATTCCGGGCGGTACAGGCCTTGGGGGCCGGGAGTCGTCTGCATGTGTTCGCCTTCGCTTGTCGACGGGCGGACTCCGCGGTCGCTGGAGCGCCCGTACTCAGGGGGCCGAGGCGCCCTGGCCGGAAAATAATATGGGCAAGAGGGGCTAGTCGCACAAGTTAGGTAAGTCAAACTGTTGCCCCTGAAGTGGGAAACTAGTTCCACCTTGTGAGATTTCTCTCAGGGCGGGCACGTGTTTCAGCCGTTCGGGAACCGTGTCCCACGTCATATGCACCTCCCTGCACCCGGCGATTCGGCGCCGCGCCGCCGTTGGCTCAGCGCGGCGCCGGGAGCGGCGGCAGCTCCACGGGATCCACCATGTCCGAGCCGCCACCTGCGAGGACGTCGACCATGACCGCCACCGCGGTCAGGCCCGCACCCGGATCGGACACCGGCTCGAGGGCGCTGAGCGCCGCCGGGTCCGGACCGGTGGCCGCGCCCGGCCCCAGTGCGGATGGCAGCGGGTCGAGCGAACCGGCCGCGACCGCGGGACTGTCGAACGGGGCCGGGAACGCGCGCTGCGCCCCACCCGGGGCTTCCGACGAGCCGGCGCCCGGACCCACGCCCGCATCCGGGCCTCTGCCCGCGCCCGGGTCTGTGCCCCCGCCCGGGCCCGCTCCTGCGCGGGCGTCCGACACCGCCTCGTCGAGCGAGCCCGAGCCGGGGAGCATCTCGCCCACCGGACCCAGCACCGACTCGATGCCCTGGCCGACACCCGACTCAAGGGAACCGGTCTGCGCCGAGGCGGCGCCCGCCATCCCCGCCAGGGCGAGCACCGCAGCACCGCTCGCGGCGGAGGTCCGGAGGATCAGAAGGCGCGTGGTGCTCATGTCCGGGCTCGATTCTCTCGCGGCCCGGCCGGGCACCGGGCCCTCGTGCACGCTGGCCGACCAGCGACTCGCGCACCTCTCAGGATACTGTTACCGAGGTCACAGATCTACCGTCAGTCGCGGGGTCCGCCGGTGGCACGGCGACGTCCGTGCAGCGTCGGCGACGTCGGGCTGCCAAGGTAATGGGGAACCGGGACCGCCCCTCACCACGACGCGGCGTCCCGGGACGACCATCGGAGGCGGTGCCCGGCACCGGGGAGAAGAGGACAGGGTGACCGACGCCAGAGCGGCCGAACTCATCGCGGGCGACGAGACGCTGCACCGTCAGGGCCTCGGGTACCTGCGCGAGCAGGTGGCCGGCTCGACGGTGCCGTCCGAGCTGTCCCGCCGCGGGATCGTGTACGCCATCCGTCGCGCCCTGCCCAAGTTCAACGCCGACTACTGCATGGACCTGGCCTCGGGCATGACCTACCACGCGGTGCTCTCCCTCCTGCCCACGATGATCGTGTTGGTCTCGCTGCTGGGCGTGTTCGGCCGCGGCGACGAGACGGTCCAGGCGGTGATGCAGCTGCTCAACGACTCGGTACCGCAGGCGACGGTGGAGTTCCTCCGCGGCCCGGTGGAGAGCCTGGTGCGCACCAACGCCGCCGGTTTCGCCCTCGTGGCGGGCCTGCTGGGCGCCCTGTGGACCGCCTCCAGCTACGTCGGCGCGTTCGGCCGGGCGCTCAACCGGATCTACGGGGTCGACGAGGGCCGCCCCTTCTGGTGGCGGCGGCCGGCGTTCATGCTGCTCTCGGCCGGTCTGGTGCTCCTGATGGCGTGCGCCGGACTCATCCTCACCCTCAGCGGCGGGCTGGCGGAGAAGGCCTTCCAGTTCGTCGGGTTGGGCAAGTTCGCCCTCGATCTGTGGCTGGCACTCAAGTGGCCGGTCCTGCTCGCGATCCTCATGCTGGCCGTGGGGATCCTCTACCAGCTCACGCCCAACATCCACCGGCCACATATCCGCTACCTGTCCCCGGGCACGATCGTCGCGCTGGTCGTGACCTTCGCCGGTGGGTGGGGGTTCAGCTTCTACGCCTCGCACTTCGGCCACTACAACTCGACATACGGCTCGCTGGCCGGGGCGATCATCTTCCTCTTCCTCATCTGGATCTCCAACAACGCACTGCTGTTGGGCGCCGAGATCGACTCCGAACTGCTGCGCGCCCGCCTCCTGCTGGCCGGGGTCCGCGCCGAGGAGGAGATCCCGCTGCCACTGCGTGACGGGTCCGCGATCATCAAGGCCCACAAGAGGTTCGCCGCGGTCGCCGCCGAGGGTGCCGACCTCCGGCGCGCCGCCGCGGCCCCCCACGGCCACGGCCGTGCGAGAGACAAGAACGACGACGACGACAACACCCCTGCTGCCGCCACCACAGAGGAGGCCACCACCGAGGCGGCCGACCCGCGGTAGCCGACGGACCGGCGGCCGGGCGTCCCGCCGGTGCCGGGGCCGTGACCGGAGCAGCGGCCGTGGTCGTGGCCGGAGCAGCCGCGGTGTTGTCGTCGTCGTTGTCGTCCTCCCTTCCGCCCTTCATCGCCCCGACACCCCCACCACCTAGGCTTTCCCGGGTGAGCCCCACCCACGCCCCTCCCGCACGTCCCACCGCTCCCCCTGTCCCCACGCCGGTGCCGCCGGTGCCGCCGCCACTGCGCCGCATGGCCGACGGCACGGTCAAGCAGGTCAACCCCTTCACCGGCACCGAGGTGTGGACGGTGCCCGGGCGCGGCCACCGACCGATCGATCACCACCCTGACCAGGTGACGCCGACCGACCCCGCCCTGCCCGAGGCGTATTGCGCGTTCTGCGTGACCCGCCTGCGCGAGACCACTCCGGAGAAGGCCCGGCTCGTGCGTGACGGGGAGGGCGGCTGGCGGGTGCTCGACGAGGTCCCGGCCGACGCACTGGACGAGACGCTCCCGGAGTTCCGGGTGTTCGGGAACCTCTTCGAGATCGTCTCGCTGGACTACTGGGAGTCCGTGCACGGTTACCGGATCCCCGAGCGCGCCGCCGCCCACCAGCGGACCTACCTGTCGACCGAGGCGGGGGTCGAGCACGTGCGGGCGCTCGTGCGGGCCCGCCTGGCCGCCGCGCAGGCCGATCCCGCCGCCGCCGACGACATGGGCCCCGAGGAGCTGGCCGCGCACTCCGAGAGTTTCTTCGGCGGCTGCCACGACGTGGTGGTGGCCCGACGGCACCTGGTCGACGGCGCCACCAGCAGCGACCTCCACGCCTCGTCCGGCTGCCTGAGCTCGGACGAGCACGCGCAGTTCCTCGACTTCACCATCCGCGCGATGCGCGGCCTGTACCGGGACAACCCGTACGCCCGCTACGTCTCGGTCTTCCAGAACTGGCTCGCCCCGGCCGGCGCCTCCTTCGCCCACCTGCACAAGCAGCTGGTGGCGATCGACGAGCCGCCCGTGCAGACCGCCCGCGAACTGGCGCTCCTCGCCGCCGACCCGGATCTCTACAGCCGGCTCGGGGTCGACCACGCCGCGGACGAGGGCCTGGTGTTGGCGGCCAACGAGCACGCCGTGGCCGTGGTGGGCGTGGGGCACCGCTACCCCGCACTGGTGATCTACTCACGCTCCGCGGCCCCGGAGCCCTGGGAACACTCGGCCGGGGCACGGCGCGGCATGTCGGACCTGCTTCACGCGTGCCACGCCGCGACGGGTCCGCGGGTGCCGGTCAACGAGGAGTGGCACACGCGGCCGACCGGGGTCGAGGCGGCGATGCCGTGGCGGATCGTGCTCAAATGGCGGATCTCCACCCCGGCGGGTTTCGAGGGTGCCACGGGGATCCACATCAACACGATCGACCCGTGGGCGCTCCGCGACCGGGTTCTCGCGCGGCTCCTGCAGCTGCGCGAGGAGGGCCGGATCGCCGACATGGCGCTGGGTGGGGAGTGCGGGGACGTGCGGGGCGCGCTGCGCTACCGCGACTGAGACCGGCGGGTCGGCAGTGCGCGGGGGGAGGTGGCGGTGGCCTCGCGGATGCCCGGGACCGAGGCGGGGATCACGACGGGGTCGCCGAGTTCCGGGTCCAGCAGCATCGCGGTGGGCGTCTCCTCGGAGCCCCTGTTGATGCTGCAGCACAGCTTGTGAGCGGCCTCGTCGCGCCAGATGTTCACCCAGTGCACCTCGAGGCCCTCGCGGGCGGCGCGACGCCGCAGCGCCGCCGAGTAGGCGCAGCCGGGGCGCCACAGCACCACCACGGCCTTCTTCGACGCCGTGCGCACCGACTCGAGCGGCTCGTGCCCCGAGGCGCGCAGGGGCGAGTTCCACAGCGCGACGAGCGCCGTGACGGCGAACACCGAGACGGCCAGCAGGGCGCCGTGCCCGAACCCCACGACGGTCAGGGCGAGCACACACCCGAGTGCCAGCACGGCGGCGGAGCCGAGCCAATGGCCGGGTACGAGTTCTCTCTCGGCCCGCGCGAAGGGGTGGGTCACGAGAGACGACCATACGCCTCCCGACTCGACACGTGTGAGCGTCTCCCGAGATTTGTGATCTGATAACGATTCCGGCGCTTGGACTGTGTGGAACTACAGCCGCGGACCCGGCCCGGTCGCGGTAGCGTCGGACCCATGACCGAGACGCCGCAGTCTCCCGCCCCGCACCCGCCCGGGACCAGGAAGATCCGCGATCTGACCGGGCCGGGGATCACCACCGGGTTCGGGATGGAGGGCACCGACCTCGGGATCCTCGCCCGCACCCCGTCCGGACGGCTGCTGGCCGTGTTCGGGGACACCTTCGCCGGCGCCGGGATGGGGGCCCCGCACGTGGGTAGACCGCACCCGGGCCTCGCGCAGTGCGCCCCCACCACCGACACCCCGCCGGGGCCGGGCAACCCGGACTGGCGCTCCCCCGTGGGCCTGTTCTCCGACACCACCGATCCGTCGGCGGGCCTCGAGTGGGCCGACGCCGCCGGGCCGGGGCCCCGGGACTACGCCTCGCAGCTGCTCGACTACGTGCACGGCCGCAGCTGCTCCACCGTGCTCCCCGGGGACGTCCTGACCCTCGGCGACACCATGTATCTGCACGTCATGGTCAACCAGGGACTCGGCACCGTCACCCGCACACAGATCCACCGCTCCGTCGACGACGGCCGCACCTGGGAACCGACCGGCGCCGAGTTCTCGCCCCTGCTCGAGGGCGGGCACCGCCAACTGTGGACGTGGGAGCGCGGCGGCGACGGCTGGGTGTACGTCATGTCGACCGGCTTCCAGCGCGACAAGGGCGTCATCCTCATGCGCGTGCGCGAGGAGCACCTGGCCGACCCGGATACCCGGCACTGGCAGACCTTCGGCCACCGCAAGGGCGCCTGGGGGTGGGGCAACCCCACCACCATCGTGCTGCCGGGCCGCATCGGCGAGCTCTACCTGCGGCGCTGCGAGGACTTCTGGACGCTGACCTACTTCGACGCCGAGCACTACCGGATCGACTGCCTCACGTTCCCGCACATCGGCGCCGACCTGCTGGACCGCTCGGTCACCGCCCACACCACGCTGCTGCCCGGCAGTGCCTGGGGCGACGAGTCCGACGGGCTCGACCCCGCCACCGGGCCGGCCCGCGTGGCCCAGCTGTACTGCGGCTGCCCGGTCCCCGGCTCCACACCGGAGCAGTGGCACTTCGTGGTGAGCCAGTGGAACACGCACGACTCGGCGGCCGGCCCCGCCGGGTGGCCGTACCGGTCCATGCAGTTCGCCGGCTCGATCCCCCGCCCGCCGGGGCTCACCACGCGCCGGTAGGACGTCGGGCCGCGGCGCCCCGACCTGACACCGCGGCCCCCGGGCGGCTCACGCCCAGGGCAGCGGCCCCAGCTCCCGCGCGGCCCGCTCGCGCACCGCGTCGGGGTCGCGCACGTCCAGTGCGGCCGTGTCGACCTCGACCGCCTCGGGCCACGGCGCCAGATCGGCGAGCTGGGCGTCCAGCACCTCGACCGTCGCCTCGGACGGATCCGTGCCCGCCCGCGCCCGGGCGCTGATCCGCCGCGCCAGCTCCTCGCGCGGCGCGGTGCAGGAGATCTCCACCAGCTCGGCGTGGGCGTCGGCGGCCACGGTCTCGGCCTCGGCCCGCCGCCGCGGTTCGAGCCAGGTCGCGTCCAGCACCACGCTGCGCCCCAGCGCGAGGAGCTCGGCGGCGCGCGCGAGCAGCTCGGCGTAGACCGCCTCCACAGCCCCCGCCGAGTAGCCGCGCGCCACCTCCCCCGCCCCGCCCGCGCGCAGCTCCCGCCGCACGACGTCCGACCGCAGCACCTCCGCGCCGAGCGCCTGCGCGAGCGGCCCCGCCAGCGTCGACTTGCCCGAGCCGGACACTCCGCCTACCAGCACCAACCGCACCCGGCCCCGCAGCAGGTGGTCCACCGCGAGGGCGCCCAGTTCCAGCGCGTGGCGGGCGTCCGTGGTGGCGTCGGCCCCGCCCTGTTCGGCGCGGATGGCGGTGACCTTGGCGCGCACGAGCGCGCGATAGGCCATGTAGTGGTGCACGAGGGAGGCCGGCGCGTCGTCGCCGGAGGCCTCGCGGTAGGAATCGACGACGACGACGGCGAGATCGGTCGCCCCCAGCCGGTCGAGATCCATCGCCAGGAAACCCGTGTCGAGCATCGCGTCCCCGTACCGGAACCGGTCCGAGAACTCGAGACAGTCGATGATCCGCGGCCCGTCGCCGGTCAGGTAGACGTCCGCGGCCAACAGATCCCCGTGACCGTCCACGATCCGGCCGCCGGAGATCCGGGACTCCAACAGCGGCGTGCGCCCGCGCAGGTATGCGGTGGCCAGCGACGCGATGTCCTCCACGATCTCCGGCGCGTCCCGGCCCACCTCCAGCCGGCCCAGGTGCTCCAGCGACTCCGCCCACAGTCCGGCGACCGTGTCCGGGGCCCCGGCCGCGTCGATCTCCGCCGAGCGGGGGCTCGACGCGTGGAGTCCGGCCACCTGACGGGCCACCTCCCGCAGCCCGGCGACCAGATCCTGCGGGTCCGGGGCGGCCGCCCGGGCAGCGCCCGGGCCGCGGCCGCCCACCACGATGTCCGTATCGCAGGACCCGCTGCCGTCCCGCTGCCGCGACCGCACGATCGTGGCGAGCGACTGACGGTCCGGGAGCCGGCGCATCCGCACGACGTAGTCGATCACCTCGTCGTCGTCCTTGTCGTCAGCGGGGTCGCCCACGGCGTTGCCGTCGGCGCGGCGGGGTCCCCGGATCTCCAGCACGCCGGTGTACACGTCCGGCGCGAGCCGACTGTTGAGCTCCACCTCCCGGCGGCTCTGCTCGCCGCGCGCCGCCACCGTGCGGTTGTCGAGGAAGCCCAGGTCCAACGGTTTACGCACTTTGTGAGCTTCGTCACCACAGAGGAAGATGAGCGCGCCGTGCGTCTCCACCACGCGCGGCGGACCCCAGTCCTCGGGGACGGACGGATCGGAGGTGACCATGCACCCAGCCTAGGCAGGCACGACGCCCCGCGCCGCCGGTCGCGCCGGGCCGCCCACTTCGCCAGATAACCAGACCGTTACCTGAAGCGGCACTGAACAAATGACCCCCTGACATGGGAGGGTCCCGCTTGTAGTGTCGCCGACGCACCGCGCCGCAGGGCGCCGGTGCCCGCGATGAGACACATCGTGGTCGCTGCAGATCGGAGCTCAGTCAGCAATGACGAACACCCACCGCAAGACCACCGCACGGACCACCGCGAAGATCGCCGCCGTCGGCGCGTTCGGCATCGGCGCCGCCCTCGCCCTCCCCGGCCTGGCCGCCGCGCAGGAGGCCCCCGCACCCGACGCGCCCACCGCCAGCCTGGCCGACCTGGCGGGCGAGGACGGCAGCCTGTCCGACCTCACCGGTGAGGACGGCAGCCTCGAGGGCGCACTCGGCGGCGCGCTCGACCTCGACCTGGGCAGCCTCGCCCTCAATCTCAACCTCGACGCCGAGACCCCCAACCCGGGCTCGGTCGAGCTCGGCAGCCTCGGTATCTCCCCCAACACCGGCAGCGCCCTGGTCGACGGGGGCACCGGCTCGGGCTCCGCCGATGACGACGACGAGGCCACCGACGGCACCGACGAGACCGGCTCGATCGACACCGGATCGCTGGCCGGTCTGAGCTCCGGCGCCGAGGACGACACCGCGACCGATGCCGGCACCGGGAACGGCACCGAGGCGGCCGTGACCACCGGCTCGCTCGGCTGATCCCACCTCCCCGCGCCACCTGAGGCGCCTCCCCGGCCCGGGATCTCAGGCCGCACCGACGGCCCGCGTTCCCGGGCCGTCGTGTGTCTCCCGACACCCATGGGGGATGATGCAGGGGTGACAATCGTCGTGGCCTGCGGAGCCTTCAAGGGCTCACTCACCGCTATCGAGGCCTGCCATCACGCGGCCGAGGGGGCACGTCGAGCGCACCCCGACGCCGACGTGGTCGAGCGGCCCGTCGCCGACGGCGGCGGTGGGAGCCTCGAGGTGATGGTCGCCGGCGGCGCCCGCGCCGTGCCCGTGACCGTGTCCGGGCCGACCGGCGAGCCCGTCGACACCTCGTTCGCCGCGATCGACCCCGACACCGCCTTCGTGGAGATGGCCGACGCGTGCGGCCTGCTCCGGCTCCCCGGCGGGGAATTGCGCCCGCTCGAGTCCTCCAGCCGCGGCGTCGGCGAGGTGATCCTCGCCGCCCTGCGCTCCGGCCGCGGCAACATCCACCTGGGGATCGGCGGCAGCGCGTCCACCGACGGCGGCGCCGGCATGCTCGCCGCGCTCGGCGTGCGGTTCCTCGACGCCCACGGCGCCGACCTCCCCGACGGCGGCGGCTCCCTGGTCGACCTCGACCGGGTGGACCTCACCGGCCTCGACCCGGCGGTCCGCGCGGCCCGGTTCCGTGTCGCCTCCGACGTGGACAACCCGCTGCTCGGCCCCATCGGCGCGGCACCCGTCTACGCGCCGCAGAAGGGCGCGACCCCCGACCAGGCGGCCGTCCTCGACGCCGGGCTCACCCGGCTCGTCGAGGTCCTGCGCTCCCAGGGCATCGACGTGGACCCCGACGCCGCCGGGGCAGGGGCCGCCGGCGGGGTCGGCTTCGCCGCCCGCGAGGTGCTCGGCGCCACCCTGGAATCCGGGTTCGACGTGCTCGGCACCCTCACCGGTCTCGAGGACGTGGTGTCCGCCGCCGACCTGGTGATCACCGGCGAGGGTCGCCTCGACGACCAGACCATGCACGGCAAGACCCCCATGGGCGTCGCCGCCCTGTGCCGCTCCCACGCCGTACCCGTGGTGGCCGTGTGCGGACGCCTGGACCTGGGCGCCGACCGCGTCGCCGAGGCCGGGTTCGCCGCGGCCGCCGCGCTCACCGAGCGGGAGCCCGACCTGCAGCGCTCGATGGCCAACGCCGGGCCCCTGCTCGCGGACGTGACCGCCAAGGTCGTCACCCGCGTCCTACCCTGACCTTCCGCCGCACCGGCCGGGCGTCGCGGAGCCGGTGGGGCGTCGCGGTGATCCCGCGAGCCGCCGGACACCGCCCCGGGGAGTGGGCCATGATGGGGACCCGCCACCACCCACACCCACCAGGAGGACCCGTGCGCAAGTGGCTCCTCGGCGCCCCGCTGGCAGCACTGGCCGCCATCGCCGCCAACGACATGCGGCAGACGCGCTACCCGATCCTGCGGACCTTCCCGATCATCGGCCACGCCCGCATGGCGCTGACCTCGATCGGCCCGGAGCTGCGGCAGTACATCGTCGCCGGAAACGACGAGGAGCGGCCCTTCACCCGCAATCAACGGGACTGGATCTACGAATCCGCCGAGGGCCGCGCCACCACATTCGGGTTCGGCACCGACAACGACGTGGAGTTCCTCGAGGGCTATCCCCTGGTCAAGCAGCGGACCTTCAGCGACGTCTCGCTGTCCGCGCACATCCACTCCGGCGAGTTCCTGCCCACCCCACCCGCCAAGATCCTCGGCGGGGCCCGCGGTCGTGCCCGCGCCTTCCGCCCCGACTCCTTCGTCACCATCTCCGGCATGAGCTACGGCGCGCTCTCCGCCCCGGCCGTGGAGGCCCTCAACCGGGGCGCCGCACTCGCCGGGGCCCTGCACAACACCGGGGAGGGCGGACTGAGCCCGTACCACCAGAACGGTGCCGACCTGATCTACCAGATCGGCACCGCCTACTTCGGCTGCCGTGACGAGGCCGGGCGCTTCGACATCGACAAGCTGGTCGCCCTCACCGAGAAGAACCCCGTCCGGGCGATCGAGATCAAGCTCAGTCAGGGAGCCAAGCCCGGACTCGGCGGACTGCTGCCGGCGGAGAAGATCACCGAGGAGGTCTCGCAGCTGCGCGGGATCCCCATGGGGCAGGACTGCGCCAGCCCGTCCCGCCACACCGCCTTCCACGATGTCGACTCGCTCCTGGACCTGGTGGAGGAGATCGCCGACCGCACCGGGCTGCCGGTGGGCATCAAGTCCGCGGTCGGGGACACCGGGTTCTGGCAGGACCTGGCCGACGCCATGCTGCCCCGCGACCGCGGGGTCGACTTCATCACGATCGACGGCGGTGAGGGCGGCACCGGCGCCGGGCCACTCGTGTTCTCCGACGCCGTCTCCCTGCCGTTCCGGCTCGGGTTCCCCCGCGTGTACTCGATCTTCGCCGAGGCCGGGCTCACCGACGACGTGGTGTTCATGGGCTCCGGCAAGCTCGGCATCCCCGAGAACGCCGTGGTGGCGTTCGCGATGGGTGTGGACATGATCAACGTGGCACGCGAACCGATGCTCTCGGTGGGCTGTATCCAGGCCCAGAAGTGCCACACCGGCGGTTGCCCGACCGGCGTGGCCACGCAGAACCCCTGGTTGGTCCGGGGCGTCGACCCCACCGCGATGGCCGAGCGTTGCGCCCACTACATCCGCTCGCTGCGCCGCGAACTGATCAAGGTGTCCGGCGCCGTGGGGGTCCCGCACCCGGCGCTGATCGGCCCGACCGACGTCGAGCTGGCCCGCGGCACCCGCGACTCCACCACCCTCGCCGAGATCTACGGCTACGACAAGGGCTGGGGACTGCCCGGGGAGGCCGACGCGCAGGCCATCACCGAGATCATGGTCGCGCACGGGGTGGCCGAATACACCGAGGCAGCCCGGCCGCCCGGAGTCTGAGCAGGCACCTGACCCTTGTGACCCCGGCGGGCGAGGGGGCACACGGGGCGGGCGCGGGCCGGCGCGGGGCAGGGGCGGCCCGGGTCAGGCGTCGGCCAGGCCCGCCCGCAGCAGTCCCAGTTCGCGGTTGAGGTTCGCGTGCGCCTGCTTCTCCCACGCATCCCGGCCCGCCCGGGTCAGGAACACCGACCGGCGGTCGAGGAGTCCCTCCAGCGCCGCGATCCGGCCGGCCACGAAGCGCTCCCCCGGTACGTGCGCGAACTCGTGCCGCACGTCCAGGGTGTACGAGTCGTACGTCTCCGGGTCCGCGCCCAGCACCGACAGGTCCGCGTCCGAGAGGACCGACCCGTTGAGGTCGCCGGCTTCCACGCGGTGCCCGCCCATGAGCCGCACCAGCCGCGCGACCTCCTCGACGGGTGCGGCCGGGTCGAGGACCCGCTCGGTCCAGACCGCCGACTTCTCGTTGTTCTCCGACTCCGTGGGGTCGAACACCGCGGAGTGGAACCAGGCGGCCAGCCGGACGGCCGTGCCGTCGAAGGATTCGCCGTCCGCCTCCAGGGCGTCGACGGCGTGCAGCACGGTCCGCAGGTGCGTCTCGTTGTGGTAGCGCCGCTGCGGCTCGTTCCAGCGTTCCAGCAGGTCGGCGCGCAGTTCGGGGGTGAGGTACTCGACATCGACGTCGAGCGGGTCGGCGGTGTTCACTCGGTCGGTATCCATGAATGGACTCTACCGCCGGAGGACACCCCACCCGGGCGGATCGGGCCAGGACACCGCACCCACGTGTCCGACCCCGTGCCTATGCTCGTCCCGACCGCGCCACGCACCACCCCGCCCAACCGCGGCACCCGCCGAGCCGATCCCGGAGGACTCCCGCCATGACCGCAGCCCCACGCCTGTCGGCCCTCGCCGCACTTCTCACCGCCGGGCTGCTCGTGCTGGGTGCCTGCGGTACCTCCGACCCGTCGCAGGACGCCGCGGCCGGCACCGGGTCCGAGGACGGAGACCCGGGCGCAGCGGCCCGACCGTACGAGGTCTGCGCCGACGACCCGCGGGCCGACGAGCAGACCGAGGTGGTGGTCAACCGGGGCGACATGGACTGCGCTGACGTCACGGCGCTGCTGGACGACTACCTCGCGTTGGCCCAGTCCGGCCGGTTCGGCAACGCCGGGATCGTGCCGGACCTGCGCGGGTTCTCCTGCGCCGCCCCCACCGCCCGCAGTGCCGCCCTCCAGGGGATCGGCATCCGCTGCGCGCAGCCGGACGTGGAGATCCTGGTCCGCCCCAGCGCTCCGGTGATCCCGGGCGTCCAGCAGGAGGTCAGCAGGTTCGTCCCCGAGGGCTCGATCACCAACGGGCGCTCGTTCTTCACGCTCCCGTCCGGGCAGGCCGCCTGCGCCATCTATCCGGACCACACCCCGCCCAACGCGGAGTGCTACGGCGCGATGCCCGCCGGCCTGCCCGAGGTGCCGGGGCTCATGGGCCATGTCGGCGAGCCGACCTCCGTCCGGGTGGATGATTACGGCCAGGCGCGGCTGACGATCACCGGTACCGCGCCCTACCCGCTCGACGGTGTCCCGTTCACCACACTCGAGGTGGGACAGACGCTGGCGTCGGCGGGCTTCGCCTGCACCGTCACCGCCCCCGATGCCGTGACCTGCACCAACACCGGCGGCAACGGCTTCGACTACTCACCGCGGGAAGTGCTCCTCGGCTGACCGGGTGCGGGCCCACCGCCGTCAGAGTTCGTCGTCCAGGTCCATCCCGCGCAGCGGCGGGTGCGCGGCGAGCAGCGCCTGCTCGTCCCCGGTGAAGGTCCGCGCCCGGGACAGGAACCGCTTGCCCGTCGGGTTCTCGAGACTGAACCCCGAGCCCCTGCCCGGGATCGCGTCCAGCACCAACTGCGTGTGCTTCCAGGTGTCGAACTGTGGGCCCGAGATCCAGACGCGCACCCGGGTCGACGACGACGAGGAGTTCGGGCGCGCCTCGTCGTCGTCGTCGGATCTTCCGTCCCCGACAGGGGCGGGGAGCTCCAACTCGCCCACCAGCACATCCCGCTGACCGACCTTGAACTCCCCGTCCGGGTAACACATCGGCGCCGAGCCGTCGCAGCAGCCGCCCGACTGGTGGAACATCACCGGGCCGTGCCGGCCGATGAGCTCGAGGAGCAGCTCGACGGCCGGCTCGGTGGCCACGACGCGCGGCGGCAGGTCGGGGGGATCCCCCTCCCGCGGCAGCGCCCGCGCCGAGAGGCGCACGCTCCCACCCGAAGGCAATCCGCAGACGTCGTCCATGACCCATTCCTTCCCTGGTGCGGCCCCGGCGGACCGGCGGTTCAGACCCGGCGGGGACCCGGCTGGCGGCGGCTCAGAAGAAGCCCTGCGGCTTGCCCGAGTAGCCCACGAGCAGGCACTTGGTCTGCTGGTAGTGGTCGAGCATCATCCGGTGGTTCTCGCGCCCGATGCCGGACTGCTTGTAACCGCCGAACGCCGCGTGCGCCGGATACTGGTGATACGTGTTGGTCCACACGCGGCCGGCCTGGATGGTGCGGCCGGCCCGGTAGGCGGTGGTGCCGTTGCGCGACCACACTCCGGCGCCGAGCCCGTAGAGGGTGTCGTTGGCGATCGACATGGCGTCGTCGAAGTCCGTGAACGAGCCCAGCGCCAGGACGGGGCCGAAGATCTCCTCCTGGAACAGGCGCATCGTGTTGTCGCCCTTGAACACGGTCGGCTGGACGTAGTAGCCGCCCGCGAGGTCGCCCTCGTGCTCGGCGCGGCCGCC
This sequence comes from uncultured Microbacter sp., assembly GCA_964345415.1. Lineage (GTDB taxonomy): Bacteria > Actinomycetota > Actinomycetes > Mycobacteriales > Mycobacteriaceae > Dietzia. Next base: position 12,860 of record CAYFRF010000005.1, on the reverse strand, counting down.
ACCGATGAGCACCTCGGCACCCTCCTGCTTGCCGATGTCCATGTAGGACAGGATCTTCTCGAGCTGGTCGGTGGAGGCCTGCGCGCCGATCATGGTCTCGGTGTCCAGCGGGTTGCCCTGCTTGATCTTCTTCACCCGCTCGATCGCGCGCTCGGTGAAGTCGTCGAAGATCGACTCCTGCACCAGCGCACGCGACGGGCACGTGCACACCTCGCCCTGGTTGAGGCCGAACATCGCAAAACCCTCGAGTGCGGACTGGAGGAAGTCGTCGTCCGCATCCATCACGTCCTCGAAGAAGACGTTGGGGCTCTTGCCGCCCAGCTCGAGGGTGACGGGGATGAGGTTCTCCGAGGCGTACTGCATGATCAGACGCCCGGTGGTGGTCTCGCCCGTGAACGCGACCTTGCGGATGCGCGGGTTGGAGGCGAGCGGCTTGCCGGCCTCCGTGCCGAAGCCGTTGACCACGTTGACCACGCCCGGCGGGAGCAGGTCGCCGATGATCGACATGAGGTAGAGAATCGAGGCCGGGGTCTGCTCGGCCGGCTTGAGGACCACGCAGTTGCCGGCCGCGAGCGCGGGCGCGAGCTTCCACACCGCCATGAGGATCGGGAAGTTCCAGGGGATGGTCTGGCCGACAACGCCGAGCGGCTCGTGGAAGTGGTAGGCCACCGTGTCGGTGTTGATCTCGGAGATGGCGCCATCATGAAAAAGGAAAGCGACGGCGAAGTAGCGGAAGTGGTCGCTCGCCAGCGGGATGTCGGCAGCCAGGGTCTCGCGGACGGCCTTGCCGTTGTCCCAGGACTCGGCCACGGCGATCTTCTCGAGGTTCTCCTCCATGCGGTCGGCGATCCGCAACAGGACCAGCGACCGCTCGGTGACCGAGGTGGAGCCCCACGCCGGGGCCGCCGCCCACGCCGCGTCGAGCGCGGCCTCGATGTCCTCGGAGGTGCCGCGGCCGACCTCGCAGAACACCTGGCCGGTCTGCGGGGCCACGTTCTCGAAGTACTCGCCCTTGACCGGCGCGACCCACTCGCCGCCGATGTAGTGCTCGTAGCGGCTCTCGAAGGACATCACCGCATCGGCGGAACCGGGCTGGGAGAAGACGGGCATGTCGACACCTCTCGCGTTCTTCGGCGACGCCGACCCCTGCGGCCGGCGACTGTGATCTACGACACTAGCCGCGCGGGGGTTGCAGCGACGTTGCACGGCGGAGTCCTTCCGCGAACCCTGCCCGACCGGGCAGGTCACCACCCGTTCACCCCGCCGGAACCCACCCTTTTCGACTCACACGAGCCCATCCGGAGAACTACCGTCTGCGGCCATGGACACCATCGCGACAGCTGACACGGCCCGTGAGATCTCCGCGGTACGCGGGGGTCCCGGGCGACGCTTCGGCGAGTTCACGGTCATCGCCGACGCCCACCGGGTACAGATCGGACACCAACTCGACGCCGACCGTCTCAGCGAGGCCGTGATCCCGACAATGGCACGCGATCTACTCGAGACCGGGGTGCTTCGCACCGTCGACGAGTTCCACCGGGCGGTGACCGCCCTGGTGACCTCACGGGACGCGAACTGGCAGGAATGCTGGTCCGCGTACTACAGGTCGTCCATCTCGGCGCTCACCGACGGGCACTGCCCGTTCTCTCCGGTCCACGACCGTGCCGTGACCGAGATGGTCGGCGATTCCGCGGTGGAGATCGGGTGCTGCTTCGGTTTCCTGTCCCTGCGGCTCTCCAGGGAGGGCGTGGAAACCGTGGCGTCAGACCTGGACCCTTCCGTCCTCAGACTGCTCCGGACCTGTGCCCCAGCCGGCGTCTCGGCTCCCCGGACCGTCTGCCTGGACGCACGCACCACACCATTGGCCCCGGGCACCGCGGACACCGTCTTCCTCATCCACGTCCTGGAACACCTGGACGAGGACACCGGATGGGACGTCATCCGCGAAACACTGCGCCTGGCGCGCCACCGCCTGGTCATCGCGGTCCCGTTCGAGGAGGTCGCGGTCACACAATACGGGCACATTCGTACTTTCGACCTCCTCGCGCTCCACCGACTGGCCACCCGGATCACCAGGGCAGGCCGAGACCGGTCGATCGGGGTCCGGACGCGGGTCGACGAACACCACGGAGGCTGGCTGGTGGTGGACCTGTAGCGCCGACAAGTCGACCGCCGACGGTCAGAGCAACCCCTGCCGACCGGCCACGTACACGGCCTCGGCACGCCGGGAAACCTTGAGTTTGCGCAGGATATTGCTGATGTGGAACTTCGCCGTGGTGGCGGAGATGAACAGCGCGCTGCCGATCTCCTTGTTCGACATCCCCTCCGCGAGCAACTTGAGGACCTCGATCTCCCGGCCCGACAGCGTCTCGGACGCCGAGGGGCCGCCCTTGAGCGCGTCGAGCACCATCGACGTGGTCCGGGGGTCGAATGCGCTCTCCCCCTCGGACACCGACCTGACCGCGGTCACCAGCTCGGTCACATCCACGTTCTTGACGACGTAACCGCGGGCTCCGGCGCGGACCGCTCGCACCACGATCGCCTCGTCGAGGAAGGTCGTCAGCACCAGCGGGGCAACGACCGGGAACAGGTCCCGCACCGCGGCGCACACCCGCAGACCGTCGAGTTCCGAGCCGCTCCCGAGCTTGAGGTCGAGCACCGCCACATCCGGGCGCGTGGAACGGATGACCTCCAACGCCGAGTCCGCGGTCGACGCCTCACCAACCACCTCCAGGTCCGGCTCCCGGTGCAGCATCAACCGCAGCCCCTCGCGGAGGACAGCGTGGTCGTCCACCAACACGATGCGAATCTTCTCCGCACTCATCCGGCCAACACTCATCCGGCCGACCGCCGAACCGAGTCGCCGGTGACCCACCCGCCGTCGCGCGGCGCCACCACCGTGATGGCCACCCCGCCCGCGGCTGACCGGTCGATACACATCTCGCCCCCCACCAACTCGGCACGCTCGGACATGTTCACCAGTCCGTGGTGCACTCCACTGTGCCCGGTCCTGCCCTCCTCGAGCAGTCGCAGAAGCTCCTCCGGCCGCCCCACACCGTCGTCCTCCACGGTCAGCCCCACGGTCTCGTCGCCGTAGTCCAGGGTGACCACCACGCCGGCCGCCCGGGAGTGTCTGGCTGCGTTGGAAAGCGCCTCGCCGGTGATCCTGAGCAGCTCGTGCTCGATGTCGGGGTTGGTGGGGAACTCCTCCCCCACGACCCTGACCACTGTCTTCATGGTGGTCGGAACGTGGAGACGGCACAGGTCCTCGATCAGCCGACTCAAGCGTCCGTCCCCGTCATCGATCGTCCGCAGCGCATAGATCACCGACCTCAGCTGTTCGACCGCCTGGTCGGTCAGACGAACCGCCCGTTCGAGCAGCGGACGTTGCTCCTCGGAACGCCCCACGGCGTCAAGCCCCAACTGGAGGTGCATCCCGGCGCCGAGTACGAGCTGGGACACACTGTCGTGGAGTTCGCGGGCCATCCGCGACCGTTCCACGTCGAGGATCCGCTGCCGGTGCGCGGCATCCAGCTCCCGGTGGGCGATCTCCAGCTCCGAGTTCCGGCGGGACAGTTCCACCACGTGCCCCCGGGCCTCCTCGTACGCCTCCTCGGCCCGGGCGAGCAGCGTCTCCTTGTCCCGGAACAGGACCGAATTGTGCAGCGCCACGGCCGCCTGTCCGGCCAGGATCCGCAGGACCACGGTGTCGATGTCGTCAGGTGCCCGCCCCGGATGACGCCACGACGCCAGTCCGCCGATCACCCCGCCGTGCAGTATCAGCGGTACCGTCACCGCATCGGGCCCGCACGCCTCCTCGACCTCCGCGGGACGCCCGCTCCGCAGCATCGCGAGCAGAGCGTTGACGACCCCCTTGGGCATGCCCTCCGGCACCGGTGCCAGATCCCGCCCCTCGAAGGCGACGAACCCCCCGCCCGGATCGATGAGGAGGTGACGGGGTTCGACCGACGGCAACTGACCGTCCCGGACCGCCACCAGCGCCCACTGCGCGTCGAGCTGGTCGTACGCGACCCGCAGGACCGAGCGCATCAACTCCTCCGGACCGTCCGCGGTGCGCACCAGGGCACCGGAGACCCGGTCCAGGGCGTGCATGGACCGGCGGAGCCGTGACTCCGCCGCACGGTACTGGTCGAAGAAGCTCCGCTTGACCGACCGGAGGCCCAGGAGAGAGTCCAGGTCCGTGGGATCCTCGTTCACGACGCCTCCCGATAGAGCCGTTCGATGTCCTCGAGGGTGGCAACCCGCGGGTTCGTCGCCATGCAGAGATCGTCGAGCGCGTGGGCTGCCAACGTGGGAATATCTTCCCCGCTGACCCCCAGCTCCGCCAATCCCGCCGGGATCCCGATCGATTCCGCGAGTCGCCGGAACCGGTCCGCGATCCGGTCCGCGACCCGGCCCACCCCGGAGTCGACGGTCACGCCGGTCGCCCGGGCCAAGTCCGCCATCCGGGCCGTCGACATGACCTCAGCGTTGAAGCTGACGACATGCGGGAGCAGGACACCATTGATCTCGCCGTGCGACGAGTCGTACCTCCCGCCGACCGGATGACTCATCGCGTGGACCGCCCCCAGGACGGCATTGCTGAACGCCATCCCCGCCTCGAGAGAGGCAAGCGCCATGTCCTCCAACTGTCGGTCACTGTGCCGGTCCCCGCACGCGAGCCTGTCCAGGGACCGGACACACAGGTCCACCGCCCGCAGGGCGTGCGAATCCGTCAGCGGGCCCGCCGCACGCGAGAAGTAGGCCTCCACCCCGTGCGAGAGCACGTCGATCGCCGTGGCCGCGCCCACCTCCTCCGGGACCGTCGCGTGGGTGGCGGGGTCGATGACCGTCACCTCCGGCACCAGCGAACGACTGACGATGGTCACCTTGGTCCCGCGGGCCGAATCGTTCACCACGCAGAACTGCGAGACATCAGCGCCACTGCCGGCCGTCGTGGGAACGGCCACTATCGGGGACAGCGGAAGCCTGACCCTGTCCACCCCCTCGTACTCGAGAACGTGGCCCCCGTTCGAGACGACGAGCGCGACCCCCTTGGCCGCGTCGATCACCGAGCCCCCGCCCACCGCCACGATCACGTCACACCCCGCGGCGTGATAAGTCTGCGCACCGTCCAGGATCTGGGTGGCCCGCGGGTTGGGCCGGACATCCGACCACACGACCGGCGCGGCGCCGTGCGCCCTCAACCCGGCGACGACCGTGCCCGGCCACGGGGTGGCCTCCAGCCCCGGATCGGTGACGACAAGGGGGCGGCGAGCTCCCAGCCCCATCGCGGCATTGGCCGCTTCGGGCAGAGCTCCGAAGCCGAAGAGGATCTCCGGCGCGTGGAACTTGGCCACACGACCTTCCGAGGACATGGCCCCACGATAGGTCCGTGGCACTTCAGGCGAGGGAACTTCCGAGCAGACCTGCCCGTTCGGACAGTTCCGCGGGATCACGGGCCGTCACCACGCCGTCCAGGTAGCGCTCATACGTGCTCAGTCCGCACGTGTGTCGGTTCCAGTATCTGCGGGCTTCCGGGGTGACCCAGGCGACCCGATGAGCCCGCCTGCTGATCCTGCCCATCAGGTCCTCGCGGGGGTCGAGTCCGTTGCTGCGCCCGTCCCCCACGATGAGGACCGACGTCCGTGCATCTATCAGACCGCCGTGGCGCTCGAGTAATTCATCGAACATCCGCCCGTAATCGCTGCTGGCCTCGAGATCGAGCCCGGGTGCGGACAGGACGGTCGCCAACGCGTTCTCGCCCGATGACGACAGAAGCAGATCCGTCACGTCGACCGGGCGGTCGACGAACGCGACCACCGAGCAGCGGTTCACCTTCTGGTGCAGACTCTGCGCCAACCGCAGCACGAAACCGGTGACAGGCCGGACCGACAGCGACACATCGACCAGGACCAGCAACTTCAGCGGGCCCGTGACCCGGGTGCGGTTCATGAGGGTGAACGCCTCGCCGTCAGTCGCCCACGCCCGCCGCAGTGTGGAGCGCGAATCGAGCACACCACGAGCGAACGGTCTCGAACGTCGACGTGGCGCACCACGGATTCGGCGCATCACCTCATGGCACGCACGCTCCAGGTCCACCCTGTCAGACCTCCCGGAATCGCCCGGGGCATCCTCCCGACCGTCCGTGACATCCACGGAAAGACTCTCCAGGAACGCGACAACCGCGTCCACAACCATGCCCGACTGCCCGGCTCCCAATTCCCCCGCGTCCACGTCCCCACCCTCCGCGTACACCTGACGGGCGTCATACCCGTCGAGCGTGCGCAGGACGTCGAGCGCTTCCGACCACTCCAGCGACTCCTCACCGGAGACCGAGATCGCGGACGAACCCATCTCGCCCACCCTGTCGGAGGCCGCGCGGTCCACCTCGATCTCGTAGGTGACCGAGGACTGCCACCGCTCCGCCCCCTCCTGGACCACGAACTCCTCGTCCCCTGTCGCGGTGGAAAAATCAGAATCGTCATAGTGCATGCTCTCGTCCCGGCGCGCCGTCTCTTCTCCTTCGAGCAGATCCCCGACCTCCGCGGGGTCGAGGTCCGACGGGGTGTACGTCGACTCATCATCGGAGGCCAGTTCCAGCTTGTCGGGGAGATCCCCCACCTGGGAGGTCGCGCCGGAGCCCGCCACGTCCTCGTCCTCCCGCGCGGCCAGGACGCCCAGGAACAGATGGTCGAACACCACGTCGAATGCCGGGTTCTCGCGACGATATTTGACCGTGACTGCCCGCAACGCCGCCCGTAGCGTGTCGGGCCGGGAGGTCCCGACCAGCGCCAGAACCGCCCGCACCTCGATCACCTCTGCCGGGGAGACCGCCACGCCACGCGCCCGTAGGAGCCGACCGAACGACACCGCGACGATGTCCAGTACGTCCGTGGGCGAAATCCGGGTCGTCGTCGTCATCGTCGCCCTGTCCCACGCCCGGCCGCACTGCGGGCACGGCCGGCCCCGAACGCGCCGGCAGTCGACGTGCCCGTCGCATCCGCGGCGGCGCGCATGTCCCGCTCGTACCCGGGCGATCCCTCCTCCCGCCCGGCCGCACCGTCGAGCACGTCGCGGGCGACCTCGACGTCGGACCGGTACTTCAAGAGTGCCGCGGCGAGGATCCCGCCCAGCTCCGGCCCCTGCCCGCCCCACACCGACACGGCACGCGCCGCGTCCACCACCTCGGAGATCGACGGCGCCTTGCGGAGCGGCAGCTCGCGGAGCCTACGCGCCTTCTCCACGACATCGACCGCCACGGCCTCCGGCACCTCCGGAGCGCGGGAGCGGACGATCTCCGTCTCCCGCGCGGCATCCGGGAAGTCGACGTGGAAGTGCAGACACCGGCGCTTGAGGGCGCTTGACAGCTCACGCGTGTCATTCGAGGTGAGGATCACCCACGGCGTGGTCCTGGCGCGGAACGTACCGAGCTCGGGGATCGTCACCTGCTTCTCGGCCAGCACCTCGAGCAGCATCGCCTCCAGCGACTCCTCGGTCCGGTCGATCTCGTCGATGAGCAACACCACCGGATCCGCGGACGTGATCGCCTCGAGAAGAGGCCTGGACACGAGGAAACCCTCCTCGTGGATCCCCACCTCCATGTCCGCCAGCGCGGCCGAAGCCGCGGCGAGATCCCCGTAGGCCTGCAGTTCGCCCGTGATCCGGTCGCGGAGCATCTGCACGTGGAGCAACTGCTTGGCGTAATCCCACTCATACAGGGCCCTGGCGTCGTCGAGTCCCTCGTAGCACTGCAGGCGGACCAGTCGGCGGTCGAACGCCGCGGCGAGTGACTTGGCCAGTTCCGTCTTACCCACCCCGGCCGGGCCCTCCAGTAGCAGCGGCCGGTCCAGGACCGTCGCCAGGTGGACCACCGTCGCGAGTTCCCGGTCGATGATGTATCCGGTCTCGCGGAGTGCGGCCTCCATGACCTCGACGTCGATCAGCGCGTCCGGGACCCCGACGTCGTCGGCTCCGGGATCCTCGATCACAGCCATGTGCGCATCCTTTCCGTGCAGGTGATCCGGTGGTGTCCCCCGAGGACGGACAGGAAATGTCCGCTCGTCCGTCCCCGGGGAAGATTCGTGCCGGCTGAACCGCCGGGTCAGTACGACCCGGTCATGGCGTGCTCGACCATCGGGATCAGGGACTCGACGGTGGACTCGCGCGGGTTACCCGGCGTACACGCGTCCCCCATCATGTGCTCGGCGATCCTGCGGATGCTCTCAGCAGAGGTGTCGATCGAGGTGCCCTTGCCCTCGTACTTGCCCTTGCCCATCTGGTTCTTCTCGTACAGCCCGGGGGTGATCTGGCTGAAGTTGTCCGGGATGCCGACATCCTTGGACAGGCGGATGGCGGCCTCGACGGCAGCATCGGCCGCCTGGACGATGGACATGTTGCGGGTGTCCACGCCCATCTGGGGCGCGAGTTCGGCGAACCGCTTGTAACGGGCCGGCAGGTTGTACTCCCACACCCGCGGCAGGGCGATCGCGTTGTTCAACCCGTGGTGGGTGTCGTAGAACGCGCTGATCGCGTGGGACATCGAGTGGATCATGCCGAGCCCGCCCGAGTTGAACGCCTGCGTCGCGATGTACTGCGCGTTCATCATCCCGGTCCGCGCCTCGAGATTGCGGGGATCGTACACCGCAGTGGTGAGGTTGTCCGCGACCAACTTGGTCGCATACAGCGCGTTACCCAGCGACGGAGCAAAGTCGAGACGCGACACGTACGGCTCGGAGCAGTGCGCCAAGACATCGAACCCGCAGTAGGCGGTGAAGTGCTGGGGGCACGAGTAGTACAGGAGCGGGTCGTCCATCGCCAGCGACACAAGGCTCGCGTCATCGAAGGCCACCCACTTGTGCGGATTGTCCATGTCCGAGGTGTCCGTGATCACGTAAGCCCAGGACGTCTCCGCGCCGGTTCCCGCGGTGGTCGACACCGCAATGTGCGGGGGGTTCTCGAAGTTGGTGGACTTGGAGAAGCCCTGGAATTCGTTGATGTCACGACCATCGTGCGCGATCACGACACGGGCACCCTTCGCTGCGTCGTGGCTGGAGCCGCCACCCACGGAGATGATCCCGTCGCACTTCTCCGAGGTGTACAGCGCCGCGGCGTCCATGACGTTGTAGTCCTTGGGGTTGGACTCCACCTTGTCGAAGACCACGACGTCGAGCCCCTGGTACTCGATCTTGCCCTTGAGCTCCTCGATGATCCCCGACCCGCGCAACCCGGTGGTCATGATCAACACCCGGGTCATGCCGAGCTTCTTGGCCTCCACACCGAGGATGTCGTGCGCCCCGACCCCCAGGAGCGCCTTGGGGAGGGGGTGGAACTCCTTGATCGGCATATCCCAGATCTGATTCAGTTCGATCGTCATCGTGTGCCTCCTGCTCGAGCGACCCCCACCGGCGGCGGGGCAGTGAATGTGACACCAATCACTCTTGCTGGAGGGTGGCCCCGACCGGAACAGCTACGACCCGGTTCTGCCCGCCCGGCGCACCCTGGACTACCCGGACAGCGACGGAACGCCTACCCGACCGGGCAGGCCGCTACGGATACCGAGACACGATCGGCCGCTCAGGCCCCGAACTGCTGATCGAGAACGCGACACCGCGCCTCGGCCGCGGCGACGGTGGCCGCATCCGCACCCCGTACACGGGACAGACTCCGCCACGCCGCGATATCCCCCCGGCCGGCGCCGGCAACCCAGCTCCGCAGTACCGAGACACGATCGGCCGACAGCACCAGGGCCCGCAGCATCGCGTGAATCTCCAACCGCAAGTCCGCAATGCCGGGAGCATCCGAGGTGGGAAGGAGCGGCCCCGGGTACGCCGACACAGCCCTGTCGACGTCCCCGGCGTCGATCGCATCGACGACCTCACGCACATCGGTGACCAGAACACCGGGCGACAGCCGGTATGGCCGCGACACGACCGCGTCCGGGCCGAACACTCGACGAAGACGCGACACCTCCGCACGGACACTGACCTCGTCGAGCCGGTCATCTGCGAGCAACTCCGCCAGCGCACCCCCGGAGAGGCCGTCCGGGTGAGCGTCGAGTAGCACACAGATCTCGGCGTGCCGCCCGGTCAACACCCGTGAGGCGCCACCGGCACCGACCCCTGTGACCAGGCCCGCATCCGCGCCCAACGCCCGGAGCCGGAAACGGCCGCCGCCGAACCCGCCGCCCCCACCCCGCCGGGGCACCATCAGTCCGGCCGCGGTGCGCAATTCCCCCTCCGCGAGCATCGCAGTGGCCCGCACCAGGGCCAGCATCTGATCCGACGCCGCACTACTGGGGCCGGTGACGTCGATGAGACCGACGAGCTCCCCTGTCACGGGATCATGCACCGGCGCTGCCGTACAACTCCACTCGTGAGCCAACTCGAGGTAGTGCTCAGATCCTCGAACACGCACTGCCGCGTCATGCTTCAGGGCGAGCCCCGGGGCATTCGCCCCCACCACCTCTTCCGTCCAGACCGCGCCGGGGACGAAAGCCATCGACTCAGCACGAGACCGCACACCCCGGTCGCCGATCACCTTCAGCAACCGACCACGTTCATCCGCCACCGCGACGATGTGCCCTCCCGAGACCACACCGGGAACCAGTACGGACTCGACCACCGGCAACACCGACGACATCCGGTGCTGCGACACATGGCGAGAGAGTTCCGCGCCCTCCAGCTCGACCGGCGGGGCCGCCGACAACGGATCGACCCCGAGCAGGCGACTCCGCTCCCGCGACTCGTCGACGAGATCCCAGTCAGCAGGAGGAGGTGCCACACTTCCATCCATGTCACCACCGTCCATGGCACCACTGTAACCATCGTCACATAAACATGATGCCGTCCTCATAAATGTATTCGAATACGGCGTGCTCAACACAGATCGCTAGTGTGTCTCTACACTCCCAGGTGAGACAGAACACAATGACCTAAGGATCGCGATGACGACCGAGTTCGCCAGCCCGCCCCCCGCCAAGCCCTTCCCCGACCAGAACCTCGGCCGAATCGTGTTCACGAACGCCGCGGAAGCACCGAACGACGTCGCCGTGCTGCGTCGGGTCGGCAGCCACTGGAAGGAGGTCACCTGCGCCCAGTACCTGGAGGAGGTCAAGGGCGTCGCCAAGGGCCTCATCGCGAAGGGCGTCAAGACGGGTGACCGCGTCGCCATCATGAGCCACACCCGCTACGAGTGGTCGCTCATCGCCTGGGCCGCGTGGGCCGTCGGAGCCGTCACCGTCCCGATCTACGAGACCTCCTCGTCCGCCCAGTGCAACTGGATCCTCACCGACGCCGGCGTCTCGCTCGCCGTGGTCGAGGACCTCGAACTTCGCGAGGTGCTCACCGCGGAGACCGACTGGAAGGGCGACATCCTCGTCATCGAGAACGACCTGATCGCCCAGCTCAACGAGGCCGGGGCCGGCGTCTCGGACGAAGAGCTCGAAACGGCCTCGTTGTCCACGGGCCACGAGGACACCTGCGCGATCATCTACACCTCCGGCACCACCGGCAACCCGAAGGGCTGCGAGATCGTGCACGGCGGGTTCGGTGGCGTCGTCGTCTCCGTCGAGGAGCGCCTGCAGGACGCGTTCGTCCCCAACAGTCGCACCCTGATCTTCCTCCCGCTCGCCCACGTGCTGGCCCGCATCCTTGAGGTGGCCTGCTTCTACAAGCGTGTCGCCGTGGCCCACGAGCCCGACACGACCAAGGTCGTCGAGCGCCTGGCCGAGATCCACCCGACGTTCCTGGTCTCGGTCCCCCGCGTGCTCGAGAAGGTCTACAACTCCGCCGCCGCCAAGGCCGAGACCGCGGGCGGCGCCAAGGCCAAAATCTTCAAGGCCGCCGTCCAGACCGCGATCGACTACTCCATGGCCCTCGAGAACGGCGGCAAACCGTCGACCGGCCTGGCCCTCAAGCAGAAGCTGTTCGCCAAGCTCGTGTACTCGAAGCTGCACGAGGCCCTCGGCGGGGAGTGCAACCGGGTCATCTCCGGCGGCGGTCCCCTGGGCGCCCGCCTCGGCCACTTCTACCGCGGTGCGGGCTTCGACCTGCTCGAGGGCTACGGCCTCACCGAGTCGTCGGGCGTGCTCACCGTCAACCCGATCAACGCGGCCAAGATCGGCACCGTCGGCAAGCCGATCCCGGGCGTGACCATCCAGATCGCCGAGGACGGCGAAATCCTGGCCAAGGCCAAGACCCTGTTCAAAGGCTACTGGCAGAACCCGCAGGCCAACGAGGACGCGTGGACCGGCGACTGGTACCACACCGGCGACATCGGTGAGCTCGACCCGGACGGTTACCTGACCATCACCGGCCGCAAGAAGGACCTGATCGTCACCGCCGGCGGCAAGAACGTCTCGCCGTCGCAACTCGAGGACCTGCTCACCTCCGATCCACTGATCAGCCAGGCCGTCGTCGTGGGCGACAACCGCAGCTACATCGCGGCCCTGGTCACCATCGACCCGGAGACCTTCCCGGGCTGGGCAGAGAAGCACGGCAAGACCGGCAGCGTTGCCGACCTGCTGCAGGACGGCGACCTGGTGGGCGCCGTGCAGGACGCGGTGGACCGGGCCAACAAGTCCGTCTCCCGCGCCGAGTCCATCCGTAAGTTCAAGATCCTCGCGGCCGAGTTCTCGGTCGAGAGCGGCGAGCTCACCCCGACGCTGAAGCTCAAGCGCAACGTGGTGCACGACCGCTTCGGCCACGAGATCGAGAACCTCTACGCCAACGCCTGACCCGGCCGCACCAGGCCGCACCTCGGAATCCGCTACTCTCCCTCCTGATCCGCTACCCGTATTGGCGTAGCGGATCAGGACTCGGAGTAGCGGATTCCGGCATTTCTGGCCGGGTGGGGCAGGG
>CAYFRF010000004.1:15934-89644 GCA_964345415.1 uncultured Microbacter sp. | reverse complement strand
CGACACGCCGGGCAGTCTATCCAGCGGGCGAGGCCGTTCACCCCCGTCGAGGGCCTGCGCCCGGCGGGCACGACCGCCGGTCATCTACGCTGGTCGGCGCGGGGCACGAGCGGGATCGCCAGGGCAGCGACCACGGCCGCGCCGGCGAAGACGGGCCAGTAGCCGAGGTGCTCGATCACCAGCGCGATCACGGGCGTGGCCAGCGAGATCGTGACGAATTGGGTAGTGTTCTGCACTCCGAGCGCGCGGCCGCTCCAGCGCGGTCCGGCGTATTCGGCCACGGCGGTGAAGGCCAGCCCGTTGTCGGAGACGGACAGGACGGTGGCGGCCACGCCGAGGGTCACGGCCACCGCGCCGGGGGCGCCGAGCGCGTCGGCCGCCGCGAGGGCCGCGAGTCCGGCGGTCACCGCGATCGCCACGCCGCGGATGGGCGCCATGCGGGAGCCGACCCGGTCGGATATCCAGCCGGCCGCGATGCGCGCCGCCGCGCCGAGGATCTGACTGACCGTCACCACCGCGCCCGCGGAGACCGCCGACCAGCCGTGTCCCAGCACGAGCCAGGCCAGCAGGAACGACTGCAGCGTGGCCTGGGGCAGCACGAGCAGGACCGAAACCCCGTGGATGCGTTGCAGGTAGTCGGCGCCCCGGTAGGGCGAACGGTCGGCGGGTGCCGGTGGAGCCGCGCCGACGGGGGTGGCCGGGGTCGGGTCCGCGGTGCCGGTGGTCACGCGCGGCGCAGGTGGGGGAGAGGGAGGCTCGGTGACGACGACGAAGGCCGCCACCGCGGACACCACGGCCATGGCCAGGGGCATCGCGAACGCGGCGGCCAGACCGTACGTCTGGGCGAGCAGCGGCATGGTCATGGCGGCGATCGCGGCGCCCGCGGGTTGGGACATCTGCCGGATGCCCATGGCCAGGCCTCGGCGTCGCGGGGGGAACCAGCCCACGACGAGTCGGCCGCTGGCGGAGTTGCCGGAGGCTATCGCGGCGCCGGTGAGCAGCAGGAACACGGCCATGGTGCCGAAGGAGTGGGTGAAAAGCAGGGCGGTGAGTGCGGCTGCCGCGGCCGCCGAGCCGGTGACGAGGACCAGCTTCTCGCTGGTGCGGTCCACGAGCCAACCCCAGGCGATGAGGGTGAGGGCCATACCGACGGCCGGCATGGCCACCAGTACCCCGGACTGTGAGAGCGCCAGTCCCATCGTGGTGGTGAAGTAGGGGACGAGGAAACCCACGCCGATGATGAACGCCGAGCCCGAGGCGGCGACGAAGGTGGCCACCGCGAGCACCAGCCAGTGCCGGGCCGTCACATCGTCTCGTGTCGTCTCTGCCTGGGCTGTCATGGTTTCCGAGCTTAGACGTGATCCCAAACTTCAAACATTGAATCCCAATCCCTGGGACCCCGCCGGGGCTGGTGTCAGTTCACCTCGCCCTCGCCGACGTAGGTGGCGTACAGCGGCAGCGGCATGTCCTGACGGCGCAGCACCTCGCCCCACACGTCCACCCGGGCCGGGGCGAGCAGGTCGCTGGGCAGACTCGGGGCGACGTACCAGTCGCCGCGGTCGAGTTCGCCCTGCAGCTGGCCGGGGGCCCATCCGGTGTACCCGACGAACACCCGCATCCCGTCGCTCCGGTCGCGCAGCAACGCGGGGTCACTGTCCAGGTCCACCACGTGGACCCGACCCTCGATCTGCTGCAGGCCGGGGTCACCTGAGCCGTCGACACCCCCGGAGAGCACCGTCAACGCGATGCCGGTGTCGGGTTTGACGGGCCCGCCGATGTAGAACACGCCAGGGGCGGCACACAGATCACCCCAGGCGGGCAGGATCGCCCCGACCTCCGTCTCGCTGGGGCGGGTGATCACCACGCCGAGGGAGCCGGAGTGGTCGTGTTCGATCACGTAGACGATGGCCCGCCGGAAGTTGGGGTCGGGCATGTCGGGTGCGGCGATGAGGAGGGATCCGGCGACGGGGTCGCGTTTGTCCAGCGCGTCGTAGAGGCGGTCGCCGAAGAGGCCACCACCGCCCAGATCGTCCGGTTCCGTGTCCATGTCCCCATGATGCCCCTGCCGCCGCGCGATCTCACGTGTGTCCCCTCGATCGGGTCGCGGCGCCCGCTGCTGGTTACGGTGGCGGGGTGAGCACCCTGTCCGCCGATGCGGCCGACCCCACCGAGCCCGCTGCGCCGTCACCGGCCCGCCCCTCCGGGCCACGTACCGCCCGGTCCGGCTCCCCGCGTGGGCGCCTGGCGGCCGCGCTGCGTGAGTCCGACGGTCTGGGGCGCCTGTCGACCGCACGGTTGGCGGCGCTGCTCAGCGAGGGGATCCACCAGGCCGCGCTCGGTGGGGTGGTGCTGTTCAGCCCGGAGGCGGCCACGACGCCGGCCGCGATCGCGGGTGGTTTCGCGGTGATGCTGCTGCCGTATTCGATCGTCGGGCCGTTTGCCGCGGCCGCCCTGGATCGCTGGGACCGGCGGGTGGTGGTGGCGGTCGCGGCGCTGGTGAGGACGCTGGCGATCGTCGCGACCATCGCCCTGGTCGCCGCCGGGGCCGTACGCACCGGGGCGGGCCTGGCGGCGCTGTTCGGGTTGTCGCTGGTGGCGATCGGACTGGGCCGGCTCATCAACACCGGGATGACAGCGGCGATGCCCAAGGTGGTGCCGGACCGGATCCTGGCGGCCACCAACTCGGTGCTCGTGACTGTCGGGTCGGTGATCACGGCGGTCGGTGCGGTGGCAGCCTTCGCTGTGCTCGCGGTCCTCGGCGCGGGGGACGCCGCCGTGTCGTGGACGTTGGTGCCGTCGGTGCTCACCGCATTGGTGGGGGTGTGGGCGGTCCTGGCGCTCCCACGCCGCCATCTGGGGCCCGACGACGACGAGCTCTCCACCCACGACCGGTCCGCCCTCACCCGGGATGCGTGGCACACGTTCGCCGGGGGGTTGGCCGAGGGCGTGCGGGCGGCCCGCTCCACCTCTCTGGTGTGGGTGTCGTTGGCCGGGGTGACGCTCGGGCGCACGGCGTTCGGGATCACCACGATGCTGGCGATCCTGCTGCTGCGCGATGCCGAGTCGGACGGCCCCGGCGGCGGCCCGGTGATCGCGGGGATGGGCGGCTTCGGGCTGATGTCGGCGGCCGTGGCGGCGGGGATGGGGCTGGCCGCGGTGGTGGCCCCCTGGGCGATGGCCCGGGCCCGCCGGATCCTCGTGGTGGCCGCGGGTGCGGCAATGTCCGCTGCGGCGCAGGCCGTGGTGGGCCCGACGCTCGACCCGACCGCACTCGTGGTGGGTGCGGTGGTGATCGGCCTGGGCGCGCAGATCGTCAAGCTGGTGGCCGACAACGCGATGCAGACCGATGTGCCCGACACCCGCCGGGGCGGGGTGTTCGCGTTGCAGGACGCGCTGTTCAACTCGGCGTTCGTCGTGGGCATGGTCGTGGTGCTGCCGCTCGTCCCGGCGGACGGCCGCTCGGTGTCGCTGATGGTGGTCCCGGCGGTGTTGTACGGGGCGTCCGCGGTGCTCGCGGTGGTGGTGGCCACGCGCTCACAGGCCGAGCCCGAGCGATCCGGCAGCCAGTGAGCCACCGCTGACCGAGCCGCCGCCCACAGAACCTGCACCAACGGAGCCGACACCCACAGAGCCAACACCGACCGACCCCGCGCCCACGGAGCCGCCACCCACGACGCCTCCGCCGAGTGCACCGGCGCCAGCGGAGCCCGCAGCCGCAGAGCCACCGGCAGCGGAACCCGCAGCGGCTGACCCGGCTGCAGCTGAGCCCGCGGCCGCAGATCCGGCGGCGGCGGAGCCCACCCCGACACCGTCCACGGAGCCAACCGCAGCGGCGTCGATCGAGCCCAGTTCACCCTGCGGCAACTCGACGTGCGGGAGTTCGATGTGAGGTAGGTCGACCTGCGGCAGTGCGATGTGGGGCGCCTCGACGGAGGCCACCGCGTCGAGCAGGCCATCGCCGTTGGCGTCGGTGACCGACAGCCAACCGTCCTCGCCGTGCACGGTGATCGAACCGTCCTCCTCGACCACCGGTGGCGCGGGCTCGGACCAGGTGCCGCCCTGGACCGGGGCGGGTGCGGGCTGCGGCGTGTGTGTGGCCGGCGGGGCGGGCTCGGGCTCGACGACCGGGGGAGTGAACCACCTGGCCGACTCCGCGGCCGCCGCCGACCCACCCTCCAGCGCGCCCACGGCGTCCGCGAGCAGTGCCCCCCAGTCCGGGAGATCCGCTACCGCCGACGAACCCGCTGCGAGCGCATCGCCCACGAGTCCGCCCCCTGTCGCGGCACCGATCCCCACAGATCCGGCGGCGAGCGAACCGGCCCCGATCGAGCCCAGACCGACCGAGCCACCGCCAACCGAACCGCCGGCCACGGAACCCCCACCGACAGAGCCGCCACCGACAGAGCCCCCGCCGACCGAACCAGCCGCGAGCGCCCCCGCCCCGCCTGCGTAGGCATTCCACACGCCGCGTCCGCCCTCGTCGGCGTACACCTCCTGGGTGGGGGCGCCGACGTCGGTCACCACGCGGTCGGCGACGCCGTCGAGGTCCGAATCCCACACCGCGTCGTCGACATATCCGTCACCGTCGAAATCCAGCCACAGTGCGTCTGCGGCACCGGTGCCGAGGGTGAGATCGGGCTCGCCCCGCCACTGCGTCGGCTCACCGACGCCGTCTCCGAAGAAGTAGTCCATGCCCCGAATCGTGTCGCGGCACGGCCTCGCGGACCAGAGCAGAAACGCGATCTGTGGAGTACGAAATAGTTATCCACAGTCGGGCCAGAGCCCTTGACAGGCGAGCGGTGAGGACGGTTGGGCCGTGAGTGGGTGGGCGCAGGCCCGGCGCGACCGGGCTCAGCCCGGCACGACCGGAGTCAGCGCGCGAGGGCCTTGTCGAACAGCACGCGCCGCTCGGGATCCGAGCCCAGGTCGGCCCGCCCGAGCCGGGATGCGCGCAGCCCCACCATCACCAGGAACACCAGGCCCCAGATCAGGTACGCATTGCCCACCAGGTGCGAGACCGGCCCCCAGCCGAGCTCGCGGTCGTCGCTGTGCGGGACCCACCACTGGGGTGTGGACAGGAAGATCAGCACGCCGGCGAACCCCAGCGCGAGCCAGCCCCGTTCGTCACGGCCGGCACGCTCGGCCCCGGCACCTCCGGCGGGCTCATCCGCGGCCCGCGCGGAGGCCCGGTCCGCCCACACCAGGGTGAGCACCACCGCGGGTACCGCCCACACCCAGTGGTGGCCCCAGGAGACGGGGGAGCAGAACAGCGCGACGGTGCCCACGACGATCGCGGCGGCGACCTCCTGACCGGCCCGCAGCAGCCGCCACGCCACCCAGGCGATCCCGAGGCCGATCACACAGGAGACGAGGAACCACGCCACGGAGGCCGCCGTGCCCTCGAACCCGATGCGGTGCACGAACCCGTTGACCGACTGGTTGGACGTGTACGCCAGCCCGCCGATGCGGCCCGGGTCGCGGATCGCGAACGTCCAGTAGCGCACCGAGTCGTCGGGTGCGAGCAGGTGCCCGATCCCGGTGAACGCGGCCGCCGAGACGATCGCGGTTGCCAGTCCTCGCCAGTCGCGACGCAGGAAGAAGTAGAGCAGGAACACCGCGGGCGTGAGCTTGATGGCCATGGCCAGGCCGGTGAGGATCCCGCCCCACCAGCGGCCGCGGCCGCAGATCACGTCCACCAGCACCAGCGCCATGAGGAACACGTTGACCTGCCCGAACCCGATGGTCTCGCGCACCGGCCCGAACCACATGGCGACCACCATCACCGCGAGGGTGAGCCACCACAGGTCGGGGGCCGGCCGGTCGCAGGTGCGGGTGAGCACCAACTGCACCACGAGCGCCAGCACCACCAGCGTCGCGAGGGTGATCAGCACCGACGCCACCGGGAGCGGAATGTAGGTGAGCAGGGAGAACAGTTGCGCCGACAGCGGGGGATAGGTGAACGGCAGGTGCCCGCCCTCGGCCAGTTGCGGCAGTTCGCCGTACAGGTCCCCCCCGTCGCGGAACACCTGCCCGCCGACGCGGTACACGTCCAGGTCGATCCGGTAGGGGGGGATCTTCTGCAGTCCGGGGATCCCGAGGGTGTGCACGAAGGTGCCGACCAGAGCGAGGACGACGACGACACCGCGCGCCACCGCCGACCCCAGATAGCGGTCCACCGCTCTACTGATCACGCGTGATTCCCCTCATCCCCGGCTCCGCCGGACTGTTCGGCCCACCAGCGCAGCAGTTCCGCCTCGGCCTCGTCCCTGTCGAGCGGGCCGCGGTCCAGGCGCACTTCCTTGAGGTGCGCCCACGCGCGGCCCACGTCGGGGCCGGGCTTGAGCCCCAGGAGCTTCATGATCTCGTTGCCGTCCAGGTCCGGACGGACCCGGGCGAGGTCCTCCTTCTCCTCGATCTGGGCGATCCGGTTCTCCAGCGAGTCGTAGGTGGCCTGCAGCTTGGCCGCGCGGCGCTTGTTGCGCGTCGTGCAGTCGGCCCGGACGAGACGGTGCAGCCGGGGCAGGAGGTGGCCGGCGTCGGAGACGTAGCGGCGTACCGCCGAGTCGGTCCACTGTCCCTCGCCGTAGCCGTGGAAGCGCAGGTGCAGGAACACCAGGCCGGAGACGTCCTCGATCATCTGGCGCGAGTACTTGAGGGTGCGCATCCGCTTGCGGACCATCTTGGCGCCCACCACCTCGTGGTGGTGGAAGGTCACGCCGCCGCCGGGCTTGGCGGCGCGGGTGGCGGGCTTGCCGATGTCGTGCAGCAGGGCCGCCCAGCGCAGGACCAGGTCCGGCCCCTCGGGCTCGAGGTCGATGGCCTGCTTGAGCACGGTGAGCGAGTGCCAGTACACGTCCTTGTGCTGCATGTGCTCGTCGCGTTCCAGCTTCATGCCGGGGACCTCGGGCAACACATGGTCCGCGAGTCCGGTCTCGCACAGCATGTTGATCCCGTCGATCGGGTACTCGCCGAGGATCGTCTTGTCGAGCTCGGCCCGCACCCGCTCGACGGTGATCCGGTCGATCTCGGCCGTCATCTCGGTCATGGCCCGGAAGACGCGCGGTGCGAGGGTGAAACCGAGCTGGGACACGAAGCGGCAGGCGCGCAGCATCCGTAGCGGGTCGTCCGCGAAGGACTGCTCGGGGGCCGCCGGGGTGTCCAGCACGCCCACCAGCAGGGCGTCCATCCCGTCCAGCGGATCGACGAACTCGTGCCGTCCGTCGGGGTGGAGCCGCACGGCCATGGCATTGACCGTGAAGTCGCGCCGCACCAGGTCGCCGGAGAGCGTGTCCCCGAACACCACCTCGGGGTTGCGGGTCACCCCGTCATAGGTGTCGGCACGGTAGGTGGTGATCTCGATCTGCTGCTCGATGCCCGACTCGTCGCGCTTCACCGCGGACAGGGTGCCGAACTCGATGCCGGTGTCCCACACCGCGTCCGCGTACGCGTCGAGGATCCGGCGGACCGTCTCCGGCCGGGCGTCGGTGGTGAAATCCAGATCCGTGCCGAGCCTGCCGAGCACCGCATCCCGGACGCTGCCGCCGACCAGGTACAGCTCGTGGCCGGCCTCACCGAACGCGGTGGCCAGCGGCGAGAGCACATCCGCCAGATCGTTGAGGGTGCTCTGCGCTCCGGCCAGGAGACGGATGCGCCGCTCCTCGAGCTGGGCCGCGTCCGCCGGGTCCGGAGCGGCGCCCGGCCCGTCCTGCAGCCCCGAGAACACCGCGGAGTCATGTCGGTCGGAGAGGGCGCGGCGGTCGGGGGCGGGATCTCGGGCTGTCACGGCTGAGACTTTACCGAGTCACCCCGACAGCCCTCACCCCTCGGGACCGAGCCCCTTGGACCACAGCGGCTCGACGGGCTCCACCTCGGGCGGGCCGGCCAGCAGATCGCGGGACTCCTCGAGGTAGCGCAGGTACGCCGGATTACCCAGGAACTCCTGGGCGGCCGCCGCGTCGCGGTAGTGCTGGAAGATCAGCACCTCGTCCGGGTCGGAGTACGAGCTGCACAGGACATAGGCCACGTGGCCGGCATTCTCCCGGACTGCCTCCGGCATGTTCCTGTGCCACACCTCGATCAGCTGGTCCCGTCGGCCGGGCACAGCCTTGTGGCGCAGGACCAGCGCGTGGGCGGGGGAACCGGAACTCATACCTCGGACTCTAGCCGCAGTGCAGCCCCGGGGCGTCTCACCACCAGCCGTGGCGCTCGGCGGGCTGTCCGTGCCCGTTCCTCCTCCGCCGCCGGGCCCACTCCGCGACTACACTCGCCGCTGTGACCAGCTCGCGTGTGCACCGTTTCTCCACCGTCGCGGTCGCCGCGACCCTGGCCGCGGCCGGGGCCTTCGCCGGCGGCGTGGTCCACGGCGGGCCCACCGCCCACGCGCAGGGGATCGACACGTCCACGGCGCTGGGTTTCACCACCTCACCGCGCCCCACCGCCCCGCCGCCCGCCGACCGGGGCATCCCTCAGGTGCTGCGCGTGCAGCCCGTCGAGGGCCGCAAGGTGCTGGCGGACGTGTGGTCCCCGGCCATGCAGAAGGCCGTCCCGACCTTCGTCCTGCTGCCCGCCAGCCCGGCACCGGCACCGCTGCTGCTCCTGCTCAACGGCGTGGGCGGGGGAGAGGACCACGTCGGCTGGGCGTACCACACCGACTACCAGGAGTTCTTCGCCGACAAGCACGTCCTGGTGGCCAGCCCCGAGGGCGGCCGGTTCAGCCTGTACACCGACTGGCAGCAGCCCGACCCTGTCCTGGGCGTCAACCGCTGGCACACCTTCCTCGACTCGGAACTGCCCGCCGCGCTGGCCGACTCGTACGCCCTCAACGGCACCCGCGGGGTGATCGGGGTGTCCATGTCCGGCGGGCCCGCGCTGACTCTCGCCGCGACCAGCAGCAACCACTACGCGGCAGCCGCCTCCCTGTCCGGCAGCCCGGAGGTGTCCACCCCGTTCGGCCAGGTGGCCATGGCGGCGATGGTCGGCCGCGGCGGCGGGAACGTCCTCAACGCGTGGGGCCCGCCCGGCAGCCCGGCGTGGCTGCACAACGACCCGTCGTGGAACGTCGAGCGGCTGCGTGGCACCGCGATCTACCTCGCCTCGGCCCCCGGCAACCCCGGCCCGAACGACGGCGCCGAGGTGGGGTCGGCCACCTTCGTCATAGGCGCCCCCACCGAGCTGGCCTCGGACAAGGGCACCCGCCACATGGCCGACGCACTGCGGGCCGGCGGGGTGCCGTTCACCTACGACCGGTACACCAACGGCGCGCACACCTTCGCCCTGTTCGAGCGTGAACTGCGCGACTCGTGGCGTGTGGTGGGTCCGGCGCTCGGCGCCTGAACGGCGGCGTCTACCAGAGGCCGACACCCGTGGTGAACCGCTGCCAGCCCTCGAGGAACTCACGGGGCGCGCCCAGCGCCGCGCCCGCGTCGTAGATACCGCGGAAGACGAACTTGTACAGGTCCAGGCTGCCCGGAACCGACCAGGCCGATCCGTAGACGAACCGGATGCCGTCGAACAGCTGCTGTTCGGTGATCTCCCCCATGGTGCTGGCTCGCTCGGGCGCCGGCGGCGCGAATCGGCGCAACTTTACGCAGCAGCCCGTGTCCTCGTGTGGTGGTCTCCGCGGCGCACCGGCGACGATTCTGGAACCCCACTGACTGATCGGTAGCATCAATGGGTGTCCGAACCCGATCGTCCCGCCGACCCCAGCGCCAAGGCGCCGCGGCGTCGTCGTGCCCGTCGGCCCGCAGGACCGGGCAACAACGCCGGCGTTTCCGCAGGTGAGAAGCAGTCCTCGGGCCAGAACAAGCAGGGCCGGTCCGCGACTGATCCCGACAAGAACGCCAAGACCGGCGGCCCGTCCACCGCAGGCCAGTCGGGTGAGGGCCAGGCGAGACGTGGTCGTCGTCGTCGTGGTGGTCGTGGACGACGCGGTGGGCGCGGCGCCCAGCCCCGCACCACCGACCAGCAGAACGGCCAGTCCGGCGAGTCCACCCAGACGGTGAGGTCGGGGGACGGCACCGCCGGCGCCACCTCCCGCCAGGCCCCACGTCACCCGCGCACGCCGCACCGCGCCAAGGGCGGCTCCGGCCAGGCGGCGTCCACCAACACCACCCGCTCGGCCCCGCCCGCCAAAGCCGGGTCCAAGGCCGCCAAGACCGGTGGCGCCCAGGCGAAGTCAGGCGCGCGCACGGGCGGCAACCAGAGCGGCAAGCCGGGCGCCAAGAACGCGCGCGGCGCGCGGCAGAACCCGCGCCACCACCGCGGCGGCCAGCGACTCAAGACCGTGCTCGAGACCTCCGCAGGCGGACTGGTCGTGCGGGGCCTGACCGAGGCCGCGGCAGCCGGGGAGAGTCCCGACCTGTCGAGGTTGGAGGTGGCGCTGATCGGCCGTCTCGACCGGCGGGGCCGCATGCTGTGGTCCATGCCCAAGGGACACATCGAGCCGGGCGAGACCGTCGCCGAGACCGCGCGCCGTGAGGTGCTCGAGGAGACCGGCGTGGACGGCACGATCCTGGGGCCGCTGGGCACGATCGACTACTGGTTCGTGGCCGAGGGTCGGCGGATCCACAAGACCGTCCACCACCACCTCATCCGTTACGACCACGGCGAGTTGTGCGACGAGGACCCGGAGATCACCGAGGTGGCGTGGGTGGCGTTCGACGATCTCCCGCGCCGGCTGGCGTACCCGGACGAACGTCGCCTCGTGGAGACGGCGGTGACACTGCTGCCCGATCTGGCGCGGGACGAACTGGCTGGTCGGGGCCCTGTCGCGGGGACGGCGCAGGTGGTCGACCCCTCGCGCCGTGCCGACGGTCCCGAGCCGGTGCGCCGCAGCGCCCGCGGCCGGGCCGAGAACCAGGCGGGTAGGTCCGGCGGCCGAACGGACGGCCAGGCGGGTAAGTCCGGCGCCCGCGGTGGGTCGCGCGGCGGCCAACGTCGTCGGCAGTCCCGCCCCACCACGTCCGCGCCGCGCGACGACTCGCCGGAGGAGTCGACGCAGTGACCAGGCGGCCGGGCGGGCGCGTGTCCCGGGCGCTCGGCCCGGTGGCCCTCAGCGCGGCGCTCGCCGCGACACCGGCGTGGGCGGTCGCGGCGGCGCCGTCCGCGCACGCGATCACCCCGGCGCAGGCCGCGGAGGCCGGCTACATCCCCAACCCGGCGCCGGCGTTCGCGCGGATCACCATCGAGTCCCTCAGCCCGCGGGTCCTGGACGGCGACACCTCCGGCGGGGGCCTGGCGCCCGGCACGGAATCGGGCGTGCCGCTGGTCACCGTGTCCGGCACCGTCACCAACGTGGGTGACACCCCGCTCGAGGCGGTGGACGTGCGCCTGCAGCGCGGGCCCCGGGCGGCCACGGCGTCGGCGGTGCGTGACCCCCTGGTGTGGTCGGAGCCGTCGTTCGGGGTGCGGGGGGAGTTCCAGCGCGTCACGGAGTCCCTGGCGCCGGGGGAGTCGGTGCCGTACAGCGTGTCCGTGCCGGCGTGGGAGGTGCCGGGACGGTTCGGTCCCGACCTGCAGCTCACGGAGCCGGGGGTGTACCCGCTGCTGGTCAACGTCAACGGCACCCCGCAGGGCGGGATGCCGGCGCGGTTGGACGACGCGCGCACGTTGTTGCCGGTGCTCGAGGTGCCGCGCCCGGCGGGACAAGGATTTTACGACGACGACGAGGTGGGCGCCGCCGGGCCGGCGGAGGAGCCGGGGCCGCTGCCGGTGTCCGTCCCGCTGACCGTGGTGTGGCCGCTGGCATCCGCACCCACGAGAATCGCGGCCGTTCCCGGGGCCGAGCGCTCCGAACCGGTGGTCATGCTCACCGACGGCTCCCTACTCGACGAGCTCTCGGAGGCGGGCCGCCTCACCGGTCTGGTCCGGGCCGCTCAGGAGGCGTTCGCGGGCCCGGCCGGTCAGGAGCTGCGGCGGGCGACCTGCCTGGCGGTGGACCCGGAACTGCTGGGCACGGTCTCGGAGATCGCGGACGGCCGGACCGTGCTGATCGACGACGGGGCCGGGCCGGTCGCGGCCGACGAGGGCGGTTCGCGCGGTCGGGGCTCCGGGGACCGCGGTGACGGCCGCCCGCCCTCGGCACCGGCGGATCCCGGCTCGGTGACCGCCGATGCGGGGCGGTGGCTCGACGACCTGCGGGCGCTGGCGGGCGGGGGCTGTGTGGTGGCGTTGCCGGCCGCGCAGGCCGATCTGGACGAGGTGGCCCGGGTCGGCTCCACGGACCTGACGCGCGCGGCGGTCGACCGGGCGGGCACCGTGGAGCGGGTCCTCGGCGTGACCCCGCTGCCGGACGTCCTCCTGCCCGCCTCCGGCACCCTCGACCCGGGCGTCGCCACGGCGCTCACGGGGGAGGGCTCGACCGTCGTGGTGGCGAACACCGCCACCCGCACCGACACCGGCCTGGTCCCGCCGCCGGGGATGGTCGGCCTGGCCGGCACGCCGGGGGAGCGGGCGCTGACGTTCTCGGCGACCGTCGGTTCCGCGTTGGCCGCGACCGGCACACAGCCGGAGAACCCCCGCTACTCGGCCCCCTCGACCCGGTACTGGTTGACCGCCGACTCGGCGGAGGCACGGCTGCAGGATGCGCGCGCGACAGTCCTCGCGCCGCTCGTCGACGTGGCCGATGCGGTCGCCGCCGGGGGGATCGTCCCCGGCACGGCTGCTGCCGGCGCGGTGGAGCAGGGGGTGCTCGCCGTGCCGCCACAGGTGTGGACGGTCGACGGGGCCTCCGCCGGCTCCCTGCTCGAGACGTTGGGCGCGCAGCTCGGGGCCGGCCGCATGCGGTCCCTCCCCCTGACCGACCGCCTGCGTGGCCCCGTGACGATCCCGGACGGTTCACTGTCCGCCGATCCGACCGGCGCCACCGATCCCGGGGAGGTGGACCCGTTCGCCCAGGATCCGTCCGGCCCCACGGCCCGACGGCTGGAGGCGGCGCTCGAGGGGATCGGGACCCTGCGCTCCCTGGTGGACACCTCGGATCCCAATTCCGCGTCGGCGGCGGCGCACATCGACCCGATGCTCGGGGATGCCCTGCGCGCGATCTCGGAGACGGGCGGGCGGGCCGAGGGGGACGGGACGACCGTGGAGTCCGGGACCGGGACCGCGGCCCGGCTGCGGACGGTGGCGCGCCTCGACCGGCTCCGCGACACCGTCGACGCCTCCCTGGCCCGGGTGGACCTCCTCCCGCCGGGCAGCGTGTTCACCATGGCCAGCCCCAACAGTCCGCTGCTGCTGGTCATCCGCAACCGGCTGCCGTTCCCGGTGCGCGTGAACGTGGACGTGACGGCGCCCGAGGACCTGCGGGTGACCCCGGTGGGTCAGGTGCAACTACCGGCCGCCGGGTCGCGGACCCTGCAGGCGCCCACCCAGTCCGACGCCGGGGGCGGTGCCCGACGCACCGTGGCGTTCTCGCTCACCAGCCCCGACGGCAGGCCACTGTCCGCGCCGGTCGAGCTGTCCGTCCAGACCGGTGGCTATCCGGTGGCCCAGGCCTTCGCCCTGGCGGCCGCGGCACTCGCCCTCGTCCTCGGGGGCCGCCGTTACCTGCGCTACCGTCGTGGGATCCTCGATCCCGCGGATGAAGGGCACCGACCGTGAACGACGAGCAGGGCGCCGACGCGTCCGGCCTGCGCAGACCCGACCCCGGCCTCCGTGGCCGACGCCGCGAGGCGGGCAGCAGCGTGCTGCCGACCCACCCCCTCGCCCCGCCGCCCGTCGCCGACTCGTTCGCCCCCGACGCGCCGGTGGAACCCGCGGGCCCGGAGCTCACCCCCGGCGGCGGGATCGGCTCCCGGACCCGCGACTCCTCGGACGCCTCCCTCATGCGGTCCACCGGCTCGATGGCCGTGGCCAACCTCGCCAGTCGCGCCACCGGCTTCGTGCGGATGATCCTCATCCTCACGGTGCTCGGCCCGGCGGTCGCCTCGGCCTTCAACACCGCCAACACACTGCCCAACATGATCACCGAGCTCGTGCTGGGCTCGGTGCTCACCGCGATGTTCATGCCGCTGCTGGCCAAGTCGGCCCAGGAGGACCCGGACGGGGGAGTGGCGTTCATCAGACGCCTGCTCACCGTCACCTCCGCGTTGGCGCTGGTCGCGACCGTGATCGCGGTGGCGTGCGCGCCACTGCTCACCGAGCTGAACCTGGGCGACGGCGAGGTCAACACCAGCCTGGCCACCGCGTTCGCCTTCCTGCTGCTGCCGCAGATCTTCTTCTACGGCGTGTTCTCGGTGATGCTCGCGGTCCTCAACTACAACGGGATCTTCAAGCCCGGCGCGTGGGCACCGGTGTGGAACAACGTCGTGGCCATCGCCACGCTCGCCCTGTTCGCGGTGGTCGGCAGCGGGATCGACCCGGCCGCGCCGGTGAACCTGCTCAGCGGGCCCATCCTGCTGCTGGGCCTGGGCACCACGCTGGGTGTGGTGATCCAGGCACTGGTGCTCGTGCCGTCCCTGCGCCGGGCAGGGGTGGACCTGCGGCCGCAGTGGGGCCTGGACCCGCGGATGAAGCAGTTCGGCGGCCACGCCCTGGCCGGTGTCACGTACGTGTTCATCTCGCAGGTCGGCCTGGTCATGACCAACCGCATCGGCGCGGCCGCCGACGAGGCCGCGATCGCGATCTACCAGACCTACTGGCTGCTGCTGCAGGTTCCGTACGGGATCATCGGCGTCACCCTGCTCACGGCGATCAACCCGCGACTGGCGGACAACGGGGTGGCCGGCCGCACCGACGCCGTGGTCCGCGACATCTCCCTCGGCACCCGCCTGTCCATGTTCGGGTTGCTGCCGATCATCGCGTTCATGACCGCCTTCGGTCCCGTGATCGCCACCGGCCTGTTCCGGTACGGCAACTTCGACGCCGGCAGCGCCGACATCCTCGGCCTCACCCTGTCGTTCGGCGCGTTCACGCTCATCCCGTACGCGGTGGTCCTGCTGCAGCAGCGGGTCTTCTACGCCCGCGAGGACTTCTGGACGCCCACCGTCATGATCCTGGCGATCACCGTCGTCCGGGTGGTGCTCTCGCTGATCGTGCCGATGGTCGCCGCCGAGCGCTCCCACGTGGTGATCGGTCTGGCCCTGGCCAACGGCATCGGCTGGGCGGTGGGCGCAGTGGCCGGCTACATCCTGCTGCGCCGCGGACTCGGCCCCCTGCGGGGCCGGGAGACCCTCCGGTCGGCGGTGTGGATGCTGGGCGCCTCCGTGGCCGGTGCGCTGGTCGCCCTGCTGGTGGACCGCCTCCTGCCGATGGAGGCGCTCACCGACGCGATCGGCAGCATCGGCTTCGTGATCCGCGCCGGTGTGGCCGCGGTGGTGACACTGGTGGTGACCGGTCTGGTCCTGTCGCGTTCCCGGCTCCCGGAACTGGAGACCATCACCCCCATACTGCGCGGGCTGGTGGGACGTCTGCGGCGATAGTCGATTGGCCCGCCGGACGGTACGTACACTCGGGGGGTCACGAGCGACCCCGGCGGACGGTCGCGCCAGGCGAGGAGGTCACCGGGTGGGCGAGAACACTGGAGTTCCGGCGCGCGGTGACGACCCCACGCCGTCCGAACCCACGCCGTCCCGGCCCGGCGCATCCCAGCCTGCTCCAACCCAGCCCGGTGCATCCCAGCCTGCTCCGTCCCAGCCTGTTCCGCCCGCGCCCACCGCACCGCGACTCACCGCGGGCGGGCTGGTGGCCGGCGGCCGGTACGAGCTGCTCGAGCCCCACGGCGGGATCGCCGGTCAGTCGTTCTGGAAGGCCCGCGACAAGCGCCTGGGCCGGGACGTGGCGCTGACGTTCGTCGACCCCCTGCCGGGCGAGCAGCCCCCGGGTTCGGCCACCGGGGTCCTGGACCGCACGGTCGCCCTCACCGCCGTCTACTCCGACGGTCTCGCGCGTGTGCTCGACGTGATCCGGGGACGCGCGGGCGGGATCGTGGTGGCCGAGTGGATCCCCGGACGCAGCCTCGCCGCCGCCGTGGCCGAGCCCGATCCCCGGACCGCCGTGGGTGCGCTGTGGGGACTGTCGGATGCCGCCACGCGGGCCGGGGAGGCCGGTCTGGTCCTGGGTGTGGACTCGCCGGACCGGGTGCGCCTGGACGAGGACGGGCGGGCCGTGCTCGCCTTCCCCGGGGTGTCCGCCGCCGCCGACGCGCGCGGCGACGTCCGCGGGTTGGGGGCGGTCCTGTACGCCCTGCTCACCGGGAAGTGGCCCCTGGACCTGCCGGAGGGGTCCGCGTCGCACGACCCGGCCGAGGGGCGACCGGAACCGGCCCCGAGGGACCACGCCAGCAGCAGCAACAACAACAACGACGACGACACCAACCGCGTCCTCGACCCCACCGTGGTCGGTTCCGGGGTGTCGCCCGAGGCCGCCGTGCTCGCCGTGCGTTCGCTCGACGGGTCGGCGGTGAGCTCGGCCGCCACCGTGCGGGCCGCCGTGTCGGCGATCTCCGGGCATCCCGACTCCGGACCGGTGACCGGACCGCCAGTGACGGCGTTGTCGTCGTCATCATCGGGCCCGTCCCCCCACCCTGGTCCCCACACCACCACCTCCCACACCACCACCTCCCACACGACCGCGGCGGGGGATCCCGCGACGGGCACGGCGGTCCCGGGCGCCCTCGCAGGGGGCTCTGACGCGACCGGGTGGGCGTCCGACGAGCCCGACGACCGACCGTGGGGGGAGTCGCCCGACGAGCCCGATCCCGACGTGCAGAAGCGGCGGTGGCAGATCATGGCCGGCGTCGGCGCGGCCGCGGTCGTGGCCATCGTCCTGCTGTCTGTGTGGATGCTCGGCGCGCTCGGCGGCAGCCAGAGCGACACGCCCCTCGCCCAGCAGCTCGACGCGATCGAGCGCGCCGCCCAGGCGAGCCGCGCCTCCGAGGCCGCCGGTCCCACAGACACCGACAGCGGTGAGACCGGCGCCGACGAGGAGTCCGAGGACAGCGGCGCCCCCGACACCGACCGGACCGCCGACCTCGCACCGATCTCCGTCACCACCGTGACCTCGTGGCAGCCCGCCGCCTCCAACGGCAACGCCGAGAACTCCGCCAGCGCCCCCAACGTGGTCGACGGTGACCCGTCCACCTCCTGGTCCACCGACACCTACCGCGACCAGTTCGGCACAGGCCCGTCCGCCTACAAGGCCGGGATCGGGCTCATGTTCACCCTCGACGGTGAGCAGGAGGTCCGCGAGGTGGAACTGTCCTCGCCCGACGCCATCCGCTTCGAGATCCGCTCCGCCGACACCGCCACCCCCACCTCCCTCGACGACACCACCCGCCTCGGCTCCGGCCGCACCAGCGGCGGCACCGCGACCGTGGAGATCCGCAACCCCCGCAAGGCCGGCTACCTCCTGGTGTGGGTCACCCGGCTCGACACCGCCGGCCCGTCCGCCTACAACGCGGAGATCACCGAGGTCGAACTGCTCGGCTGACCGCCGGCGCCGCGGGAGATGACGCCCCCACGGGCCGTCACACCGGATTAACGTGACGGCCGTGAACACCGGTGCCGCCGTCGCCCCGGGGATGCGCACCGACCGCGCCCCGCTCCGAGCCGAGTCACCACTGAGCGACGCCGAACTCCTCGACGCGCACGTGGCCGGAGACCCCGATGCGTTCTCCGCCCTCGTCCGGCGCCACTACGACTACCTGTGGCGGCTCGCGATCAGGACGTCGTTCAACCGCGAGGACGCCTCCGAGGCCCTCCAGGAGGCGCTGGTGTCGGCCTACCGGCGCGCCCACACCTTCCGCCACGCCTGTCCCGTCCAGGGCTGGCTCTACCGCATCGTGGTGAACTCCTGCCTCGACAAGATGCGATCAGAACGACTGCGGACCCACACCCTGCTCACCCCGACCCTGCACGAGAAGATCTCGCTGCGCGACCACTTCCACCAGGACCCCGCCTACGCGGTCATCGTGGCCGAAGCCCTCGCGGAGCTGCCGCGCGAGCAACGCGACGCCGTGGTGGTGGTGGACATGCTGCGGTGCTCCGTCGCCGAGGCCAGCCACCTCCTCAACGTCCCGCCCGGCACCATCAAGAGCCGCTGTTCCCGCGGACGCGCCAAACTCTCGGTGCTGCTCGACGGCGTCGCCGTCACCCGGTGACCCACCCCTGTCACCTCCTGACGGGGAACAAGCCGCCCGCCCCGCGTGTTATGCCGGGTGGAGTTCAGTCGCGGTACCTCTGACAGGATCGTCTGATCACCGCGAGCCCGACCGCCGCCCCTGAAGGAGCCCGAAGAAGCAATGAGCGACACCATCCACGACGTGATCATCGTCGGATCCGGCCCGGCCGGGTACACCGCCGCCATCTACTCCGCCCGTGCCGAGCTCAAGCCGCTCGTGTTCGAGGGCTCGCAGTTCGGCGGTGCGCTCATGACCACGACCGACGTGGAGAACTTCCCCGGCTTCGCCGAGGGGATGATGGGCCCCGACCTCATGATGCAGATGCGTGAGCAGGCCGAGAAATTCGGTGCGGACCTGCGCATGGAGGACGTCACCGGCATGGATCTGGCCGGCGAGGTGAAGATCGTCCGGGTCGGCGAGGACGAGTACCGGGCGCGCGCCGTGATCCTCGCGATGGGCGCCGCGGCCCGCTACCTCGGCGTCCCGGGCGAGCAGGAGTACCTCGGCCGCGGCGTGAGCGCCTGTGCCACCTGCGACGGCTTCTTCTTCCGCGACAAGCCCATCGTCGTGGTGGGTGGCGGCGACTCCGCGATGGAGGAGGCCACCTTCCTCACCAAGTTCGGCTCGTCGGTGACCATCATCCACCGCCGCGAGGAGTTCCGCGCCTCCAAGATCATGCTCGAGCGCGCCCGCGAGAACGAGAAGATCACCTTCATCCTCAACACCGCCGTCGACGAGGTCGTGGCCGGCGCGAACGGCTCCGTGGAGAAGCTCCGCCTCCGCAACACGGTCACCGGCGAGACGAGCGAGATCGAGACGGCCGCGATGTTCGTGGCGATCGGACACGACCCCCGCTCCGAGCTGGTCCGCGACCAGGTCGAGGTGGACGCGGACGGCTACGTGCTGACCGGACAGACCACCGCCACCTCCATCCCCGGCGTCTTCGCCTGCGGCGACCTGGTCGACAAGCGCTACCGCCAGGCCATCACCGCCGCCGGCTCCGGCTGCTCCGCCTCGATCGACGCGGAGCGCTGGCTCGCCGAGCAGGACTGACCACCCCCACACCTCCCCGAAAGGACCACCACCATGGCCGCCACCCCCAACATCGTCGACGTGACCGAGTCGGACTTCGCGGACACCGTCCTCACCGCCAGCGCCTCCAAGCCCGTCCTGGTGGACTTCTGGGCCACCTGGTGCCGCCCCTGCACCATGATGGCCCCGGTTCTGGACGAGCTCGCCGGCGCCGAGTCCGACAAGCTCACCGTGGCCAAGGTGGACGTCGAGGCCAACCAGGAGCTGGCCGCGGAATACCAGATCACCGCCATCCCGGCGATGCTCCTGTTCTCCGACGGCAAGGTCGTCAAGCGGATCACCGGCGCCAAGTCCAAGTCCGCACTGCGCACCGAGCTCGGAGACGTCCTGGGCGGCTGATCCCCGCGCGCAGAGCCGCCGTACAGGCTCAGGGCCGCACCGACCGGGTGGGTACCCGGTCGGTGCGGCCCAGGCATCTGTGCGGCTTACCCGGTAAGTTCGTCCGGGTACGAGTCCGTAGACCAGCAGGAGGAGAACGCATGGCGTGGCGACGTGGTGACCGCGGGCCAGAGGTGGCCGCCATCCGAGCCACCCTCGCCGGCATGGGCCTACTGCACAACATCGACTCCGTGGGCGTGACCGAGCCCGAGCCCGGCTCCGTCCTCGCCCGGACCGACGCCGTGTTCGATGCGGATCTCGAGGCCGCCGTGCTCGCCTTCCAGCAGGCCAGGGGGCTCATCTCCGACGGGATCGTCGGCCCCGCCACCCAGGCGGCCCTCATCGACGCCAGCCACGTCCTGGGCACCCGCGATCTGAGTTACATCGTGTCCAAGCCCATGGCCGGGGACGACGTGGGTCAGCTCCAGCGCAGGCTCGGGGAGCTCGGGTTCTACACCGGCCCTGTCGACGGCACCTTCGGGCCCGTCACCCACAGCGCGGTCATCGACTTCCAGCGCGATTGCGGACTCACCGCGGACGGAGTGGTGGAGTCCGAGACTCTGGCCACCCTCGGCCGCTTCGCCACCCTGTTCAAGGGGGGCGATGTGGCCTCTCTGGTGGAGAAGGAACGCGCCCGCACCTCCGGGCCCATGCTCGCCGGCAAGCGGATCGTCCTGGACCCCGGTCCCAGCGGCTCAGAGAACCCGATCCGCATCGAGACGCCCTACGGCACCATCACCGACGCCGAACTCCTGTGGGACATCACACGGCGCCTCGCCGAGCGGATGAACCAGGCCGGCGTGGAGGTGTTCCTCTCGCGCCCCGAGGCCATGATCCCCACCGATCCCGAGCGGGCCGAGATCGCCAACGCCTTCAACGCCGACCTCATCATCTCGCTGCGGCTGGACCGGCACCACAACCCCGTGGGCAACGGTGTGGCCACCTTCTACTTCGGCAACTCACTGGGTTCCGAGTCGATGCTGGGGGAGGCCCTCTCGGGCTTCATCCAGCGTGAGATCGTCAGCCGGACCGCCCTCCGCGACTGCCGTACCCACGGTCGTAGCTGGCCCCTGTTGCGGATGACCCGGATGCCGTCCGTGCAGATCTTCCTCGGGTACGCCCACAACTCCGGTGACCTGGCGATCCTGGGGGACCGCACCGAGCAGGACACGATCATCGACTCGATCCTGGTCGGTGTGAAGCGGCTGTACCTCCTCGACGCCGACGACCAGCCCACCGGTTCGATCTCGGTCGACGACCTGATCTCCTACGAGCAGGGCCAGCGCAACTGATCCCGGCACGGCTACGCCACCGTAGCCGTGCCTACAGCTCGGGTAACCGTGCCGGCCGCTCAGTTTGCTGCGCCGGCCGCTCGGTTTGCTGCGCCGACCGATCGGGTAGCCGTGTCGGCCACCCGATCTATCGGGCCGCCGACGCGGAGGCTCCCGACAGCACCCCGAGCTCGCGGGTGAGGATTCCGCGCTCGGCGAACAGCTGATCCAGCGCCCGCTCCACGTCTGCCTTCCACTGATGCTCACTGTCGATGTCCAGCCTCAGGCGAGGGTAGGTCTCGTGTTCGGCCACAACGGTGAAGCCGTGCTCGAGGAGGAAGCTCGCAGACGGCACACACGACGCAGCACCGCACATGTCACGTGACGCTTCCGGCTCCGGGTGATCGGTCGTGACCCCGAAAGCCTCGATAGCCTTGATCCCGCGATTCCGGAGATCCACCACCACAGCGTCGAGGAGTGACGTGAGAATCCCGCCCGGCGAGCCGGCCTCCACGGAGAGTCCCGCGAGCAGGATCGCATCCGCGCCCACCGGGCCGGTAGGGAAGCACGAGGCACGGGGAACCATCCCGGGGGGCGCGTAGAACACCGCGCCTCCCGGCCGTTCGCCTTCGCTCGCTATCTGGCCGCACGCACCCCATTCGAGGGTGACGCGGGAAATCCACGCCTCCTTCTCGAACTCCGGGTCCCCGGGCAGGGCGAGACCATCCTTCCCGTCGGTCTGCCAGTAGACGCAGCGACGGGCGCGAGGACCCAGCAGATCCATCGCGGAGAAGTCCAACGTGCGGATCGAGATCATCGGTTGCGTCCGGGTGACCCGCCCTCGAGAAGTGCGAGCACCCTGGCGAGGTCGTCGGCGTCGCCCACATCGATCGTGATCTTCCCCTTTCGGCGTCCCATCGCGACCGAAACCTTGGTCTCGAAGCGATCCGACAGCCGACCCGCTACGGCCTCGAGCTCGGGATCGCGGGGGCGGCTTCTGGGGGAGGGGCGGGGCTTTTCCCCGTCCTTTCCGCCGTCCCTATTGGCGAGGGTGACGATCTCTTCGGTTGCCCTCACCGACAGTCCTTCGGCGATGATCCGTGCTGCGAGCTCATCCTGCGCTTCTGCGCCGGACTCCAGGCCCAACAGCGCACGGGCGTGTCCCGCGGAGAGGACCCCGGCGGCCACTCTGCGTTGTACCGCCGTGGGGAGCTGAAGAAGACGGATGCTGTTGGTGATCGCCGGCCGTGACCGGCCGATCCGAGAGGCCAATTCCGCCTGGGTGACCTTGAACTCGTCCAGGAGCTGTTGGTACGCAGCCGCCTCTTCCAGCGGGTTGAGCTGCACCCGGTGGATGTTCTCGAGCAGGGCATCTCGGAGGAGGTCCTCGTCCTCCGTCTGCCGCACAATCGCCGGGATGGTCTCGAGTCGGGCTCGTTGGCTCGCACGCCAACGGCGCTCGCCCATGATCAGCTGGTAGCGACCATCGTCCAGCTCACGAACCACGATCGGCTGGAGGAGGCCGAACTCCTTGACGGAGTGCGCCAGCTCCTCAAGCGCCTCTTCATCGAAATAGGTTCGCGGCTGCTTGGGGTTCGGCTCGATCGACGCCGGTGAGATCTCTCGGTACACAGCGCCCGGGTCTACGAGTTCCGCTGTTTCACGTGAAACATCAGGATCGCTGCCGTGGGTCGGTTCGGACTCCCGCTCCGTAGCCGAGCCGCCCTGTGCGCCACGCCGAGCTGCGCTCCCGCCGGCCGAACGGGGGCGTGGGGGAGTGGTCCTGGGACCTCCACCGCGCGGGCCGAGGATCACATCCGCCGCATCGTTGCCCAGGCGCGGACCGTCGTCGGGTCCTGTGGGTATGAGCGCTGCGAGCCCGCGCCCCAGTCCGCCCTTACGCTGCTGACTCATCGGTCGCCCTCCACACTGCTGCCCTCATTGCCGGGACCCGGAACGCTGCTCGAGGCGAGCGCGTCGGTGTTGTTCTGCTGCCCGAGACCGGGATCTCGAGAATTGAGCTCCTTCGCCGCGTCCATGTACGCGAGTGCGCCCCGTGACCCGGCGTCGTACTGCAAGATCGTCATTCCGAACCCCGGGGCCTCGGAGACCTTGACGCTACGGGGGATCACCGTCTTGAGCACCCGCTCGCCGAAGTGGGTCCGCACTTCGCCGGCGACCTGCTCCGCGAGTTTGGTGCGGCCGTCGTACATCGTGAGCATGATCGTCGAGATGTCCAACGACGGGTTGAGGTGCTGCTGGATCAGCTCGACATTACGGAGCAACTGCCCGACACCCTCGAGTGCGTAGTACTCACACTGGATGGGAATCAGCACCTCCTGCGCAGCCACCATCGCATTGACGGTCAAGAGGCCGAGCGAAGGGGGACAGTCGATGAATACGTAGTCGAGACCGAGCGACGCGAGGTCTTCCTTGATCAACACCTCCGCCAGCCGACGTTCACGATGCTCCAAGCCGACCAGTTCGATCTCCGAACCGGCCAGGTCGATCGTCGCCGGAATGCAGAAGAGACGTTCCGCGTGGGGGCTCTGCTGCATCAGGTCCTCGACGGCCTGGTCCCACATCAGGAGTTCGTAGCTCGACGGCGTCCCCTCGCGGTGCTCGACGCCGAGGGCGGTACTCGCGTTGCCCTGGGGGTCCATGTCGATGACCAGGACGCCCAGGCCTCGCAGGGCGAGCGCAGAGGCAAGGTTCACCGTCGAGGTGGTCTTACCGACCCCGCCCTTCTGGTTGGCAATGGTGATGATCCTGGTCTCGGCGGGACGCGGCAGCGCTGGCGCATCGCCGTGGAGCACCTCGTTCGCCTGCCTGGCGGCGGCGAATATCGGTGTCTCATCGTGGGACATCCGTCACCTTTCAGCTCACACAATCGTGAATGTCGTTGGTCGGCACCACCGTGCGCGTGGTCCGCGGTCGTTGTCTCGGGATCAGTGTTTCACGTGAAACCGACATCTATCGGACAGCGTGACAACCGCTCCCCAGATCAGCGACGCCGATCGCCACCGCCGCGTGTCCGCGTTCTCCGCTTGCCCATTCTAGTCGCGATCGTGCCGATAACCAGCCTCGTCTCCTCGGCATCCGGGGCCGAGACCTCCTCGACATGAACATTCGAAAAGCCCAACTTCGCGAGTGCGGCGGAATCCCGCTCGATTTCCTCGGCTGCCGAAGCGCCCTTCAACGCCACCATCCGACCGCCGGACCGCAACAGGGGAGCGGACCATCCCGCCAGCTTGGCCAGGGGCGCAACGGCCCGCGAGGTCACCACATCGGCATCGCCTGCAGCGGCGATCACCGCCTTCTCTTCCGCCCTTCCCCTGATCACGCGGACGTCAATTCCGAGTTCCCCGATGATCTCCTCCAAGAAGTTGACCCGGCGAAGCAGCGGCTCCACAAGTGTCACCCGGAGATCAGGCCGGGCGAGTGCGAGTGGGATGCCGGGGAGTCCGGCACCGCTACCGATGTCCACCACGCTCTCACCGTCAGCGAGATGTGAGGCGGCGGCGGCACTGTTCAACACGTGCCTGTCCCACAGGCGAGGCCGCTCGCGCGGACCCATCAGCCCCCGTTCGAGTCCGGCGGTCGCCAGGAAGTCGACATACTTCACCGCGAGATCGGACCTCTCCCCGAAGACCTGCTCCACGCCGGGGGGAGGGGTGGGGATCTCTGCAGCCGATGCTGGTTCAGCGTCACGTGACGCTTCTTGCCCCGTGTGATCGGTCATGGAACGCACACTCTACTTTCGCTCTGGGAACGCCCGAAAAACTACCTACTTGAATGGTTTCACGTGAAACTCCGAAAGAGAATTACACACCTGTGACTAACCCTGTGAACAACCGTCATACCGACTGGGACCGGCTGTCGGGCGCAGCAGACACCGAACCCCGAAACGACTCAGGGGTGCGGGCAAAAAGCCCACACCCCTGAAGATCACCGTCACCCGTGTCGCTGCCGATTACGTGGGCAGCACCACAACCCTGCGCTGGGGTTCGACACCGGTCGAGTCAGACTCCACACCATCGATCTCTGCGATCGCGTCGTGCACGATCTTCCGCTCGAACGGGGTCATGGGATCCATCTCCTCCGCCTCGCCCGATTCGAGGACTCGCTGGGCGACGACCCGACCCTGCTCGGTCAGCGACTCGCGCTTGCCGGCCCTCCAGCCGGCGATGTCGAGCATCAGACGACTCCGGTCGCCGAGCTCCTGCTGAACGGCCAGCCGGGTGAGCTCCTGGATCGCATCGAGAACAGCACCCTCGGAACCGACCAGCGTATCCAGAACATCGCTGCCGTCGATGCTCACGATCGCGCGGTCGCCCTCCACATCCAGATCGATGTCCCCATCGAAATCCAGAATGTCCAGAAGCTGTTCGAGGTAGTCACCGGCGACCTCGCCCTCCTCGACCAGCCGCTCTTCGGACACCTCGATATTTCTCTTCGACATGGACCAGCCTCCATCGTGACCGCCGATCGCCGCACCCGCACGGGCGACGAATACCTACCCCAAGTATGGGACAAGGTCCCCGACGCCGGAGCATCGGGGACCTTGTCCGTCTACGCCTACCCAGTGAGTCAGCGCTTCTTCTTCTTTTTCTTGGCGTTGGGTTTCGAACCACCGGACTTCTGAGCCGGTCTCGTCCGTTGCCCCCCGGGAGGCTGCGGCTTCTGGCCGGGGCGAGGCTTCGCCCCCGGAGCAGGGGCTGCACCGGCCGGTGACTGTTGCGCAGCATCGTCGTCGTCGTCGTTCTTCTCAACCGCAACGGCGGCGCCCCGGGCGCCCGCCCCGACCCCGTCCTGGGGCGCCGGCGAGGACGCGGCCACCTGACGGCCCTTCTTCGGGTTGACCGGCTTCACGCCGACCTTGGGGGCCAACGACTTCTGCTCCTCGCGACGCTGGAGAGCCGCCTCGTTGTCCTCCTTGGCCATCTTCTCGAACAGGAAGTACTGCTGCGCGAGCGTCCACAGGTTATTGGTGACCATGTACACCAGGATCGCCATGGGCCAGAATGCGCCGGTGACCAGGATGCCGATCGGGAATGCCCACAGCATCAGCTGGTTCATGATCTTCGCCTGCGGGTTCGCAGCGGCCTCGGGCGACTGACGCGACAGCGACACGCGCGCGTTGAGGTGGGTGGTCACCGCCGAGATGATCATCAGCGGAACAGCCACGACGATGATGTTCCACCGCGCGAAATCCTGCACCATGCCGGGCTCGAGGAACGCCTGGAACTGCTCCACCGGCTGGGAGATGAACGAGGACAGCGGTGCTCCGAAGAGACGCGCGTCGAGGAAGCTCTGGACCTCCTGCGCGTTGAACACGTAGTTGCCCGTGTTCCGGGTCTCCTCGGCGGTCATACCGAGCTGCCCGAAGGCGTCGCCCATACGGTTGAACGAACGCAGAACGTGGAACAGACCGAGGAACACCGGGATCTGGATGAACATCGGCAGGCAGCCGAGCAGGGGGTTGAACCCCTCCGCCTTCTGCAGCTTCCGCTGTTCCACGACGAGCTTCTCGCGGTCGTTCTTGTACCGCTTCTGCAGCTCCTTCATCTTGGGCTGCATCTCCTGCATCTTGCGGGAGAAGCGCATCTGCTTGGCCGCCGGCCAGAACAGCAGGAGGCGCAGCGTGACGACCAGGAAGATCACCGACAGCGCCCAGATCACGCCGTTCGACTCGGCGTCGCCCACCCAGGGCAGCAGGCCGCCGAGGAAGGCGAAGATCTTGTGCCAGAACCAGAGGATCCCGGAGATCGGATAGTAGACCAGAGGGTCCGTGATGAACGACATGGGTGGGGAAGTCCTAGCTTCGTTCGGAGTGGGTCGGGTGCTCGGGAGGAACCGAACCGGGATCGGGGGCACGCGGCTCCGGTACCGGGTCCCAGCCACCCGGCGTCCACGGACCGCATCGCAGGAGACGCCACACGGACAACCACGTGCCGTACCAGGCGCCGTGGACCGAGACCGCCTCCACGGCGTAGCTGCTACACGAGGGGACGAACCGGCAGCTGGGGGGCATCAGTGGAGAGATGCCCTTCTGGTAGAAATCCAGCATCCACAGCAGGAGACGCGCGATCGGGCCCGGGCGGTCTTCGGTCATGCGCGCGACTCTCGCGCACGTGCTGAAGCCACGTCCAAGGCCCGACGGAAGTCGTGCGTGAGTTCCTCGTGCGAGGCGGTCGCC
This sequence comes from uncultured Microbacter sp., assembly GCA_964345415.1. Taxonomy (GTDB): domain Bacteria; phylum Actinomycetota; class Actinomycetes; order Mycobacteriales; family Mycobacteriaceae; genus Dietzia. Next base: position 62,589 of record CAYFRF010000004.1, on the reverse strand, counting down.
GACGCGGGGTTGGCGCGGATGACCACGAACAGATCAAGTGGCAGGTCAGTGACCAGCTCTGCCGCGATATGACGAAGCCGTCGGCTGACGCGGTGACGAGTCACCGAGTTGCCGACGGCCTTGCTCACGACGAGCCCGAAACGCGGACCGCCCACGCGGAACTCCGACGAGTCCACGTGGGCGTGTACGACGAGGGTACGGCGGCCCTTCCTGGCACCCTTGCGCACCACCGTCGCGAAATCTGCGGAACGGTGGAGCCGGTGCGGCCCGGGAAGCACCCGCCACCCCGGCCGGGATCAGGCCGTCAGAGCCGCACGGCCCTTGCGACGGCGAGCCGCGACGATGCCGCGACCGGCACGGGTCCGCATACGCAGACGGAATCCGTGCACCTTGGCACGACGACGGTTGTTCGGCTGGAAGGTCCGCTTGCCCTTGGCCATGGTTGGCTCCTCACATGAAGTCGGCACCGTTGCCGGCACGCGATCGAGTTCGAGACGTCGTCGAACCACTGACGGCGGCACCACGACGCGCCGCGCACCACGTGGGCGCACGACAGACTGTTAAAGATTACGCGCACCGGGCGCCACTCGCCAAACCGTGTAATCCCATTCGTCTCTCCCGTACCACTTCGCACACCAACGCGACACGCCAACGGCGTTGATGCTTGACTTCCCACCTCCACCTGATCTTGAGGGTTGCCCGGGCGTTCACAATGTTGTTACCGTCGTTCATCATCGAGGCCAACCGGGCCACAACCCTGAGGGCAGGGCGACCAGGAACAATCACGTCCGTCGCCAGGGGGCCACAAGTCCTGTGCCACGGCACACGTATTTCTACTCACAGCTGTGGACAACCGTGTGGATATCCCAGTGGACCTGGGTAGCGGCCTGTGGATAGAGTGTGGTTCCCGCACGACAGTGCGGCTGAACCCGAGAAGATCGACCACCACCAGCTGAGAGGAGACCGCCCACCGTGTCTCCTGAGCTCGAGCACGTCTGGGCTGCTGTCCTCGACCGACTGACCGACCCGGAACTCGCGAGCGACGACAACCCGGTCCTCACCCGGCAGCAGCAGGCGTGGCTCCGGCTGGTCCAGCCCATCGCCGTGGTCAATGGTTTCGCGATGCTGGCCGCTCCCTCTGCATTCGCCCGCGACAACATCGAATCGGTCCTGCGCGGACCGATCACCCGGGCGCTCAGTGCCCAGCTCGGGGAACCGGTCGATCTCGCGGTGAAGGTGGACACCTCACTGGCCGGGGCCCAGCCCCAGACCGAGGGCGACGATGCGCCCGAAATCGACGTGGACGAGATCCACCGTCCCGAACCGCACCACGACGACGACCCGGTCACACCCCGGCCCACCCGGATGACCGAGGAGCAGATCGCCGCCGAACGACTTCTCCACGGCAGCGATCGGGACGAAGCCCTCTCCGCCGCCACCGCGCCCGGCCTCAACCAGCGCTACACCTTCAGCGCGTTCGTCCAGGGCAACTCGAACCGCTTCGCCCGGGCCGCCGCACTCGCCGTGGCCGAAGCGCCTGCCCGGGCCTACAACCCGCTGTTCATCTGGGGCGAATCCGGCCTGGGCAAAACGCACCTCCTCCACGCGATCGGCCACTATTCCCTGCGGATGTATGCGGAGCAGAAGGTCAAGTACGTCTCGACCGAGGAGTTCACCAACGACTTCATCAACTCCGTCCGCGACGGCCGCCAGAACATGTTCAAGAAGCGGTATCGCGAGGCGGACATCCTCCTGGTGGACGACATCCAGTTCCTCATCGGCAAGGAGCAGGTGCAGGAGGAGTTCTTCCACACGTTCAACACGATCCACAACGCGCAGAAGCAGATCGTCATCTCCTCCGACCGGCCGCCGAAGCAGCTTCAGCCGCTCGAGGACCGACTCCGCACGCGTTTCGAGTGGGGTCTGATCACCGACATCCAGCCGCCTGAGCTGGAGACACGGATCGCGATCCTCGACAAGAAGGCGAAGTCCGAGGGCTACGAGGTACCGCGCGACGTCCTCGAACTGATCGCGACCCGCGTCCAGCGGAATATCCGCGAACTCGAGGGTGCCCTGATCCGGGTGGTGGCGTTCGCCTCGCTCAACGGACACGACATCGATGTCCCGCTGGCCGAGGTCGTCCTCCGCGATGTCGTCTCCGACGACGACTCACTGCAGATCTCGGCCGCGACGATCATGGCGGTGACGGCCGAGTTCTTCTCCACGAGCATCGACGAGTTGTGTGGCACGTCCAAGACCCGGTCGCTGTCGCGCGCCCGACAGATCGCCATGTACCTGTGCCGCGAGCTCACCGATCTGTCACTCCCGAAGATCGGCGTCACATTCGGCGGCAAGGACCACACGACGGTCATGTACGCCCAGCGCAAGATCCTCAAGGAGATCAAGGACGATCGGCGCACCTACGATCAGATCCAGGAGCTGACCGCGCGCATCCGCGAGCGTTCCCGCGCCATGTGACCAGCCGCTTTCGCTAGCCTCGACACCACCTGTCCTGCGCGGAATCGCCCGCGCCCGTTTCTTCCCCCAGAAGGAGGGAGGGGCGTCGAGGCCTCATGATCCCGGCTGCCGGCGCCCCGTCAACCCATGGTCATGGCCGATCGTCCCGAAGTGAAGACCGCCACCCCTGCCGTCACTGCTCTCACGATGGTGGGTCTCGGGCAGAACCTCGCCACCGGGCTCGCCCACATCCCGTTCGTCCGCCCGTGGCGTGGACCGGGCAACATCGTCGAGAACCTCGGTCAATCAGTGACCCGTCAGACCATCAGGTCGTTCATGGGGTACTCGCTCGGTCTGCCGATCGAGGAGTTCCGCGCCATGGAGCAGGTGCTCGACGGGCTCTGCCGCGTCGTCATGCCCCCGTATGTCAAGCAGGTGGACGGCGTCACCATCACCACCGAGGAACTCGGCGGAGTGCCGGGCCTGTGGTGTCGACACGCGCCGGGCAAGAACCAGCCGGAGCACGTCGACGGCACGATCCTCTACCTGCACGGAGGTGGCTACATCGGGACCTCGCCGATGATGTACGCGGCATTCGCCTCCGCCATCGCCAAGAGGACCGGCTGTCACATCTTCATCGCCGACTACCGGATGGCGCCCGAGTTCCCGTTCCCCGCCGGCGTCCTGGATGCCGCGAGTGTCTACACAGCGCTCCTGGACCGGGGCGTCGAAGCGGAGAACCTCATCGTGGCCGGCGACTCGGGGGGAGGCGGGCTCGCAGCGTCCCTCGTGGCCCACCTGCACTCCACCGGCGTTCCCAAGCCGGCCGCGCTCGCACTGTTCTCACCTGAGACGGATCTCGAACTCGACCAACCCTCGGTGTCGGACAACGCAGGGTTCGACATCTTGCCCTGGAGCGTGCCGACCGCCCCCTATCTCCAGGGAATCGCCCCGGGTGATCCTCTGGTCTCCACCGTCAACGCGGCTCTGAGCCCGGACTGGTTCCCACCCACGTTCGTCACCTCGGGCGGCAAGGAGATGTTCCGGGACGGGATCCGCGCACTCGTCGACAACCTCCGGTCTGCGGACATCGAGGTGCACGCGATCGAGGCGGAGGGGATGTTCCACGTGTTCCCGATCCTCATGCCGTGGATCGAGGCGTCGAAGCAGGCTTTCGCGGAGCTGGACGAGTTCGTCGACAACCACGTCCGGTCACGGGCACATCTCGACATTTTCGCCGACACCGAGTGACTCACTCGGGCCACGAATCACCCATTCGACTCCACCAACCACACCTTTCACAGCTGTGGACAAAGCTGTGGAGTCTTGTGGACCAACGGTGGACAGAGCGTGGACCGAATCTTGTGATTCCACCGCGTCCACGAACCAAATCACAAGAATCAACGGATGCGTCCACACCACGAAATCGCCGCGGACCTGTGATTACAAGTCTCGGCTCACAATTTCACAGGACCTACTACTACCTCTTATCTCTTTAGAGAGTTCTTGTTAGAAGTAGGGATGTGGAACGGCGAGCCTCCTTGACCGGGATCCACCCCTTCCATGTGTCGTCTGTCGGTGCGAGCGGTTACTCTCATGGAGACGTTCCGCCGCCCGGCGACGGGACTCGCCGCACCACCGCTGTAAAAAGACCATTCGTCCAGATACCGCAGCCGGTATCAGCCCTGCCTGAAAGAGGTCATCGATGGAGATCACGGATCCGACGTTCCGCGTCACCCGCGAGGACTTCGCGGAATCCGTGGCCTGGGTGGCCCGTACGCTGCCGTCACGTCCGTCGGTGCCGATCCTCGGCGGAGTGCTCCTCGAGGCTGATTCCGGACTGACCATCTCGGGGTTCGACTATGAGACGTCGGCCCAGGTCTCGGTACCTGCGGAGGTGTCCGAACCGGGCAGCACGCTGGTGTCCGGCCGACTCCTGGCGGACATCGCCCGTGCCCTGCCGGACCGACCGGTCGAGGTCACGGTCTCGGCGCAGAAGATGTTCATCAACTGCGGTTCCGCCAAGTTCACGCTGCCCACCATGCCGGTCGAGGACTACCCGCAGCTGCCGACCATGCCGGAGGTGACCGGATCGGCCCAGGTCGACGCGTTCTCCGAGGCGGTCTCGCAGGTCGTCGTGGCGGCGGGCAAGGACGACACGCTGCCGATGCTCACCGGTATCCGCATGGAGATCGAGGGCCCCCGGGTCACACTCATCGCCACGGACCGGTTCCGCCTGGCGATCCGTGATTTCGAATGGGAGCCGGCGCGGGAGGACGTGGCCGTGGAGGTCCTCATCCCGGCCAAGGCACTGTCCGAGGTCACGCGCTCCGCCGGCGGCGGAGGTCGCGTCGACCTCAGTCTCGGTGCCGGTGCCGACGTGGGCGCCGAGGGGATCCTTGGTGTGCTGTTCTCCGGTCAGCGCACCACCACGCGTCTGCTCGACGCGGAGTTCCCCAAGGTCCGTCAGCTCCTCCCGCCCCAGCACACGTCGGTGGCCGTGGTCGAGGTGGACTCACTGGTCCAGGCCATCAAGCGCGTCGCGCTGGTCGCGGACCGTGGAGTCCAGGTCCGACTCGCGTTCAGCGAGGGCGAGGTCACGCTCTCCGCGGGCGGCGACGACGCGGCGCAGGCCAGCGAAACACTGCCGATCGATTTCGTGGGCGAGCCGCTGACCATCGCGTTCAACCCCGGTTACCTCCTCGACGGCCTGGGCAGCGTGCACTCGCCGAAGGTCGCGTTCGGCTTCACCCTGCCGAGTCGTCCCGCCGTGCTGCGTCCCGCACCCGAGGTTCTCCCGGAGCCCGACGCCGATGGGGCGATCGCACCGGTCGAGTCCGATCACACCTATCTCCTCATGCCCGTGCGTCTGCCGGGCTGACGTCTGCCGCGAGCCGCCCGGGCATGCACCTGCGTCACCTGAGACTTCTGGACTTCCGTTCCTGGCCGCTGCTCGAACTGGAACTCGAGCCCGGGGTGACCACCCTGGTCGGCCGCAACGGGCACGGTAAGACCAACGTGCTCGAGGCGATCGGGGTCCTGGCCACTCTCCGCTCGCACCGCGTCGCCGGCGACGCTCCCATGATCCGGACCGGTGCCGAGACCGCACTGGTCGGAGCGCTGGCCCACAACGCCGGCCGCGAGCTCACCGTTGAACTCGCCCTCAACTCCGGTAAGGCCAACCGCGCGCGACTCAACACCTCGCCGTGCCGTCGGCTCGGGGACATCCTGGGTGTGGTCCAGTCCGTGCTGTTCGCACCGGAGGACCTGGCGCTCGTCCGGGGCGAGCCGGCGGAGCGTCGCCGGCTGCTCGACGAACTCATGTCGCAGCGACGCCCGGCCCTCGGGGGCGACCTGGCCGACTACGCCGCGGTCCTGCGTCAGCGCAACGCACTCCTGCGGTCCGCATCCGGGGCGCTCCGACGGGGCCGGCCGGAGGAAACCGCCGCCATGCTGGACACCCTGGACGTGTGGGACGGCCGCCTCGCCTCGATCGGGGCCCGGATCGTGTCCGGGCGGGTGACTCTCCTCGAGAGCCTGCGACCCCTCGTCGTCGACGCCTATCGGACACTCGCACCGGAGTCACGTCCCGCCGACCTGACGTACCGGTTCCGCGTCGCGTCCCCGCCGGCGGAGTCCGATCTCGCCGACCCGGAGTTCGTCGAAGCGGTCCTCCTGGCCGAGCTCGGTTCGCGTCGGCGCGACGAGATCGAGCGGGGGCAGTCCCTCGTCGGTCCGCATCGCGACGACCTGACGCTGACCCTCGGCGACGAGCCGGCGAAGGGCTTCGCGAGTCACGGTGAGACGTGGTCGTTCGCGCTCGCGTTGCGCCTCGGTTCGCTCGAGCTGTTCCGGGCGGACGGCATCGAACCGGTGCTGCTCCTCGACGACGTGTTCGCCGAACTCGACCGTCACCGCCGCGCTGCGCTGGCGGAGGTCGCGGCCGGCGTCGAGCAGGTTCTCATCACCGCGGCGGTGGGGGAGGATGTCCCGGACGGTCTCCGTGGGCGGCGTCATGACGTCGTGATGACGGGTGAGGGAGCAGATCGGCACTCCGTGATAACAGTGTCACAACGCCGTTCCGACAGTGATGACGAGCGTGATGACGACGACGACAACACTGGTAACGCTGATTCGGGAAGTGGGGTCCAGCTGTGACGAGCACTCCGGGCGGTGGCGGAAAAACACCGTCTGATCAGCCGCAACGCGGTTATGACATTGCTAAGCAGGCTCTCGAGGAGGCCCGCGCCAGGGCTCGTGCGGAGGGCAAGCAGGTCGGTCGGGGCCGGTCGGGTCCGGTCGGCACCGGCCGGCGTCTGCGCAAGCGTGGGTGGACGGGCTCCGGGGCGGACCCGTGGGATCCGCAGCCCATCGGCAAGCTCTTCGCCCAGGTGGCCAAGAAGCGGGGATGGGACGACAAGGTCACCACGGGTCGACTGTTCGCGGAGTGGGGACGGATCGTTGGTGAGGACATCGCGGCGCACGCGACGCCCGACCGCCTCGAGGAGGGGATCCTCTACGTGCGTGCGTCGAGCACTGCGTGGGCCACGCAGCTCCGGCTCGTCTCGGGGGACATCCTGCGCAAGATCGCGGCGGCGATGGGGCCGGGGCACGTGCGGCGGTTGAAGATCGAGGGGCCCGAGAAACCGAGTTGGCGCAAGGGGCCGCTGCACGTGTCCGGGCGGGGCCCGCGCGACACCTACGGGTGAACCCGGGCGGCCGGGTCGGCTGCTCGGGCGGCCCGGGACCCGGGTGCGGGGGCGGGGCCCGGCGTGCCAGCGGCCCCGCCGATGGTTCTCGCAGGTAGACTGTGCCGGTCCCACAGTTTTCCGAGATGCGAGGAGCTCGCACGTGGCGGACGCCAGCAGCAAGGCCAGCAAGTCCGGTTCGACCGACTACGGTGCATCGTCGATCACCGTGCTCGAGGGGCTCGAGGCCGTCCGGATGCGTCCGGGTATGTACATCGGCTCCACCGGGCCCCGCGGTCTCCACCACCTGATCTGGGAGGTCGTCGACAACTCGATCGACGAGGCGATGGCCGGGCACGCCACGGGCGTCAAGGTCACGCTGATGGAGGACGGCAGCGTCGAGGTGATCGACGACGGCCGCGGTATCCCGGTCGAGATGCACGAGTCGGGTATGCCGACGGTGCAGGTCGTCATGACCCAGCTGCACGCGGGCGGAAAGTTCGACTCGGACTCGTACGCGGTCTCGGGCGGTCTGCACGGCGTGGGCATCTCGGTGGTCAACGCGCTCTCGACCCGCGTGGAGGTGGAGATCAAGCGCGACGGCCGGCTGTGGAAGCAGAACTTCGACATGGCCGTGCCGGCCGAGCTGATCGACGCGGGCCCGGCCGAGGGCACCGGAACCCGGGTCCGCTTCTGGGCGGACGGCTCGATCTTCGAGACCACCGAGTACGACTTCGACGTGGTGGCCCGCCGGCTGCAGGAGATGGCGTTCCTCAACAAGGGACTGACCATCACGCTGACCGATCGTCGGGCGCGCGCCGAGGAAGCCGCGGAGCTGGACGCCATCGCGGACAGCGAAGGCGGAGACGCGGCACCGGGCTCCGACGAGGGCTCGGACGTCGAGGGCGCGGTGGACGCGGAGGCGGCGTTCGTCGAGAGCTCTGCCGTCGCGGAGGCGGAGGAGGCCGCCGAGCCGGCTCCGGTCCGTGAGCGCAAGCGCACGTTCCACTACCCGGACGGGCTCAAGGACTACGTCACGGCGATCAACAAGTCCAAGACCTCCATCCACCCCACGATCCTGTACTTCGAGGGCAAGGGCACCGGCCACGAGGTCGAGGTGGCGATGCAGTGGAACTCCGGGTACTCGGAGTCGGTCCACACGTTCGCCAACACCATCAACACGCACGAGGGCGGGACCCACGAGGAGGGTTTCCGAGCGGCGCTGACCTCACTGGTCAACAAGTACGCACGGGACAAGAAGCTCCTCAAGGAGAAGGACCCCAACCTGACGGGTGACGACATCCGTGAGGGACTGGCCGCCGTGCTCTCGGCGAAGATCGGCGATCCGCAGTTCGAGGGCCAGACCAAGACCAAGCTCGGCAACACCGAGGTCAAGGGTTTCGTCCAGCGTCAGGTCACCGAGCACGTCGGTCACTGGTTCGAGGCCAATCCGGCCGAGGCCAAGATCATCGTCAACAAGGCCATCGCCTCGAGCCAGGCCCGGGTCGCCGCGCGCAAGGCCCGCGAGATGGTGCGTCGCAAGTCCGCCACCGACATCGGTGGTCTGCCGGGCAAGCTCGCCGACTGCCGATCCAAGGACCCGTCCAAGTCCGAGCTGTACATCGTGGAGGGCGACTCCGCCGGCGGCTCGGCCAAGTCGGGCCGGGACTCGATGTTCCAGGCGATCCTGCCCCTGCGCGGAAAGATCATCAACGTCGAGAAGTCGCGGATCGACAAGGTCCTCAAGAACGCCGAGGTCCAGGCCATCATCACGGCCCTGGGTACCGGTATCCACGAAGAGTTCGACATCGACAAGCTGCGCTATCACAAGATCGTGCTCATGGCCGACGCCGACGTGGACGGTCAGCACATCTCGACGCTGCTGCTCACCCTGATCTTCCGGTTCATGAAGCCGCTGGTCGAGAACGGGTACGTGTACCTGGCGCAGCCGCCGCTGTACAAGCTCAAGTGGGCCAAGGGCCAGCCCGATTTCGCCTACTCGGACCGTGAGCGCGACGAGCTGCTCAAGATCGGCCTGGAGAACAAGCGGAAGATCAACGTCGACGACGGTATCCAGCGCTACAAGGGTCTCGGCGAGATGAACCCCAACGAGCTGTGGGAGACCACCATGGACCCGACGGTCCGGACGCTCCGCCAGGTGACCCTCGACGACGCGGCTGCGGCGGACGAGCTGTTCTCGATCCTCATGGGCGAGGATGTGGACGCGCGTCGTAACTTCATCACCCGCAACGCGCGCGACGTCCGCTTCCTCGACGTCTGATCTCCTCCCCGGAACCCCCCTTCCGGAATCCGCTACTCTCCCTCCGGATCCGCTACCCCTATAGGAATAGCGGATCCGGAGTCGGGGTAGCGGATCTGCCGATTTCGGTCTGGTCTCACTGCTGCCCACAGCGGTCACGGCCGGGCCGGCCCGGGCTATGGTCCGGTCATGAAGCGAAACTGCACGTCAGGTCTGGTCGGTGTCCTCGCCCTGGGGTCGGCTCTGATCCTCGGCGGTGCGGGCGCCGCATCCGCGCAGCCGTCGGCGGAGATCGGGGGGCTCGTCGGCTCGGTGAGTGCCCTGTCTGCCGGATCGCCGGTCACCGAGCTGCCACCGCACAATCCGGCGACCGGGCCGTGGCCGGTCACGCATTTCGTCACGCCGGAGGACCCGGTCTTCTGGAACCCGACCGTCGCCACGGATCGCCTGATCTCGCCGTTCGGTACCACCACACCGGTGCTGTGCACGTCGTTCCACGGAGTGCTGTTGCAGTGCTTCCAGGAGGATCGCGAGGGGAAGCAGCACGAGCTCGTGCGGCTGGCGGTCAATCTGCCCAATGTGACGGGCTCGTTGCAGCCCGGCGGGGGACCGGGGACGTTCGTCTACGCCGACCCTGCAGGCTGGGGCCTCGGCAGCTGATCCGTACCCCGGCCGACCCGGCCCTGTGGCCGGCCGAGGGCACGCCCGGGCTAGAAGCTCCCGCAGTCGTTCGGGACGGGTAGGCCGGCGAGCCGGTCGGTGATGAACTGCACCGCGGGACCGAAGTTCGTCACGGCGGCCGCGGCGTGGGTGATGCCGGGGATGAGCGGCGTGGTCTCGTACCGGAAGTGCACCTCAGCCCCCTGCTCACACCAGTCGCGGCCGAGCTGCTCGACCTGGCCGAGGGCGATGATGTCGTCGTTGATCCCGCCGGCCAGCATCACGGGCACGGCCGGCACACGGTTGCCGATGCGCTGGTGATCGAGAACGGCCAGGGCGGCGGGCTCCTCGCGGATCACCTGGCCGAGTCGGCGGCCGTCGACGGTCCACGAGTCGGTGGTCTGTCCGCCGTAGGCGGCGCGGACGTCGGCGAGACACAGGCCCGCCAGGTCCTCCAGCGCGGCCCGGCCCGCGGGGTTGATCTGGCGGTCGATCACCTCCCGGATCGCCGGGTAGCGGTCGATCATCCCGTTGATCGCGAAGCCGATCGCCCCGGTGAGGGTGGAACCGTCGATGTGGTCGAGCACCTGCAGCAGGTCGGCGGGCGGGGCGGAGGCGTAGGCGGCGCGCAGGTCCACGTCCGGGGCGTACTCGGGGGCGAGCTCGGCTGCCGCGGCAGCGGCGCCGCCGCCCTGGGAGTGGCCCCAGAACACGATCGGGGAGCCGGTGTCGCCGGTGTGGGAGACGGTTGCCCGGGCACCGTCGAGCATCGCGTGGGCGGTCTCGACGCGGTCCGAGTAGGTGTGGATGCCGGGTGTGCCCAGGCCCACGTAGTCGATGGTCATCACGCGGAAACCCTGGGCCGCCAGGGCGAGTGAGAAGCCCTCCTCGTAGGAGACCACGGTGCTGCCGGTGCGCGGGTTGGTGCCCAGACCGCTCTCGAGGTGGCGGGAAGGTGCGCAGGCGTCGGCCTGGCCCTGGGTGCCCGGTCCGATCACGACGGTGGGACGCGGGCCGGGGCCGTGCCAGGGCGCGGTGGAGTCGTAGAGGGCGGCGGAGGTGGCCACGGCTCGACCGTGGGTGTCGGTGGTCTGGTAGATCAGCCGTTCCGCACGCGCCGGCAGGGGAGAGGGCAGCGGGTCCAGGCCGGGGACCGCGACGGTGAGCGGCAGGTGGGTGGACTCGGCGCGCAGGACGTCACCGGCGGCGCCGGCGGCCAGGTCGCGGGTGTCGTAGAAACTGCCGGGCAGGTCGAAGTCCTCCGTCGCGGCGGGGGCGACGGGCCCGGGGGCGGGTGCCGCGGCGGCATGCGGGGCGGCGGTGAGCGGGACGGAGAGGGTGACGGCGGCGAGCGCAGCGCAGGTGGCGAGGGCCAGGCCGGTGGCGACCGGGCGGCGCGCGGAGCGGGGGCGCGCGGAGTCGGGTCGGATCGTCATGGCAGGGAGGCTACCGCGTCCTGCCTGCGGAGACAGGCGTTAACTATGAACACGGACCGGCGTCCGGCAGCCGGGTGAAGTGTGTGCGCGCGCCGGGGAACGCCGCGGGATGTCACACCCCGAGCAGCAGCGCCACCGCGACCAGGACGACCGAGGCGACGGCCTCGCCGATCCCGGCCTTTTTCGGCGTGACGCGCCGTCCGCGCAGCGGACCGAGCACGGGAACCAGCACCGCGCGCGCCGCGACCGCCGCGAAGAACACCGCCCACACGAGCCAGGCCCCACCGCCCCAGCCGGCCGCCGCGCCGGTGCCGGTCAGTCCGCCGCCGGCCAGCCCGTCGCCCCCGCCGGTGAGTCCGGCCGACCCGCCCGCGGCCGCCAGCACGAGGCAGGCCACCACCACCGCGACGTGGTAACCACCGGAGATCCACACCCACCGCGGCTTGCCCCGCTCGCGGATGAGGGTCTTGACGTAGAGGACGGTGCCGAAGAAATAGGCGGCGCACACCGCGACCAGCGACCAGGCGTCGGCGGTCGCCACGGCGGGCGTGCGGGCCTGGACGGTCGCTGCCATGAGCGAGGCGGCGACCGTGGTGAGGAGCCCGCTGGAGACCGAGCGTTCGTCGCCGCGCCGCACCAGCGCCAGTGTCACCCCGGTGACCAGCAGATATATGGGCGCCCACCACAGCAGGCGCGGCGCCAGTGCGAGCGTGGCCAGCCCGGCGACCGCCGTCACCGTGGAGTAGGTGGCCAGGGGACGAACGAAGTGACGACGACGACGAGGCTGCCGGCTCTTGAGCCACAGCGATCCCGCGTTGAACGTGAAATAGCCCGCGAACCACGTCACGAAGAGCAGCAGCAGCACCGCGACATCGCGGGGTCCGTCGAGTCCCGAGCGGACCGCGGCCACGGTTCCGAGGAGATACGGGACCACGAGCATCGCCCACGCCCCGTGCTGCTGCGGGACCCAGCCGTCGTTTCTCGATGCCATGGCAGTAGTGATACCCGCCCGGTACGACGTGCGGTGGGTGTTGTCGTCGTCGTCATCGTCGTGTTGTCGGTGTTCCCGCTCTTCGCGGCTCCGCCGCGCGCCCCTCCCTCGGGGTTTGGGCTGCACCTATAGACTGGGCTGGTCGGAGAGGTGCCCCCTGGTGCCGCTTCCGTGCGAGACGAAGAGGAGCCCATGACGGACACCACGCTGCCGCCCGAGGCCGGGGGACACGACCGGATCGAGCCGGTCGACATCCAGGCCGAGATGCAGAGAAGCTACATCGACTACTCGATGAGCGTCATCGTCGGGCGCGCGTTGCCGGATGTGCGGGACGGCCTCAAGCCCGTGCACCGGCGCATCCTCTACGCGATGTGGGACAACGGCTACCGCCCCGACCGCAGCTACGTGAAGTCGGCCAAGCCCGTCGCCGACACCATGGGTAACTACCACCCGCACGGTGACATAGCGATCTACGACACCCTGGTGCGCCTCGCGCAGCCGTGGGCGATGCGCTACCCGATGGTCGACGGCCAGGGAAACTTCGGTTCCCGTGGCAACGACGGCGCGGCCGCCATGCGTTACACCGAGTGCAAGATGACCCCGCTGGCCATGGAGATGGTCCGGGACATCGACAAGAACACGGTCGACTTCCAGCCGAACTACGACGGCAAGACGCAGGAACCCGTCGTCCTGCCCTCGCGCATCCCCAACCTGCTGGTCAACGGCTCCAGCGGTATCGCCGTGGGCATGGCCACCAAGATGCCGCCCCACAACCTCCGCGAGGTCGCCAACGCGATCTACTGGTGCCTGGACAACCCGGATGCCGACGAGGAGGCCACCCTCGCCGCCTGCATCGAGCACATCAAGGGGCCCGACTTCCCCACCTACGGCTACATCGTGGGCGAGCAGGGGATCAACGACTACCAGTCCACCGGGCGCGGCTCGATCCGCATGCGCGGCAAGACCTCCATCGAGGAGGAGGGCAACCGCACCGTCATCGTGATCACGGAGCTGCCGTATGAGGTCAACCCGGACAACATGATCCTGTCGATCGCCGAGCAGGTGCGCGACGGCAAGATCGCCGGCATCTCCCGGATCGACGACGAGTCCTCGGACCGCGTCGGCCTGCGGATCGTGGTGACGCTCAAGCGTGACGCCGTGGCCAAGGTCGTCCTCAACAACCTCTACAAGCACTCGCAGCTGCAGACGTCGTTCGGCGCCAACATGCTCGCGATCGTCGACGGGGTGCCGCGCACGCTGGCCACGCACCACCTCGTCCGCCTGTACGTCACGCACCAGATCGAGGTGATCGTCCGGCGCACCCAGTTCCTGCTCGACGAGGCCGAGAAGCGCGCCCACATCCTGCGCGGACTGGTCAAGGCGCTCGACGCGCTGGACGAGGTCATCGCCCTGATCCGCCGGTCCGAGACCGTCGACATCGCGCGCGAGGGCCTCAAGTCGCTGTTGGACATCGACGACGACCAGGCGCAGGCCATCCTCGACATGCAGCTGCGGCGTCTCGCGGCGCTCGAGCGGCAGAAGATCATCGACCAGCTCGCCGCGATCGAGCTCGAGATCGCCGACTACAAGGACATCCTCGCCAAGCCGGAGCGCCAGCGCGCGATCGTCGGCGACGAGCTCCGCGAGATCGTCGAGAAGTACGGTGACGACCGGCGCACGGTCATCATCCCCGCCGACGGCGACGTGACGGACGAGGACCTCATCGCCCGCGAGGACGTGGTGGTCACCATCACCGAGACCGGCTACGCCAAGCGGACCCGCACCGACCTGTACCGCGCCCAGAAGCGCGGCGGCAAGGGCGTGCGCGGGGCCGAGCTCAAGCAGGACGACATCGTCCGGCACTTCTTCGTCTCCTCCACCCACGACTGGCTGCTGTTCTTCACCACCAAGGGCCGGGTCTACCGCATCAAGGCCTACGAACTGCCCGAGGCCAACCGCACGGCCCGCGGCCAGCATGTGGCCAACCTGCTGCCGTTCCAGCCGGAGGAGCGGATCGCCGGGGTCATCCGGATCAAGGGCTACCAGGACGCCCCGTACCTGGTGCTCGCCACCCGCAACGGCCTGGTCAAGAAGTCGAAGCTGGAGGACTACGACTCGCCGCGTTCCGGCGGGCTCATCGCGGTCAACCTGCGCGACGGCGACGAGCTGGTGGGCGCCGCGCTCGCCGGACCCGACGACGACCTGCTGCTGGTCTCCGAGAACGGCCAGTCGATCCGCTTCCACGCCAACGACGACACGCTCCGCCCGATGGGCCGCGCCACGTCCGGCGTGATGGGCATGCGGTTCAACGACGGCGACGCGCTGCTGAGCATGTCCGTCGTGCGGGCCGACACCTCCGACCAGGAGAAGTACTTCCTGCTGGTGGCCACCGAGCGCGGGTACTCCAAGCGCACCGCGCTGAGCGAGTACACGGCACAGGGACGCGGCGGCAAGGGCGTGCTCACGCTCCAGTTCGATCCCAAGCGTGGCAAGCTCGTCGGTGCGACGATCGTGGAACTGCAGGACGAGCTGTACGCCATCACCTCCAGCGGCGGAGTGATCCGGACGTTCGCCAAGCAGGTCCGCAAGGCCGGACGCCAGACCAAGGGCGTGCGACTGATGAACCTGGCAGCCGACGACGCGCTGCTGGCCATCGCCCGCAACGCCGACGAGCCCGACGAAGAGGACCGGTCCGAGGCCGAGTCCGTCGAGGAGGCATAACCCATGACCGAGCCGAGCGATCCGGCCGCGGGCGGCGGCCCGACCCCCAAGGGCTCCGCGCCGGCGCCCGGCTACGGCACCTCGGGCAATGCCCCTGCGACTCCCCCGGCGACCGCGCCTGCGTCTGCCGCAGCGGCGGCGCCGGCCTCGACGTCCGCGCCGGAATCCGGGTCGCCGGCCCCCACGCCCGCGACCCCGGAGGTGGCGGAGGGCACGGACGACACCGCCACCACGCAGTTCCCGGCCGCCACCGCGCACCGCGCCGAGGGCACCGTCGGAGGGGTCTCCAAGGCCTACTCCGGCGGTGCGGCCGGGCGGGCCGCACCGATCGTCTCGCCCGCGGAACGGCGCGGCCCGCTCGAGTCGGTCCTCGTGCTGCGACGGATCGACCCCTGGTCGGCGTTCACCACCGTGCTCGGCCTGATGTTCGCGCTCTATCTCGTGTGGATGGTCGCGATCGGGGTCACCTACCTGCTGCTGTCCGGCATGGGGGTCTGGGACCGACTCGGGGGACTGTTGTCCGGCGTGGCCGGCGACGAGTCGGCCTCGGTGATCGGGCCCTCCACGATCTTCCTCTACAGCGGTGGAGTGGGCCTGCTCAACGTCCTGCTGCTGTCGATCCTGTGCACGCTCGCGGTGTTCATCTACAACCTCGCCGCCGGGCTCACCGGAGGCGGCGTCCAGGTGACCCTCAGCGATCGCCGCAACTGACTGTCAAACCGCTGGTCACGGCCGGATTTGGGAGAACGGGATCGCGTCGGGTAGATTAACTCCTCGGTACGAGGGCCTATAGCTCAGGTGGTTAGAGCGCCAAACTGATAATTTGGAGGTCGGAGGTTCAAGTCCTCCTAGGCCCACTCCGACAGGCAGACGCCGGATCCGCAAAGCCGGGTCCGGCGTTTATGCTTGGAGGTACGCATCGGCCACCTCGCCGATGTGCGGGGCCTTAGCTCAGTTGGTAGAGCGCTGCCTTTGCAAGGCAGATGTCAGGGGTTCGAATCCCCTAGGCTCCACCCAGTCGGACGTACTAGAACCGCTGACATCGAGAGATGTTGGTTCTGGTAAGAGGGCGGCGAACGGCTCAGCGAGCCGGATCGTCGCCTTTTCGTCTTCGCTGATGTCGATGCCGTTGGTTAGGGTCTGGTTCGCCAGCCGCTTGCCTTGGTCGCCTGTGCGGGCGTAGAGCTTCGCGCAGTCGACCAGCAGGCTGAGTGCGGTGCCGAGTTGCTTGCGTGGCCCCTCGTGGTGGTCGTGCTCGGTGGCGAGTTTGCGGTCGATGTCAGCCAGCCCGGTACGGATGCGGTCTTGATGCCGCTTCAACGTCTCCAGGTCGATCGCGTCGGCGAAGTGCGCGGCGAGCAGCTTGTCGCTCTCGTTCTGGAGTCGCTTGCGGTTCGCGGTCAGTTCGGCCAGTTCCTCGGAGCGGGAGGCGAGGCGTTCATCGAACGCGGCCTCGACTTGTGCCGCGAGGGCGACGTACTGCTCTTCGGTAATGGCGATGTCGCGGTAGCAGTCGGTGACGAGTTGCTCGGCGATGCCGACTGGTACGGCTCGGCGGGTGCAGTTCTTACGCTTGGAGGCGCGCCCGGAGCACACGTAGTAGGCGTAGCGCACTCCCTGCCGGTTGGCCGGGTAGTCCAGTTGCATCCGTGACCCGCAGCAACCGCAGAACAGGCTGCCTTTGAGGTAGTGCTCGTGGGTGCGTCGCCGTTCCGACGCTTTCTTGCGTGAGTCGAGCAGGCGCTGCACTTGCTGCCAGGTCTCGACATCGACCAGCGGCTCGTGGGTGCCGGTCTGTTCCGCGCCTTTGTAGCGGACGATGCCGAGGTAGTACGGGTTGCGCAGCAGGGCGAAGAATGTCGAGCGCCCGACCGGCCCGGAGGCGCGCTTGGGTGTGGGCACAGTGCTCAGGCCGCGCGCGGTCGCCTCCGCGAGCAGATCAACGACTGTGCGTTCCCCGGCGGCGTACTGCTCGAACACCCATCGCACAAGCGGGGCGCGCTCGGCGTCTATCTCGACGGTGCGGTACTCACGGCCTTGCTCGTCGCGCTTGCGGACGTTGAGGTAGCCGATGGGTGCGCGCCCCGGCGTGCCGCCGGTCTCGAACTTCTGCGTCAGGCCCTTGGTGACCTCGGTGGCGAGGTTCTTGGAATAGAACTCCGCAATGGAGGACATGATGCCATGCAGCAGCATCCCCGAGGGCGTCTCGTCGATGTTCTCGGTCGCAGACACCAGCGTGACCCCGGCTTCGACCAGACGACGGTGAATCTCGACATCATCGAGCCGGTTCCGAGCCAGCCGGTCGACCTTATGCACGATGCAGTACGTGACCTGATGCGCGGCGATGTACTCCAGCATCCGTTGCAGGTCGGGCCGGTCGGCGGAGCGTGCCGACTCTCCGGCGTCAACGAACTCGGCAACGATCCGCGCGCCGAGGTCGTCGGCCTTACGGGCGTTCGCTTGACGTTGGGCTGGGATCGAGAAGCCCTCGTCACGACCTCCCTTGGAGGCTTGCTCTTTGGTCGAGACCCGTTGATAGGTCACCGCTGTCAGCGTCGGCGCGGTGTCAGTCTCCTGTAGGGGCATCGTCAGAAACGCCAGCGGCGTCTTGCCGAACGCCTCCACGAAGACGCTCGACAGGCGCGACGGCGACAGATGCACCTCGGCGGCAAGATCATCCAGCGTCCAGCGTCGAGCCGGGTCTTCACGCAACAGGGTAGCGGCGCGCCGCACTTCGACACGCAGGGGTGCGAAGCGGCGATCCCTCGGGAGTGTGGGCCGGATATGCGCACGCTGCGAGGGCGAAACGCGCACTGGAGAGACCTTGAGGAACGGCGCAATCACGTAGGCGATCTGAAACCAGAGCGCCTGCATCCGTAGGTAGTGGCGCACGAAGTCACCGTCGACGCTCAGCGCGACCAGCTCATCCAGCCACGGCATGAGCATCCCGGCACGATCCTCGCCCAGCCGAAGGATCTGCGCCGGTTCGGTATAGATCGTCTCGGCGAACCCTTGAGCATCGAGGCGGTCGTCGAGAAACGCCGCGTACTGCCACCGCACTTGATCAAGCACATAGTCGGTATCGAGGTAGACCGTCGTGACGGTGATGTGGCTCTCAGGTTCGCTACCGCAGAGCACGTTTGCGCCGAGCAGGATCACGTCACCGACCTTGACCGGCTGCTGCCCGAACTCACTGAACAGGAACGCCGAGCCGTCGCGGACGACGATGATCTTCACGCAGTCATACGCCATCGGGCCGACCGGACGATGCACTGTGCGAGTGCGTGCTAGCAAAGGCGCGTACGTTCCGGCCTCAGGGCTGGACGAACTCGCTCGTCGAGATTCTGATGCGCTCACGTTTGCGGACTACTGGCGGAGATCGGCCTCGGTCTGTTTCGTGTCCTACGGGGCGTCCAGTGGATGCTCCGTTTCGGCCTGTCTCATGCGTCCTGCCGTCAGCGCGATCACGGCTAGGAGAGGGGGAATCACTCCTGCTACCACGAAAATCACGGGAACAGGGAGGAACAAGGAAAGTGGGCCAGCGATAGCGATGGAAACTGGCATGAATGCGATTGAGACAAAGAAGTCAAGACTGGCGACGCGACCGATCATGTCGAGCGGAACGAGGCGTTGCAGCAGGGTTCCCCAGATCACGACCCCGGCCCCGGTGGCGGCTCCGACAACAAATAGGGCCGCGAGCATCACGATCAGATTGTCGGCTATTCCGATTGCCACGAGGGGCACGGTTCCGCCACCCCAACAAGCGATCATGAACGTGAGGTAGCGACGTGGGAGCCTCAGTGACGACACGGCCAAGGAACCGGCGGCTCCGCCGATCCCGAATGCGGCCAGCAGGAAGCCAAACGTCGCCTCGGCGTCATCGAATCGAGCACGGGTGAGGAATGGCAGCAGCACTTCTATCGGGCCTTGGATGATGAGTGCGAGCGAAGATCCGAAAATCAGCGTCCAAAGCAGCCAGCGCGCACCGACCACATAGCTCACGCCCGCGCGAAGGTCGCCCCATAGGCTGGTGCGCCCCTCCGGCGCTGTGGAATCGGTCAGTCCCTCGCGGTGGCTCAGGAACAAGGTGATGACGAATGCGACTGTGTACGAGGCGGCCACGATCACCGCGCCGATCGCTGGGAAGAACATGCCGACGACGATCCCGCCAAGCGCTGGCCCGAGACCCTGCCCAACAGTTGGCCGGAGTGCACCTTCAAGACCATTCGCGGCAAGGAGTTGCTCAGGTGGAAGCACATGGGGCAAGTAGGAGCTGTAGGCCGGGTAGAAGAATGCGCTACCAGCGCCCATCGCGAACGATGCGACGGCGACGTGCCAGAGTTCGATGGTTCCGGTGAGGGACAGCATGGCGACCGTGGACATCATCCCGGCGGTGCAGCCCTGCACGGTGATGATGATGCAACGTTTGGAGAATCGGTCGGCGACCACGCCACCGAAGATCGAGAACGAGAACAGGCCCAGACTCATCCCCGTCGCTACCGCCGACAGCGCGAGTGGACTGTCATTGAGTGCGATGACTTGGAAGACCATCACGATCGTCCACACGCCGGTACCGAAGACCTCAATGCCGACCGCGGCGAACAGCAAGCGATAATCGCGCGTCGCAAGCGGTTGGATGGAGCGCTTTAGATTCACCTTTCTCTCGGTCATGCGCGCACCCCGCTTTCGGTCATTGTGGACAGGTCGATGCTCGGCCAGTCGGCCATGTCGCGAATGAGTTGGCGATCGTGAGAGGACAGGATGACAGCCGCCTGGGTTGCGCCCAGTGCTTCCGTGAGTTCGTCGACGAGCGCGATTGAGAGATGGTTTGTCGGTTCATCCAAGAGCAGCACATGGGGGCGCATCGCGAGCACGAGGGCCAGATCGAGTCGGCGTTGCTGTCCCATCGACAGTTCACCCACCCGTTTGCTCAGTTCTCTCGGCTTCAAGAGGCCGAGTTGTGAGATTCCGACTCCCTCCGAAGGCGGCACTATCCCGTCGGCGACGAGCGCATCGAGTCGCGTGCTGTAGACCTCGCTCGCTCGCCGGTCAGCCGGTAGATCAGATTCCTGCCGGAGATACCCCAGACGTATGCCGTTGGGCTTACGCACCACGCCGGTATCTGGCTCCAGCTCGCCGCTGGCGACTCTGAGCAGGGTGGATTTTCCGGTTCCGTTCGGGCCGGTCACGATGAGTCGCCCGCGATGCGACAGCGAGAACGACACCGGACCACGAAGTCTCCCGGCGACGCTGACGTTTTCGACGCTCAGCAGGGCTGCCCCGGTGCGGGTGCGCAGTTCGGGGAAGCGGAGCACCTGGGGTGGTTCGGGAACGGTGATGGCGTGTGTTTCGAGTGCCTCTTGGCGTCGGTGAACGCTCTGCACGAGGCTGCCTGCTCGGGTGGCACGCCCGTGCTTGTTCGTGCCCTTCTCCGGACGCCATCCCGAGACGAGCCGGTTCTGGGCCGCGCTGAGGTTGTCTTGCAGTCGGGCACGCTCGGCCTGCTGCTTGTCGTACTCCTGTTCCCAACGCTCCCGCTCAGCCAGACGTCCTTCGCGGTATCCCGAGTAGCCGTTCCCATAGACGCGCGGGCGATCGTCTGGTGTCGGATCGAGGTCGACGATCGTCTCGGCGAAGTCTGAGAGGAGTGCTCGGTCGTGACTGACGACCACGACACCGCCGTTGCGGGACCGGAGCTGGGCGGTCAGGAACTCGAGCCCGCTGCGGTCGAGATGATTGGTCGGTTCATCGAGCAACAGGAAGTCGTCGTCAGCGCCGAGAAGGCAGGCCAGACGCACGCGGTAACGCTGCCCGACCGACAGCTCAGCGAGCAGGCGGGTCATGTCGGTCTCCGCGTCGAGCGCTTCGAGTGCGACTTGAACGCGCCGCTCAGCATCCCAGGCGTCGAGCGCTTCGGCATGCTCCAGCGCCGCCGCATACTCTGCGGCGGCGGCCTCGGTGCCATCAGTGAGCGCGTGGCTGGCAGCATCTAGCCTCGCCAATGCGGCGAGGGGTTCGGCGATCGCATCGGCGACGGCCTGCCCGACAGTGCGATGGTCGGAGGCATCCATCTCCTGCTCGGCCACGCCAATCGTGCCGATGCGCTGCACCGTGCCGCTGTCGGGAGTGAGCGTACCGGCGAGCACATGCAGCAGGGTCGACTTGCCTCGTCCGTTCTCCCCGACCACCGCGATGCGCGAGACGGGGGTGACGGTGAGGTCGACGTGGTGAAGAACGCTGGTGGTGCCTCGCATCACGGAGATGTTGGAGGCGATGAGCTGCGCGCGCGAGCGCGCAGGAAGACGATGAGTAACGGTGTGCATGCGAATCCTTCGACAAGCGCACCATCAGCAGGCAAGACCGGCAGATGGGTACGCGAAGTGACGGCGACCCGAGAACGAGTCAGAAACGAGTGGCCTCCGCAGGCTCGGAGAGACTCAACGAGCGCGGTCAGCCAACTCAGCCGTCACAGGAAGTACAAATGCATGAGGCCAGTCTAGCCTGTCTTTCGGTTTCCACACATTCGCCCCGCGCAGGGCAAGCTATTCGCTGACGCATCGAGGACAGCTCGGCCCGCTGCTCGCACCGCATCGAGGCACACCGCCATGTCGCGCTGGCCTGCCGGACCTACCGGGTCTCCCAGCTGCTCCCCAAGCCCCCACACGGTTGGCACTAGGAGTGCGAGCCGCGCGCTGCGCGCGCACTTGACCCCCGAGATCGCCCCTCCTGCGACGGTCTCGGGGAGGGGCCGTCGTGGTGATGACGATCCGGCCCATGTCGTCGGGCAAGGACTTTGAGTATCTGCTGAAGTCGGTCGTCGTTGGCGACGGCGACCGGGAGATGAGCAGCCCGCTGACTCGGTACTACACCGAGTCGGGCTGCCCGCCCGGTACCTGGGTCGGCACCGGCCTGATGAGCCTCGACGACGGGCGTACGCCTGCGCTGGCTGAGGGTGACACGGTGACCGAGGAACATCTGGCCCGGTTGCTGGGTGAGGGTATCCACCCGGTGACCGGGCAGAGGCTCGGCAAGAGGTTCCCGGCGTTGCAGCCACCGCGCGAGCGGATTGCAGCCCGCCTTGCACGCCTCGACCCCGGCTTGCGCGGTGAGGCGCGGGAAGAGACGGTGCAGCGCATCCGTGAGGAAGAGCTTGCGAAGAAGCCCCGCACCGCCGTTGCAGGGTTCGACCTGACGTTCTCGCCGCCCAAGTCGTTCAGCGCGATCTGGGGCGTGGCCGACGCGGGCACGCAAGCCCTGATTGCGCAGGCGCATCACGCCGCAATGCGCGACACCATCGCCATGCTCGAAGAGCGCGTCGCCGCAACCCGCGTCGGTGCGGGCGGTATCGCGCAGATGCCCATCGTCGGTGTCATCGCCACCGCGTTCGACCACTACGACTCCCGCGCCGCCGACCCGCAGTTGCACACGCACGTCGTGGTGTCGAACAAGGTGCAGGGCATCGACGGGCGCTGGCGCACGTTGGACTCGCGCCGCCTGCACCGGGCGACTGTCGCGCTCTCGGCGTCGTACAACGCCTTTCTCACCGACCACACCGCACGGCTACTTGGCGTGGCCTGGGTGCCGGTTGATCGAGGCAAGGATCGCAACACCGGCTGGGAGATCGAGGGCGTACCTGCGACGCTGATCGAGGAGTTCTCCCGCCGCTCCACCGGAGGCCGCGACGGCACGGAGGGCATCGACGCAGCCAAGAACCGGCTGATCGAGCAGTACGTGGCCAAGCACGGACGGCAACCTTCGCGTGCGACCGCAGCGATTCTCCGACAGTAGGCGACCTTGGAGACCCGGCCAGAGAAAGAACTCCACTCGCTCGCTGACCTGACCGCCGACTGGCGGCAACGCGCTCAGGTGGTGCTCGGTGAGGACGCAACCACTTGGGCGCAACATCTACTCGACCGGGATGCAGGCCAGGCGCGGCTGCGTGCCGACGACCTCGGGTTGGAGCAGATCGAGGATCTCGCCACGGTGGTGCTGCTGACCGTGGCGAACCGGCGCGCAACCTGGGGGCGATGGAACCTGCACGCCGAGACGATGCGGCAACTCATGGGCGTCCGGTTCGCCACGACCGACGACCGCACCCGCGTGCTCGATCAGATCGTCGCCCATGCCGAGGCCGAATCGCTGCGCCTCACGCCCGACTACGACCGCGCCCTCCCGACCCACTACGTCGAGGGTGAGGGCAACAGGTTCCAGCCCGTCGACCAGATCGCCTACTCCAGCCAAGACATCCTCGACGCTGAACAGCGCCTCCTGCACTACAGCCAGGACAGCGGCCCACGGGCAAGACTCCGTGATCGGCCTCGCGCCCTCGGCGGCAGCCTCCGAAGTCCTCGGTGACTCGCTCGGTGTGCGGGCGGAGAACACCGCGAAGTTCCTCTACGAACACGCGAAAGGACGCTGGAACCTCCAGGCCGGGCAGCTCGTGCTCGTGGACGAATCCTCGCTCGCGGGAACCCTCGCGCTCGACCGCATCACCGCCCACGCCGCTGAAGCCGGGGCCAAGGTCGTCCTGATCGGTGACTGGGCGCAACTCTCGGCGGTGGAGACGGGCGGGGCGTTCGGGATGCTCGTGCGGCACCGCGACCAGGTTCCGGAACTGACCGATGTGCGCCGCTTCGCCAACGAGTGGGAGAAGACCGCCAGCCTCGGCCTCCGCCACGGACGCTCTGATGCGCTCGACGCATACGACGAGCAGGGCCGACTCGTCGAGGGCGACGCCGAGACCATGCTCGACACCATCTACGAGGCGTGGCGGGCCGACCGCGATGAGGGCCTGCGCACGCTGATGATCGCAGGAACCGGCGAGATGGTCGCCCACCTCAACGAACGCGCCCGAGCCGACCTCATCGAAGCCGGCCACGTCGAAGCAGACGGCCAGCGCCTGCACGACGGCACCACCGCAGGCATCGGCGATCTCGTCGTCACCCGCCTCAACGAGCGCCGCCTCACCACTGGACGCGGCTGGGTGAAGAACGGCGACCGCTGGCAAGTCACCCACCGCTACGACGACGGTTCCCTCGCCGTGCGCCGGTTGGGTCTCGGTGACAAGCCCCACGGCAAGGCCCTCGTGTTGCCCGCGAAGTACGTGCGCGAGGAACTTGAACTCGGCTACGCATCCACCGTTCACCGCGCACAGGGAGCCAGTGTCGATACCGCGCACGCGCTGATCGACCCAGAGAAGACAGGTCGGGAGTTGTTCTACGTGGCGCTCACGCGCGGCAAGTTCCGCAACCACGCCTACGTGATCGTGCCCGACCCGCACGAGGTCGAACCGCATCTCGACCAGCCCGAGAAGTTGGCGCTCATCGACCGGCTTGCCAAGGTGCTCGCGCGCAGCGACGCCGACCTTTCAGCGACCGAGACCCTGGCGTTCGAGGTCGACCGGCACGCTTCGCTGTCCACGCTGCTGGCCGAATACGACGTGCTCGCCCGCGAAGCGCAGATCGACCGCTGGGCCACCCTGCTCGACATCGCCCCGTTCCCCGACGACGTAGCCGACGACGTGTTCACCAGCCCCTACTACGAACGCCTCGAATCCGCCCTCGCCCGCCACGAAGCCGCAGGCCACATCCCGACCGTCGCGCTCACCGCGCTCGCACCCAGGCTTACGCCCGGCGACGAGCAAACCGACCCCGCCGCACAGCTCGCCACCATGCTCGACCAAGCCACCGCGCAACTACGCCCCGGCAAGAACCGCCGAGCACGGGTCGCCGGTCTCATCGCCAGGCCAGCCCAGCCGGTTCCCGATGACATGCAGGCGGCGCTCACTGAGCGGCAGGCGCTCATCGAAGCCCGCGCCCGGCGACTCGTGGAAGACGCGCAAGAGGCGGGAGCAGCGTGGGTATCCCGGCTCGGTACGCCACGCCCGCAAGGGAGAGCACGGGAGCAATGGCTGACCCACGCGGCCACTGTTGCGCTGTACAGGAACCGCTACGACATCGACAGCCCCGCACCACTCGGAGACGCCAAGGAGATCAAGACTGCCGAGCAAGTCGCCGAGTACCAAGCCGCGCAGACCGCATGGGCTCGGGTTCGCCGGATTGTCGATGGATCAGTTGAAGCGACCCAGCGCCAGCGTGCTTCTCGCGTCGAGCAACGCAGGCTATAGAGGACACCGGCAGGGTGAGTTTGCAGCAGAGGGTCACGCGCGCTGGTGTCGGAACATCCGCAGTACCGCCAGGGGAACTGCGTTGACCCCACGTCCAGCGGCATCCCCGACGGTAGAATCGTGGTTGCCAACAGCAAGCAGGCGGTACTGGTTCCGTCGCGATCGCAAGCAAAGGGGCGCGGAGTGGCGGGCATCGAGTCTGAGGTCTTGGATACCTTTCTGTCTGAACTGGCGGCTGTTGATGACGTACCGCCTCAGGTCACCGAGAGCCTTGCGACGTTGCTGGCAGCGGACAAGTTGCCAAAACCGGACCAACTTGTGGCTCTCTACACCGATGCGAGCGGTGAGTCAACGCTGTGATCCAGGTTCAGAAGCTCCGCATAGAAGAGTTCCGCGGCATCCGCGACCTCGATCTCAGCATGGACAGCAGCTCCTTCGTTGTGGTCGGCCCCAACGGGTCGGGCAAGAGCGGAGTGGTCGACGCTATCGATTTCGCGCTGACAGGCAACGTCGCTCGCCTCAGCGGAGCTGGCACGGGCGGCATCTCCGTCGCAAAGCACGGGCCGCATGTCCACCAGCGTGACAACCCCGCCGCTGCTAGCGTAACTCTGACTTTCACACACTCAGCCAGCGGACAGACCGGCACTCTCGCTCGCAGTGTGAAGACCGCAGGCCAGTTCACCCTGGAGCCGAAGACTCCCGAACTTGTCGCCGCCGTGGAATGGGCTGCCCGTCATCCTGAGCTGATCCTGTCTCGACGTGAAGTCATCAAGTACGTCAACACCGAGCCTGGGAAACGTGCCCAAGAGGTGCAGGCTCTTCTCAAGCTTGACCGGATCGACGACACTCGTCGCCTGCTCAACACAGCCCGCAACAAGACGAGCGCTGCCGCTAGGAGCGCGGACGACGCCGTGAGATCGGCAGAAGATGCCGTCAAACGCGGTCTTGACATCACCGATCTGCTGCCGAGCGAGGTCACGGTAGCGGTCAACAAGAAGCGCGAAGTACTCGGCCTGGAAGCGCTGCCCGCAACCACCCTTGAGACCGACCTCAGCGCCGGAGCCAAAACCGAAGACAGCCAAAGCACTTTCAACCGAGCATCAGCCATCCGGGACATCGAAGCCGTCACCAGCTACTTGGCCGAGCACGGTGACCTCGATGCTGCCGTGAGCGACCTGGGCGCGGCGCTGACCGAACTCGAGGCCGATCCGGCCGTCCTCGACGCACTCAAGCACCGCCATCTGGTCGAGACTGGCCTGCCGCTGGTGGTCAGTACCGCCTGCCCGCTGTGCGACCTGGATTGGCCTGACGTTGCATCGCTGCGGCAACATCTGAACGATAAGCTCACTCGGTCCGAAACTGCCGCGAAGCTCCAGCAGCGTATCCAGACCGCTGCGGGCAAGGTGATCGGGCAACTTCGCGGGGTGCGGTCCCTGATCCAAGCGGCACAGCCGCACGCTGTCACGATGGGACAGTCTGCGTTGCAGACGTCTCTCTTGGAGTGGTCGAATGACCTTGCAGCGTTCGAAGCGAAGCTGACGACAGTCGAGTCCGTCCGTGACGAATCTGAGCGCGTCACCACCGATCCGTTGGCCACACCGTCACCGATTGCTGATGGAATGAAGGCGCTTCGAACGGCGATTGAAGCGCTGCCGGACCAGACCGCAACCGAGGCTGCACGGACATTCCTCACCGTCGCTCAAGATCGCTGGACGCAACTACGTCAAGCACGTGCGAAAGCAACCAAGGCAACCGCAGCGCACAAGGCGGCAAACGCGGTCTACGAGAAGTACAACTCTGTGGCAGATGCAGCGCTGACAGCGCTTTACAAAACCGTCGAAGCAGACTTCAGCAGCTTCTATCGGCAGATCAACGCCGACGATGAGTCATCCTTCAAGGCAGGGCTTTCACCGACCGCCGGGAAACTCGACCTTGAAGTTGACTTCTATGGGTTGGGCATGTTCCCACCGATGGCGTACCACAGCGAAGGCCACCAGGACGGGATGGGGGTCTGCCTCTACCTGGCCTTGATTCGGCAGCTCCTCAAATCGGACTTCCGGCTCGCTGTCCTCGACGACGTCGTCACCTCCGTGGATGCTAACCACCGCCGACAGTTCTGCAAACTGCTCAAAGACGTCTTCCCTGACGTCCAGTTCATCATGACGACCCACGATGAGGTTTGGGCGCGCCAAATGCAGTCCTCGGGTCTCATCGCTCGACGTTCTCTCGCTCGGTTCCACGGCTGGACCGTCGATGGGGGACCGTTCTACGGTCAAGGTGGCGACTTTTGGACTCAGATCGAAGCTGACCTCGCCAGTGACGATGTTCCCGGCGCAGCTCACAAGCTGCGGCGCAATCTGGAGTCGTCGCTGGCTGACATCGCTGCAAGCATCCAAGGTCAGGTCGTGTTCCGCGCCGACAACAACTACGACCTCTCAGCCTTCTTCTCTGCAGTCAAGGGTCGGCACGGAGACCTACTCAAGAAAGCCACTGCCTCGGCGAACTCTTGGAACAACGACGCGGCGAAGCAGAGAGTCGAAGAGCTAAAGAACGAGCGAGCAACGGCGATCCTCGCGCAAGACGGGGAGAACTGGGCGATCAACGCTCTCGTCCACAACAACGACTGGGCGACCATGACTAAAGCAGACTTCACACCGGTAGTTGAAGCCTGCAAGCAGTTCCTCGACCTGTTCACATGTAGCAACGAGGGGTGCGACGGATGGATCTACATTCTTGGCATCCCGGGCAAGGAAGAAGAACTCCGATGCTCGTGCGGTGACTTCAACCTGAACCTGCGGAAGAAGTAGCAACGGGCTACTTCGTGAGCTTCCAGACCGTGCCTCGGTGGATGCCGAAGCGCCGGGAGATCGAGATAACGCTCTCGCCACTGGCTCGAGCGGTTCGGATGGAGTCCACTTCGCTCTGCGTCAGGGCGGTTCTAGTTCGTCTACTTGGGGTTCGCACGACCCCAGGCTCGACCACGCTGACCTCTGGTGGGCAGTCATGAGTCGCATGTCTGGTCTGCTGCCACGTAGAATCGAGGCGTTGGAGGCGGTGCCAGTGGTTCGGTTTGAGTCCACCGCCGTCCACTGAAATCAGACGCGTCGCCCATGTCCCATGCCAGGCACGCAGTTCGCACGCCGCCCCCTTCCGGCGGAGAGGCAGACCGTGGGAACGACCCCTCGACCCGCGTGGCGCCCCTTCATCCTGATCGCCCTCGTGGTGACCGTGGCGCTGGCATCCAGCGCGACCCCCACCCCGCTCTACGTCGACTATCAACAGGCGTGGGGCACCAGCGGCACCATGATCACGGTCGTCTACGCCGTGTACGCCCTAGCGGTGCTGATCCCGCTGCTGTTTCTCGGCAGGCTCTCCGACGCGGTCGGACGCCGGCCGGTCATCCTGGCCGGGCTCCCACTCCTGGCGGTGAGCATGGCGGTTCTCGCCGTCGCGCCGAACGTGGGCTGGCTCATCGCGGCCCGCATCACGCAGGGCGTGTCGGTCGGGCTGATCACCGGTCCGGCCGCGGCAGCGCTGATCGAGCTCCACCCACGCCGTGATTCCCGGGTCGGCGCCCTCACCAGCAGCTCCACCACGAACTTCGGCATCGCCGGCGGCGTTCTCCTCTCGGGCGTGGTGGCCACGGCGTCGTCGTCGTCCCTGACCCTCCCGTACCAGGTGATCGCGGCGGCGACCCTGGCCCTGCTCGCCGCGGTGTCGGCGTTCGTACCGGAGACCGCCGGCGGCTCCTCGACCGTGCGTGAGGCGTTGCGGCTGCGGCCGCCGACCGTGCCCGCGCGGATGAGGTCGACGTTCGCGCTGGCGGCGATCTGCGTGATCGTCTCGTGGTCGGTCGGCGGCGTGTTCCTGGGGCTCGGCG
The DNA here is from genome assembly GCA_964345415.1 of uncultured Microbacter sp. Classification (GTDB taxonomy): domain Bacteria; phylum Actinomycetota; class Actinomycetes; order Mycobacteriales; family Mycobacteriaceae; genus Dietzia. The sequence continues at coordinate 33,370 of CAYFRF010000004.1, read as the reverse complement.
GGGCCATCGCCCGCGACCTGCTGGGCCGATCCGACTACCTGGTCACCGGACTGGTCGTGGCGGCGCTGCAGGGCGCCGCGGGCGTCGCGCAGTTGGTGTGGAACCTTCGCGCCGGGCCGGACCAGTGGCGGCGCGGCATGAGCGTCGGGGTGGCGCTGCTGCTGCCGGGGCTCGTCGTGGCCTCGCTCTCGCTGGAGTGGCGGACGGTGCCGGGATTCCTGCTCGCGGCCCTTCTCACCGGACTGGGGATGGGCCTGCTGTTCCTCATCGGCACCACACTCGTGGCGCAGAGCGCGCCCGCCGAGGCCCGGGGGCAGGTGTTCGCCGCGCTCTACCTCGTGGCGTACACCGCACTCGGGGTGCCCGCCGTGCTCGCGGCGCTGGCCGCCGAGCGGATCGGACTGATACCGGCGTATCACCTGCTGGCGGCGATCGTCGGCACGATCGGTCTCGGGGCACTGGCGGTGGTGGCCGTGCGAGGCCGCGGGCGCGAGCGCTGACGCTACTGCGCGACGGGGGTCGCGGAGGCGCGTCGTAGGAAAGCGGCGCCGAGGAAGCCCAGGGCGAGGAACGCCGCGGCCACGAGCATCGCCAACCGGCTGGCATCGGCGAACCCGTGGGCCAATGCGTCCACGGCCGCGGCCGTGTGGTCCCCGAGCGGGCTGGCGTCAGCGTGGTCGCGGAGCACACCGATGGTGCTGCCGGCGGACTGACGAGTCGACTCCGCGAGCTGGTCGGCCGGGCCACCGGCGAGGCCCGCGTTCTCGAGGGCCGCGGGCAGCGTCCGCGCCAGCGAGATGGACAGGGCGGCGCCCGCGAAGGCGGTGCCGAGCGCCGAGCCGATCTGCCGGACCGTGCTCTGGGTGGCAGAGCCCTGCCCGGAGATGGCCACCGGCACGTCACGGAGCACCGTCCCCGTGAGCTGGGCCGAGGCCAGGCCCAGGCCCAGGCCGTACACGGTCAGCGGGATCGCGACCAGCCAGGCGTGGGTGTCATCGCGGATAATCAGGGCCAGGGCCAGGACACCGATCAGTTCCAGCCCCAGGCCGATGAGCACGGTCCCCGGGGAGCCGAACCTGGCGGCCAGATGGCGGGCCGAGGCACCGGACAGGAACGCGCCGAACGCCATCGCGGCCAGCACCAGGCCCGCGCTGATCACCTCGAGACCGAGCACGTTGACGAGGTAGAGCGGCAGGATGAACAGGAGTGCGAACTCGCCGACGGCCACCGTGCCGGCGGTGAGGTTGCCCCACGAGAAGGTACGGAGGGAGAACAGCGACAGGTCAAGAAGGGCGGACCGGCGGACCTTCTCGCGGTGGCGTTCCCACAGGATGAACAGTGTCAGGGCCACCGCGGCTATCGCGAGAGCGACCGGGGTCGCCGAGACAGGCGCGTCGGCCGGCCACGTGAGGCCGAACAGGGACAGATCGGCCTTCGGGGTCCACCAACCCAGGTCGGGGCCCTCGATCACGGCGAACACCAGAGCGCCGAACCCGATCGCGCTGAGCAGTGCGCCGTCGACGTCCACTCCCGGACGGGCCTTCTCCCCGCGCGTCTCGGGGACCGTGAAGATCACCGCGACGAACAGGAGTGCGCCCAGCGGGAGGTTGACGAGGAAGATCCAGTGCCACGAGGCCCACTGGGTCAGCGCGCCGCCGAGCAGTGGCCCGATCGCCGCGGCACCCGAGATCACCGCTCCCCAGACCCCGAACGCCGCGGCCCGGTACCGGCCGCGGAACAGCGTGTTCACCGACGAGAGGGTGGCGGGCATGATGAACGCCGCGCCGACCGCCTGCACCGCGCGGGCGGCGAGTAGCGGTCCCGCCGACGAGGCGGCCGCCGCCAGCAGGCTGCCGCCGACGAACACCACGATGCCGGCCAGGACGAGGCGCCGCCTACCGAGCCGGTCGGCGAGGGTGCCCGTCGAGAGCAGGAGGGCGGCGAGCAGGACGGCGTAGAGGCTGTTGACCCACTGCGCGTCGGTCAGGTCGAGGCCCAGGTCGAGGATGATCGTGGGCAGCGCCACGCCCACGATCGTGCCGTCCAGCACGATCAGTCCGAGGGCGATCGAGAGCATGGCCAGCCCGGCCCAGTCCCGGCGCGAGGGGGCGGCTACGTCCGCGGCGTCATCCGGCAGCGTCGGTTCCGGGGTGAGGGCGCCATCCCCGCCAGGGGCATGCTTGGTCATGCCCCCATCTCATCATGTAGAAACCGGGTTCACATCGTGAACGAGGACAATGCGGGTCTCAATCGAAGGATTGAGGCCCGGGGCGGCGCGGCGGGGCTGACCGGGGCGGACCGTCAGGTGCTGAGCGACTGAGCTGCGGCCACCACCCCGACGGCGGCGAGGCCGGTACGGAGTCGATCGGAGGCCATCAGTGCGGCGATTCGCGGCCGGGTGATCTGCTCCTGGGCGATGCTCGCGTGCAGCGGCACCACACCGGCGGTGATGACCGGGCCGGCGAGGTTGCTCGCGCAGGCCACCGCCGTGGCGACCCGCCCGGTGCGCTCCCCGGACCGCACCGAGCCGTACATCGCCCAGGCGGCCGCACCCAGCGAGGTGACGTAGAGCGTCAGCGCGACCGGCGCGATGCGCCGGGCGTGGTCGGACTGCCGCTCCGCGATGCCGTGCGTCGTGCCGTCGAACAGCTGGGGGTACACAACGGAGCTGACGATGGACTGGAACCCGAGCGTGATGGCCGAGGTGGTGAGCAGCGCGAGGCGGCCCGCACGCAGGGTCGGATCGGACGCGGGCCGACGACGCTTCATGCCCGCCAGGCTACCCCTCGCGTGACCGTGCCAGGAGCTCACGGCCCTCGCCGTCGTCGGTCACCGCGCGTGCGGTGCGCAGCACGACCCGCCACCCGCGGTCGGGCGCGTCCACCGGGCCGCGTCGCTCGAGCTCCCACCTGCTGGCGGTGACCCGCAGCACCGTGTAGCGGCCCGGCCGGGAGGACCGCACGACGAGCTGGGTGTACCCGGTGGCCACGGCGCGGTCGCCGCTGAGCATCACCACCGGCAGGCTCGGGACATGCCCGCAGCCGTGGGCGATGAGCCCCTGGTGGGCGTCGCCATTGACCATCTCCTTCAGGCCCTCGTGGCCGTCCAGCCGGCCGGTGTCGACGTCGTACACGCCGTCGGAGGTCCACAGCTCGGCCACGCCTTCGGCGTCGCCGGCGTCGACGCGGGGTGAGTAGGAGCCGAGGATCCGCAGGATCGCCAGCTCGTCCTCGGCGGCGCCCAGGCGGCCTTCGGTCTGGTCGATCCGGGCCTCGACGGAGGCGAGCCGAGCGGCGAGGGCATCCAGGCCAGCGGTGTCGGAGGGAGAAGTCATGTCTTCCATATTAAAGCGCCGTCTCAATCGGTGAACACGTTATAGTTTCCCCCATGACGGACACTAATGCGGACACCGGGCCATCGATCGTCACGGCCGATGTCGTGGTGGTGGGGATGGGCATCGCCGGAGCGTGCGCGGCCATCGAGGCGGCGGAGGCCGGTTCGACGGTGATCGTGCTGGAGGGCGCCTCCGGACCGGGCGGTTCGTCCGCGCAGTCCGGCGGCGAGGTCTACCTGGGCGGCGGCACCGCCACCCAGCAGGCGCTGGGCATCTCCGACACGGTGGAGGACATGCGCGCGTTCCTCACCGCAGCGCTCGGCCCGAACGCCGACGAGGCCAAGATCGAGGCGTACTGCACCGGCGCCGTCGAGCACCACGACTGGCTCGTGGCGCACGGCGCGGTCTTCAACCACAAGCTGTGGGACACCCCCACGTGGATGCCCGGCGACGACTCGGGACTGATGTGGATGGGCGAGCGCGCCGAGCCGTACGCCTCCGTCGCGAAGCCCGCCGCGCGCGGCCACCGCCCGCCCGGCCCCAACTTCGCCGGCAACCTCCTCATGGACGCGCTCGTGGCCACCGCCGAGAAGGCCGGGGTCACCCTCCAGTGCGACATCAAGGTCCGTTCGCTGATCGTTGAGGACGGCAAGGTGGTGGGCGTGCGCGCCACCGAGTTCGGTGCGGAGCGCGAGTACCGCGCCACCGGCGGCGTCGTCCTGGCCACCGGCGGGTTCGTGGACAACGAACGCATGATCGAGCAGTGGGCGCCCCAGCAGCTGGGCAAGGACGCGGTGTCCGACGGCCGCGACGACGGCTCGGGGATCGAGATGGGCATGGAGATCGGCGCCGCGGTGCGCCGCATGCACCAGACCGAGACCGCGATGCTCATCATCCCGCGCCTGGTCGTGGGTGCGATGCTCGTCGACGGCGACGGCCAGCGCTTCATCAACGAGGAGGTCTACCCGGGCCTGTACTGCCACGCCGCCGTGCATCATCGCCGGCCGCCGGTCTGGGTGATCATCGACGAGAAGGGCATCGAGGACGTCCCCGAGTCCGAGCTGTGGGGGATGCAGCCCATGCACGCCGCGGAGACCATCGAGGAACTGGCCGCGGACTGCGGCCTGCCCGCCGACGCGCTGGCCGACCAGCTGCGCCGCTACAACGCCGGCGCCGAGCGCGGAGAGGATCCGCAGTTCGGTAAGAGCGCGCAGTGGGTGCGGCCGCTCGAGCCACCGTTCGGCGCGTACCCCACCGGCGCCGGCGGGCCGGACAGCTTCAACGGCCTACCACTCAAGGCGCAGGGCTTCACGCTCGGCGGCCTACACACCGATCTGGACGCGCGGGTGCTCGACCGCGCCGGCGAGCCGATCCCGGGCCTGTTCGCGGCCGGGCGCTGCACGCACGGCCTGCACGGCGACGGCTACATCTCGGGTACGTCGCTGGGCGACGGCTCGTTCTTCGGCCGCCGCGCCGGCCGCGGGGCGGCCGCGTGCTCGTGAACGAGGTCGACGGGGGCGCGGCGGGCGTGGCCCCGGCGCCCGGGGCCGTGCGCAGGGCGCGCCCCGAGATCGACCTGGGCCCCCTTGATCCAACACGTGGCCCCGGGGCACCCGTGGATCGGTTCGACGACGACGAGGCCGGCCTCTTCGCACTGGTCGATCAGGTGCGTCGAATCCGTGCCCTGACCGCGGGCGGGATCTTCGACACCGACCTGGGTCCGCTCACCGAGCGGCTCCGCGGGGTGGCCGACGAGTTGGAGGCCGCGTCGGCGACACCGCAGCACAGGTTGGAGACCATGTGGTCGAACCGTCGCTACATGACCAACTGCCCGGTGGTCGGACGGGCGAACCTGCTCGCCCTGCCGGCCGAGTACGAACTCCTCGAGGACGGCACGCTGCGGACGGAGCTGACCCTCGGGATCGAGTACCAGGGCCCGCCCGGCCGCGTGCACGGGGGAATCGTCTCGCTGCTGTTCGACGCGGTCCTGGGCCGGGCGAATCATCACGCGGGCACCACCGGGATGACCATGTACCTGGACATCGACTACCGGGGCGCCACCCCGCTCCTGGAGCCCATCGTGGTGACGGGCCGCCCGGTGCGAGTGGAGGGCCGCAAGGTGTGGGCGCAGGGGGCGATCCACGCGGGGGGCCGTCTGTGCGCTACCGCGGAGGGGCTGTTCGTGAGGCCCGAGGGCTGGGTTCGGGACGGCGGTCACTGACCGTCCGAGTAGATTCGGACGAGTGACCGCCAGTAACGAAGCCGAACAGAACCAGGTCGGCACGGCCGATCCCGCCGCCGCGAGCAGCGAGGGGATACCGCTTCTGCCGCAGGACGAGACACCCTCGGGCTCCACGGAGCTCGCTCGCGAACTGCGGCGCCTCCGCGGCCTGGTCGCGGGTTCGGTGTACGACGACGTCCATGACGCGGTCCGGACGGTCCGTGAGCTGGCCGATCATCTGGAGACCGTGGGGAAACCGGTCCGTCCGAAGGATTACGGAACCTGGGGCACGCCCGAGCACATCGGTGCCAACCCGGCGATCGGTCAGCGCAACCCGGTGTCACCGCCGCTGGAGCCCGTGGTGTTCCCCGACGCGACCGTGCGCGCCGATCTCGAGCTCGGAATCGAGTACCAGGGCCCTCCGGGCTGCGTGCACGGCGGGATCGTGGCGCTGCTGTTCGACGAGATGCTGGGGCTGGCCAACGCCGCGTCCAAGAGCGTCGGCATGACCGCGGATCTGCGAATCACCTACTCCTCGCCCACGCCGCTCTACGCGCCGCTGCGGTTCGAGGCCCGGCAGGACCGCGTGGAGGGCCGCAAGATCTGGGCCAGTGCGACCCTCCACGCCGGGGACACGCTGTGCGCCAGCGCCGAGGGTCTGTTCGTCGAGCCCCGCGGCATCCGGGACGACGAGCGCAGCCGGCCCATCGAGGGCTGACCCGCGCGAGAGCCGACCCGCGCGAGGGCCGGCCCGCGCCGACGATAAGCGGGTTCCGCACAGGCCCTCTCGGCCGATATGGGCGGAACCCGCTTATCGACGGGGGGCGCGGGGTGGGTTACTCCCCGCGCAACGCCTTCATGCGCTTGTGGGCGCCGGCCACGATGCGGCCGCGGTTGACGCCGGAAGAGAACTCGACGCCCTTCTCGTTGCCCTCGCCACCGCAGACGTGGACGGGGCCGTTGCCGATGGAGGCGATGACCTCGTCGGCGACCTCGTGCGGCTCGCTCACGGTCATGCCGGGCAGGTCCATGTCCAGGCCGGCGCGGATCATGGCGGGGGTGCGGGTGACGCCGAGGATGACCTCGACGACATCGACGCCGTGCTCACGCATCTCGAGCCAGAGGCCCTCGACGAAGACACGGCTGAAGGCCTTGGCGGCGGAGTAGATGCTCATGTCGGCGTGACCGAGGTAGCCGGCCATGGAGCCCATCACCACGATGCCGCCCTTGCCGCGGGCCTTCAGGCCGGGGCCGAAGCGGCGGATGATCTGCATCGGCGAGGTGATGTTGAGGTCGATGACCTTCTGCACCTGCGCCATGTCGGACTCGACGAACTCGGCGCCGTAGGTGTTGGCGCCGGCGTTGAGCACGAGCAGGCCCAGATCGAGGCCGTCGCAGGCGGCGGCGATCTTGTCGGTCGAGTCTGCTTCGGTCAGGTCCGTGGACACGACACGGCACTCGACACCCTTGGCGCGGACGGCCTCGGCGGTCTCCTCGAGGGCCTCGAGTTTGCGGGCGACGAGGACGGAGGAGACGCCCTGATCGGCGAGGCGGAACGCGATCTCGGCGCCCACGCCCTCGCTGCCGCCAACGACGAGGGCCCACGGGCCGTAGTTGGATGGATCGAAAGGTTTCGGATTGACAGGTGTCGACATACTCTCAGAGTATGACGACTGACAGTGATCGGCCAGGTTTCGGTGGAGTACCCCTGCCGGGGTTGAAGGCGGACGAGGTGTTCTCGTTCGAGGAGGCGCGCACGCTCCTGGGTGATTCGTTCGATCCGATCCCCGTTCCGGCCCTTCCACCTGCGGATCCGGAACTCGACCGGGTCGTGTCCGAGCTGCGCCGGCTGCGGGAGGCCACCGCGGGGCTCGCCCACTCGGAGGTCGAGCTCGGCGACATCGCTGATCGTCTCGCCGAGGTGGCCGACCTGCTTGAACCGCGGGTGCCCAGCCCCTCCGATCGGCTCGCGAACATGTGGACGGGCGCCGGCACCCGTCGTTCGAACCCGGTATCCGGTCCGGAGAACCCGATCGCGCCACCCGTGGACTTCGTGGGTTGCGATGACGGCTCGGTCATGGCCACGGTCACGCTCGGTCCCGTTTACCAGGGCCCCCCCGGTTGTGTGCACGGTGGCATGAGCGCGCTGATCATCGACCACATGATGGGGCTGGCCAACCACTGGGGCGGCCGCTTCGGCATGACCGCCCACTACGAGCTCGACTACCGGTCGCCGACGCCGCTGCTGGTGCCGCTGACGTTCCGGTGCTGGGTGCACGAGACCGAGGGTCGCAAGACGTGGACGCACGGCACTATCCATGCCGGCGATCGGCTGTGTGTAGAGGCCCGGGGACTGTTCCTCGAGGCCAGCGTGCCGGTGCCCGGCCAGCCCGGATCCCGCTCGACCGTTGCAGACGGCAGCGAGTAGGCCTCAGGCCTGCAGGTCCAGGTGGACGACCTCCCGCAAGTAGGGCGCGATCACCTCGGTCAGGCCGCTGGCGAGCTGGTCGGGATCCTCGGGCGGCAGCGAGATGAAGCTGATGCCGATGCGCGCGATGATCGAGGCGGCGAGCCGCGCCTGCTCGGGCGCGATCTGCATCCAGCTCTGGGACAGCGCCGGGGTCAGGACCTCGGTGGCCCGCTCGATGAGCGGGCCCGCCTCGGTGGTGATTATCCGCAGCAGCTCCGGCTTGATGTCGCCGGTGAGCAGCGCGCGGATGAGGGGATCACGGCTGCTGGAGAGCAGGAAGCCGTTGATCCCCTCGCTCAGCGCCGTCTCGATCTCACCCGGGTTGCGGTTGATCGAGTCGCGGATCTCCCCGGCGAACCGCTCCGACAGCTGGAGCGCGTAGGCCTGTGCCAGCCCCTGCCTGTTACCGAACGTGCTGTAGAGGGTCTGGCGGCTCAACCCGGCGGCCTTGGCCACGTCCGACATGGTCACGGCCGACCAGTCGCGGTTCTCCAGCAGGCCGTGCATCGCATCGAACACCGTGGAACGTAACGACCGACGCTCCGGGCGGCCCCCGGCGGGGGAGCGGCTGGCAGTGGTCGAGCGGTGACGCGGCATGGTGACCATTGTTCCCGATGCGCGCGCGTCGCGTGGGCGGGGACCGTGTGACGGACAGAACAACTAGGCGACGGGCAGGAAGTCGATCTTGTCGCGGACTCCGCAGTCCGAGCAGCTCCACGAGTTGGGGATGGCGGACCAGGGGGTGCCGGGCGGGAATCCCTCGCGGGGCAGGCCGGCGGCCTCCGAGTAGTGGTTTCCGCAGTTGGGGCAGACGTACTCTCCGGTCGCGGAGTGCTGGTCCGCGATGATGCCGGCGTCCGCGATGACCTGCTCCGCGGCCGAGGTCTCGGCGCCGCCGGGATCCCCGGCTGGCGTGGCCGCCTCGACCGTCGGACCCTCGACGGGGGTGATGGCGTAGCGCGCGAGGATCTTGTCCCGCTTGGACGGCTGGATGTTGGCGCGGGTGATGTCGCCGTCATAGTGCGCGAGGACGCGCTTGTCCATGACCCTGCGCCACAGCGGCGGGATGTACGCCACGACCATCATCGCCGCGTAGCCGGACGGCAGCTGCGGGGCCTCGTCGAAGCTTCGCAACACCTGGTAGCGACGCATCGGGTTGGCGTGATGATCGGAGTGACGCTGCAGGTGGTAGAGGAAGATGTTCGTGACCAGGTGGTCGGAGTTCCACGAGTGCTCGGGGCGGCAGCGCTGGTAGCGGCCGGCCGAGGTCTTCTGCCGCAGCAGCCCGTAGTGCTCGAGGTAGTTGACGACCTCCAGCAGTGAGAAGCCGAAGACCGCCTGGACGATCAGCCACGGGGCCACCTGCCAGCCGAACACCGCGATCAGCGCGCCGTACAGCACGACGGTCATGAGCCAGGCGTTGAGATTGTCGTTACGGAGGGTCCAGGGACCCTTGCCCATGCGGCCCAGCCGCTCCTTCTCCAGCGCCCACGCGGACCGCGCCGAACCCGCGACGCTGCGCGGCAGGAAGACCCAGAACGACTCGCCGAACCGCGAGCTGGCGGGATCCTCCGGGGTGGCGACGCGCGCGTGGTGTCCGCGGTTGTGCTCGATGAAGAAGTGACCGTAGCCGGTGGTGGCGAGCGCGATCTTGGACAGCCACTTCTCGCTGCCGGAGATCTTGTGCCCGAGCTCGTGCGCGGTGTTGATGCCGATGCCGCCGGTGATCGCGACCGTCCACGCCACGCCGATCGACGCGGCGATGCCGAGCCCGCCGTCGTACCCGAGCCATGACAGGTCGTCGGCGCTCCACAGGTAGCAGGCCAGGATCAGCGCGCCGTACTGGAAGGGGAGGTACAGGTAGGTGCACCAGCGGTAGTACGGATCGGCCTCGAGCCGGTCCATCACCTCGTCCGGCGGGTTCTCGCCGTCGACACCGACGCGATAGTCACCCCACGGCACGGCCACGTAGACGAGGAACGGCAGCAGGTACCACGCGATGGTGGCGGCCACGCCCCAGCCGAGCGCGTTGAAGCCGGCCACCAGTGGAAGCGAGAGGAACAGCCCGGCCGCGGGGATGAGGCCGAGCAACCAGAGGTACCGCTTGGCATCGGTCCACGCGTAGGGCTCCACCGCGTCATCGTGATCGTGCGCGCGGCCGTGCGCGTTGTTGTGTGTGTGGCCGTGAGCACCGGCGCTCTCGTCGTCATGACGGTCGGCGCCGTCCCCTCCGGCGGGTCGGATGTACTCGGTGCTCGACATGGCTGACGACCTTCCACAGACTCACGACGGTGTGGCATACGCCACTCTGTTGCCCCGACTTTAGACAAATTGCCGGGCGATGTCTAGACACGCGGGGGTCCTTTGTCCAACGGGTTCTCGCGGTATGACGACGACGAGGACCTCGATCACCCGCGCGAGCCGGAATATCTGAACCGCTGACCTGGTTGTACGGGCAGGTCGTCGGATCAGTCATCCGACCCGGAAGGAGTGGTCCGACGTGACGATGCAGCAGGCAGCCATGCGGACCCTGATGCGGGCAGAGAACAACAACATCGCGATGGACCGCAGTGTGTTCACCCGCGAGAACTTTCACCGGATCGGCCGGTTCGCCCGTCCGCACAGCAAACGGATCGCCATCTTCCTGGCGTTGTCCGTGTTCGGGGCCTCGCTCGCGGTGCTCACCCCGCTCCTCGCCGGTCGCGTGGTCACCGCCATCGTCGACCACCAGTCGGTGCGGATCGTGTTCGCCCTCGCGGGCGCCATCGCCGCGATCGGGGTGATCGAGGCGGTCAACGCGGTCATCACCAGGCTGTGGTCCGCGCGCATCGGCGAGGGGCTGATCCTCGACCTGCGGCGCGCGGTGTTCGACCACGTCCAGACGATGCCGGTCGCCTTCTTCATGCGCACGCGCACCGGCGCACTGGTCAGCCGTCTGAACAACGACGTGATGGGCGCCCAGCGCGCCTTCTCCGACACCCTCTCCGGGGTGGTGTCCAACCTCGTCCAGCTGGTGTTGACACTCATCGTCATGGCCGGGATCAACTGGCAGGTCACGGTGCTGTCGGTAGTGCTGCTGCCGATCTTCCTGTTCCCCGCGCGGTATGTCGGGCGGCGGCTGGCCCGCCTGCGCCGCGAGGCCTCGGACCTCAACGCCTCGATGAACGACCAGATGACCGAGCGCTTCAACGCCGGCGGCGCCACCCTGGTCAAGCTGTTCGGCCGACCCGAGGCCGAATCCGCCGAGTTCGCCGCGCGTGCCGGCCGCGTCCGCGGGATCGGCGTGCGCACCGCGCTCCTCATGAGCGTGTTCATGAACTCGCTGACGCTCGTGTCGACCCTCGCCCTGGCGCTGGTCTACGGCCTGGGCGGCTGGTTCGCCCTCAACGGCGGGATGGACGCCGGCTCCGTCGTGGCGCTGGCGCTGCTACTCACCCGCCTGTACGGCCCGCTGACCTCACTCGCGAACGCGCCCATGGACGTGGTCACCGCGATCGTCAGCTTCGAGCGGGTCTTCGAGGTGCTGGACCTCAAGCCCCTCATCACCGACGCGCCCGACGCCGTGGACATCCCGGAGGGGCCCACCACCATCGAGTTCGACGATGTCCGCTTCTCCTACCCCTCCGCAGACAAGGTCTCCCTGGCCTCCCTCGAGGAGGTCGCCGTCCTGGACAACCGGGGCGGGCAGGAGGTGCTCCACGGGATCTCCTTCCGCGCCGAGCCCGGCCAGATGGTGGCCCTCGTCGGCTCCTCCGGGGCGGGGAAATCCACCATCGCCGCCCTGCTCCCGCGCCTCTACGACGTCGACTCGGGCGCGGTCCGGGTGTCCGGGATCGACGTGCGGGAGGCGTCGTCGTCGTCGCTCCGTCAGACCATCGGCATGGTCACCCAGGACGGTCACCTCTTCCACGACACGATCCGCGCCAACCTCGCGTTCGCGCGGCCCGAGGTCACCGACGAGGTGGTGTGGGACGCGCTGCGGCGCGCCCGCCTGGAGGACCTGGTCCGCGCCCTGCCGGACGGGCTGGACACGGTGATCGGCGACCGCGGCTACCGCCTGTCCGGTGGGGAACGCCAGCGGCTGACCATCGCCCGCCTGCTCGTCGCCGAACCCTCGGTCGTGGTGCTCGACGAGGCCACCAGCGCCCTGGACTCCACCAACGAGGCGGCGGTGCAGGCCGCGCTCACCGAGGCCATGGCGCACCGCACCTCGCTGGTGATCGCGCACCGGCTCTCCACGGTGCGTGCCGCCGACCAGATCCTCGTCCTGGAAGCCGGCGAGGTGGTGGAACGCGGCACCCACGCCGAGCTGCTCGCCCGCGGTGGGCGGTACACGGAGCTGTACCAGACCCAGTTCGCCGACCAGGAATAGGCGCGCACCGCTACTCGCGCGCCCTCACTCACGCACCCCCTTCGACCTACGCACCCCTTACGCACAACTCCCAGGTGGTTGCGCATCCGATCGGCCCCACATCGGATGCGCACGTCAGCGCCCGGCTCATCCGTCGGCGTACCGTCCCTCGGCGAGCGCCGCGTGGACCCGCTCCGTGTCGGCCTCGGTCCAGCCGGGCGGATGCAGGATCGCGGCCCACATCTGCGCCGCGTCCGGACCGAACGTGTGGCCGTGGCCCGGCGGCACGTCCGCCGAGAACACCATGTCGAGGGTGACCTGCCAGAAGGTCACGAACGGGATCCACCGCACGCTCGGATCGATGCCCGGCGCGAGCGGCTCGCGCAGCCAGTCCGGGCGCTGCAGGACCAGGTCGAAGGACCACCAGGTGATCGGGTCGGACGCGTGCTGCCAGTAGACGATCCGCGGCCCGCCCCACGGGGCACCGTCCAGATCCAGGTCCGCGGCCGTGGCCGCGAAACGCACATGCTCGCCGTTCTCGATCACCGGCAGCCACTCCGGCGAGCCCGGGTCGCGGTGCGCGGTGATGTAGGCCCACTGCGGACTGAAGTTGGGGGTGCCCACCCACAGGGCGCCGTCGGTGCGGGCCACCATGTCCTGCGCCCCGCTGAACGCGCTCTGACCGCCGAACGAACCCAGGCTCTCCCCGAACGCCACCAGCATCGGACGCTCGGACTCCGGCCGGCTCTCGACGGCCCGCTCCACCGCCTCGAACAGTGCCCGGCCGGCGACCTGCGGCGAGGTCCGGTCGGCGAGGAACGACAGCGGACTCGGCAGGAACGAGTACTGCATCGCGGCGATCGCGGAGTCCCCGCCGGCCGTGTACTCCAGCGCCGCCGCCACGTCCGCGTTCACCCAGCCCCGCCCGGTCGTGGTGGCCACGGCCACCACCGAACGGTCCAGACCCCCCGTGCGTTCGAGCTCGTCCACCACGAGCCCGGCCACCTCCTCGATGTCCTCCGATGCCCGGTGCCCCGCGTACACCCGGATCGGCGTCATCGCCGGACGTCCGGTGACCTGCGCGATCTCCTCGGTCGTGGGTCCGCCCGCGACGAAGGTTCGCCCCTCCCGACCGAGGCTGTCCCAGGACTGCGCTGACCCCGGCGAACCGGAACGCTCGGGCGCGGTCGGCTGCACGACCCCCTCGGCCGTCCCCACGTCGGCAGCGGACGCAGACCTGTCCGCCAGCCCGAGGATCCCGCGATAGACCACCCCGTTGACCGTCGCCACGGAGATCGCCACCACCAGCCCCACCGCGAGAAGGCGCGCCGGGACAGCCGGGACGACGCGGGAACCCAGCGCGGTCAGCCGGGCGGTCGCCCTCCGGATCCCGCGGGCGACCGCCAGCAGCGCCACCGCGACGAGCAGTGAGAGCGGGAGGACCAGCAGGTAGTCGGCACGGTCGACACGCTCGACCCCCACGAGGTCGCGCGTGATCTCCTGCCACCACGAGCCCAACACCAGGAAGGTCGGGACCGTGACCGCGGTGACCGCCGCGAGCGTCCACCAGCCCACTCGCCGGACCCGCTCCGGCAGGCGCGGACTCAGCCCACAGCGGCGCAGGATCCACGCTGCCAGGCAGCCCAGCCCGTAGCCGGTCGCCAGACTGATGCCGGTCGCGACCGCCTGCAGATACCAGACCCGCGGGAGCAGCGACGGGGTCATGGACCAGACGAAGAACAGCAACGCCAGGGTCAGTCCCGCGGGGTGGAAGGACCGGGCGTACACGCGGAGGCGGGTGGTGATCGTGGGAGAGGGCATGGGAAAATCCCGTCGTGAGAGACCGTGCGGGGTGCCCGGAAAATAAGACGAGACTACTCGCCGAGGAGAGCATCCCGCCCGCAGTCGTCGACACGACCGCGGGCGGGACGCCCGGGGTGTTTCCCAGGCCGGATCACCCGGCCTGGCCGGTGACCCGGTGACTTCCGGGGTATCAGCCCTCCAGGTGCAGGCCCAGCTCACGCGCGGCCAGCGCCGCGTACTTCGAGGTCTGTTCGAAGGCCGACTCGAGCGGGTTGACGTCGTTCATGTCGGCGATCTCGGCCCAACGCTCGGCCACGACCTCGGGGGTGCGGGCACCCTCGGGCAGGTAGACGCCGCGCGACTCGACCATCTGGGAGACGGCGAACACGCCGGCGCCGGCGCCGAGGATCGTCTTGGTGGGGGCGTCCTCGCTGACCATGAACAGGGCACCGGGGGCGATGGTCTCCGGGCCCATGATGTCCAGCACCCGCTGCGGCAGCAGGTCCTCGGTCATGCGGGTGGCGGCGGTCGGGGCGATCGAGTTGACCTTGATGTTCTTCTTGGCGCCCTCGATGGCGAGCACGTTCATCAGGCCGACCAGGCCGGACTTGGCGGCCGCGTAGTTGGACTGGCCGAAGTTGCCGTAGATGCCGGAGGTGGAGGTGGTCATGAGGATGCGGCCGTAGCCGGCCTCGGCCATATGGGGCCACACGGCCCTGGTGCAGTTGACCGAACCCATGAGGTGGACCTCGACGACCTTGCGGAAGTCGGCGGACTCCATCTTGGCGAAAGACTTGTCGCGCAGGATGCCCGCGTTGTTGATGAGGACGTCGATGCGGCCCCAGGTGTCCATGACGGTGGCGACCATCTGCTGGACGGCGGCCTCGTCGGTGATGTCGCTGCCGTCGACGATCGCCTCGCCGCCCGCGGCGGTGATCTCGTTGACGACCAGCTGGGCGGGGGAGGAGTCGCCGGCACCGCCGTGCACGTCGCCGCCGAGATCGTTGACGACGACCTTGGCGCCACGTTCGGCCAGGGCGAGGGCGTAGGCGCGGCCGAGACCGCCGCCGGCACCGGTGATGATCGCGACGCGGTCGGTGAAGTCGATCGATGTCATGAAGTGCTCCTGTTCGGGTGGGTCGTCTCTTGTGGGACGACGGTGACGAGCGGGCGGTTCGCCGTGTCGGCGGAGGGGTCAGCCCAGTTCACCGCGGACGTAGGACTGGTAGGCGGGTAGATCGAGGAAGCCGTGGCCGGACAGGCCGATCACGATCGACGGGCCCGAGCCGGGCTCGCCGGTGTGCTCACGGGCCTCGGCGAGGGCCCCGGCGATCGCGTGGGTGGACTCGGGCGCGGGCACGACGCCCTCGGCCTTGGCGAACTCGACCCCGGCCTCGAACGCGACGTTCTGCTCCACCGCGATCGAGTCGATCAGCCCGAGGTGCTTGACGTGGCTGACCAGCGGCGCCATGCCGTGGTAGCGCAGCCCACCGGAGTGGATCGGGTCCGGCACGAAGTCCTGACCGAGGGTGTACATCTTCATCAGAGGCGTCAGGCCGGCCACGTCACCGTGGTCGTAGCGGAACTCGCCCTCGGTCATCGACGGGCAGGCGGTGGGCTCCACGGCGACGATCTTCGTCTGCGCCCCGGCGAGGTTCTCCCGGATGAACGGGAAGGCCAGTCCGGCGAGGTTGGAGCCGCCACCGGCGCAGCCGAACACGAAGTCCGGGGCGCCCTCGTCGAACATGGCGAGCTGCTTGATGGCCTCCTCGCCGATCACGGTCTGGTGCAGGCACACGTGGTTGAGCACCGAGCCGAGCGAGTAGCGGGCCTCCGGGTCACCGGCTGCCACCTCGACGGCCTCGGAGACGGCCATGCCGAGCGATCCGGGGGTCTCGGGGTCCTTGGCCAGGAACGCGCGCCCGGACTCGGTGAGATCCGACGGGCTCGGGTGGACCGAGGCGCCGAAGGTCTCCATGAGCATGCGGCGGTACGGCTTGGACTCGAAGGAGGCCTTGACCTGCCAGACCTCGACGTCGATGCCGAACGCCTGGCCCGCGAACGCGAGCGAGGCACCCCACTGGCCGGCGCCGGTCTCGGTGGTGAGCTTGGTGATGCCCTCGGCGGCGTTGTAGTAGGCCTGCGCCACGGCGGTGTTGGGCTTGTGCGAGCCGACCGGGCTGGTGCCCTCGTACTTGTAGTAGATCCGGGCCGAGGTACCGAGCGCCTTCTCCAGGCGGCGGGCTCGGATGAGCGGCGCCGGACGCCACAGACGGTAGATCTCCTGCACGGCCTCGGGGATCTCCACGTAGCGCTCGGTGGTGACCTCCTGCTCGATGAGGGCCATCGGGAACAGCGCAGCCAGATCCTCGGGGCCGAGCGGCTCCTTGGTCCCGGGGTGCAGGTGCGGCGCCATCGGCTCCGGGAGATCTGCCTGGATGTTGTACCAGTGCGTCGGCATCTCGCTCTCGGGCAGAAGTGCCTTGACCAGCGAACCTGCAGCGGCGTCAGACGTCATGAAGGGTCCTCGGATGGTGTGGGAGGGGTGATCCACACCTCATCCTAGGAGGTCGTATCTCATGGGTACGTGGGGGATCCGTCCCTCGAGATATCCGGGCCCCGAGACGACGAACCCGAGCTGCTCGTACCACTGCTGCAGGTACGCCTGCGCGCCGATCTCGACCGGCTGTTCCCCGCATGTCTCCAGGCCCAGACGGACGAGCCGCGCCGCGATGCCGCGGCCGCGCCACGCCGGGGCCGTACACACGCGCCCGATGTGCATCACGCCGCCGACGGGATAGATGCGCAGCGTGGCCGCGAGTTCCACGGGCCCCGGCCCGGCAGTCCAGGCCAACAGGTGTGTGGTGCCGGGATCGGCATCCACCTCGTCGATCTCGGCGTGCGGGAAATCCTGCTCGGCCACGAAGACGTCCACGCGCAGCTTGTACAGCGCGTGGACGTCCAGGGCGCCCAGCTCCGTCAGTGCGGAGGAGCGCACTCGCAGTTCGGGTCCGGCACCGGCAGGTGGGGTTCCGCTCACTCGTCCCCGGTCGGCTGCGGCGCCGAGCCCGCGGCGGGACCCGGCTTCGCGCTGCCGGCCGCAGGTGACGGGTCGGCCTGCTGGTCAGCGGGGCCCTCAGGATCCGGGGCGTCGATCGTCACGTCCTCGCCACCGGAGGTGTCCTCCGAGGGCTGCGGAGCGGAGCCTGCGGCCGGCCCCGGGTTCGCGCTGCCGGCGGCCGGGGACTGCGCAGGGC
>CAYFRF010000004.1:13812-15834 GCA_964345415.1 uncultured Microbacter sp. | reverse complement strand
GAGCCTGCGGCCGGCCCCGGGTTCGCGCTGCCGGCGGCCGGGGACTGCGCAGGGCCGGACGGAGGTGCGGGCGCGGGGGACGGGGCACCCGGGTCGCGCAGGAGGTATGCGGTGGCACCCGCGACGGCGGCACCACCGGCCAGGCCGATGATCATCAGCGGTGCGAACCTGCGCAGAGGGCTCTTCTTCTGCGGGGGCGCGGCCAGCACCGAGGACTTCTCGCGCAGCGTGTCGGCGTGCTGCTTGGCGTCCGCCGCGAGCTCGTTGAGCAGCTCGGCCTGCTCGGCACGACGCTCCTTCATGACCTGGAGGCCACGGCTCGCCCCGAAGAGGGCGAGACCGACCGGACCGCGGGTGGCCGCCACGGCGGCCTCACCGAGGAAACGGGGGTCCTTGAGGTCGAATGCCTTACGGGCAGCGGTACCGGCCTGCTTCAGGTCCTTCTCGGCCTGCTCGAGGGCCCGACGTTCGGCGGCACGATCGCTTCGTCTACTCATACCGACGATGGTGGCACAGCACTCTGACACCGACCACCCTTCTGCACGGGAACACGACGCGAGTCGGGACCTCGTCGCGGGTCGCGTGGCAGGATGGAGCACGTGAGCATCGCAACGCAGAAGGCAACCATCCACACCAACCGTGGTGACATCGTCGTCGAGCTGTTCGGCAACCATGCCCCGGAGACCGTTCAGAACTTCGTCGGCCTGGCCGAGGGGTCCAAGGACTACTCGCAGGCCAACGCCAAGGGCGAGAAGACCGGACCGTTCTACGACGGCTCCGTCTTCCACCGGGTCATCTCCGGCTTCATGATCCAGGGCGGCGACCCGACCGGCACCGGCCGCGGCGGCCCGGGCTACCAGTTCAAGGACGAGTTCCACCCCGAGCTGCAGTTCAACGAGCCCTACCTGCTGGCCATGGCCAACGCCGGGCCGGGCACCAACGGCTCGCAGTTCTTCATCACCGTGGGCCCCACCCCGCACCTCAACAACCGCCACACCATCTTCGGCAAGGTCGCTGACGCGGATTCGCAGAAGGTCGTCGACGCCATCGCCACCACCCGCACCGGTGCGATGGACCGTCCCACCGAGGACGTCGTGATCGAGTCCATCGAGATCTCCTGACCGACCACCGCTGTCGGGAGACGGCGCGGGCACCGGGAACCCCGGGCCCGCGCCGTCGTCCTATCCGGCAGTTCCCGCACCACCCGAACAACCGGACATCATGAGCACCCAGACCGAGCGCGGCGGCGCCATCGCGCGCTTCTTCCGCCTCCAGCCCGTCACCGCCTGGCTGATCACCGCCAACCTCGCGGTGTACCTCGCCACCGTCGTCCAGTCGCGCAGCTTCATGGACAACCACCGCTCGCCGCTGTTCGAGGCGACGGCCCTGTTCCCGCCGGTGGTGGTGATCCACGACGAGTGGTGGCGTCTGCTCACGTCCGCCTTCCAGCACTTCGGGCCGATGCACCTGCTGCTCAACATGTACATGCTGTGGATCCTCGGATTCGGGATCGAGCGCAGCATCGGCCATCTGAGATTCCTGGCCCTCTATCTGATCTCCGCGATCGGCGGATCGGCGGCGGTGTTGTATTTCGACCCGATAGCCCTCACCGCCGGTGCCTCCGGCGCGATCTTCGGTCTCATGGGCGCCTACGCGATCGTCGCGATGTCCATGCGGCTGGATGTCAAGGGGGTCCTGGTCCTGCTGGCCCTCAACATCGGTGTGAGCATCGTCGTCCCCGGCGTCTCACTGGCCGCCCACATGGGAGGGCTCGTGGTGGGCGCGGTCGCGGCGCTCGCCCTGGTGGTGCTGCCCCGCCGCCTGCCGGCGAGCACGGGCCGCGCCGGTCGCGAAACCGCGTCGTGGATCGGCTACCTGGCCGTGGTGGTGCTGGTCGGCGTGGTCACCTGGTTCATGGCGGAGTCACTGGTCAGTGACGTTCTGCAGGGCGCACGACTCCTCCGCTGACCGGCCCCAGCGGGTGACATGGTCGGGCGCGCCGGCGATGACCGGGTGCGCCGG
>CAYFRF010000004.1:0-13712 GCA_964345415.1 uncultured Microbacter sp. | reverse complement strand
CGGGTGCGCCGGAGCTCCCGCTTCGAGCTGTGAGGCTCAGCCGCGCGTGGCCTGCCCGGGGAACCCGAGGCCCGTCAGGGTGTCCACGACGTCACGAGGATCCGTCCCGAGATCGGTGCGGGTGAACACATCCAGCTGCTCGCGTCCGCGTTCATCCACATATTCCACACGCATGAGGTGCTGCCGCGCCCCCCACCGGGCCACCCCCAACGCCCGGACCTCCACGACCTCCTCCTTCGGGACGAACACCGTGCCGCTGAGCTTCTTGATCGCGAGTGAGTCGTCCACCACCTCCAGCCGGGGTCGCCGCAGCAACTGTGAGACGCCGGTCGGGATGAGGATCAGCGCCGCCAGGCCTGTGAGCAGCAGCGCGAGCGGATCCTGACGCAGGACACCGAGCACCACCAGCAGCAGTCCCAACGCGACCTGCACACCCGGCCACAGTGCGCCGGGAGACCATGACGCGGCCCTCGGCGTGGCCCTTGATTCCGCTTCACCACTCATGCACACCATCGTCCCTTATCCACAGGGGTTATCCACACTGTGAATGAATAACACGGGTGTCGTTCGACTGCCGTTCGATCAGACAAGCGTCCAACCTGCGATGTTGTCGTCGTCGTCGTCTTTTTCTTGTTATCCCCAGTGTGGAGCGAGTTATCCACAGTGTGTGAGGGCTGGGGAATTTGCAGGTCACCGGCAGTAATACCGGGATAAAGCCCTCATGACCTGCACAAATGGTGCTAACGCGCAAAAATGCAGGTCACCCCCCGCACCATGCGGGGGGTGACCTGTGGATGAAGCTGTGGATAAACCGGAGACGGTCTTGGGGACAACCGATCAGGCGCCCGTCACCCGTGGATTTCCACAGGCGGGCGCGAGGTGTGGAGTCAGCGCCAGTTCATGGTCATGAGCAGCCCTGCGACCGCCATGCCGAACCCGATCGCGAAGTTCTGCCACGTCTCCAGCGCCATCATGAACGGGATCTGCTCGCCGGCGATGTAGTACACGACCAACCAGGCCAGCCCGAGGATCATCAGGCCGAGCATGACGATGAGGTACCAGCGCGGCGTCGGCGAGCCCTTGACCTTGACGGGTGTGCGGCTGACGGCGGCGTCGGTGTACTCGGTCTTCGACCGCACCTTGGACTTGGGCATGGGATCCTCGAACTACTGGGGGATGTCTGCAGACACCCTACCAAGCCGCGCCCGTGACGTTCATGTCCTCGGAGCGCAGTACGCTGCACCTATGCGCATTCTCGTCGTCGACAACTACGACAGCTTCGTCTACAACCTCGTCCAGTACCTGGGGCAGTTGGGCGCGGAGTGCGAGGTGTGGAGGAACGACGACGACGAGTTCGCCGGCCCCGACGGCACGGTCGACGCGGCCACGCTCCGCGCGGCGGTCACGGATTTCGACGGTGTCCTGCTCAGCCCCGGGCCCGGCACGCCTGACCGCGCGGGGGCCACGATGCCCCTGATCGAGGTGTGCGCGCAGGCCGGTGTGCCCGTGCTGGGAGTGTGCCTGGGGCACCAGGCCATCGCCGCGGCCGCCGGGGCGTCGATCGTCCGGGCCGCCGAGCTGATGCACGGCAAGACCAGCGAGGTCACCCACGATGACTCGGGGGTCTTCGCCGGGATCCCCAGCCCGTTCACGGCGACGCGCTACCACTCGCTGACCGTGCAGCCGGAGACGCTGCCCGACGAGCTGGTCCCCACGGCGTGGACCGCGTCGGGACTGCTCATGGGTGTACGCCACCGGGAGCTGCCGATCCACGGTGTGCAGTTCCACCCCGAGTCGGTGATGAGCGACGGCGGCCACCGGATGCTGGCCAACTGGCTCGGGATGTGTGGCGAGCGGCCGTCGGAGACGCTGGTGGCGCGGCTCGAGGAGGAGCTCGAGCACGCGCGCGGCGCGGCCCTGGCCTGATCCCGGGCATCCGCTCCCGAGCCTGCCGCGCTGCCGCCCGTCACGCTCGGGCCCGGCCCGGCCCCGGCCCGGCCCGGCCCCGGCGAGCGACCCCGCCCGTCACGCTCGGGCCCGGCCTCGGCGGCCGACCCCACCCGTTTCGCCCTTCTGATTCCGATGCACCCGCGGGGCCCCGCACGCACCGGGGATTCCGAGGGGTGGAACGGGTGTGGAGTGGGGCAGAACGGAATCAGGAGGGCGGACCGGGTGGGCGGTGAGGGCGCACGGAATTCCGACGGGCGAAATGGGGGCGGAGAGGGGTGGGACGGATCAGCCGGGGCCGGGGATCAGGCCGAAGCGGATGACCCGGACCACCACCTGGTCGTTCACCCCGGCCTCGCCCACCGGGGGCTGCTGGGAGTAGATCTGTCCGACACGGCTGAGGTCGGGATCGTTCTGGGGCAGCTCCACCAGCTGGCCGCGGTCGCCGCGCCAGCCGGCCTGGTCGAGCTTGGCCAGCGCCTCCTCCACCGTGTCCCCGACGAGGTTGGGCATCTCGAAGCGGTTGCCGGCCGACACCTGCACGGTGATCGTCGCGCCCTTGAGCTGGGTCTGTCCGGCCGAGGTGGACTGCTCCACCACCTGCCCCTCGGGCTCGGTGCCGTCGACGAGTCGGGTGTCGACCCGGAATCCGGCCGCCTCGAGGGTCGCCCGGGCCGAGTCGACATTCTGGCCCACCACACCCGGGACCTGCACCTGCTCCGGGCCGGAGCCGATGATCAGGCGGACGGGCCGGTCGGAGGGGACCTGTGTGCCTGGTGCCGGGTCGGTGTCCACGACCTTGTCCAGGTCCTCGGCGGTGGATGGACGGGTCGCGTTCTCCGGCTCGACCCGGAAACCGGCCTCCTCGAGAGCCCGTTGGGCATCGACGGGGGACATCCCCATGACGTTGGGAACCGTGAGGACCGGCTTGCCGGTCGAGACCGCCAGGGTGATCTCCGAGCCCACCGCCAGTCGCTTGCCGGCGATGGGATCCGAGGAGATCACGTGACCCACGGGGATCTGCAGGTCTGTCTGCGGCACCTGCACCGGGTCCAGCCCGAGGGCGGTGAGTTCCTCCACCACCTCGTCCACGGGCCGCTGTGCGACCTCGGGGATGGTGACCTCCTGCTGCTGCGAGAACCCGGGACCGCCGTTGCCGGAGCTCCAGATCGTCACCACGGCGATCATCCCCAGGACGAGGAGCGCCGCGAGCGCGAGGGTCAGGGCGCGGGGCCGGTTCCGGCCACCCGACCGGGCGCTGCCGTGTCGGCCGCCTCCGGGGGGCTGGGTCGCGGGAGCAGCCCCCCCGCTGCCGCCAGCTCCGCCAGCGCCGCCGGGTCCGCGGGCCGCCGTGCCGCCCGGCCCACCCGTACCCGCACCGCCTGCGCCGGCTGCGACCGCGGCCAGATCATGTGCCTCGGTCGGGGCCGCCGACGGGGAGGACCAGTCCGAACGGCCGGAACCGTACCCGGCCCCGGTGAACCCGTGGGCGGCGTCCGGCCGCTGGTCGGCGTCGAGGTCCTCGTCGGACAACACCAACGGCGCCGACGGCCGACCGCCGGTGAGGACGGCGAGCAGGTCGGTGCGCATCTCGCCGGCGGAGCCGTACCGGTTCTCCGGGTTCTTGGCCATCGCCTGCATCACCACGGCGTCGAGGTACCGGCTGACCTGCGGGTTCACCGACGACGGCGGACGGGGCGTCTCACGGACGTGCTGATAGGCCACGGCGACGGGGGACTCGCCGGTGAACGGCGGTACCCCCGCGACCATCTCGTAGAGCACGCAGCCGGCGGAGTAGAGGTCGGAGCGGGCGTCGACGGTCTCCCCGCGGGCCTGCTCGGGGCTCAGGTACTGGGCGGTGCCCAGGACCGAGGAGGTCTGCGTGAGCGTCGAGGTGGAGTCGCTGACCGCGCGCGCGATCCCGAAATCCATGACCTTCACCGCGCCGTCACGCGAGATCATGATGTTCGCCGGCTTGACGTCCCGGTGGATGATGCCCTTCTTATGCGAGAACTCCAGGGCCCCGCACACGTCGGCCATGACGCCCAGGGCGCGTTCCGGGTCCATGGGACCGTCCATCCGGATGAGGTCCCGGAGGGTGTCGCCTTCGACGATCTCCATCACTATGTACGGCAACGTGCCGTCCGGGGTGGTCTCCTCGCCCTGGTCGTAGATCGCCACGATCGACGGGTGGTTGAGGGAGGCCGAGTTCTGGGCTTCACGCCGGAACCGCTGGTAGAAGTTCTCGTCGCGGGCCAGTTCGGGCCGCATGATCTTCACGGCGACGTCGCGGCCCAGGACAGTGTCGCGGCCGCGGTGGACCTCGGACATGCCTCCGTAGCCGACGGACTCACCGATCTGGTAGCGGCCGGCGAGGATCGAGGGTGTGGTCATCCGCGCACACCTCCACGAGCCGGCTCGAGCGGGACGGGGACGGAACGGCCCCGCACGTCCTCGCGCCAGCCGGTACCTCCCAGGTCGGTCTCGCCCGTGCCGGTGTCGCCCCGGGCGACGGGTTCCTGCCCGGGCACCAGGGAGTTGAACTCCTCGGTGATCGAGCTGAGCATCTCGCCCAGATCCGGGGCTGGTGGCAGTTCGTCAGACGTGGGACTCGGCTCCGGGGTCGGCGACGGGCTCGGTGAGGGCGTCGGTGTGGGCTGTTGGGTGGGTGTCTGGGTGGTGGTGATGGTCACCGGCGGCGGTGAGGGCGTGGTGGGCGTGGTGGTTCGTCCGAACAGGCCGTTCGGGCCGAACACGCCCGCGTTGGACAGGGCGATGGCCCCGGCCACGGCGATGATCGCCACGAGCAGGAAGACCACGATGAACCAGCCCGCACAGCCGCTGTTGGAGTTGCGTTGCGGCGGACGGGAGGTCACCGGCGGTGCGGGCTGCCGGCGGGCGGCGGGCACGGGCTGGTTGCGGGCGCCCGTCTGCGGGGGCCGGCCGGCGGGGACGCCTGCGGCGGCGCCGGGACCACCGGGGTGCATCTGCGTGTACATGCGGGTCGGCGTGGGGCCCTGCTGTGGGCCGGCGCCGGTGCCTCCGCCCACGGTGGCCCCGCCGACAGAGCCGTCGGGCAGGACGGTGGTCGCGCCCGTGGCGCCGGCGGCGAACCCGGCCGCCGCACCCGCCGCACCTGCCAGCCCGGCGGCACCGGCGGCGATGAACGCACTCGGCGGCCGGGGATCCCGACCGGCCCGCACGTCGGCGACGGCCTCGGCGAACGCACCGCCGTCGGGATACCGCTGTGCCGGGTCCTTGGCCATGGCCTGCGCCAGCACCCGCCGGACGGGCTCGGGCACCGAGTCCGGCAGCGGCGGCGGGGTCTCGCGCACGTGCATCATCGCGATGGTCACCGGTGAGTCGGCGACGAACGGCCGGCGACCGGCCAGGCATTCGTAGCCCACCACGCCGAGGGAGTAGACGTCTCCGGCGGGCGAGGTGTCGTGCCCCATCGCCTGCTCGGGGGAGATGTACTGGGCGGTGCCCACGACCATCCCGGTCTGGGTGACGGCGGAGGCCCCCATCGACTTGGCGATCCCGAAGTCGGTGAGCTTCACCTGCCCGGTGGGCGTGATGAGGATGTTGCCGGGCTTGACGTCGCGGTGCACGAGCCCGATCGCGTGGGCGGCGTTGAGCGCGCGGCCGGTCTGCTCGAGCATGTCCAGGGTGTGCCGCAGCGGCAGAGTCCCCTCACGCGCCAGCACGTCGGACAGCGGCTCGCCCACCACCAGTTCCATGACCAGATAGGACAGGGGACTGCCGGAGGCGGGGTCGGTGACCTGGCCATAGTCGTACACCGTGGCGATGCCGGGGTGGGAGATCTTGGCGGTGACCTTGGCCTCGGACCGGAAGCGGTCCACGAACTCCGGGTCGGAGGAGAACTCGGGCTTGAGGATCTTCACCGCGACGCGCCGGTCGAGCACGGAGTCGGCGGCCTCCCAGACCTGACCCATGCCGCCGGTGGCGATGAGGCGCAGCAGGCGGTACCGGTCGGAGATGACCGCGCCGGAGTTCAGGCTCACGGCATGCCTCCGAGCAGCGCGCCCAGGACCTCGCGGCCAATGGGGGCGGCGTAGGTGGCGCCCACGGTGCCGCGGGTGATGCCGGGCCCCGACTCCAGGGCCACGGCCACAGCGATGTCGCGGCCGGGGACGAACGCGATGTACCAGGTGTAGGGGATGGACTCCGAGGCGTCGACACCGTGCTCGGCGGTGCCGGTCTTGGAGGCGATGGTCACGCCGGGCAGGCCGCCGCCGGCGTGCGCCTCGGCGCCGATCATGAGCTCGGTGAGGGTGCCGGCCTGCTCGTCGGTGAGGGCGCGGCCGGCGTCGCGGGGGGTGAATCCCTTGACCACCGAGAGGTCGGGGGCGGTGAGTGTCTTGATGAGTTGTGGCTCCATCCGGACCCCGCCGTTGGACACGGTCGCGGCCACCATCGCGTTCTGCAGTGTGGTCATGCGGACGTCGCTCTGGCCGATAGAGCTCATGGCCAGCTGAGCGGCGTCGTCCATCTGGCCGAGCCCGGAGGGCGCGACGGGGATCCCGAAGTCGCGGGGCGCCTCGCCGTTGACCCCGAACTTCTCGGACATCTCGGTGAAGGCCTCGTCGCCGATGTCCTGGCTGATCTCCACGAACGGCACGTTGCAGGACAGTTCGAACGCGGTGCGCAGGGTGACGGTCCCGCCGCCGCAGGTCTGGCCGGCGTAGTTCTGCAGGTAGGTGGAGGTGCCGGGCAGCAGGGTGCGGTCGGCGCCGGAGACGGGGGTGTCGGGGCCCATGCCCTGCTCGAGGGCGGCAGCGGTGGTGATGACCTTCATGGTGGAGCCGGGCGGCAGGGACTGCTGGGTGGCGTGGTTGAGCAGCGGCCGGTCGGGGTCGGCCTCGATCTGCGCCATGGCCTCGGCGCGCACGTCCGGGTCCTGGCTGGACAGCTGCCCCGGGTCGAAGGACGGGCTCGAGGCCAGCGCCAGGACCTCACCGGTGGAGGGGCGCACCGCCGCGACGGAGCCGACGAACGGTCCCTGGCCGGCGCCGCGCTGCAGGGCCTGGAAGGCGACTTCCTGCGCCACGGGGTCGAGGGTCAGTTCCACAGATCCGCCCTGCGGGGTGCGGCCGGAGATGAGCCCGGAGATGCGCTGGGAGAGCAGGCGCGGGTCGGAGCCGTTGAGGAACGCGTCCTGGGACTGTTCGATCCCGGAGGTGGCGTACTGGAGCGAGTAGTAGCCGACGGTGGGGCCGAAGGCCCACGGGTCGGTGGGGTAGGTGCGGACGAACTCGTAGCGACCGTCGGAGGGCAGCGACATGGCCAGCACCCGACCGCCGGCGGTGATCTGGCCGCGCTGGCGGGAGTACTCGTCGAGGAGCATGCGGGTGTTGCGCGGGTCGGCGCGCAGTTCGTCGGCGCGGAAGACCTGCACCCAGGTCAGCTGCAGCAGCAGTGCCACGACCATGACCATGGCGGCCACGGCGACCCTGCGGATGGCGGCGTTCACGCGGACCTCACCCCGACTTCCGGGCGCGCGAGGCGCGCATCATGCCGGTGGGGGCCTCGGCCAGCGCCGGCGCCTGCCGGGGGGTGGGCAGGGGCCGCCGCGCGTCGTTGGACAGGCGCAGGAGGATGGCGAGCAGGGCGTAGTTGGCGAGCAGGCTGGAGCCTCCGTAGGCCATGAACGGCAGGGTGAGTCCGGTGAGCGGGATGAGGGTGGTGACGCCGCCCACCACCACGAACACCTGGATGGCCACGGTGAACGACAGGCCCACGGCGACGAGCTTGCCGAAGCTGTCGCGGATGGTCAGTCCCACCCGGATCCCGCGCAGCACGAGGATGAGGTAGACGATCAGCACGGCGGCCAGGCCGATCAGGCCCAGTTCCTCGCCGATGGTGGAGGTGATGAAGTCGGTGTTCGCGAACGGCACCTGGTCGGGCCGACCGTTGCCGAGCCCGGTGCCGCCCATACCGCCGGAGGCGAGCCCGAACAGGGCCTGGGAGGTCTGGTACCCGCCGGTGTCGAAGTAGGCGAACGGGTCCTGCCAGGTCTGGAACCGCACCCGCACGTGCCCGAACAGTGCGTAGGCGAGCACGCCGCCCAGCGCGACGAGGACCACGCCGATGAGCAGCCAGCTCACCCGTTCAGTGGCCACGTACAGCATCGTGAGGACGGTGGCGAAGATGAGCAGGGCCATGCCCAGGTCGGTGTTGAACACCAGCACGCCCAGCGACAGGACCCAGGCCACGATGATGGGCCCGAGGTCGCGGCCGCGCGGCAGGTCCACGCCGAGGACGCGCTTGCCGGCGGTGGTGAACAGCTCGCGCTTCTCCACGAGGATTGAGGCGAAGAACACGATGAGCAGGATCTTGGCGAACTCGCCGGGCTGGATGGTGAAGCCGGGCAGGATGATCCAGTTCTTGGCGCCGTTGATCTCGGAGAACCGGGCGGGCAGCACCGCGGGGATGGCCAGCAGCAGCAGGCCGGCGAAGCCGGTGGTGTAGCCGTAGCGGGCCAGGACGCGGTGGTCGCGCAGGAAGAACAGCACCGCGGCCATGAACGCGAGCCCGATGAGGGTCCACAGGAGTTGGCGGGTGACGTCCATGCCGGGCGGGTCGTTGCCGTTCGCCACGGCGCGCGCGGCATACGCCAGGTCGAGCCGGTAGATGAGCACCAGCCCGAGCCCGTTGAGCAGGGCGACGCAGGGCAGCAGCACGGGGTCGGAGTAGGGGGCCAGCCAGCGGATGAGCAGGTGTGCACCGCCGGTCAGGCCGAGGAACGCGAGCGTGATCCACAGCAGCGCGAGCGAGAGTTCCTGCTCCTGGGCCAGTTGGACGAGCAGGAGGGCGAAGCCCACGATCACCGTCGCGGCGACCAGCAGGACGAGCTCCTTGCCGCGGCGTGGACGGTCGGGGAGGGCCTGTCCGCGGGGACCGGTCATGGTCAGCTCACCGCCCGGCAGTTCTCCCCGGGGACCTGGGCGGGCGCGGAGCGGGTCGGGACGGGGGAGTTGTCGCCGGCAGTGGGGTCGGAGGGGTCAGCGGTGGGACGGCCGGCGTCAGGTGTGGGGTCGGTGGGGCGGTCGGTGTCGGGGGTGGGGTCGGCGCCGGGCGTGGGGGCGGGGGTCGAGGGAACCGAAGACTCCGACGACGACGACGAGGAAGTGCCCTCACCGCCACGTGTGCCCGTCTCCGTGGGGTCACACGGGGGCAGCAGATTGTCCTGCGCCAGCCGGGCCACCTGGGCGTTCGCCTCTGCCAGACTGCCCGAGGGCATCCCGGCGCGGACCGCCTCACGGGCGGGTTCGCGCAGGTCACCCAGGGTGAAGACGTTGCAGCCCTCGGGGTACGAGTCCGCGTCGTGCATGCTGAGCGTGCCCTCGGGGGTCAGACACGCGACCCGGCTGACCGAGGCCAGCGAGATCCCGAACACCTCCCCGGCGATGCCCCGCTTGACCACGACCTGACTGTCCTCGTCAGAGACGAAGTAGTTGCTGCGCACCAGCACCGCGGACACACCGACGATCCCGGCGATCAGCACCAGGGCACCGACAACGCTCAGGGCGAACCGCCAGCGACTGCCGCGGGGCGGGGCGGGGTCGCCCTCGGCCGCGTTGTCGTCGTCGGACTTTCCTCCGGCGCCGCCGGGCCCACCCGCGCCGCCACCGGCACCCTCTCCGTCCACCTCCGCACGCGAGGCGACCTGGGCGCGCGAGAACGCGGCGGCCTTACCCGCGGCGGTCTCGGAATACGGGTCCGCGGCGGGGTCCACCACACCCGGTTCGTCACTCGAGGCGGCACCCACCACCACGGGGATCACGGGCGTCGCGCGGGAGGACTCCACCACATCGGCCACCACGACCGTGATGTTGTCCGGTCCACCCGAGCGCAACGCCAACTGGACCAGGCGGTCCGCGGAGTCCTCCACGGTCCCGGTGGCCAGGGTCTCGGCGATCGTCTCGCTGCTCACCGGGTCCGACAGACCGTCCGAGCAGAGCAGGTAGCGGTCCCCGACCCGGGCCTCGCGCGTCACCACGGTCGGCTCGACCGGCTCGCCCGTGAGGGCCTTGAGGATGAGGGAACGGCGAGGGTGTGAATGCGCCTCGTCGGCCGACAACTCGCCCCGGTCGACCAGGGACTGCACGAACGTGTCGTCCTTGGTGATCTGCGAGACCGCGCCGTCGCGCAGGAGGTAGGCGCGCGAATCACCCACGTGGATCAGGCCCATGCGGCGGCCGTCGAACAGCAGCGCGGTGGCCGTGCACCCCATCCCGTCGGTCTCGGGGTGGGCCTCCACGTGCCGCGCGATGGCGTCGTTGCCCGCGGTGAGCGCCCGGGTCAGCGAGCCGGTCAGATCCTGTCCCGGCTGGTCCTCGTCCAGCCGGGCCAGCGCCGCGACCACGAACTGGCTGGCGATCTCGCCGGCCGCGTGCCCGCCCATGCCGTCGGCCAGCGCCAGCAGCCGGGGGCCCGCGTAGGCGGAGTCCTCGTTGTTCTCCCGCACCATCCCCAGGTGGGAGCGCGCGGTGTAGACGAGAGCGGGCGTCACGCTCGCAACTCGATCACGGTCTTGCCGATGCGGATCGGCGTGCCGGCTTCCACCTTGACCGGAGTGGTGACCTTCGATCTGTCCAGGTAGGTGCCGTTGGTCGACCCCAGGTCCTCGAGGAACCAGTCAGGGCCGTGTGGGGACAGGCGGGCGTGCTGGTTGGACGCGTAATCGTCGTCTATCACCAACGTGCACGAGTCGGCCCGGCCCAACAGGACGGGCTGCTCCGACAGGGTGATGCGGGTGCCCGCCAGCGCGCCCTGGGTCACCACCAGGTGCCGGATGGCATTGGAACCGCGTCCCAGGAACCCGCCCTTGCGCTCGCCCCGGGTGCCCGACCGCATGCCGACGTTGCCGAACACGTCGGTCTTCAGGGCGCGCAGTGCCAGGTAGATGAACAGCCACAACAGGACCAGCAGGAGCCCACGCGAGAGCTGTAGAACAAGTCCCTGCATTGCTGCCGTCCTCCCCTCGCCGCTCCGGTCACCTCTACCAACGTGTCACCGTCCCCGGGGGTTCCGGGGGCTTCTCATGCCGTAGAGGCTAGTCGAAATGGACGGTGATCTCCGAGTGGCCGATGCGGATCACGTCGCCGTGGGCCAGTTGCCAATCCTGCACCGGACCGCCGTTGACCGTGGTGCCGTTGGTGGAACCCAGATCGCTCAGCAGGGCCTCGCGGCCGTCGAACCGGATGTCCGCGTGCTGACGGGACACGCCAGTGTCCGGCAGGCGGAACGCGGCGTCCTGCCCGCGTCCCAGCAGGTTGGACCCCCGCTGGAGGCGGAAGGTCCGACCGGAGCCGTCCTCCAGGTGCAGCGTCACCGTGAGCGACGAGCGGCCCTGCGTGATCTGGGTGGGGGCGTCTGACGGACCACCCCAGCCGGCGCCCTCGGTGGCCGCACGGGAGGCGACGGGGTAGTTGGACGCGGGTGCCTGCATGTCGTTGATCTCCTTGCTCGCACTCGCCCGACCCGAACCGGGCGATGACGGGGCCGGGTGGCCCGGGGCCGGCGCCGGGGCGGCGGCCGAGATGTGGAACGGGACCGCATCGGGATCCACGACCCCGTCGATGCGCATCTGCCCGGTGTGCAGGTCGTCGCGCTCCACGAAGGTCACGGCGACCGGACCGTACGTCTCCCACCCCTGCTCGTCGATGTGGTCCGAGAGGTGGCGGGAGAAAGTCTTGACGGCCAGGGCCTCGTCCTCGGTGAACGAGGCGTAGTCGGACCGGGCCAGGGTGATGGTGTAGCTGTTGGACACCAGCAGGTGACCGTCGACCACCTTGAGGGAGGCCTCCGCCTGCTTGCGCAGTTGGGCCTCCACCTCGGCCGCGACGACCTTCCCGCCGAAGAGACGGGCGAACGCGTCACCCACGGCGCCCTGCAGGGTGCGCTCGAACTTGCCGACCAATCCCACGCCACGCCTCCTCTCTCGCATCTCGTCGTGGCCCTGCGGGCACGACCGGTCTGGCCGCCCCTCGGCGGCATCCGGTCGATCATAGAGGCGAAGTCGGCGCTAAGCACGCGCGAAAGCCACCCCCGACGACCCGGCGACCGCGTGCGTTGCGGCGCGCAGCGCCTCTGACCTGGCGATTAGTGTCACAGGATCGGTGCGTGTTAACGTATTCGAGCGTTACTCGGGGCGAGTGGCGGAATGGCAGACGCGCTGGCTTCAGGTGCCAGTGTCCTTCGGGACGTGGGGGTTCAAGTCCCCCTTCGCCCACACAGAGAATGTCTCGGACCATCTTTCACGGATGGGCCGAGACATTCGTCATTTCCGGGGTCATGGCTCGCGGCACGAATGGTCAGTCCCCTGGCACCGGGAGTCACGAACCGGCTTCGTGGGGATTCACCGGGACTCGGTCCGGCCTCGAAGGGAGCACGCGGGGTATCAACTCGTCGGCGCAGTGCGACTGCATCAATGCGGTGCTCTAAGCTGGCAGGCCAGATTGAAAATCGCGCGGACGCGACACCCCCCTCCCGTGCGACTCACCCCTCGGGCGCTCCCGGCCGCGGGGCCCGGGCCGCACGCGTTGTCGCGCACCGTGCGGGAGCGGCTGGCCCAGGGGTGGGGCCGGCACCTGTGAGAAGGGTGAGCGGCAGACCATGGGTAGTGACGGCTCGGGCCAGACGCAGGCCGCTCGCCACCGGTCTCCGACCACCAACGGCGAAACCAAGGACGCGATCCTCGACAGCGCGGAACGCATGCTGGCGGACGGCGATCCGGCCACCGTCACCATGCGATCGATCGCCGAGGGCGCCGGCGTGGACCCGGCCTCGATCACCTACCACTTCGGCGGTAGGGCGGAGCTGCTGGCGGCGGTCGTCCGCCGCAGGTACACGATCCTGCGCGAGCACCGGATGAGCGCACTCACCCGTCTGCTCTCCGAGTCGGAGCAAATCCCCACCGCCCGCCAGTTGCTGGACACCGTCTACCGCCCGTGGTTCGAGCTCATCTCCTCGGGAGACGTGGGCTGGCGCAGCTACGCCAAGCTCGTGGCGGCCATGCCGGACTCGCCCGTTCTACAGGAGCTGGCCGGCGACCTGAGTGGTGACTGGGAGACCGCACTCAACGCGGCGCTCAACCGTGCGATGCCGGAGGCGGACGACGCGGTGATCCGTCAGGCCTTCACCCTCACGCTCGGTGCGGCGTTGTTCGTGGCTGTCCCGCCGATGTTGGCGCGGATGGACGAGGTGACGGGTGCCCCGGCGTCGCAGACGCCCCGGTATCGGGACTTCCTGCATTTCGTGTCCTCGGGATTCGAGGGAATGGTGTCCGGACTGGACGCCTGACTAGCAGACGCGGCAGCATCTGTCCAGCCGGAACGCTGGGTATATCTGAGACTTCCCTTAGTAAAAACTCGTTACTCTAGGCTCTTCAATTCCCTTTAAGATATGTTCATCGGCACCTTGAAGGGGGTCGAGATGTACGAACACATCAACGGGACGGGGCGGAGCATTCCGCAACAGGTATCAAGCGCCCGACCGAAGGTCAGC
Source organism: uncultured Microbacter sp. (assembly GCA_964345415.1). Lineage (GTDB taxonomy): Bacteria > Actinomycetota > Actinomycetes > Mycobacteriales > Mycobacteriaceae > Dietzia. The sequence continues at coordinate 233 of CAYFRF010000004.1, read as the reverse complement.
CTGGTCATCCCCACGCTCAACGAGTCCGAGAACCTGCAGTGCCTGCTGCCGACGATCGGCGACATCGTGGACGGCCGGTCGATCGACGGCACCGTCGAGACGGCGCTGAGCCTGCGCCCGGACGCCGTGATCGTCCGGGAACGACGGGCCGGCAAAGGCTACGCACTGCAGACCGGCTTCGCCGCCTGCAGCGGAGACATCATCGTGATGATGGACGCGGACGGCTCCATGGC
>CAYFRF010000003.1:96202-97557 GCA_964345415.1 uncultured Microbacter sp. | reverse complement strand
GGGTAGCGGATTCCGTGTGTGCCGGGCTGCGCCGATGCCGCCGTGTCAGCGACGCCCGTCGGCGATGATGGCCGCCACCGCCGCGCGGCCCGCCCGGTTGGCGCCGATCGTCGACTGCGAGGGCCCGTACCCGATGAGGAACAGGCGCGGCTCGTCCAGCGCGCACCCGTCGTCCACGCGGATCCCGCCGGCGGCCGTCCGAAGTCCGAGCGGGGCCAGGTGCGCCACGGCGGGCCGGAACCCGGTGGCCCACAGGATCACGTCGGCCGGTTCGAGGCGCCCGTCGGGCATGCGGACGCCTTCGGGTTCGATGCGGGTGAACATCGGGTGCCGCACCAGCACTCCGCGGGCGTCGGCGCGTTCGATCCACGGGCCGCGGTACTGACCGGTCACGCTGATCACGCTCTGGGGCGGCAGGCCCTGCCGGGTCCGTTCGGCGACGCGGTCGATCGCGGCCGAGAAGTTCGTCGGCGCCGGGTCGGTCTCCCACTCGATCTCGCGGCGGGTCACCCACAGCGTGTCGGCGACGAGGGAGATCTCCTCGAGCAGTTGCGTGGCGGAGATGCCGGCGCCCACGATCACCACGCGTTGTCCGGCGAACTCGTCGGCGCTGACGTAGTCGTGGACGTGGAGCTGCCGGCCGCGGAACGTCTCCTGTCCCGGGTAGCGGGGCCAGAACGGGCGGGTCCAGGTGCCGGTGGCGTTGATGACGTAGCGCGCCCGCCACGTGGTGCTCGCGGTCGCGCCGCGCCGGTCACCGCGCGCGTCTGCGTCGCCGTCCGCTGTGGTGCTCGTCAGGGATTCGACGACGACGACGAGGTCTTCCCCCACCCCACCGCGGGGCCCGTCGCCGGCCCGCCGGACCGAGCTCACCCGCACCGGTCGCCGGACGTCGAGGGAGAAGTGCTCCTCATAGTCGGCGAAGTATCGGGGCAGTGCCTCGCGGCTGGGCGCTGCCCGGTCGACCTCCGGGACCTCCATCCCGGGGAGCTCGAAGATCCCGTTGACGGTGGCCATGGTGAGCGACTCCCACCGGTGCCGCCACGCGCCGCCGGGGCCGTCCTCGGCGTCGAACACCACGAAGGTGCGTTCCCCCGGCGCTGCCCGGTCGACGGGCACGAAGCCCCGTCGCTGCAGATGGTGGGCCGCCGACAGTCCGGCCTGGCCCGCACCGATCACCACCACGTCGACTTCTCGCACGAGCACCACCGTACGGCTCCGCCGCCACGCCCCGCCTCTCCCCCGATCCGCCCCTCGGATTCGCCCGCGCCCACACCCCCACCCCGATCCGCCCCTCGGAATCTGCCCCTCCCCCGATCAGCCCCTCGGATTTGCTCGCACCCGCGGGACCCCGC
>CAYFRF010000003.1:89394-96102 GCA_964345415.1 uncultured Microbacter sp. | reverse complement strand
GCCCCTCCCCCGATCAGCCCCTCGGATTTGCTCGCACCCGCGGGACCCCGCGCGCGCACGCGATTCGGAGGGGCAAACCGATGCAGTTGCGCGGGTGGGGCGTGGCCGGGCTGGGCTGGTGACGGGTCAGGCGCCGTCGGGCAGGGCGGTGAAGTCGGCGGGGCGGCCCTCCGCGAAGGCGGCGAGGGCCTCGGAGTTGGCGGGCCCGCCCATGAGCTCGGCGAAGGCCGCGTTCTCGCGCGCCCGGGCCGCCGCGACCTGGGGCGCCAGCGGCGCGGTCATCGCATTCTTGACCGCGCGCAGGCTCGAGATGGGTAGCCGGGCCAACCGCTCGGCGTGGGCGGTGGCCTCGGCGAGCAACTCCTCCGGAGGACAGAGCCGCCAGACCAGCCCCATCTCGTGCGCCTCGCGCGCCGAGATCCACTCGGCCGACAGCAGCACCCACGCCGCGTTCTGCCGGCCGACCAGCCGGGGCAGCAGGTAGCTCGACGCCGCCTCTGGCGCCACCCCGAGGCTGGTGAACGGGCATTTGAGGCGGGCGTCGGAGGCCATGAACGCCAGGTCGGCGAACCCGATGACCGTGGTGCCGATGCCCAGCCCGAGGCCGTTGATCGCCAGCACGAGCGGCTTGTCGAACTCGGCGAGGGCGTCGACGAGGCCGATGAAGCCGTGCTCGCCGGGGACGAAGTCCGGGTCGGTGACCCGCTGCGCCATCTCCACCAGGTCGGTGCCGGCGCTGAACGCACGCCCCTCGCCGGTGAGCAGCACCACCGCGACGCCCGGGTCCGCGGCGGCCTCGCGCAGGGCGATGGTCAGCGCGTCGTACAGCGCCTCGTTGAACGCGTTGAGCGCGTCCGGCCGGGCCAGCGTCAGCGTCCGGACCCGGGCGTGGTCGGAGACCCGGAGGATCGTGGCCGTACCCGCTGCCCCGCCGGTCGTGGCCGTACCCGCTGCGCCGCCGGTCGTGGCCGCGTCCCTGCTCCCCGACGGTGCCGCCCCGCTCACCGGTCGGCCTCCGCACCGGCTGCCGTGGCAACGGACGTCGCCCACCGGTAGTCCGCCTTGCCCGAGGGCGAACGCTGGATCCGGTCCACGACGATCCACGCCTTGGGGACCTTGTAGTCGGCCACACGCGTGGAGACGTGGGCCGCGAGCTCGGCATCCGTGGGAGTGGACGGGCCGTCGGTGTTGTCGTCGTCGTCATCCAGTTCGATCACGGCGACCACCTCGCTCCCCCACCGCTCGTGCGGGCGCCCACACACGGTGACGTCGCGGACCGCGGGGTGGCTCAGGACCGCCGACTCGACCTCCTCCACGAACACCTTCTCGCCGCCGGTGTTGATGGTGACCGAGTCGCGGCCGAGCAGGAGGATCTGGCCGTCGGCCAGCAGCTGCGCGCGGTCACCGGGGACGGCGTAGCGCTCACCGTCGATCACGGGGAAGGTACGGGCGGTCTTGGCCTCGTCGCCGAGGTAGCCGAGCGGCACCCACCCACCCTGCGCGATCCACCCGTGCCCCTCGTGCCCCGGCTCGCACACCGCCTCCAGGTCCTCGTCCACCACCACGGCGCCCGGCCCCGGCCCGAACTTGCCCGTCGCCGCCGCTCCCTTGAACGACAGGTGCGAGCCTTGCGCGCCCGTCTCCGAGGAGCCCACCGAGTCGTTGATCAGCGTGTCCGGCAGCAGTTCGAGGACCTCTTCCTTGACCTCGGGCGAGAGGATCGCGCTGCCGTTGCCGATGATCGTCAGCGAGGACAGGTCGTATTTCCCGGTCTTCATCTCCTCCAGCAGCGGGCGCATGACCGCGTTGCCGGTGATCGTGATGGTGCTGGCCTTCTCCCGCTCGAGTGTGCGCAGGACGTCCGCGGGGTCCATGCGCCGGTTCTCGTCCGGGATCGCGATGGTGGCGCCCTGGTGCATGAGGATGAACGCGGACCACTGGGCGGCGCCGTGCATGAACGGCGGGATCATGAGCATCGTGCCGCCGATCCCGTTGTGCGCCCGCTCCACCACCTCGTCATACGTAGAGACCGGGTCCCACACGCCCGGGGTGCGCCCGCCCATGGAGGACATGAAGATGTCGTGCTGGCGCCACAGGACGCCCTTGGGCCGCCCGGTGGTGCCGCCGGTGTAGATCACGTACAGGTCGTCCGGCGAGTGCCCCACGTCGGGCAGGTCGGCGGGGACCGAGGCCAGCGCCTCCTCGTAGTCCACCGCGCCGGGTAGCAGCTCCTCGCCGGAGTCGTCGGCCACCTGGAGCAGCACCTCGAGATTCGGCAGGTCGTCGCGGATCTCCGCGAGCAGCGGCGCGAACCGGGCGTGGTAGATCACCGCCCGGGAGTTGCTGTCGAGGAAGAGGTAGCGCAGCTCGTCGGCGACGTACCGGTAGTTGACGTTGACCGGGGCGCAGCGGGCTTTGAAGGCTCCGAGCATGCCCTCGACGTACTCGTTGCCGTTGTAGAGGTACAGGGCCACGTGGTCCTGCCCCGACTCGTGCCCCTTGAGGCCGTCCCGTTCGTGGTGCGCGCCGAGCCCGGCCCGGTGCAGGTAGGTGGCGAGCCTGCGGCTGCGGTCGTTGAGTTCGCGGTAGGTCAGCCGACGGTCGCGCCAGACGATCGCCTCCCGGTCCGGGAGCGCCTCGCAGACGGCCTCGTGTGTCAGCGCGATGTTGAATTCGGTGGTCATGGTGGCGGCTCCCCCTGAAGGCGCTCGGGTCGACACCTGTATGGACAAGTGTCTGAACACTGCTCCACAAGACTAGGACACGTTCTAGGGTGTGTGTATGCGAAACGGAATCGTCTTGTTCACCTCGGACCGCGGCATCAGGCCGGCGGTGCTCGCGAAGGCCGCCGAGGACCGCGGGTTCGACACCATCTACGTGCCCGAACACACCCACATCCCGGTCCGCCGCGACGCTCTGCACCCCACCGGCGGCGAGGAACTTCCCGACGACCGCTACACGCGCACGCTCGACCCCTGGGTCTCGCTCGCGACCTGCGCGGCGGTGACCGAGAAGATCGGCCTGTCCACCGCGGTCGCCCTGCCCGTCGAGTCGGACCCCATCACCCTGGCCAAGACCCTGGCCACGCTGGACCACCTCTCCGACGGGCGCCTGACCATCGGCGCGGGCTTCGGCTGGAACACCGACGAGTTGGCCGACCACCACGTGCCCGCGAACAAGCGCCGCACCGTGCTCAAGGAGTACCTCGAGGCGATGCGCGCCCTGTGGACGCAGGAGGAGGCCGCGTACGACGGGGAGTTCGTGAATTTCGGCCCGAGCTGGGCCTGGCCCAAGCCGCCGCAGGGCCGCATCCCGGTGATCATCGGCGCGGGCGCGGGACCGAAGACCTTCGCCTGGATCGCCCGGCACGCCGACGGCTGGATGACCACCCCGACCAGCACCGATGTGTCGGCCAACGCCGCCAAGCTCCGGGACGCGTGGGCCGAGGCGGGGCGCGAGGGTGAGCCGGATGTGCGCGTCCTGGTGGCCGCCAAGCCGACCGAGGCCAATCTCGCGGACTGGACCGGCGCGCGGGCGAGCGAGCTGATCTGGGGCGTGCCCGACGCCGACGAGGCCACGGTCCTGACCTACCTGGACAAGCTCGCCGGTCGGCTGGGGCTGTCGGCGTGAGCGCGGGCGCGGGAGGTGGCGCCGTGCCCGGCGCCGGTGACCACAACCACAAGAACCACGACGACGACGACAACGCCGCCGGCACGCGCACCCGGGTCGGGTTCTCTCGCGACCATCTCGTCCCCGCGTACTTCCGGCGGGTGGGCGGCATCTTCGAGCCGCTCGACGTCTCCCGCAGCGAGTGGGACCCCGAACACCTCCACGGGGTCGCGGTGAGCGGACTGCTGGCGTGCGGCGCCGAGGACGCGCTGCAGGAACTCGGGCGCGGGCACTTCGTCCCCACCCGCTTCCACGTGGACCTGTTCCGGCCGAGCCGGATGCTGCACACCGACGTGCGGACCGAGGTCGTGCGCACCGGGCGGCGACTGACGCTGATCGATGTGAGCCTGGTGCAGGGCGGCCAGGTCACCGCGCGGGCCAGTGCGCTCTGCCTGGCACCGTCCGAGGACCCGGGGGGCGAGGTGTGGTCGCCCGCCGACCGGCCCTCTCCCCCGCCGACGGACCTCGTGCGCCCGGGCGGAACGGTCGGCGTCCCGTTCACCTCGAGCGACGCCCCGTGGTCCAACCGGTTCGAGGAGCACCAGAACGCCGGGCGCCACACGATGTGGCACACCGGCATCCCGGTGGTCCTGGACGAGCCGGGCACCACGTTCCAGCAGGTGGCGGGGATCGCGGACACGGCCAGCATGGTGACCAACTGGGGCAGCGGGGGCGTCGGCTACATCAACACCGACGTGAGCCTGACGCTCGCCCGCCGCCCCGACGGCGTGGAGCTGGGCCTGCGGGCCCTCGACCACGTGCAGCACGACGGGATCTCGGTGTCCACCGCCGAGGTCTTCGACCGCACCGGGCCACTGGGCAACGTGAGCGTCACCGCGGTCTCCAACGCACTGCTCGCGATCGACTTCACGCGCGAGGCCTCCGGGGCCGGAGTGACGCCCGCGGGCTGAAGCCCCGCCCCCGCACGGGCCCCGGGCCCGCCTTCTAGCCCAGGTAGACCGACTTGGGCTCGGTGTACTGGGCCAGGCCCTCGGGGCCGAACTCGCGTCCGATGCCGGAGGCCTTGAATCCGCCGAACGGGGCGGCGAAGTCCATCGTGTACGTGTTGACCCCGTAGGTGCCGGTGCGGACGCGGCGGGCCACGCCGAGCCCGGCTTCCCTGTCGGCGGTCCACACGGTGCCGGCCAGGCCGTATTCCGAGTCGTTGGCGATGCGCACCGCATCGTCGACCGAGTCGTAGGCGATCACGGACAGGACGGGGCCGAAGATCTCCTCCTGCGCGATCCGCATGGAGTTGTCCACCCCGGCGAACACGGTGGGCCGGACGTACCAGCCGGTGTCGAGCCCCTCGGGCCGGCCGGTGCCGCCGGTGAGCAGCGTGGCGCCCTCCTGCTGCCCGATCTCGATGTAGGAACTCACCCGCTCCTGCTGACGCCTGGCGACCATGGGTCCGATCTCCGTGGCGGGGTCGAGCGGGTCGCCCACCTTCATGCCACCGATGCCGGCGGCGATCGCCTCGGCCACCTCGTCGTGCCGGTCACGACTCACCAGGACGCGGGTCTGGGCGACGCACGCCTGGCCGGAGTTCATCACGCCCACGAACTTCAGTCCCTCGACCACGGCGATCACATCCGCGTCGTCGAGCACGATCGCGGCCGATTTGCCGCCCAGTTCGAGGGAGCAGCGCTTGAGCTGCTCACCGCAGATCGCGCCGATCCTGCGGCCCGCCGCGGTGGAGCCGGTGAAGGCCACCTTGTCGATCCCCGGGTGGCGCACGAGGTGCTCGCCCACCTCGCGGCCCGCGGCGACGATGCTCACCACTCCCTCGGGCACCCCGGCCTCGACCAGGAGGTCGGCCAGCAGGTAGGTGTCCAGCGGCGTCTCGGGGGCGGGCTTGATGACGATCGTGCAACCCGTGAGCAGCGCGGGGATGAGCTTGGACAGGACCGTGAACTGCGGGACGTTCCACGGCGGGATGGCCGCCACCACGCCGACCGGCTCGTGCCGCACCAGCACGTCGCCGCCGAGCGCTCCGGGCCGGCTCTCCTCCCACGGGAACTCGCGGGCGATCTTGAGGAACGCCTCGATCTGCATCCACGGGGCGGGTGCCTGGGCGAGCTTCGCGAACGAGATCGGCGAGCCCATCTCGGTGGCGATGACCTCCGCCATCTCGTCCAGGCGGCCGGCGTACAGCGCGGACAGGCGGGCCACCACCTCGATGCGCTCGTCCGGCGACATGCGAGGCCACGGCCCCTCGTCGAATGCCCGTCGGGCCGCCGCGACGGCCGCGTCGATGTCGGCGATCGACCCCTCCGGGACGCGCGCCACGACCTCCTCGGTGTGGGGGCTGATCACCTCGATCGTCGCGTCGGTCGCGGGCGCGACCCACGTGGTCCCGATGAACAGCGCGTCGCGGTCGAGTGAGGTCGTCATGGCTCCTCCTGGGAGTGATCAGGGAGTTCGCCGGCGAGTGTGGACAGGCGAACAGAAACCCGTCCAAATTATGTGATCCCGGACACTCCCGGGGCGCTTACCTCGATACCCGCCCGCCGCCCCCGCTGGCAGCCGGGCGGTCAGCTCGAGCCGCGCTGCCGCACCGCCCGATCCTCCTCGGCCGCGCTCTCCCCGGCCATGTCCCGCCCCGCCACGTCCTGCCCCGTCCCGCCGGCGAGCTCCCGCACCGCGACCTTCCACGCCTCGACCACCGCCGAGGCGCCGACCATCGGCTGGAGGGTTCCCGCCAGGTGCGCGCCGGTGAGCAGGTCGATGGTGAACTGCACGAGCATCGGCGCGCGCGGATGATCCTCCCCTGCCAGCCGCGTGACGTTCCGGTGAACCGTGCCGAAGATCCGCTCCTGCAACGGGATGAGCGCCTGCCGCAGATCCGGATCCGTGCGGGACGCCACCCAGAGCTCGAGCGCCGCGGTGAACGGCGGCCCCTGGAGCTCCTCCCAGACCAGGTCCACGACGTCGTCCCAGCTCGCCGCCTCGCGAATGTCACTGCTGGCGTCGGTGTTGTTGTTGTCGTCGTCGTTGTCGTGGCCGGCGTCGTTGTTGTCGTCGTCGTGGCCGGCGTCG
>CAYFRF010000003.1:85262-89294 GCA_964345415.1 uncultured Microbacter sp. | reverse complement strand
TGTTGTCGTCGTCGTGGCCGGCGTCGGTGTTGTCGTCGTCGCTGTCGTCGCCGCCCCGATGGACGCCCGCTCGCGCACCCCGACAGCCATCCCCGCCGCCGCGAACGGCCCCGCCCTCGCAACCCTCGCCACCGGCACCACCTGCGCCGGGTGCGGTGAGAACCCGCAGTCGGCGCTCGACGATGTCCTCCACCACCCCGGCCATGAGGGAACCGCGCGTGGGGAAATGGTGCAGGAGCGTGCCCCGCGCGACCCCCGCACGGTTCTGCACTTCCCCCACGGTCGTGGCCCCGTAACCGCGCTCGAGCAGGGACTCGTAGGCGGCCTCGATGAGCTTCGCGCGGGTGGCGACGGCCCGCTCCTGCTGCGGACGACGGGTGCGTGACATGGCCGTGACCCTACTCGCGGAACGGCGCAGCACACCGCGCCACCGCGCCCTCCCGACCGGCTGGACTTGAAAAACAGTCCGATCAGACGGAAAACTGTGGGGCATGTCCAGAAAATCGCGCGTGAAGGGCCTCGTCGACACCGGTCGCACACTGGCCCCCGTTCTTGCCCAGACGGCCCTGGCCACCCTGGAGGACCTCGCCTCCAAGGTCATCCCCGGCATCGGCTCGTCCGAGGTCGCCGCAGATGTGACCGTCCCCGCACCGGACGGGATCGAGGGCTACGTACGTCAGGTCGACGCCGCACGGGCGATCGCCGCGCCGCCGGCCGCGATCCTCGACGTGGTGACCGACACGGACCGCACCCACGAGTGGCTCACCTTCCACCTGTCCTGGCGCGGCGAGCGGGCCGATCGACTCACCACCGGCGGCGAGTTCGTCCAGCAGATGAAGTTGATGGACATCCCCGTCCAGGTGCGGTGGAGTGTCGAGAAGGCCGACGAGAGCGGGTTCGAGCTCCGTGGCGAGGGCCCGATGGGCATCACCGTCGGTCTCTGGTGCACCGTGGTCCCGACCGCCGGCGGCAGCGCCGTGCGTCTCGACGGCGCCCTGGACGGCCCGCCGGTGCGCGGCCCGGTGGGCCTCACCGCCGTCCGTAGCGTCGAGGAGGCCCTCACCGAGTCGCTGGCCGCGCTTGCCGGACTCGTCGACGGCGGTGGTGGACCCGGCCGCTACGCGGACGAGCCCGTCCTCCACGAACGCACCGGCCAGATGCTCGACCCGTCCACCCCGGTGATCATCGGCGTGGGTCAGGTCGTGCGCCGCCACCCGGACCCGGACACCGCCTCCGAGCCGGCCCGGATGTCCGTCGAGGCCCTGCAGGCCGCCGCCGCCGACACCGGGGCGGAGGGACCGCTGCTGTCGCGCGCGGATCTCGTCTACGCCGTGCCCAGCGCCTCGTGGACGTACCCCGACCAGGCCGGATACGTCGCCGAGGCCGTGGGCGCCGAGTTCGCCGAGACCGTCCAGACCTCGCCCTACGGTGGGGACGGCGCACAGCTCGCGGTCAACGACGCCGCCCAGCAGATCGCCGACCGGACCGGCCACCTGGCGCTGGTCAGCGGCGCCGAGGCCGGCGCCACCGTCGCCGCCCTGCAGGCCCTCGGACGCGAACCCGAGTGGACCACCCAGGACCCCGACTCCGGCCCGGACCGCGTGATCGGGGTCGACCGGCCCGCCAACAACGAGGCCGAGACCAGCGTCGGGCTCGGCGCGCCGATCTACGTGTACTCACTGATCGAATCCGCGCTGCTGGCCGACTCCGGCGAGAGCCCCGAGGAACACCAGGCGCACATCGCGGACCTGTGGTCCCGCAACAGCGCGGTCGCCGCCGAGAACCCCTACGCGTGGGACCCCACCGCCCGCACCGCCGAGGAGATCGGCTACCCGAGCAGCTCCAACCGCGCCGTCTCGGCGCCGTACACCAAGCTCATGTGCGCCAACCTCCAGGTCGACCTCGCCGCCGGCGTGATCGTGGCCAGCGTGGCCGCCGCCCAGGCCCTCGGGGTCCCCCAGGACAAGTGGGTCTTCCTGCACGCCGGCGCGTCGGGCACCGACGAGTGGTTCGTCTCCGAGCGCGCCGACCTCACCCGCTCCCCCGCGATCGCCGCCGCCGGCGCCGCCGCACTCTCCCACGCCGGCATCACCGCCGACGACCTGGGCCCCGTCGACCTCTACTCGTGCTTCCCGTCCGCCGTGCAGCTCGGGGCACGCGCGCTCGGACTGCCCTGGCAGGACCCCGCCCGGCCCCTCAGCGTGACCGGCGGTCTCACCGCCGCAGGCGGGCCCGGAAACAACTACGGACTGCACGCCGTGTCGACGCTGGTCCCGCTCCTTCGCGAGGATCCCGAGCAGTACGGCCTGTCCACCTCGCTGGGCTGGTACGCCACCAAGCACTCGCTGGGCATCTACTCCGGAATCCCGCCGGCCCAGCCCTTCGCGCACCTCAAGCCGGCGATCGAACGGCCCGCCCCGCGACCGGCCCGCACCGAGCTCGACGGAACCGCCGTGATCGAAGCCGTGACCGTCCCGCACGGCCGCGACGGTGGCGCCGAGGGCGTGGTGGTCTCCGCCATCACCCCGGACGGTGCCCGCGTCCTGCTGCGGCGCGAGAACGCGGAGGACATCGAGACGCTCACCACCGGGTCACCGCTACGCCGCACACTCCGCCTCGACGGCGGCAAGGTCGTGGTGGAGGGCGAACCGCAGGAGCTGCCCGCCTCGCCCACCGCCCCCGTCCTCACCCGCCGTGACGGCTCCGTCTGGGTGATCACGCTCAACCGCCCCCACGCCAAGAACGCGATCGACCAGGCCACCGCCATCCAGCTCGAACGCGCCGTGGACGACGCCGAGGACGACACCGCCATCCGCGCCATCGTGCTCACCGGAACGGGCGACACGTTCTGCGCCGGGATGGACCTGTCCGGGGCCAACCGTGGCCAGGTGCCGGTCACCGACCGCCGCGGCCCGCTGGGCCTCACCGCGGAGCCGCCCACCAAGCCGACCGTCGCCGCGGTGGAGGGGCCCGCCCTGGCCGGCGGGTTCGAGCTGGTCATGTGCGCCGACCTGATCGTCGCCGCCGAGGACTCCTCCTTCGGCCTGCCGGAGGTCAAGCGTGGCCTGCTCGCCGCCGCCGGCGGCCTCTGGCGCTCCGCAGTCCGCCTGCCGCGGCCTGTCGCCCTCGAATTGGCGCTGCTCGGCGACGGCATGCCCGCCGCACGACTGTATGAACTGGGGCTGGTCAACACCCTGGTCCCCCGCGGCAAGGCCCTGGAGACCGCACTGGAGACCGCGCGACGGATCGCCGCCAACGCACCGCTCTCGGTCAGCGTCGGCAAGCAGATCATCGACGAGGCTCCCACCTGGACGCCTGAGGAGGCGTTCGGTCGCCAGAGCGAGATGGCCAGCCCCGTCCTGCTCTCCGACGACGCCCGCGAAGGAGTGGCCGCGTTCGCGGAGAAGCGCGCGCCCCGCTGGAGCGGGCGCTGAGTCACCCGCTGGGCCGGTGAGCCACCCGCTGGACCGGTCGCTCACCGGCCCCCCGCTGGACCGCCCGATCGCCGGCCCAGCGGGGGCCGCCCGCTCAGAAGACGAGCACCGGCTTGACCACCTTTCCGGCGGTCACCTCCTCGACCGCACGGTTGATGTCCTCGAAGGGATAGGTGGTGACCAGCCCGTCGAGCGGGAGGGTGCCGGCCGCGCGCATCTCGAGCAGTCGCGGGATGAGGACGTGCGGGTCGGCGTCGCCCTCGATGCAGCCCTGGACCGTCTTGCCGTTGTAGAGCAGGTCGATCGCATCGATCGGGAACTCCGGCGCTCCCAACCCCACCACGACCATGCGGCCGCGGGCGGCGAGTGCCTGCACGCCCTGCTTGATCACCTGCGGGACGGCGGTCGTGTCGACGGCGTTGGTGGCGCCACCGGCCGTGAGCTCGCGGATCTTCTCCACCACGCCGCCCTCGGGCAGCGTGCTGGGGTTGATGGTGTGCGCACCGAGAGCAGCCGCCTGCTCCAAGCGGGAATCCTGGGTGTCCACGGCGATCACGGTCTCCAGTCCGAGCGCGCGGGCCGCCGCGACGGCCGCCAG
>CAYFRF010000003.1:43667-85162 GCA_964345415.1 uncultured Microbacter sp. | reverse complement strand
TGCGACCTCTGGGTTATGAGCCCAGCGAGCTACCGAGCTGCTCCACCCCGCGTCGCCTGCCCGCCATCACCTGGCGAGCACATCAACATCGTCCGGACCGGCGGCTCTCAGCCGCTTTCCCAGTCGCTGTTGCGGTGATGACAGTACCAAAGGCGCTGCTGCATCACGAATCGACTGACGCCACAGCTGTCGCATCCCCGCCTCGGCCGGCATCTGCCCCAGCCCCTGTCACACCACTGCGGGCGGGTTACGCATCCTCTTGGGCGCTGAACGGGTGCGTAACCACTCCGCCGGGCGACGAATCGGATGCGCAGCCCCACAGGAGATGCGCATCCGGGCGTCGTGGCCAGCCGTGCAGGGCGCCGAACCGAACCGAGCACTGCGCACTGAGCCGTGCAGGGCGCCGAGCAGAGCCGAGCACTACAACCCGCCACCACGAACACCACAACAACCCGAGGAAGAACCCCTCGGACCGGCCATGGGCACCAGCTTCAGCTGGGAAGACGGCAACGGCATCCAAAAGGGCTGGGGCGGACGAACCGGCCCCTAACCGGGAGCGACACGCCCAAAGCCATACACACATTTTGGCCCATAACCCACAGGAGCCGCACCCGGGTAGCGAAATGACCTCAGGCCCGGCTCCTCGAGAGGAACCGGGCCTGAGTGCGTGGTAGCGGGGACAGGATTTGAACCTGCGACCTCTGGGTTATGAGCCCAGCGAGCTACCGAGCTGCTCCACCCCGCGTCGATTGCGTGTATGACACTACGTGCCACCGCTCGAACAATGCAAATCGGTGAACGGGAACTGGCCGGAACGTGACCAGATACACACCAGGAGTCGAATTGCCGCAGGACAGCGTGGCCGACACCCGCTGAGAACGGAACCGCCCGGGCCGGCTCCCCGAAGGGATGCCGGCCCGGGCGGGCCGTCAGTTGCCGTTGCCGAGCGCCTGGTAGGCGTCGACCGCGGCCTGCAGGTCGTCGAGTGCCTGGCCCAGCTTGCCGAGGTCTCCGCTGGTCTGCGCCGACCGGACGGCCGCCAGGGCGGAGTTGAGCTCACGCACCGCGGCGGCGCGCTCGGCACTGTCGCCCTCGCCGCCCCCGCTCGTCGACGGCGTGGACGGCTGGGGCGCGGTGCCCTCGGCGCCGGGCCGGGACGCGCTCTCCCCGGCGTCCACTTCCGCCTCGGCCTCGCCGCTCTCGTCGATCCGGACCGCGTTGGGATCCGCCTCGATACCCACCTGCTTGAGCGCCTCGTACAGGGTCGGCGCGTAACCCACCGCGCGGTCGTAGGTGACCATCACGCGCAGCAGACGCGGGAACGCCGAGTCCTGGTCCTTACGCTGGGTGTAGATCGGCTCCACGTAGAGCACCGAGTCGCCGGCCAGCGGCAGCGCCAGCAGGTTGCCCTCGGTGATCTCCGCGGTCTCACCCCACAGCCGCCGGTCCTGGGCGATGGCCGGCGAGGCGATCATGATGTCCTGCGCCTGGTTGGGGCCCTGCGCGAGCGGCTCCGTGGGGCGCTGGACACGCACCACGATGTCGCCGTACGTCTCCGGATCCGAACTGGCCGACATGTGCGCGGCCAGGAACTCCCGCTCGTACCCGCGGAACGCGGAGATCAGCTGGAAGGACGGAGTGTCCGAATCCGGGTCAGACGGGTCGGAGACCACCACGTAGTACGGGGGCTGGCTGGGGCCTTCCCGGTCTGCGGTCTGGGTCCCGGCGCCGCCGGTGGTGCCGGCGGCAGGCCCGCCCAGCGGGCCCGTCGCGGCCGGGGTCTGCGGGTTCTGGATGGACGAGGTGACCGTGGGGTCCGACGGGACCGACCAGAACGCGTCATTGGTGAAGAACTGGCCCGGGTCGTCGACCTGGTACTTGGCCAGCAGCTCACGCTGCACCTTGAACAGGTCCTCGGGGTAGCGGAAATGCTCCCGCAGCTCCTCGGAGATCTCCTCCTGGGGCTTCACGATGCCCGGCAGCGCCTTCATCCACGTCTGCAGGACCGGGTCCGACTCATCGAACTCGTACAGGTCCACCGTGCCGTCGTACGCGTCGACGGTGGCCTTGACCGAGTTGCGGATGTAGGACACCTTCTCGTCCGGCAGCACCCGGCCTCCGGAGCTCAGGGAGTCCGAGGTCATGGCCTCGAGAGAACTCAGCTGCGCGTACGGGTAGGTCTTGAGGGTGGTGAACCCGTCGACGATCCACTTGATGCGCCCGTCGATCACCGCCGGGTAGGTGTTGGTGTCCGTGGTGAGCCACGGCGCGACCTTCTGCACGCGGTCCCGCGGGTCCCGGTCATAGATGATCTTGGAGTCCGCACCGATCAGGCCGGACAGCAGGATGTTGCGCTCGGCGAACTTGAGCGCGTACGCGGTGCGGTTGACCCAGCCGCCGACCGGCACACCACCGGAGCCGGTGTAGGTGTACTGCGCGGAGTCCGTGTCGTACTCACGCGGGCCGTCCCCGTTGTCCCCCACGATCGCGTAATCCGGATCCGACTGGGCGATCAGCTCGCCGAAGTAGATACGCGGCTGTGTGACCGGGATCATCATCTCCTGGTCGTTGTTGATCGCGTCCAGGTCCGACACCTGGTAGTTCGGCAGGCCGCCGCGGTCCGAGCCCGCGTCGTCGGCGATCTCGTTGACCCGGTTCGCCGGCGCCGCCACGAACCCGTTGCCGTGCGTGTAGACGGTGTGCCGGTTGATCCAGTCCCGCTGGTTTGCCTGCAGGGCCGACGGGTTGAGCTCCCGTGCCGCGACCAGGAAGTCCCGCATCTCACCATCGATCGTGTACCGGTCGATGCTCAGCGTCTCGGGGAAACCGTAGAAGTTGCGCAGCTGCTGTTGCTGCGTGAACGTGGGGGCCAGCACGTTGGGGTCCAGCACGCGCACGTTGGACAGCGTGGTGATGTCGGACGCGGCCTCACGCGGGTTCGGGTTGGCCGATCCCCAGTTCTCGATATAGGTGACCCGGTCGTCGCCGATGTCGTAGGCGGCCCGGGTCGCCTCGATGTTGCGGGCGATGTACTCGCGTTCCTTCTCGGCACGGTTGGGGTTGACCGAGAACTGCTCGACGGCCAGCGGCCAGGCGGAGCCCACCACCAGCGCGGAGAACAGCAGGAGCACGGTGGCCAGAGCCGGGATGCGCAGGTCCTTGATGACGATCGTCGCGAAGAAGGCGATCGCGCAGACCAAGGCCACCGAGAACATGAAGATCTTGGCCGGCATCACAGCGTTGACGTCGGTGTACCCGGCGCCGGTGAAGGTGGAGTTCTCGCGGAACAGCAGCTCGTACCGGTCGAGCCAGTAGGCCGCGGCCTTGGTCAGGATGAAGATCCCCGCCAGGGTCAACAGCTGGATCCGGGCCGCGCGCGTCAGCGCGCCCTCCCGCGCGCCCGGCCGCAACCCGCCCACGATGTAGTGGGTGATGAGGTTGGTGAGGAACGCCAACACCACCGCGACCATGATCCATGTGACGATCGCGCGCCACATGGGCAGCTGGAAGGCGTAGAAGGAGATGTCCAACCCGAACTGCGGGTCGGTCTGGCCGAACGACGTGGAGTTGAAGAACGCCAGGACGGTCTGCCAGCCGGTCTGTGCGATCGAGCCGGCGAGGATGCCCAACACGATGGGGATCCACACGACCGACTTGGCCAGCGAGCCTCCCATCGCCGCCCGGTAGCGGGCCAACGCATCGGGCAACCCGGCCTGGGCGAGGAACACCGGCCGGTAGCGGTAGGCCAGCACGATGCCGGCTCCCGCCGCGAGGAAGATCAGCAGACCTGCCACGACGAAGAGACCGAGCCGCGTGAGCAGCTCGGTCCGGAACACACTGGTGGCGTCGACACTGCCGAACCACAACCAGTCCGTGTAGGCGCTGTTGAGCCTGGGGAGGACCTGGATGAGGAGGATGAGGACGACGACGGCGACGGCGACGGCACGACCCCGACGCGTGATCGCGACGGGCCTGCCGGTCGGGCTGCCGGGTGGGCGGACGGACACAGGTGGTGCTCCTGGACTGCTGGGGCGGACATGCTCGTGGGTCCCACCTTACGGAAATGCCCGGCCTCAGCCGCAGGTCGGTGGTTCACCCCCGGCGGCCGCCGTCTCCAGCGCCTCCAACGCACCCGCGAGGGTGGACACCTCGATGAGCCTGATCCCGTCCGGGGGGTTCTGCACAGCCTCCGCACAGTTGGCCGCCGGGACGAGGAACTCCGTGGCCCCGACCTCCTGCGCTGCGCGGATCTTGTGCCGGATCCCGCCGATCGAGCCGACCGTCCCGTCCGGGCTGATCGTGCCCGAGCCCGCCACGTCCGCACCCCCGGTGGCCTCGCCCGGCGACAACCGGTCCACGATCGCGATCGCCAGGATCAGCCCGGCCGAGGGCCCCCCGACATCGGGCGCCACCGAGATCGTGACGTCGGTACCGTCCGCCGGGGTGTCCCCCACGAGGATGCCCAGGCGCCCCTGCTCGGGATCGCCGTCCGGTCCGGCGGCGGCCAACGTCACCGTCGTCGTCGTCACCTCCCCGCCGTCACGCCGGTACGCCACCTCCACCTGGTCCCCCGGGCGGTGCGCGCTCACCTGCTCCACCACCTCGGTGGTGTCCGGGACCGGCACCCCGTCGACCGACACGATGACGTCCCCAGGCTCCAGGTGGCCCGCCGCCGGCCCCGCCGGGTCCACACCTTCGACCCGTGCCTCCATGGGGATGCCGAGGTAGCGATACGCGGCCGCTTCGGCACTGTTCTCCGAGCCGACCATCTCGGCCGCGTTGGACTCGCGCACCTCGTCACGGGACCGGTCCGGGGGGAACACCTGGTCTCGGGGAACCACCACCTGCGCCGGATCCAGCCAGAACCGCATCGCGTCCACCAGGGTCAGCCGGTCCCGCACGGCGACCGTGGTCATCCGCAGCGACCCCGTGGTCACGTCCGGCTCGCGCCCGGAGACCTCGATGACCGGCACCTCCTCGAGGGCCCCGTTCTCGGTCTCCACCTCCGCCTGACCGAGCGTGTCGTAGGTCGGGCCGGGGCCCATCGCGACCAGCGGCACGGTGGCCGAGGTGGCGAGGACGAGCAACAGCACCGCCGGGACCAGTGCGGCGAACAGGGTGAACAGGCGACGACTCACGGAGGTCAGGCTAGTCCGCCTCCCCGCCGGGTCGCGGCGCGGCCGGACCCCGCACCCCTGCACGCTGTACCGTTGTGGCATGAACCAGCCCTTCGGTTTCTCCGCTTCCGACGACCACGGGCGGGACGACGACCGGGACAGCAACCCCGGCGGCTCCGGCGGCCAGAGCGGCCCCGGAGCCGGCGGATTCGGCTTCGGCGGCCCCGGCGGCTTCGACCCCTCCCAGTTCGGGCAGATGCTCTCCCAGTTCGGCCAGATGCTGGGCTCGATGGGCTCGGCCATGTCCGGCCCCGGCAGCTCCGGCCCCGTCAACTACCAACTGGCCAAGAACGTCGCACTACAGGCGCTCGGCCGCACACCCGTGGTCACCGACGCCTCCCGCACCGCCGTGGAGGAGTCCGTCCGCCTCGCCGAACTGTGGCTGGACGACACCACGGTGTTCCCCACCGGCGTGCACCGCACCGAGGTCTGGACCCCGCAGCAGTGGGTCGAGCAGTCCCTGCCCACCTGGGAGAAGATCTGCACCCCGGTGGCCGAGCAGATGAACTCCGCCACCAAGGGGGCGATGCCCGAGGAGGCCAGGCAGATCGCAGGGCCGCTGCTGGGCATGCTCGACCAGATGGGCGGCATGGGTTTCGGGATGCAGCTCGGCCAGGGCCTCGGCAAACTCGCACCGGCAGTGCTGTTCTCCTCCGAGGTGGGGATCCCGTTCGGGGACGACGGCGTGGCGGCGCTGAGCCCCGCCGCGATCGACGCGTTCGCCGACGAGCTCGAACTGCCGCGCCAGGAGGTCGTGGTGTTCCTCGCCGCCCGCGAGGCCGCACACCTGCGACTGTTCTCCGGCGCCCCCTGGTTGCGCGCCCGGTTCCTGGCCACGGTCGAGGAGTACGCCCGCGGCATCCGCGTGGACACCTCCGGCCTCGACGACCTGGCCGCCGGACTCGACCCGTCGGTGCTCCAGGACCCCGCCAAGCTGCAGGAGATGCTCTCCGGCGGCGCGATCGGCCCCAAGATCACCAACGTCAACGAGGCGGCCCTCGGCCGCCTCGAGACCCTCCTCGCACTGGTCGAGGGCTGGGTCGACGCCGTGGTCACCGCCGCCATCGGTGAGCGGCTGCCCAGCGCCGACAAGCTCCGCGAGATGTGGCTGCGCCGGCGGGCCACCGGCGGCGCCGCCGAGCAGGCGTTCTCCTCCCTGGTCGGGCTCGAGCTGCGGCCCCGACTGGCCCGCGAGGCCTCCGAGCTGTGGCGGCGCGTCGGCGAGGCCGTGGGGACCGAGCGCCGCGACGGCCTGTGGCAGCACCCCGATCTCCTGCCCGTGGGCGAGGACCTCGAGAACCCGGCAGCCGTGATCGACCGCCTGCTCGACGAGTCCACCGGTGATTCCAGCGGCGTGGACGAGATCGAGAAGTTCCTGCGGGAGTCCGGTGGCGCTGCCGGCAGCGGCCCCGCCGACCCCGACGGACCGCGGGACGACGCCTGAGACGTCACGAGAGGACGGGAGCGGGTCGCCGGGTGGCGGCCCGCTTCGTCGTCGTCGTCGCGGTGTTCTCGGTACCGCCGCCCGGCGCCACGGCGGGACCTATCCCCCTCCCCGGTCGATGAGGTCACCCACATCCTCCCCGCCCTCGTCCCCGCCCTCGGCGCCCGCGTCACCCCCCTGCGGCCCCGCGCCCGACCGCAGGACCCGCGAGTACGCCTCGAGGTAGCCCATCGCCCGCTCAGTCCGCGGGAAACCTCTGACCACCTCCCAGAACTCGGGAGGGTGCCCACCCGGCACCACCAGATGCGCCAACTCGTGCACCAAGACGTAGTCCAGGACATACGCCGGGACGTCACGCAACGACTCACTGACACGGATCGTCCCGGAGCCCGGCGAACACGACGCCCAGCGCGTGGTCATGGCCGGCACCCACCGCACCGACTCCGGTACCGCCCGGCCGTCGAGCCACCGGGCGGACAGCCCCCTCGCGCGCTCCATCAGCTCGGCGTCCGAGGCCCGCGCACCGCGACCCCCACCCGACCTCGCGAGCTTGGTGAGCATCTGCGAGATGAGCCGCCGCTCCTCTGACCTGGGCAGACCCGCGGGCATGAGCACCACCACGGTCTCGCCCTCGAGCCTCGCCGACACCGTCCGCTTACGGCGCTTCGAGCGGCGCACGTCGATCCGCGGGTCGTCGGGACTGGTGGGGAGCCCGTCGTGGGCGGGCGGTGTGGGCGGCACGGCGACCACCGTAGACGACCTGACCCACGCCGGTTCTCCACAGGACCGCGCCCGGTCCCCGGCCTGTGGACAACCCCGCGCCGGCGGGGCCCGGCGACCGTCAGCACGTGCCACGATGTGCGACATGACCTCATCGCCGGCACCGACCCGGGAGACGACCACCGTCCGCGCGCGACTGCGGCCCGGCACCGTGGTGGTGGTCCGGGACGAGAACTCCGTACAGGTCGGCCTGGCCCCGGACCGGGCGGTGGTGGTGAACGCCCCGCCCAGCTGTGGTCCGCGGGGGTTGGCCGCCCTGCTCACCGGATTGTCCGCCGGCGCCACGTTGGGGGTCGCGGCGTCCGACGCCGGGGTCGACGACGACGACCTGCCGGACGTGGCCCGGATCCTCATCCGTCTGGCCGAACTGGGCCATGTCCGCCTGCACGGGATGAGCCCGCAGGCGAGCGCCACCGGCGACCCGGGGTTTGGGGATCCGCTTCCCGACGATCCGGCCGCACCCGGGGGCGCGCCCAGGCCGGCACCGGTACGGCGGGTGTACCTCCAGGGCGCCGGGCCGATCTCCGAGGTCCTTCGCGGGCCGCTGTCCGTCAACGGCTGCCGCGTCACCACCGGTCCCAGTCCGGGCTTGGAACTGGACATCGACCGGCCACCCTGGCTCCGGCGCGGCCCCGCCCCCGACCTGGTGATCCTCGCCGACTCCGTCACCGTGGACCCCGTGGTGACCGCGGCGCTGGCGCGTACCGGGCAACCGCACCTGCACGTGCACTGCCGCGACGGTCGGGTGGTGGTGGGGCCGACCGTCCTACCGGGGACCACCCCGTGCCTGCGGTGCGCCGATCTGTTCCGCTCCCAACGCGATCCCCGCTGGCCGTTCGTCGCCGCCCAGTTGATCGACCACTCGCCCGCGGCCGGGGTGCCCGCGCTCACCGCGGCCGCGGCACTGGTGTTGGCCGAGGTCGCCGCGACCCGTCAGCCCGACGCCGCCATCCAGACCCTCGGTGCGACTGTGGAGATCAACCCGGCGGAGGGACTGTGGCGGCGGCTGGAGTGGCCGGCCGTCCCTGGCTGCGAATGTGGGGCGTCGATGAACGGCTGACCTCTGTCATGATTGGGGCGTGTCCGATCTGCCACGTTCCTCGTCCCGCCGCGCAGCCCGACTCGCGGGCCTCCCACTCGGCATCGCCGGCCGCGCCGCCGGCTCCCTCGGCCGCCGTGCACTCGGCCGCGGCGAGGGCGACCTCACCGAGGAGTTCGCCGACCAGGCCGCCGAGCAGGTCTTCGCCGTGCTCGGTGAACTCAAGGGCGGCGCCATGAAGGTGGGCCAGGCCCTGAGCGTGTTCGAGGCCGGCATGCCGGACAGGTACGCCGAGCCGTTCCGGGAGGCCCTCACCAAGCTCCAGGCCGAGGCGCCGCCGCTGCCCGCGGGCGAGGTCGAGAAGGTCCTGGACGCCCAACTCGGCCTCAAGTGGCGGGACCGGTTCTCGGAGTTCGACGGTGAGGCGGCGGCCGCCGCCTCGATCGGTCAGGTGCACCGTGCCGTCTGGTCCGACGGGCGCGAGGTCGCCGTCAAGGTCCAGTACCCGGGCGCCGACGAGGCCCTGCGCTCGGACCTGCGGCAGCTGCGCCGCCTCGCCCCGCTGCTGCGGCCGCTCAGCCCCGGCACGGACGTCAAGGCCGTGATCGACGAACTGTACGAATCCGCGGTGTCCGAACTCGACTACCGGCACGAGGCCGACACCCAACGGGTGTTCTCCACCGCGTTCGCCGGCGATCCGCAGATCCGCGTCCCGTCGGTGCTCGCCTCCTCGCCCAAGGTGCTGGTCACCGAATGGGCGGATGGCCGGGCGTTGAGCAGAATCGCCGCAGACGCCGACCAGGAGGAACGCGACCGGGCGGCCATGCTGCTCGCGGAGTTCCAGTTCAGCTCACCCGTGCGGGTCGGGATGATGCACGGTGACCCGCATCCCGGGAACTTCCTGCTGGACGACGACGGCCGGATGGTGGTGTTGGACTTCGGTGCGTCCATCCCGCTGCCGGAGGGTTTCCCCGAGGCGCTGACCTCCATGATGCGGCTGGCCCTGGAGAACCGTGGCGACGAGCTGGTGGGACTGATGACCCGCGCCGGCTACGTGGGCCGTGGGGGTCTGGAGCCCGCAGATGCAATGGCGTTCCTCGGTCCGTTCATCGAGCCGATGCGCGAGCCGGTCTTCCATTTCGACCGCGCGTGGATGCAGGGAATCCTCGCGGTGTACGGCGACGTCTCGGGCCGTGAGTTCCGCACCTCGCGCTCGTTCAGACTGCCGCGTCAGTACGTACTGATCCACCGGGTCCTGTCCGCCTCGGTGGGCATGCTGTGCCAGTTGGAGGCCACGGCCCCCTACCGCGGGATCGTGGAGCGCTGGATGCCGGAGATCTTCGCCGACGAGGACTGACCCCGGCACCGCCCGAGCCGGCGCCCCCCCGGGGACCGGGGACCGGGGACCGGGGACCGGGGACCGGGGACCGGGGACCGGGGGCCGGGGGCCGGGGGCCGGGACAGCCTCCTCGTTCAGCCCTCGCGGATCAGCCGCAGGACATCGTCTCCGTACTCCCCCAGTTTGTGGGCGCCGATCCCTCCGATGCGCCCGAGAGCACGGGTGTCCGTGGGGCGCTCACGGGCGATCTGCGCCAACGTGTCGTTGGTGAACACCGTGTAGGCGGGCTTGCCGATCCGCTCCGCGGTCTCCTTGCGCCACTCACGCAGCCGCTCGAACAGGCCGGTGTCCACTTCCACCGAACACTCGGGGCACAGTCCCAGCGCACGGTTCATGGGGCCGTTCAATTTCTCCCCACAGCCGCGGCACCGTCCCTTCTCCGAGGAGTCGGCACCGCGGCGCGGTGCGGCCGGCGCCCCGGCGGGCCGCACCGGGTCCAGGAACCGGCTCGGACGCCGGGTGGCCCGGCCTCCTGCCCGGCGGCTGCGGCTCCACGAGATCGCCAGGTGTTCGCGGGCCCGGGTGATGCCCACATACAGCAGCCGGCGTTCCTCCTCGATCGCGTCGGGCCCCGCGTTGATCGCGTGACTGATGGGCAGGCTCCCCTCGTGGACCCCGATGAGGAACACCGCGTCCCATTCCAGGCCCTTGGCGGCGTGGAAGGACGCCAGGGTGACACCGCGCTCGTCGGGGGCGTGCCGGGCGGCGGCCCGCTCCCGCAGTCCCGCCACCACGGGCAACAGCCCCGGCCGGGTCTCGGCGGTGGCGATCTCCTCCGCCAGGGAGACCAGCGCGCTGAGTGAGTTCCACGCCTCGCGAGCCTGCGCTCCGGACGGCTCGGCCGCGGTCAGTCCCAGTGGTTCCAGTGCCTGTTTGATGACCGCCACCACCTCGGTGGGGCCGGCGAGTTCGGCGTTGGCCTGCGCCGCCGCTTCGTCCGATCCGTCGACCAGCCTGTCGATGGTCGACATGGCCCGCCGGATCACGGGCCGTTCGAAGAAACCTTCTCCGCCCTTGAGCCGGTAACCGATCCCCACCTCGTCGAGCGCCGCCTCGATGCGTTCCGACTGGGCATTGACCCGGTACAGGACCGCGATCTCGGCCGGGTTGAGGCCGCCGTGCACGAGATCGGCGATGGCTCCGGCCACCGCCTCCGCCTCCGCGTCCTCGTCCGCGTACTCGTTGAGTTGCGGCTCGGGGCCTGCCGGCCGCATCCCCTTGAGCGTGAGTCCGGCGCTGCGGAAGCGGCCTGCCCCCGCGCCGATCACCGCGTTGGCCAGGTCCACGACCTGCGGGGTGGAGCGATAGTCCGATTCCAGTCGGACCACGGTGGCTCCCGGGTACTTGTCGGCGAACCCCAGCAGGAAGTCGGGCTCGGCTCCCGCGAAGGAGTAGATGGTCTGGTTGACGTCGCCCACCACCGTCAGATCGTCGCGCCGCCCCAGCCACGCCGACAACAGTCGCTGCTGGGCGGGGGTCACGTCCTGGAACTCGTCCACCACGAAACAGCGGTACCGGTCGCGGAACTCCTCCGCGATCGCCGGCACCTCTTCCACCAGGTCCGCCATGTGCCCGAGCAGATCGTCGAAGTCCAACAGCCTAACCGGGCCGGAGACCTTGAGGTCCTCGTACGCCCGGAAAGCGCGCGCGACGTCGGTGGCGGGCACCGGGAGGTCCCGGCCCAGGGCCAGTGCCTGGTCGGCGTAGGTGTCCGGGACGAGCAGGCTGGACTTGGCCCAGCCGATCTCGGTGAGCACGTCCCGGATGATCTCCGTGCTGGGGTCGAGACCCACCCTGCGGACGGCCTGCGCGACCGCGCGGAACTGCCCGTCCAGCAGTTGCCACGGCTCCTCGCCGTAGACACGGGGCCAGAAGTAGGAGAGGTTGCGCAGCGCGGCCGAGTGGAAGGTCCGGGCCTGGACGGGGCCGGTGCCGGCGTCCGCGACGCCGAGTCCCGCCAGCCTCATCCGCAGTTCGCCGGCGGCGCGGGCGGTGAACGTCACCGCCAGCACCTGGTCCCCTCGAACGTGTCCGGTGTTGACCAGGTGGGCGATGCGTCTGGTGATGGTGCGGGTCTTGCCGGTCCCGGCTCCGGCGAGGATGCAGACGGGGCCGCGGGGTGCCAGCACGGCCTGACGCTGCTGTGGGTCGAGACCCTCCAGCGCGGACCCCGCCCCACCCGGTCGCGAACCTGCCTGCCCACCGCCGGCCGGGCTCCCGGCCCCGCCTCCCCACCGCATGTCACTCACACCCCCATGGTGGCATCAGGCTCCGACAGCAGGCCCCCTGCCTCCCCCGGGGATGATTCGCCGGGTCGCGAGCGTTGGACCCGGACATGAGTGAAGTGACGACCCCCGAATCCACCGCCCCGTTGACCCTGTACACCACCACCTGGTGCCCGTACTGCACACGGCTCAAGAAGCTTCTCGACGAGAAGGAGATCGGCTACGTCGAGATCGACGTGGAGGAGGACGCCGAGGCGGCGGCCTTCGTCGAGAGTGTCAACGACGGCAACCGGGTGGTGCCCACCGCCCTGTACTCGGACGGCACCACCGCCACCAACCCCCCGGCCTCGCAGGTCCGGGCCAAGCTCGCCGAGCTCGCCGAGGCCTGATCTGCTCCGCGGTCAGGCGCCGCCGTCGCGATAGACCGCCGCGACCCAGGAGCGCAGCATCACGTGCGCGATGGACACCGGCGGCGCCACCACCAGCTCGCCCCGGCCGTCAAGGGCGTCCCGGACCTGGTCGACGTCGAACCACGCTGCCTCGCTGATCTCCTCGTCCTCGAGGATGATCGGCGCGGCCGGGTCGCCGATGGCCTGGAAACCCACCATGAGGGAACGCGGGAACGGCCAAGGCTGGCTTCCCAGGTAGCGGACGCGGTCCACCACCACACCCACCTCTTCCTCGACCTCACGTCGGACGCAGCCCTCGAGGGACTCCCCGGCCTCGACGAACCCTGCGACGTGGGAGTACATCCCGGCAGGCCAGATCGGCTGCCGCGCGAGCAGTACCCGCCTGCCCCCGTCGTGGACCAGGCAGATCACCGCCGGGTCGGTGCGCGGGTACTCGGGTCCGCCGTGGAAGGGGTCCTCGATCGCCCAACCGGCGTCCACGCGACGCGGGTGGTGCCGTGGTTCCCGCCCGCGGACGTTGTCGCGGTGCCAGCCGAGCAGCGCGACGGCCTGTGAGGCCAGCGAGCCGTCCCCCTCCACGAGATCGGCGCCACAGCCCCGGAGGGTGGACACCGACGGGTCTTCCGGCAGTCGGTCCACAGTCACGGCCCAGATGTGGCGCCCCTCGTCGGTGCGCCCGAGGAAGACCGCGTCGTCCGGTAGCGAGGCTGCGTACAGGATCGCCGGTTCGAGAAGGATGCGTTTGCGGCCGTCCTCGGCGGGCTCGACAGCGAACCGGTTCTGCAGGTCGACCCGCATCACCCGCGCATCGATCCAGCCACCGGTGAGCCCGTCGATGTCCTGACGCAGGGGCGCCGCTCTGTCGGGCGCGGCCACGGAGAGCACCGGATCGGAGTCGAGCGTGAAGTCCAATGGCATGGTGGGGGTCCTGTCCGCCAGGTGTGAGGGGCGCCGATCAGGATAGTCCCGCCCGATCGATCGGGTGCCCGGGTGACCGGATGAGCGGGTAGCCGGGACCGTACCCCGCCACCGCACGGGCGGCGGGCGGTTCAGCCTGCGGACATCCGGATGTAGAGGAGCCTGTCACCGGATTCCAGGGCGTCGGCCTCCGGCTCGTTGACCTTGATGAGCTGGCCCCTGCGGACCACTCCCAGGACCAGATCGGCCAGGTGTCGGGGCGAGCCGCCGACCTCGGACTCCTCCACGCGACGTTCGGCGATGGAGAAGCCCTCGTCGGGGGTGAGGAGGTCTTCCATGATCCCCACGACTGCCGGGGTGATGGTCGCCAGTCCGAGGAGTCGCCCGGCGTTCTCGGCCGAGACCACCACCGAATCGGCACCGGATTGTTTGAGCAGGTGCTTGTTGTCTGATTCGCGGACTGTCGCGACGATCTTGGCGTTGGGCGCGAGTTCGCGGGCGGTGAGGGTGACCAGGACCGCGGTGTCGTCGGTGTCGGTGGCCACCACGACGGCCGCCGCGCGGCTGACGCCCGCGAGTTTGAGGACGTCGGAGCGGGTGGCCGAGCCCTGGACGGTGACGAGTCCGCGGGCGGCGGCGGCCTTGAGTGCCTGGGGGTCGGTGTCGACGATGACGATGTCCTCGGGCGAGGTGTCGTCGGCCAGCATCGCGGCCACCGATGACCGTCCCTTGGTGCCGTAACCGGCGACGACGGTGTGATTGCGCACGACTCTCCTCCAGCGCTGGATCTTGAAGGCCTGCCGGGACTGCTCGGTGAGCACGGCCAGCGTCGTGCCGACGAGCAGGATGAGGAAGAGCAGCCGGAGCGGGGTGATGAGCACCGTGTTGATGAGCCGTGCCTGCTGCGTGACCGGGGTGATGTCCCCGTAGCCCGTGGTGGACAGGGACACGGTCGAGTAGTAGACCGCGTCGATGAAGGTGAGGTGGCCGTTCTCTCCCCCACCCCCCGTGTAGCCGTCGCCGTCGAGGTAGACCACCAGGGCGGCCAGGAACAGCGCGGCAAAGGCCACGACGAGTCGTTTACCGATGAGACGCCACGGGCTCTCGGTGCTCTCGGGGATGCTGACCACGCCCACCAACACATGGTCGGGGCTCTCGTCGATCGGGGCGTCGTCGCGGAAACGGGACGCGAGCGCACGCTTCTTCACTGTCACTCCGTTCCCTCTCCGGGCCTCGTCACGGGGGCCGTGGTCTCGACCAGGTCATAGTCACCTATCCGCGGCCACCGGACAACAACCGACCCGGCCCGTCGGACAGGAGCTCGAGGAGTTCCCCGGCGCCGGGGAGGTCGGTCGGCTCGATGGTCCGGCCGGACCGCACGTAGTGGAATGCCGCGCGCACGCTGTCCGGCGACACCTCCCTGCCCTGCTTCCGGGACACGATCTGCGCCCACGCGTACCGGTAGACCGCCAGTTGCAGGGCGACGGCCGGCATGTCCCGGTCGGCGGGGACCCGTCCGGTCTTCCAGTCCACGACGATCCATCCGTCACCGTCGGGGAACACCGCGTCCATCCGTCCCCGGAGCAGGTGTTCGCCGAGGCCCACCTCGAAGGGGACCTCGACCTCCTGTGGGGTCATCCGCGCCCAGCGGGAGGCCTCGAACGCCTCCTGCAGTGCGGTGAAATCCGCCTCGGAGAGACCGTCGCTGGCGCCCTGGTCACCGGCACCGGGCAGGTCGTCGATGTCGAGCAGGTGGGTGGCACCGAAACGGTGCTCGAGCCAGGTGTGGAACCGGGTGCCGCGCCGCGCGAACCTGTCTGGGCGGTACGGCACGGGACGACGGAGGCGGTCCGCGAACGCCGCCGGATCTGCCGCCATGGCCACGATCTCGCCTGCGGTGAGGCGGCGGGGCAGGATCACCTGGTCCCGAAGCGCGGCAGCACGGCGGGCATCGGCCAGCAGTGGGGCCGCCGCCAGGTGCCAGCGTCGTGCCGGGCCCGATTCCGGGGGCTCCTGGGTCTCCGGGTCCACGGGTGTCGCGGTGGCGACGATCCGGGCCGTGGCGAGGCGTTCGGGCGAGGAGGCGCGGGGCCAGGTCGCCTCGACGACTGTCGAGGTGGCCGGGTTGGTGGGAGAGGGGGCGACGACGACGTGGTCGATCTCGCCCACCGGCCGGTCCCCGCGGCACGCCTCCAGCGCGAGCTCCAGGAATTCCGAGGGGCCCCGGGGCTTGGTGGCCACCCCGACCCAGTGCGATCCCGACAGCAGGAGCGTGTGCTCGGCGCGCGTCACCGCCACGTAGTACAGACGCCGGTCCTCGTCGAGTGAGCGACGCCTGACGCGGTCGATGTGGGTCTTGAGCGCGGCTTCCAACAGCTTGCGGTCGGTCACCTCGTCGAGTCGCGGCACCGGTACCCCTCCGGGGTTCTCCTCCGATTCGCTGTCCCCCCGCAGTCGCTCGGGAAGCTGCGTGGCGGTGCGGATCGAGGTCTCGGGTGCCTGGTCGGAGGGGAAGATCCCCGTGGACAGGTGGGGGACGGCCACGATCTCCCACTCGAGTCCCTTGGCGGAGTGCACGGTGAGGATCTGCACGCGCCCGGGTGCGGCCACCACCTCCCCACGGGCGAGTCCCCCGTCGACACTGCGGGCGAGGTCGAGGTACGCCAGGAACGCGTCGAGGCCAGTCCCGCTCTCGGGCCGGAAACCCGCGGCGACCTCCTGCAGCTCGTCGAGCTGTTCACGGGCATCGCCCTCGCCCGTTCGTTGGCGCAACCGGACCTCGGCGTCGAGACCGAGCGCCTTCTCGGCGGCGGCCACGAGCCGTGCCGGAGGTGCCGAGGCCCGGGCCCGCAGCCCGGCGATGATCCCCGCGAGCTCGTCGATCCGCGAGGCACCGGCGGCGCTGTAGCCGTGGCCCGGTCCCGGGTCCGCCAGTGCGTCCGCGAGTCCGGCCGTGTCGATCTCCTCACCGCGGGCGAGTGCGTCGAGGATCTCCTCCAGTTCACCTGCGTCGGTCACCACGCCCGTGGACGGTGTGGACCGTCGCAGGGACAGGACCGACGCGCGTCGGGCGAGCGCGGCCAGGTCGGCGGCCCCGAGCGCGAACCTGGACCCGCTGAGCAGTCTCAGCAGCGCCGCTCCGGCACCGGGGCGCGCCACCACGGTGAGCAGTGCCACCACGTCGGCGACCTCGGGGACGTCCAGCAGGCCGCCCACGCCCACGACCTCGACCGGGATCCCCCGGGCCTCGAGGGCCTCGGCGATCGCGGCCGAGTCACCGTTTCGGCGGACCAGTACCGCCGCGGTGGGGACCCGCCCGGCGTCGACCGCAGCCCGGTACCGCAGGGCGATCTGGTCGGCCATCCACACACGTTCGGCCTCGGCCGTGTCGTGGAGCGCCACCTGCAGGTCGGCGGGCTCGGCGCCCGGCCTGGCCCGCAGTTCCGGGACCGGGATCGAGCCGGGGCGGCCACGCAGCGGTTCGGTGATCTGGTTGGCCAGGTCCAGGACCTGGGGTGGATTGCGCCACGAGGTGGTGAGTTCCCGCACGTGCGACGGCGTGCCGTCAGCGAGGGGGAAGTCCTCGCGGAACCTGTCGAGGTTGGACGCCGAGGCCCCGCGCCAGCCGTAGATGGACTGCATCGGGTCGCCGACGGCGGTGACCGCCGGCACCGGGTCGGCGGCACCGCCGAAGAGGGAGGCGAGCAGGACCCGCTGGGAGTGGCCGGTGTCCTGGTACTCGTCGAGCAGCACGACGCGGAAGGCGCGGCGCTCGGCCAGGCCGACCTCCGGGTGGTCGCGGGCCACGGTCGCGGCGAGCGCCATCTGTGAGGAGTGGTCGAGCGCTGATTCCGCGCGCATGCGCGCCGCGACGGCGTCCACGAGGTCTGCGAGCTCGTCGCGGTGTCCCTGCACATCGGCGGCCTGGAGCAGCCAGGCGGTGGGCGCATCCTTCTGCCGGGGTCCCGGCGGGAGGGTGGCGATGAGCGTGGTGACGAGATCCGGGTGGGCGCGCAGGTCATCGGTCGTGACCAGGTGGTCGGACAACTGTCCCGCGAGGGCGAGCACGTCGCGGGTGACCTTCGCCGCCCCGGAGCTGGTGGTCAGTGGGCTCTCCCACCGGGACACCACGTCGTGGGCCAGTTGGAACGCCGCGGTGGAGGTGAGCAGGCGGGAGTCCGGTTCCACCGGGACGAGCAGCCCGTACGAGCCGAGGAGTGTGCCCGCGAACGCGTGGTAGGTGGAGATCTGCGGGTCCTCGGTGCGGATGGCCTCGGCGATCGCCGGATCGGCTCCGGGCGCGGTGCACAGCGGGCTCCTCGCCAGGGCTTCGAGTCGCCGACGGATCCGCCGGGAGAGCTGCTGGGCCGCCTTGCGGGTGAAGGTCAGCCCCAGGATCTCCCCGGGGCGGGCGTAACCGTTGGCCACGAGCCACACCACGCGTGCGGCCATGGTCTCGGTCTTCCCCGCGCCGGCCCCCGCGAGCACGAGCGTGGGTTCGGTGGGGCCGGCGATCACCTCGGCCTGTTCCGGGGTGGGGCGGTGGATGCCCAGGGCGTCGGCGATCTGCTCCGGGGTGATGCGTGCGTTCATCCGATGACCTGCTCTCCCGCCGGCTGCGCCGGACAACTCGACCGCACGTCGCAGTGCTCACACCAGGGCCCGACGCGCGCGGTGTACTCCGGCCCGAGGGTGGAGAGTCCGGCGTCCACGATCCGGTCCTCGAGGGACTCCGCCGTCTCGGTGCCGAGCGGGTCCTGGACCCGCTCGGTGGGCAGTTTCCCGTCGCGGCCGGCGAGGTACAGCAGCAGTCCGCCGCCCGGGGCCCGGTCGCCGGCGGAGGCCACGGCACCGCGGGCGACGGCCAGTTGGTAGAGGGCCAGCTGCGGGTGGGCTGCGGCCTCCGCCTTGCTCGCAGCTGTTCGCCCCGTCTTGATGTCGACAGGGATGACGTGGCCGGAGTCCGTGGCCTCGAGCCTGTCGATCCTGCCGCGGACCCGTACGTCGCCGGGAACGTCGAACTCGAACGGTTCCTCCACCCCGGCCGTCGTGAACTCGTCGCGCGTCGCCCCGCGCCAGCGGCGGAAGGTCTCCGCCATCTCGACCATCGACTCCGCCCCGCGCTGCGCGAACCATCCTCGGGCGAGGGTCAGTTCCTCGGCGCGGCGGTGCACGATGGTCCGGATCACGTCCTCGGGGACCCCGCCCTCGACCGCCTGCGTCAGGGCGTGGACCGCCGAGCCCCTCACCAGCGCCGCCGCTGACCCCGCGTCGGCGGAATCTCCCTTGATCTTCTGGAGGAACCAGCGCAGTGGGCACTCCTCGAGGGCGCCGAAGCCCGACGGGGAGAGCACCGCGACCGGCTCGCCCTCCCCGGTGGTGAACGCGGGTGCCGTGGTGGAGGACCCGGCGGCCCCGAACCAGGTGCCCGGGTCGGCCTCGGCGACCCCGGCGTCCCGCAGACCCGCCAGCAGGCCGGCGGCATGGGCGGCGTCCGCCGGGTCGGTGTGCGGGTCCAGCAGTGCCGCCCGCAGGTCGACCGCCAGGTGCGGGAGCGTGAACACGGTCGGCGCGTGACGGCCGGGGCCCGACGGCTGCCCGGATGACCCGGCGGGGCTGACCACGGTCGCCAGGTCGGCCACCTCGTCGACGAACCGGGAGGGAGCCACGTCGCCCTCGTCGGGAGACTCGACGGCGGTGATCAGCAGATGCTCGCGCGCCCGTGAACAGGCGACGTAGAACAGCCGGCGTTCCTCGGCGGACCGCGCGGCGGAGGAGGACACCGCACGCTCGGCCTCCGACGGCAGCGGCCCGTCACCGGCGATCTCCGTGAGGTCGACCAGCTCGTCCACGCCGAGCAGTCCGGACCGGCGGCGGGGGGCCGGCCAGATGCCGTCCTGGACCCCGCACACCGCGACCGAGCGCCACTGCCTGCCGACGGCGGCGTGGGCGGACAGGATACTGACCGCCCCGGCCCGGCCCCGGGTGTCCGCACGACGCGGTGCGGGCAGGTCGGCGCCCGAGACGATCTCACAGAAGAGCACCACCGACCCGCCGGGGATGCGGTCCACGAAGTCCGCCGCGTGGTCGAACAACGACACGACCGCGTCCAGCGAGCGGTCGGCGGAACGAGACCAGGCGTCGGCCGCCAGCGCCTGGCGGACGAGCCGACGCTCCAGTCGGGCGGACGACCACGCCGCCCAGAGCACCTCCTCGACGGTGCCCCCGGCGCGCAGCTGGGCGAGCACCGCAGCACGGGCGTGGCGGATCCGGGTGACCGGCGCGAGCTCGACCACGGTCAGCCCCGGCGGGAGCTGGTCCTCCTCGGCCAGGACCAGCCGGCGCAGTGTCGTGGCACTCGGCTCGATCCCACCGATCCCGGAGCGCCGGATCCCCCGCCGCAGGCGCCGCATGGCCACGGCGTCCGCGCGTCCGATCGGCCCGGCGAGCAGGGTGAGGACCCGCGACTCGTCCGTGAGGGCCTCGTCCTCCACGACCGAGCGCAGGAGCAGCAGCAACGCCGCGACGACCGGGTCGTGTGCAGGCGGGAGTTCGGCACCGGCGTCCACGACCGGAACACCGGCCGCGTCGAGTGCCGCCAGCAGGGCGTCCGACACCCTCGGCAGGGAACGGGTGACGATTGCCATGTCCGCGTAGTCCACACCGTCCAAGACGTGGCGGCGGCGCAGGAAGTCGGCCACCACGGCGGCCTCAGCCCCGGCGGAGCCGGCGACCGTCACCTCCACCGTCCCGGCCGGCCCTGCCGCGCCGGGATCCGCGGGGACGCCGACCGCTCCGGAGACGGTGCCCGCGTACTCGCGGGGCCGGTGCCTCCATCCCCCGGGCAGCCGGGAGGCCACCCGCGCGGCGACCGCCGCCACCGCGGGCCGCATCCGGTGTCCGACGTGCAGATCGACCGCACGGCCCCCCTGGTCGATCACGGCACGGGCCAGCCCTCCGTCCGCCCCCCGGAACCGGAAGACCGACTGGTCCCCGTCCTCCGCCACCAGCAACACGTCCGCGCCGCCGCCGATCGTCGCGACGAACTCAGCGGCCAGCGGGTCGAGGTGATGGGCATCGTCCACCGCCACCAGGCGGCGCGAACGGAACAGCTCCCGCAGGTCCGGGTCCGCCGTGAGCGCGTCCAGTGCCGCGCCCACCAGCTCGGCGGCGTTGAGTGCCTCGGGCAGGTCCGACTCACCTCCGCGCACGCCGGAGCGCAGGGCCATCTGCTCCTCGTGACGGTGGAAGAAGCCGGCCGCGGCCACCCACGTGGGCCGTCCGGCGGAGCGCCCGAACCGGGCCAGTTCGCGCGGCCCGATGCCCCGCTCGAGTGAGCGCAGGAGCAGGTCCCGCAGCTCGCGTGCGAAACCCACCGTGGACAGGGCCGGACGGATCTGTTCGGGCCAGTGAGGCGCACCGTCCACCAGTTCGCCGAGCAGGGTCTCGCGGATCACCGCGTCGTGTTCCGCGCCCGTGCGCAGGCGGGGCGGCGGGGCGTCCACCCGGGCCGCGGCCAGTCGCACCACGGCGTGGGCCAGCGAGTGCACCGTCCGGACCGGGGCGTCGGTCCCCACGACGAGACCGGCGGGCAGGCCCCGGCTGGTCTCGTCCAGCAGCTCGGCGGCGGCGCGGGCGGACCCGGTGAGGACCAGGATCCCGTCCAGCCCCACACCCCCGACGACCGCCGAGCGCACGGTGTCCACGATCAGCGAGGTCTTGCCGCTGCCCGGTCCCCCGCGCACCACCCAGCGGTCCTGCCGGCCGCGCGGCGCGGACCAGTCCCGGCCGACCAGCGGCGCCAGGTCCTCCGGCCAGGATCGCGGCGCGCCGCCGTGCGCGGGAACGACCCCGCCGGTGCCCGGGGAGGGGTGGGGCACGGCGTGGGGACTGTCTGCGGGGTCGGTCACGGCTCGATGAGACCACACGGGTCCGACACCGACGCGGACGGGCACTCCACGCCCGGCCGGACCCTCCGGTCTCGGCGCAGGTCAGGACGGTCCGGGCCGGACGTGCGCGGACGGGGGCGGATCAACGCAGCGTGTCCTCGAGCATGACCGGGCGGCAGGCGGTCCTCGAGACCACCGTCATCACCGCGAGCACCACCGTGAGGAACCCGAGCCCCGCGGCCAGGCCGGGACCGGTCAGCAGCATGCCGAACACGATCGGGCCGAGGCAGGCGGCGGTGTAGCCGACGCCCTGCGCGAAGCCGGAGAGAGCCGCCGACCCGGCGTGGGTGCGGGTGCGCAGGTTGATGAGCGTCAGGCACAGGGGGAACGTGCTGGGTCCCACCCCGAGCAGGCAGATCCACAGCCACGGTGCGACGCCGGGCGCCCACAGCAGGCCGGCGAAGCCGGCCAGGTAGGAGACGACGGAGACGACGACGACGGGGTACGGGTCGTCGACCCGACCGGCGATCCACGGCACGACCAGCGCGGCGATCAGACCGATCGCCGAGTACACGGCGAGTGCGTAACCCCCCTCCGCGCGGGACATGCCGATCGATTCGGCCACGGCCGGTAGCCACGTGAAGAACGCGTACGTACACAGGGAGTTGGTCCCGAAGAACAGGGCCAGTGCCACGCCGACCGGTGAACGCCACGGACGGATCCGGCCCGGGGGCCCCTCCACGCCACCGGCGGCGTCGTGGCCCGGGGTGGACTCCGTGCCGGGGGTGACGGCGGGCGAGCCGGGGCGCAGGATCTCGATCACCCAGGGGATCGCGGCGACCACGGCCAGCGCCGCCCACCAGCCGATCGAGACCCGCCATCCGGCAGCCTCCTCGACGGGCACCGCCACCAGTGCCGGCACGACCGTTCCCAGCTGCAGTCCGGTGATGTAGGCCATGCTGACCGCGGCCACGTGCCGGGGGAAGTACTTCTTGACCAGCGGTGGCGCCACCACATTGCCGATCCCCATGCCGGCCAGAGCGATGAGGGAGCCCGCGCCCATCACCCACGGGTCGTGGGCGACGGCCCGGATGAGCTGCCCCAGGGCGGCCGCGGCCATCGCCACGACGGTCAACGCCTCCAGCCCCGTCCGGCGCAGCGCCAGCGGGGTGAGCACGCCCCACACCGCGAACATCGCGGTGGGGACCATGCCGAGCAGTCCCATGCCGGCGGCCCCGAGACCGATCTCGGCGTCGATCACCCCGAGCAGCGGACTCAGCGAGGTGACGGCGGTGCGGAGGTTGAGCGAGACGAGGACGACCCCGACGAGGGCCACGACGGGGACGGTGACCGAGCCGGGGCCCCGTCCCGTGGTCCGGGAGCGGGACGACATCAGTCGGTGCCGGTGTCGGTGGCTCCGACGAACTCGCCGACCTGCCGGGCCATCGACTGCAACCCGTCCATGGCCGCCGGACGCGAACCGGGGTGCACCGCATGGACGGCGAGCCGGAACACGGCCGCGCGCAACACCATCTGCGGCCACTGGTCGAGGTGCGCCCACCGGAGCAGGACCCCCACGTCGACGGTGCCCCACGACAGGTGGTCCACTGCGATCAACGCCGCGGACCACGCCGCGGGCCGGTCGTACGGCACGACATCGGTCAGGGCCGGCTCGGCCGAGGAGTCGAAGAGCAGTCCGCGCGCGAGATCGCCGTGGACGAGCCCTGACGAACCCTCCTCGACGGGACGACGGTGCCGGATGAGCCCCGTGGCGCCCAGCAGTGCCGCCGCGCGGTGGGTCGCGAACGGGGTGCCGCGGTCCTCCATCCCCGGGGCCAGATCCCGTTCGGGGTCCCCGTCCCAGGCCGCGGCCTCGGCGAACCCGAACAGGTCGGTCTCCACCCACGGACGGGTCGACGGGCGGCGCACCACACGCGGGCGTTCGACGTCCGCCAGCGCGGCGTTGACCCGGGCGGACCAGGCGATCGTCTCGTCGGCGCGGGCCTCGGGCCGACCGGAGACCGCCATGTCGGCGCGCCAGCCGCTCACGACGTGCCGTCCGTCACGCGAACGCACCGGCAGGGCCACCCGCAGGCCCGTGACGTCGAGCTGCTCACGCACCCTCGCGGACCAGTTGGCCGAGGCGGTGTCCGCGACGGGACGCAGCACGACCGGGCCGCCCGGCGCGGACACGAGCCACCCGGTCCCCGACCCGGCCACCACGGGTACGGCACTGCCGTCCGTCGCGCCGAAGGCGCCCCGGACGTGTTCGGGCACGCTCACGTCGTTCACGCCGACCACCGTACCCACCCTCCTCTCAGTACCCGGGCAGGGACGGGTCCACGTCTCGGGTCCACGCCTCGATACCGCCCTCGAGGGACCGCACGCCCGCGAAGCCGGCCGCCATCAGCGTGGCCGCGGCGCGGGCGGACCGCATCCCCGCCTTGCAGTAGAGGACCAACGGCCCCTGACCCGCCGCACGGCCGAGCACCCCGGTCGGATCGGCCGCGTCCTCGGCGACCGTGTCGAGCGGCACCCACACCGACGGCTCGATGAGCGCGATCGAGCGCTCACCGGCAGCACGCACGTCGACCAGGACCGGGGCCACCGGCCCGGACGGCCCCGCCGCCGCGAGCTCGGCCGCGAGGTCCGAGGCGGTGACGGTGGGCACGGCGGCGATCTCCGGTGGCACCACCTCGCACGACGCGCCGTCCTGACCGTCCGTCCCGTCCGACAGCTGCCGGACCGGCTCCCGCGAGGGGTCCGGCCGGATGGTCACCGTGCGGTTGGTCGAGTCGAGCAGGTCCATCAACACCAGCCGGCCCAGCAGCGGACGACCGGCGCCGGTGATGAGCTTGACCGCCTCCATCGCCATCATCGACCCCACCATCCCGGGCAGCGCGCCGACGACCCCGGCCTCTGCACAGCTGGGCACGGAACCCGGCGGCGGCGGGGACGGGTAGAGGTCCCGGAGCGACACCGGCACCGCCGGCGCGGGGGGCTGCGACCAGAACACGGCCAACTGCGCGCGGAAACGGTCGATGGTCCCCCAGATCAACGGGATGCCCGCGATCTCACAGGCGTCCGCGACCAGGTAGCGGGTGGCGAAATTGTCGCTGCCGTCCACCACCAGATGGTGGCCCTCCAGCAACTGCATGATGTTCAGCGCATCCAGCCGGGCGTGCACCGCGTCGACCCTGACCCCCGGCGCCAACCCGGCGAGCCGGTCCCGGGCCGAGTCGACCTTCGGCCGGCCCACGTCCGGGACGGAGTGGATCACCTGCCGGTGCAGGTTGCCGAGGTCCACCTCGTCGTCGTCGACCACCGTGATCCGCCCGACGCCCGCCGCGGCGAGATACAACAGCACGGGCGCGCCCAGCCCGCCCGCACCCACGACGAACACCGACGCGCCGCGCAGGCGGCGCTGCCCCTCGTCCCCGATCGCCCCCAGGAGCAGGTGGCGCGAGTACAGGGTCCGCTCGTCTGCGCTGAGCTCCGCCACGGGGTCCACCAGCGGCGGCAGTCCCTGGTCAACTGACGATGTCATTCCGGTCACCCCATCCACCCTGCCACTTCTCAGCCCGTCACCGGTGCGCCGTCGGGGAACGGCCACGCGTTGTACCGGCAGGTCGCACCGTTGTCCGGCACCACACCCTCCGGGTCGAGACGGAAGATATCGCTGTTGTCCACCCCGAACGTCTGCTGCATCATCACCGGCGCGAGCACGCCGTCCGCCGGACACGGTTCGTGCGCGGGGAAGCCGATCGCGTGTCCCACCTCGTGATTGACCAGGTACTGCCGGTACGAACCGATGTCGCCCTGGAACGAGCGCGCGCCCCGCACCCAACGGGCGAGGTTGAGGTAGACCCGCCCGGTGGCGGCGTTGTAGCAACTCGATTCGAGCTCGATGTCGTACCCGCAGTTCTCGCGGACCGTCATGGGGCTGGCGAGCGAGACCCGGAACGTCGGCTCGGCGTCCGAGACCCGCCGGAACGCCACCGCGCCGTCGGCGGTCCAGCTCTTCGGGTTGGCCAGGGTCGCGTCCACCATCCGCGCCACCGAGTCGTCACCACCGAAGTCGACCGTGTCCACGCCGTCCTCGACCTCGACCGTGTACGAGAACTCCTGCGCCGTGGGCAGTCCCACCAGATCGGTGCCACCGGGCACCATCCTGAACGCGCCGGTGCCGGCCTCGACGAACGCGCCGCCCTCCGGCAGTTCCCCGCTCTCCGGCAGCTCAGCGGGCAGCGGCGCCCCGATGATCTCGGTGGTCTCCTCGGTGGTGACCGCTGCCCCCTCGTCCGCGGACCCACCGGAGACCACCGCGTCGGCGATCACGAGCGCGGTGAGGACGACCAGCACCGGGATGGCGTAGGCCCGCCAGCCCCAGGTGGCGAGGAACCGGCCCAGTGCCGACTGGCGGGGCAGGTGGTCGCGCGCGCCGGGCACCGAACGGCGCCGACCCGGGGTCGACTCCTCCGGATCCCACGGGGCACGCAGCGGCTCCCCCTGCGGCGGGTAGTACGGCGCACGGTCGGCCCCGCGGGTCCCGGGCTCCGAGATCTGCCCACCTGCACCCGGACGACGGCCGTCGTTCATCCGCGCACCTCCACGTCCCTGTCGATCTACAGACCTCCACGATCCCATACCTGCGACCACCGCCTCATCCTGCGCCCCACCGGTGCGGGTAGTGTCCGTCTGGCCCGGACGCCTGTCGACCCCCGCCCGGGCGGAGAAGGAGCCAGCAGATGACCAGCCCGGACGGACCGGTCCCCTCGGGAACGGCGCGCACCAGGGCGACCCGGCTCCCCCGCAGCGCCCGGCGGCGGCAGCTGATAGACACCGCCGGCACGGTGTTCGTCGAGCAGGGCTTCCACGCCGCCGGCATGGACGACATCGCGGTCCTGGCGGGCGTCTCCAAGCCTGTGTTGTACCAACACTTCGACTCCAAGCGTGACCTCTACCTCGAGGTGCTGCGGCACCACGTCGACGAGTTGCTCACCCGGATCCGGGCGGCCCTCGACTCGACCTCGGACAACCGGCGCCGCGTCGAGGCCGCGGTCGACACGTTCTTCGCCTACGCCGACACCGATACGCGCGGCTTCCGCCTGGTCTTCGCCTCCGAGCCCGGCGACGAGGCGGTGCGGCGTGAGCTGGACCGGGCCACCGAGGGCTGTACGGACGCCGTCCACGACCTGGTGCGTGGCGACTCCGGGCTCGACGCGGACCGTTCCCGCCTGCTCGCGGTGGGCCTGGTCGGCGCGAGCCGGGTCAGCGCCGGGCACTGGCTGGACGCCGGCCGCCCCATCCCCCGGGCGGACGCGGTGGCCATGACGGTCGCCCTGTGCTGGGGCGGGTTGTCCAAGATCCCACGCCAGAGCGGCGACCGCCCGGGCCCCTAGGGACCCGGGCGCGCCACCAGGGTCAGGACAGGAAACCCACCGGGCGCCGGGCAGACTCGCCGATCTCGACGTAGGCCACCTTGTCCGTGGACACCAGGTAGCTGCGCCCCTTCTCGTCCTGCAGCTCGAGGATCGCCTTGCCGTCCGCGGTGAGGGCGGCCTCGACGCGACTGCGCACGTCCTCCGGCTCCATCCCCGTCTTGAACGAGAGCTCACGATTGCTGTCGGCGATGCCGATCTTGACCTCCACGGTGCCTGCCCTTCTCCTTGTCGGCGCATGTCACGCCGTGCCAGCTGATACGTGGGACCAAGGCTAGCCCGATCCCCGGCGCGGGCGTCGGGACGGGATAGGATGTGTGGACGTGGATCACACCCGGGTCCGGGCCGCACAGACGTCCGAGGCCGCCTGGTCCTCGTGGAAATGTGCGCGCCCCCGCTCGCGAGGCCGACTCCCGGACGGCCCGACACCCGCTGCGCGCGAGACGAGAAAGGCACCGCCCTGTCCACCACAGATGTCACCACCACAGAAGTCGACGGTATGGCCACCACGACCGCCGTCGTGGACGCCCCGTCCTCCGATTCCTCCCCCAGCTTCGCCGAACTCGGTGTCCGCCCCGAGATCGTCACCGCGCTCGCCGAGCGCGGGATCACGCACACCTTCGCCATCCAGGAGCTCACCCTCCCGCTGGCACTGGCCGGATCCGATCTCATCGGCCAGGCCCGCACCGGCATGGGCAAGACCTACGGTTTCGGCGTCCCGCTGCTGCACCGCATCTCCACCGGCGAGGCCACCCGCGAGCTCGACGGGACGCCGCGCGCGCTGGTGATCGTGCCCACGCGCGAACTGTGCGTCCAGGTCACGCAGGATCTCAAGATCGCCTCCACCGGCCTGTGCGCCCCCTCCGGCAACGGCACACGCCCGCTCAAGGTGCTCTCGATCTACGGCGGCACCCCGTACGAGCAGCAGATCGAGGCCCTGGAGAAGGGCGTCGACGTGGTGGTGGGTACCCCGGGCCGCCTGCTCGACCTGGCCAACCAGTCCAAGCTCGTCCTGGGCAAGGTCGAGGTGCTGGTACTCGACGAGGCCGACGAGATGCTCGACCTGGGCTTCCTTCCGGATATCGAGAAGATCCTGCGGATGGTGCCCGAGAAGCGGCAGACCATGCTGTTCTCGGCGACCATGCCGGGCCCGATCATCACGTTGGCCCGCACGTTCCTCACCAAGCCCACGCACATCCGCGCGGAGGCCGCCGACTCCGGCGCCACGCACGAGAACACCACCCAGCACGTCTACCGGGCCCATTCGCTCGACAAGCCCGAGGTGGTCTCGCGCATCCTGCAGGCGGACGGGCGCGGCGCCACCATGATCTTCTGCCGCACCAAGCGCACGGCGCAGAAGCTGGCCGACGATCTGGCGGAGCGTGGCTTCAAGGTCGGCGCGATCCACGGCGACCTCGGCCAGGGTGCGCGCGAGAAGTCGCTCAGGGCCTTCCGCTCCGGAGACGTGGACGTGCTCGTGGCCACCGACGTCGCGGCCCGCGGCATCGACGTGGACGACGTCACGCATGTCATCAACTACCAGTGCCCGGAGGACGAGAAGACCTACGTCCACCGGATCGGCCGCACCGGCCGTGCCGGGCGCAAGGGCGTCGCCGTGACCCTGGTGGACTGGGACGACGTTCCCCGGTGGGGCCTGATCGACAAGTCCCTGGGCCTCGGTTTCGGCGAGCCCGTGGAGACGTACTCGACCTCGCCGCACCTGCGCACCGATCTGGGGATCCCCGAGGGTGCGGGCGGCCGTGTCGGCGCCCCCACCGGCTCAGGCCCGGGCTCCGGCTCCGGGCGACGCCCCGCCGAGCAGGCCCGGAGCGGTCGCGAGTCCGGGAGCGAGTCCGGGTCGCGGCCCCGCCGCCGGCGCACGCGTGGTGGCGCCGGGAGCGGATCGGCCGGGGGCGGGCCTGCCGCCCCGGCGACGGGCACCGCCGACCGTGGCGACTCAGCGGACTCACCGGCCTCGTCGAGTGCCTCGGGTGACGGCTCCCCGACCCGGCGGCGACAGCGTCAGCGTCGTCGTCGTCCCTCCTCCGGCGGCCAGGGCGGCTCCGGCGAGCAGGCGGGCCGGGACTGAGCACCGCACCACCCCCGGGGGCGGGATCCGGCCGCACCACGGCGGACGATCCGGACCCCGGGGCCGATCCCACCCCCCGGCGCCGCCGCGTCCCCTCCGAGCGGAGGACACCGCGCGACCTCGTCACGGCCGGGGTCATCGCGGTGGTCATGGCGGTGACCGCCGGCGCGGTCCTGACCACCGGTACCGCGGCACGGTCCCAGTTCTCGCCCGCGGACACCGAGCAGCCCGTCTACGGTCCCGCCACCGACATGCCGACCACCCTCGAGCGGCTCTGGGCGCACCCCTCGGAGGGCACGGGCGCCCCGCTCACCACCAAGGGCAACCTCGTCACGGTGGCCGCCGACGGCACCCTCGTGGGCCGCGACGCCGGCTCCGGCGAACAACAGTGGTCCTACTCCCACGCCGGGCGCTTCTGCGCGGCCACGTTCTACGCGGACGTGCTGGTCGCGGCGTTCGACGGGGCCTCTGGCTGCAGCGACGTGACCGCGCTCGACCCCACCGCCCAGTACTACGCCAGCACCCGCCAGAGCGCCTTCCCCGACATCATGGAGCTCACCAGCACGTGGCGGCACGCGCTCGCGCTCAGCCCGGAGCGGCTGGAGATCTGGCGCGACGACCTGGTCCGCACGATCGAGTACGGGACCGTCGAGGCCCCGCAGGAGCCCGGGATGCAGCCCCGGAGCGGCTGCACGTTGGGTTCGGCCGCGCTGACCGACGACCGGTTCGCGGTGGCCGAACGCTGCCCCGGCGACGACTCCGCGCGCCTGACCGTGTCGGAGACCGTGCCGGAGGACAACCGGAAGCCGGAGGAGATCGCCTCGGACGTCACCGGCGCGGACGAGCTGTGGGTGCTGGCCGTGTCCGGCGACGACACCCTGGCCCTGACCCGCCGGGGCGCCGACTGGGCCGTCGAGTGGTTCACCGCGCCCACCAGCTACTCCCCCGTGCTGCGCCTGCCGGGCGCTCCGGAACTCGTGCCCGGCCCCGCGGGACTGGCGGGTGACGGGGAGCAGCTCCGTTGGTTCGACGGCGCCGCGACCCACGCGTTCGATCTGGCCACCGGCACCCTGACGTGGACGGTGCCGGGGACGTCCGGGCCCGGACTGACCGGCGGCTGGTCACCGGACCCGGAGGACCGGTCCGCGCGGGACTGGGTGCTGCTGCCCTCGGGCGGCCGGTTGGTCGCCGTGGACCACTCGGGGGGCGGGGAGATCCGGTGGTATGACCCGTCCGGCGGGGAGGACGGCGGAGCCCCCCACCACGACGATGACGACGACACCGGTGTCGCGGTGCCCGGTGCCGACACCGCTCCCGGAGCGGGCGTCAGTGCGTCCTCGGTCGTGGGCCTGTCACAGATCGGCGACATCCTCTACGAGCGCCGTGGCGGCGAGGTCCACGCCTACAAGATGCGGTTCTGACCCTCCCAGCTGCGACTGGCCGGGGCATCCTGCCGGGTCTTCGACATGCTGCGGTGCGGGTCCGGCCGATGGTCGGCGCGCGGGCTCAGGCCGCGTACCACTCGACGGCCTCGCGCCGCAGCAGGGACGCGAGGGCGACCGCGCTCGCGACCGCCAGCACGATGGCACCCGCGAAGATGGGGACACCCACCTCGCCGATGAGCGCCGCGCCGGTCGCGCCGAAGATGCTCGAGCCCACGGCCACGAGGATCAACAGCTCGGCGATGAGGACCAGTCCGCGACCCCAGCGCCGGCCCCGGAGGAGCCCCAGTCCGGCTGCCAGCAGGCCGCCGCCGAGGATCACGAACCAGGCGGCGGTGGCGTAGCCGCTGATCACCACCGTCTCCTCACGGTGGCCCCCCACGGCACGGACGACGAGCACGATCGCCGCCACCACCCCGATCAGTCCCTGGGCCGCCGAGATCCACCCCGCGAGGCGAACCGGGGTGGGGATCGCGGTCCGCGGGTCGGTCGGTCGGCCGTGGTCATCAGGTCGCCTCATGTTCACCTCTCAAGACTAGGCCGATGGCTTTTCCGGAGCCGGACCGGCCGGACGGACTGCGCTCCGTAACGCCGATAACACCCTCTGGTGTGGGCTTTCGAGACGATTTGACAAACCGGGTGACGTTGGCCACATCGGTCGACAAGAGGGTTGACTTGTCCCCAAATCGTGGGACGATCATTCGTAACAGCGCAGACACACCGTGTTTGCCTTGCCTTAACCGGGAGCCCCTCCGACACGGAGCGAGCCCGCGGAGCGGGT
Source organism: uncultured Microbacter sp. (assembly GCA_964345415.1). GTDB lineage: Bacteria > Actinomycetota > Actinomycetes > Mycobacteriales > Mycobacteriaceae > Dietzia. Next base: position 54,128 of record CAYFRF010000003.1, on the reverse strand, counting down.
ACATCCCCACCACCCCGCCGGGTGCCAACGATCACGTACGTCTACGTGCCGAGCCTACAGGCCTGCGCGTCTACGACGGTGGTTTCGTGCTGCCCGGCGCATCCGATCACGGTCTCACACCAGAAGGAGTTCCCCATGGATTGGCGCCACAAGGCCATCTGCCGCGACGAGGATCCCGAGCTGTTCTTCCCCGTCGGCAATTCCGGTCCGGCCCTCGCCCAGATCGCCGAGGCGAAGATCGTCTGCAACCGTTGCCCCGTGACCGCCGAGTGCCTGACCTGGGCCCTCGAGTCCGGCCAGGACGCCGGTGTCTGGGGCGGCATGAGCGAGGACGAGCGTCGCGCCCTCAAGCGTCGCCGGGCCCGCACCCGTACCACCGTCTGATCCACGACGGATTGGCCGAAGGCCGGTTCCCCTCCCACAAGGAGGAGGAACCGGCCTTCAGTCGTTCTCGGCTCAGTTAGTCGTTCTCGGCTCAGTCGAGGAGCACCGGGTCAGTCGATCACGGCGATGAGGTCACCGGCCTGGATCACGTCACCGACCGACACGGCCACCTCGGTGACGGTGCCGGCGGTCTCGCACAGCACCGGGATCTCCATCTTCATGGACTCGAGCAGGACGATCGTGTCCCCCTCCGAGACCTCGGAGCCGACGGCCGCGACGACCTCCATGACGTTCGCGACCATCTCGGCACGGACCTGTTCAGCCATAAGATTGTTCCCTCTGTCTCTTCCCACACGGCCCCCGGACACCTCCAATGCAACCACACGGGCCCACACGTGGGAGACTTGGACACACGGAAACGAAAGGAGCCGACCATGAGCAAGCGCGGCCGCAAGAGGCGGGATCGTCGTAAGAAGAAGGCAAACCACGGCAAGCGTCCCAACAGCTGAGTTCGGATTGCCGCAACGAGAAGGGGCGGGCACCTGTTCGGTGCCCGCCCCTTCTCGCTGTTTCCGGGTCGGTGTTCAGTGGGTGTCGTTCAGTGGGTGTCCCTGCGCTCCACGGTGGTCCTGCGGTGCACCACCGTCGTACCGTCCGAGCTCGTCGTGGTGACGGTCGTCCGCCGGATCTCCACCATGAGCCGCTCACGCAGTCTCGGAGGGGCCTTCTCGCAGCACGACTGGGAGAGCTTGGCCTTGAGCCTGCGCTCCGAGAGGAACATCTCGCGACAGTCGGGGCAGCCGGCCAGGTGGTGCTCCAGGCGAGAGCGGCACGCATCGTCGCACTCGAGGTCCACCAGCAGCGACAGGTCCCGCAGGGCTTCCCCGCAATCGATCTCGTCGAGACGAGGGTCGTGGTTCCGCATCACTTCTCCCCCTCCCCGTTCTCGTCCTTGCGCTCGCGCCCGTAGCCGCGCTCGGCGGCCACGTCCCGCAGCAGCTCACGCAGCTGCTTGCGACCCCGGTGCAGGCGCGACATCACGGTCCCGAGCGGGGTGTCCATGATCTCGGCGATCTCCTTGTACGGCAGGTCCATCACGTCGGCGTAGTAGACCGCCATCCGGAAGTCCTCGGGCAGCTCGGCCAGTGCCGACCGGATCTCGTCATCCGGCAGCAGCTCCATGGCCTCGACCTCCGCGGACCGCAGGCCCGTGGACGTGTGCTCGGCCGCCGCCGCCAGCTGCCAGTCCGTGATCTCGTCGGTCGGGTACTGGGCGGGTTGGCGCTGCCGCTTGCGGTAGTGGTTGATGTACGCGTTGGTGAGGATGCGGTGCATCCACGCACGGAAGTTCGTCCCCTGCTTGAACGAATGGAAACCTGCGAAGGCCTTGGCGTAGGCCTCCTGCACCAGGTCCTCGGCATCCGCCGGGTTCCGGGTCATCCGCAGGGCCGCCCCGTAGAGCTGGTCGAGGAGCGGCATGGCCAGTTCCTCGAACTGCTCGGCGCGCTGGTCTGCCTCGTCGGGCTGCAACTCGGTCGGCAACCGGAACTCCTCACCTGTTGATGTCACGGAGTCTAGTCGCACGCCGGGGGCGTCGAGAACCGCGGCCCGCATCGCACCCTCCTTCCCGTGCCCGGGTTCCCTCCCCGGGCTCTCGATCCAGATCAACGCCACTGGACCACCCCGTATTCCGGACGGACCGCGATCTAGAATCGCCCCGTGGCAAAGAGCAGAGGACGCGACCGCAGCGCGGCGACGCCCGCGATCGCCGTGGTGCGCGACGCCGGGGTCACCCACACCGTGCACACGTACGAGGCCGGCACCAGCGATTTCGGTGACGAGGCCGCGCGGGTGATGGGCGAGCGCCTCGGCGTCGACGCGGACCGGATCTTCAAGACCCTGGTCCTGGAGACCTCCCGGCCGCCCGCCGGGTCACGGCTGTCCCTGGCTGTCGCGATCCTGCCCGTGACCTCCTCGCTGGACCTCAAAGCCGCGGCCGCGGCCCTCGGCTGTCCCAAGGTCGCGCTCGCCCCTGTCGATCTCGCCGAGAAGACCACCGGATACGTGGTGGGCGGGGTGTCCCCCCTCGGGCAGAAGCGCCCGTTGGCGACGGTGGTCGACTCGTCGGCGCTCGAGCACCCGACCGTGCTGTGCAGCGCGGGCCGCCGCGGCTGGGAGATCGAACTCGCGGGCACCGACCTCGTGGCCCTCACCGGCGCGGTCACGGCTGCGGTCACCGCCGAACGGTAGAGGGGACGCCTGCCGGCCGGGAGAGCCTGCCGGTCAGAAGAGCATGCCCTCGTCCGGGTCGACGGGACGCACCAGCTCGGGGCCGTCGTTGCGGACGTTCGACACCGCGCGCGAGACGGGACGGATCTCCACCGACCCGGCCCACTGCGCGAGATCGGCCCCGGCCCCGTCGACGAGGGCGCGCGGGTCGCGGATCACCTCGGGGTCCAGCCAGTCCGACAGCACCTCCGGCGAGACCACCAGCGGCATCCGCTCGTGCACCCGCCGCAGCGGGCCGAGCGCCTCGGTGGTGAGCATCGTGCAGGACAGCTGCGTGACCGACTCGTCCTCCGGGTCCCGCCGTGCCTCCCACAGTCCCGCCATGAGCAGGCCCTGATCCCCGGGCATGCTCATGTGGAACGGCTGCGTGGGGCCGGCCTTCCCGCCGGGCGTCGCGGGCTCACCGGGCACCCACTCGTACCAGCCGTCCATGGGGATCACGCAGTGCCGGCGCGCGACGGCCGCCCGGAACGAGGGCTTCTCGAACGCCGTCTCCACCCGTGCGTTGAACAGGTTCGGCACCTTCTGCCCGTCGCGCACCCAGGACGGGACCAGACCCCACCGCATCGCCCGCAACACCCGCTGCGGGCCGCCCCCGGCCGGGCCGTCGCCCCGGGTAGCGCCGGCGTCGACGTAGTGCTCACGCGGGGTGTCCAGCGCGAGGACCGGGATCGTGGTGGTGGGGGCGATGTTGAACCGGGGCGAACGCGGCCCCTCGGCCGGGCGGAGTCCGGCCGGCGGAGAGGTGGCCTCGTCGACCGCGCCCAACTCCAACGCGAGCTGCGCCGGGTCCGAGGAGAGGGAGAACCGTCCACACATGTCGCCCATCCTCGCACCCCGCGCGGCCCGGCTCGGCCGCAATCAGCACCGATGGGCGACAATGGCCAGGTGAGTCATTGGAATGCCCCCGTCGCCGCCGCCCCTGTCCGAGCGGACGTCCCTGTCCCCGGCTCCAAGTCCCTGACCAACCGCGCACTCGTGCTCGCGGCCCTCGCCGACGGCCCCTCCCGGCTGACCGGCACCCTGCGCAGCCGCGACACCGACCTCATGATCGCCGCACTGCAGGCGCTGGGCGCCCGGATCGAGGGCCCCGACGGACCGCTGGGCCCCGAGGACACCGACCTGCTGATCACGCCCGGCGAGCTCCGGGGCACCCACGTCGAGTGCGGTCTGGCGGGTACCGTCATGCGCTTCGTCCCGCCGGTCGCGGCACTGGCCACCGGCACCTCCACCTTCGACGGGGACCCGGCCGCCCGCGTCCGCCCACAGGCCACCGTCCTCGACGCCCTGCGCGCCCTCGGGGCCGAGATCGCCGGCGACGCCCTGCCCTTCACCGTCGACGGCACGGGCTCACTGCGCGGCGGCCGGGTGGAGATGGACGCCTCCGCCTCCTCCCAGTTCGTCTCCGGACTCCTGCTGTCTGCCGCCCGCTTCGACGAGGGCGTGGAACTGGTCCACACCGGCTCGGCGCCCGTGCCGTCGGGCCCGCACATCGAGATGACGCTGGAGATGCTCCGCGAATCCGGCGTGGCCGTGGACAAGCCCACCCCGGCCTCGTGGCGTGTCGCGCCGGGCCCGATCGCGGCCGTGGACCGGGTGGTCGAGCCGGACCTGTCCAACGCCACCCCGTTCCTGGCAGCCGCCGCCGCGACGGGCGGGACGGTCCGCGTGCCGCACTGGCCCACCGCCACCACCCAGCCCGGGGACGCCATCCGCGGCATCCTGCAGGACATGGGGGCCACCGTCACCCTCGAGACCGCAGACGACGGGACCGGGCAGACCGCCGAGCAGGCCGGGTACGGCACCCTCGTCGTCGTCGGCCCCGACCGCCTCTCCCCGGTCGAGAAGGACCTGTCCGCCATCGGCGAGCTCACGCCCACCGTCGCCGCGCTCTGCGCGCTGGCCGACGGGCCGTCGCGCCTCACCGGCATCGCCCACCTGCGCGGCCACGAGACCGACCGCCTGGCCGCCCTGGCCGCCGAGCTCGGCGCCGTGGGCTGCGGCGTGACCGAGCTCGCCGACGGCCTGGAGATCACGCCCGCGCCCCTGCACGGCGCCCCGTGGCGCGCCTACGCCGACCACCGCATGGCCACCGCCGGTGCGATCATCGGCCTGGTCACAGAAGGCGTCGAGGTGGACGACGTGGACTCCACCTCCAAGACCATGCCCGGGTTCACCCGCATGTGGTCCGACATGCTCGCCGGCCGGGGCTGACGCGCGGACATGGCCGGCCGACGGGGACCGAGCGGCGCACGCGGATGGGACGAATCGGACGTCCGCGTCCGCCCCGGCAAGGGCTCGAGGCCCCGCACCAAGCGGCGCCCCAGTCACGACGACGCCGCCGCCGCGATGGTCGTCAGCGTGGACCGCGGGCGTTGGGGATGTGTGCTGCTCGACGACGGCCCCGGGCACACCGCCGGCACGCGTGTGGTGACGATGCGCGCCCGCGAACTGGGCCGCACCCCCATCGTCGTGGGCGACCGGGTGGGCGTGGTGGGCGACCTGTCCGGCCAGCGCGACACCCTCGCCCGCATCGTGCGCGTGGAGGAGCGCTCCACCGTGCTGCGCCGCACCGCCGACGACTCGGACCCGTTCGAGCGGGTGGTGGTGGCCAACGCCGAGCTCCTGCTCATCGTGGTGGCGGTGGCCGACCCGCCGCCGCGCGCCGGCTTCGTGGCACGGGCGCTCGTGGCCGCCTTCACCGGCGGTCTGGAGCCGGTGCTGTGCCTGACCAAGGGCGACCTGGACGACCCGACGGTGTTCGCCGCCGAATTCGCCGCCCTGGACGTCCCGGTGCTGATGGTGGGGGTCGACGACGACCTGGGCCCGCTGCACGAGATGATCGACGGCCGGATCTCCGCCCTGATCGGACACTCCGGTGTGGGCAAATCGACGCTGGTCAACCGCCTGGTCCCCCACGCCGACCGCGCGACCGGGGTCGTCTCCGGCGTGGGCAAGGGCCGCCACACCTCCACCCAGTCCGTCGCGCTCGAGCTGCCCGGCGGGGGCTGGGTGGTGGACACCCCCGGCATCCGCAGCTTCGGTCTGGCGCACGTCTCCCCCGACGACGTGGTGGCCGCCTTCTCCGACCTCGACGAGATCGCCGCCGACTGCCCGCGCGGCTGCACCCACCAGGGCCCGCCCGCCGACCCCGAGTGCGCGTTCGACGCGATCGAGGACCCGGCCACCCACCGGCGCGCCCTGGCCGTCCGCGAACTGCTCGGCGCCCTGCAGTCCAACGACCCGTGGGAACTGGGACTGGACCAGGACTGACCCACGGACCCGCCCCCGGAGTTCGACCCAAGAACGCGGAATCCGCTACTCCGATTCGGGATCCGCTACCCGGATAGGGGTAGCGAATCCGCAGGCAGAGTAGCGGATTCGGGGGCCGTGGCCGCAGGCCGGGGAGATTCGGAAGGGCGAGGGCGTCAGAGTTTGAGCTCGACGTCCCCCAACGCCACCGACACGCAGGTCTGGATCCGCTCACCCGGACCGTGGTCGGTACCGTTGCGCAGATCGCGCACGTGCCCGTCCTCCAGCGGCACCACACAGGTCTGACAGATCCCCATCCGGCAGCCGAACGGCATCTGGACCCCGACCTTCTCCCCGCCCTCGAGGATCGTGGTGGCGCCGTCCAGCTCGACGGTCTTCCCGGTGGCACCGTAGGTCACCGTGCCACCCGACGCGCCCGCGTCGCGGTTGATGGTGAACCGCTCGACGTACAGGTCCTCCCGGCCCGTCGCGTCGAAATGCGCGTCCAGCTCGTCCAGCATCGCCGACGGGCCGCACGCCCACGTGGGCCGCTCCGACCAGTCCGGCACCAGCTCCGACATCTGCGCCGCGTTGATCCGGCCCTCCTCGGCCGTGACCCGCAGGTGCAGCGTGTAGCCGGGCTGGGTGCGCTCCAACGCCAACAGCTCGTCATAGAACAGTGCGTCCTCCCGGGTGCGGACCGAGTGCACGTGCACCACGTCCGGGAACCGCTCCGCGCCGGACCGCCGGTCCATCGACCGGAGCATTCCCATGACCGGCGTGATGCCCGAGCCGGCGGAGACGAACATGAGCTTGTCCGGGGTGGGCGAGGGCAGGTGGAAGTCCCCCGCCGGGGCCTGCAGCCGCACGATCGTGCCGGGCTCGACGGTGCCCACGATGTGATTGCTCAGCAGGCCCTCGGGCATCGCCTTGACCGTGACCGAGTACTCGCCCCGCCCGCTGGTGGGGGCCGAGGTCAGCGAGTAGGAGCGCCAGATCCACCGGCCCTCCACCAGTACCCCGATCCCCAGGTACTGCCCGGGCCGGTAGGTGGGGGTCGCACCCCAACCGGGCTTGATGACCAACGTCACCGCGTCATCCGCCTCACGGCGCACCGACACCACCTCGCCCCGCAGCTCGCGGGAGGACCACAGCGGGTAGATCAGCGACGAGTAGTCGTCCACCCGCAGCGGGTGCGTGAGCCGGTTGAGGAACCGGTGCGCGGTGCGCGGCTCGGGGACCCGCGCGGCCGCCGCCCGCAAAATCCTGCTGAGTCCGCTCTTCGACTCCGACACTGGTGCCTCCCTCGAGTTCCGCCTCGTCCGCGGCCCGGGGGTCGGGCCGGCGTCACCGGGCATGAACCTACGGTAGCGTAGGTTAGCGTTCAGCGGGAGAACGGCGGGCCGGTTCCGGGACTGGAATCCTCGTCGTCGTCGCCCCTGGCCCCCCGGCGGTACCGCCCTACAGCAACGTCAACAGGAACGGCAGCTCCACCGCGTCATACCAGGCCAGATCCTGATCCAGCGCATCCCCCACGGTGAGCTCGGCGTCCTCGTCCCCCAGGTCCGCCCGGTCCACCGCCTCGATCGCGTCACGCACCAACTCCGCCGCGCCCGCCAGATCCACGTGCACGGCAGCGATGTCGGACGTCGCGATGGTCCCCCCGCTGATCCGCACCACGGCGGTGTCCAGATCCGGGCGCAACTCGATCCGCTCAGCGGGCAGGTCCACGCTCACCACGACCCGACGGTACGGATGCGAGGCGTGCGCCGCGTCGGCGTCCAGCTCACCGCCCAACAGGCGCAGTGAGGCCCGGGCTGCCTCCAGGAACGCGACGTGCTCGATCTCCTCCAGATCGCCCTCCGCGTACGACTCGACCAGCGCCGGGGTCGCGGCGAACGCGGTGCCGCTCCGCACGGGCATCTCGCCCTCGGCGAGCAGGGTCTCGAGCATCGGCAACGTGGCGGGGATGAACAAGCGCATGAAGGGGCCTTCCTCTGGTGGGGGTGGCGGTGGACCGGCGGTGGTCAGCTCGCGGTGCCGACGAGCTCGTCCAGGGCCGTGGCGATGAGCTCACCGATCTCCTCGACGTCCGGGACGGCCTGACGATCGGAGGTGAAACCGCAGTAGACGGTCCCCAGGTAACTGCTCATCGACACGGCCAGAGCCTGGCCCTCGAGCAGCGCGGGAATGGGGTAGATCTCGACCAACTGCCCGTCGCCCCAGAACATCTCGTGCTGCGGGCCGGGCGCGTTGGTCACCACCAGGTCATACGAGTCCGACGGCAGCATGATCGCGGCCCGGGAACCCAGCGCGTGCAGAGTCGGCGACGCGAAACCCGACAGGCGGGCCAGGGACTTGGCGCCCACGGCCTCCCGCTGGTTCCGCTGGGTGGCGGTCGCGCGGGAGATCTGCGCCAGCCGCATCCGCGGGTTGGGCTCCCCCACCGGCATCGAGATGAGCGCCGAGGCGATCTCCGCGGCGATCACGTCCCGCTGCTCGTCACCGCTCTCGACACTCTCCACCTCCGCGGTGACCGCCATGGGCACGATCACCCGCAGGACGTCGGAGGTGGTGAGCGGGTGCCCGCACGACAGGATCCACGAACGCAGCGCTCCGCACAGCACGGCCAGCACCACGTCGTTGACCTTGCAGTCGTGTGCGCGTGCGATCTCGCGGGCAGTGGACAGCGGGAACGACGCCAGCCCCACCCGACTGCCCCGCGGGCGCTCCGTGCGGAACATCTCCGACAACCCGCCCCCCGGCCGCAACACCGACAGGCTCACCGCGCCGGCGATGCCCCGGGTCGCCTGCTCGATCGCGCGGACCAGCCGGGCGGAGCGACGCACCAGTTCCAGCGGGTCGGAGACGAGGGTCATGAGGGCGTCCAGCACCAGCACCCCGTCACCCGGGGACGGCACGGGCGTCCACGTGGCGACCTCCTGCTCCTCCGAGGAGGCCTGGAACTCCGCGGTGAGGACCTGGGCCAGGTCCACCGCATTGGGACCGCCCAGCAGCACGTGGTGGGTCTTGGTGAGGATCGCCAGGCGTCCGTCGGCGACCCCCTCGATGAGGTAGAGCTCCCACAGGGGCCGGCCCGCCTCCAGCGGCCGGTCCACGAGTCTGGCCACCAGGTCGGCGAGCTGACGCATACCGCCCGGGGCCGGCAGCGCCGACCGACGGACGTGGAAACTCAGGTCGAAATCCGGGTCGTCCACCCAGACCGCCCGGGCGAGCCCGAACGGCACCGGCCGGATCCGCTGCCGGAACCGGGGGGCGTCCGCCAGCCGGGCGTCGACGAACTCCATCACGCGGTCGATGTCCCACGCCTGGTCACGCGCGACCAGCGCCAGCGAGCACGAATGCCGGCTCCGGGAACGCGCGGCGTCCCCCAGGAGCAGCTCCGAATCCGCCGTCGCCAATCTGGTGGCCATGTCTCAGGCCACCTCGTCCAGCCCGAGCAGGCCGCGGATCTCCACGGCCGCCCGATCGAACACCTGGTAGAACACGCCGATCATGCCGACCTGGACCGCGCCGAGGATGTTCTCGATCGCGTCGTCCACCATCACGCACTCCCGGGGCTCCAGCTCGAGCCGGCGAGCCGCCTCGAGGAACGCCTCCGCCTCGGGCTTCTCCACGCCGGTGACACCGCTGAGCACCACGTGCTCTATCCCGTACGCGCGCGCGTCCTCGCGCACCCGGTCCGCCCCGGGGCCCTCCGGCTCGTTACTCAGCACGGCGAGCCGCACATCGTTCTCCCGTGCCCCGCTGATGATGGCCCGCCAGTTCTCGCGGTCCTCGTCCGTGCCGTCCAGCACGCCGAAGTAGTCGACAATCAGTCCTCGCATGAGGACAGCCTAGGCAACGCGGGCCCGGCGCGCAGTAAGCGAGGTGGAACCAAGCCCGCTACCCGGCGCGTCATAGGGGGTAGACGACGCTGGACCGTTCGGGATCCGGCGCTGGAGGGAGCAGACCGGATGTCCACCACCCACGTTCCACCGCCCGGCGCGGGGCGCAGCGCGACCCTGTGTGACGACGACGACGCGGTGCGTCCCCTCCCCTCGACGGAGCCCTCACCGGGTGCCCGGCCCGCGCGTCATGTGTCCCCACCGCCGAGACGCCCGGCCGCCGGGGGCGAGCAGGACGTACCGGTCCCGGTGCGCCGGTCGGCCCACGCGCTGATCGTCATGGCGCTGGAGGTCGTGGACCGCAAACGGGCACCGCAGCACACACGCGGGGCGTTTCCCGACCACCTGGTGGAGATGTTGCGCTCCCTGGCCCGCAACGGGGTCCCGGGCCGGGAACTGGGGCCCGCCCGGATACACCGGCTGCACATCCACCCGGCCGGGTTGCCCTCCGAAGGCCCCGCGAGTCGGGCGGAGTCGGACAGCAGGGAGTACGAGGTGTGTGCAACCTACGCACGCGGGCCGCGCCTGTTCGCTGTCGCGGCCCGGATCCGGGTCACCCCCACGGGGGCCTCGTGCACGGCGCTGCGACTGGGCTGAGCCCCGACTCCGGCTCCGACTCCGACTCCGG
>CAYFRF010000003.1:4848-43567 GCA_964345415.1 uncultured Microbacter sp. | reverse complement strand
CCGGGCGGTCCCGGGTGGTGTCGGGGACATACGCGTACGGTGCGCACATACTCGCGCAGTTGCGCGCCTCATCTGGTCCACATCGGACGCACAAGTCGCCCGGAATGGGCACGGAGGGCGCATACCTCGGGGCTACTGTCGCCGGGATACGGTCACGTGGCACCACGGGCCGACGCCCACGACCATCCACGACCGCCCACGAGCAGTGTCCCAGCACATCTGCCCCGACTTATGCGGCCTCGCTGGCTTGCGCTGGACCGCTGCCGGAAATAGCGGACTTACGCTGGGAGGTCGGACCACTCAGCCAGCGCACGTCAACAGGCCAGCGCAAGTGGGGCGGCATGTGCTGCCACTCTGTCCACTGGAGCCGAGCCGCCCGGATCTGCCGCCCCTCCGCCCTCAGCCCCTCCGCCCCAACCGGAGATCAGCAATGAACCGGCCACCTCATCCACTCGGATGAGATGGCCGGTTCCCAGGTGCTGTGATCAGTTCTTGCGGCCCTTGGCCGCCGAACGTGCGGCGCGCTCACGTCGCTCCGCGCGCTCCTGCCGGTCCTGGGCGCGGCGCTCCGCCCGGTTGGCCCCCGGGGACTCGTCGACCAGCTGTGCCTCACCGGTTTCAGACGGGCCCGAGAACTGCATCTGGTCGTCGGTCACGTCGCGTCCGGTCCCCGCGGCCTGCAGGATCGGGTTGGCGCCGGCCAGTGCGGCGGCCTGCGCCGCGGACGGTGCGGCCATAGCTGTGCGCTGCGGGTTGGCCTCGACCTTGACGTTGAACAGGAACGCGACGGTCTCCTCGCGGACGCCGTCCATCATCGCCGAGAACATGTCGTACCCCTCGCGCTGGTACTCCACGAGCGGGTCCCGCTGGGCCATGGCGCGCAGGCCGATGCCCTCCTTGAGGTAGTCCATCTCGTAGAGGTGCTCGCGCCACTTGCGGTCGAGGACCTGCAGCATGATCGAGCGCTCCAGCTGACGCATCGCGCCCTCGCCACCGATGGCCTCGATCTCGGCCTCACGCTCGTCGTAACGCGCGAACACGTCGTCGAGGATCGCGTCCTTGAGATTCTTGGCGGACAGGTCTCCGGCGGCGCCGTGCTCGTCCCCGTCGATGATGTCCTGCGCGGTGACCGACACCGGGTACAGCTGGGTCAACGCGTCCCAGAGCTTGTCCAGGTCCCAGTCCTCGACGTACCCCTCGGCGGTCGCGCCGTCGACGTACGCGCTGACCACCTGGTAGATCATCGACTCGACCTGATCGGTGATGTCCTCGCCCTCGAGGATCCGCTTGCGCTCCTTGTAGATCACGGTGCGCTGCTGGTTCATCACCTCGTCGTACTTGAGGACGTCCTTGCGGATCTCGAAGTTCTGCGACTCGACCTGGGTCTGCGCGTTCTTCACCGCGTTGGAGACCATGCGGGCCTCGATCGGGACGTCGTCCGGCAGGTTGAGCCGGTTCATGATGGCCTCGACGGCCGCCCCGTTGAACCGCCGCATGAGCTCGTCGCCCAGCGAGAGGTAGAAGCGGGACTCACCCGGATCGCCCTGACGGCCGGAGCGACCGCGGAGCTGGTTGTCGATACGCCGGGAGTCGTGTCGCTCGGTGCCCAGCACGTACAGGCCCCCGGCATCGCGGACGGCCTCGGCCTCCTGCGCGGTGAGCGTGCGCATGCGCTCGATCTCGGCGTCCCACGCCGCCTCGTACTCCTCCGGGGTGTCCACCGGGTTGAGGCCACGCTCACGCAGGTTGAGGTCCGCGATGATGTCGGCGTTGCCGCCGAGCACGATGTCGGTACCGCGGCCGGCCATGTTGGTGGCCACGGTGACCGCGCCCGGGCGGCCGGCCTGCGCGACGATCTGCGCCTCGGAGGCGTGGAACTTGGCGTTGAGGACGTGGTGCTTGATCCCCTTGCGGGTCAGCAGCCGCGACAGGTGCTCACTGCGCTCGACCGAGGCGGTGCCCACGAGCACCGGCTGCTTCTTCTCGACACGCTCCGCGATGTCCTCCACCACGGCGGCGAACTTCGCCTCTTCCGTCTTGTAGATCAGGTCGCCCTTGTCCTGGCGGGCCATCGGGCGGTTCGTGGGGATGGGCATGACCTCGAGCTTGTAGATCGAGTACAGCTCGGCCGCCTCGGTCTCGGCGGTACCCGTCATGCCGGACAGCTTCTCGTACAGACGGAAGTAGTTCTGGAGCGTGATCGTGGCCAGCGTCTGGTTCTCGGCCTTGATCTCGACGCGCTCCTTGGCCTCGATGGCCTGGTGCATGCCCTCGTTGTACCGACGGCCGTCGAGGACTCGTCCGGTGAACTCGTCGACGATGATCACGTCGCCGTCGCGGACGATGTAGTCCTTGTCCTTGGTGAACAGCTCCTTGGCCTTGATCGAGTTGTTCAGGTAACTCACCAGCGGCGAGTTGGCGGCCTCGTAGAGGTTCTCGATCCCCAGCTGGTCCTCGACGAACTCCACGCCCTGCTCGGTCACACCGATGGTCCGCTTCTTGCGGTCCACCTCGTAGTGGGTGCCCTCTTCGAGCAGCGGCGCGATACGCGCGAACTCGCCGTACCACTTGCTCGAACCGTCGGCCGGGCCCGAGATGATCAGCGGTGTGCGGGCCTCGTCGATGAGGATCGAGTCGACCTCGTCCACGATCGCGTAGTTGTGACCGCGCTGGACCAACTCGGCGGTGTCGTGCGCCATGTTGTCGCGCAGGTAGTCGAAGCCGAACTCGTTGTTCGTGCCGTAGGTGATGTCGGCATGGTAGGCCTCGCGGCGCTGGACCGGGGTCATGCCGCTGAGGATCGCCCCCACGGTCAGCCCCAGGAAGCGGTGGACGCGGCCCATCCACTCCGCGTCTCGCTTGGCCAGGTAGTCGTTCACCGTCACCACGTGCACGCCGTTGCCGGACAGCGCGTTGAGGTAGGCGGGCAACGCACAGGTGAGGGTCTTGCCCTCACCGGTCTTCATCTCGGCCACGGCACCGGTGTGCAGCACGATGCCGCCGATGATCTGGACCTTGTACGGCTTCTGCCCCAGCACACGGTGGGCTGCTTCACGGACCACCGCGAAGGCCTCCGGCAAGAGCGAGTCGAGCGTCTCCCCCTCGGCCACCCGGCGCTTGAACTCGTCGGTCTTCGCGCGGAGTTCGTCGTCGCTCAGCTTCTCCGTCTCGTCGGAGAGCGAGTCCACGTAGTCGGCGAGAGCGGTGTACTTCTTGAGCTTTCGCCCCTCGCCTGCCCGGAGCAGCTTGGAAAGGATGGACACAGTCTCGAACGTCCTCGTGGTCGGGGATGTGGTGGGGATTGCACGGACCTCCGTGACGGCACATCGGTCCGCCCCACATCCTAGGTGTTCCGGCCCGTACGCACACGCCGAGGGCGGCCCGGTCACCACGGACCGGGCCGCCCTCGTGTGTTGTGGACCGCCGGGGCTCCGCCCCGCCCGGTCAGTCGGTCAGCGTGATGAGGCCGTAGTCGAACGCGTGCCGCCGGTACACGACGGAGGCGCGGCCGGACTCCGAGTCACGGAACAGGTAGAAGTCGTGACCCACCAGTTCCATCTTCTCGAGCGCCTCGTCGACGGTGATCGGCGTGCCCTCGTGCTCCTTGCGGCGCACGACCTGACCGGGCAGCTGCTCGTCGTGCTCAATCGCGTCCGCGTACTCGTCCATGACCTCGGCGGGCGCGGCCACCGCGGCCGCCTCCGCGGTCGCCTCGGCCACCGACTGGGGGCGACGGTGCCCGCTGTGGCTGATCTTGCGCCGGGTCCGCGCCTTGCGCATCTGACGTTCGAGCTTGGACACCGCCGACTCGAGAGCCGCGTAGAAGGTGTCCTCGGCCGCCTCCGCGCGGGCCACGCCGCCCTTGCCCCTGGCGGTGATCTCGACGCGCTGGCTCACCTTGGACAACCGCGGGTTGTTCTCGTGCAGCAGGATCACGTCGAACCGCTGGATCGCCGTCGGCGAGATCTTCTCGATCTTCGCCAGCTTGGCGTTGATCCGGGTCTCGAAGTGATCCGGGACCTCGACATTTCGGCCCCTGATGGTCACCTGTGCCTCAGGAGTGCCGGGATCGTCGGTCTCGGGACCGTCGAAGGTGGCGGGATCAAGCAGGACTGCGGGGGTCTTCGCCATCGAAGCTCCTCCTCATCGGGCCTGCGGCGAACCGATCGGACCGAACCCGGACACCGCCCGGATTCCCGACCGAAGGGTCAACCCACATGGCTGAGTGGACACTCTCCGGACGTGGCCCACCACCCACCGATATCGGTGAACGTGCTGGTGAACCCCGTCCGACACTCACCTTACCCGGTGATCTGGACGTCGGCCGCAGGTCGTGTGGAAGTCACCCTGACGGGGTTCAGGCGGCCGTGAGCGCGAGCACTCCGGCGACCTCCAGGCCGCCCGCGCGGAGCACGTCGACACACGCCGCGGCGGTGGCTCCGGTCGTCACCACGTCGTCCACGAGCAGGAGCGTCGACGGGGTCCTCAGCAACGACGCCACATCCGCCGGGGCACCCGCGGAAGCACGCAGCGGGGTGTCGGCCGCGCGCCGCCGGATGCGTCCGTCGAGGTTGTCCGACCGCGCCTGTGCACCGAGGCCGGAGGCGTCACGAACCCGGCCCCTCACCTCGAGCAGCGGGGCCACCACGACCGCATCCGCGGGCACGGAGCCCGCGAGGTCTGCGGCCAGTGCGTCCACCACCGCACGCATGTGGTCGAACCCGCGACGTCTGCGGGCCCGCGCCGACGCCGGGGCCGGCACCAACACGACGGGCCGCTCGCCACTGTCCGCGATCTCCCCCGCCGCCCGTAGCGCGTCGACACCGCGGGCCAGCGCCGCCCCGAACACCCCCGCCAGGTCAGCCCGACCACGATCCTTGTAGGCCGAGACCGCGTGCGCCGCCGGCCCGGTGTGCCGGGAGAGCGACCATGCGGGGGCCCGCAGTTCGGCGCGGGTCCGCAGCCGTAGGAGCGGCCCGGCGAGTTCCTCCGCGCACCGCTCGCACCACCTGTGGCCGGGCCGTCCGCAGCCGCCGCACTCGAGCGGCACCACGAGGTCGGCCAGTGCTGTCACCCACGCCGGTGCCCCGCGAACCGGGGGGACGGGCTGACCCCCGCCGCAGGGAGAGGGCACGGGGTCAGCCCGCGACCACCGGCTCGGCCCGGATCGCGGCCAGCCCGTTGATCTCCCGCCAGTACCTGTCACTGGTCTCGGCACCGGTGTCCAGTCGCAGCAGGGACCGCTGGTCCACCGCGTACACCTCCCGCCCGGCCGCGGCGACCGCGGTGACGGGACCGGAGATGTTGCGCTGCGAGAGCGGCTCTGTGATGGCCCCGTCCACGGAGATGGTCACGACCGGCGCCTCGCTGGTCCCGCGCCCCACGACAACTGTGGACCGGTCCCGCCAGGCCACCGATGTGACGGTCTCCCCCAGCGCCCGGCCGATCTGTCGGAACGTGCCGGCGAGCGGTTGGCCGGTCTCGTCCGAGAGCGCGCCGATGTACACCCTGCCGTCGGCCACGACTGCCATCCGGGCGCCCGACGGGTCGATCCGCAGACCCGAGATGGTGTCGCCGAGGGCGAGAAGCGGCCGCGCGTCCATCTCCTGCACCGACGGCGCATCTCCACCCACCCCGATCCGCACCATGCGGGTGCCGTCGACGAGCACCCACACCCGGCCGTCGACGGGGTGGAAGGTGGGGCCGGTGATCGTTGCGGCGCTGAGCGCCTCGACGGGCTGGGAGTCGAGGGCCCCCACCACGAGACGCCGTGGCCCGGACTGCGCGTCGCCCGCCACCACGGCGACGGTGCGGCCGTCATACGACATCGCCGCACTGCGTCCCCCGCGGACCCCCGACCACGGCCCGTCGGCCGGACGTGCGCCCCCGGCCTCGAGTCGCACCAGGCCGTCGGCGGCGGTGAGGGCGTACTGCATGGGCGGCACGGCCGGATAGGGGTCGAACTCCTTGACGTCCTCGGTGGTCCAGCCCTCGGCGTACCGCTCGTCGAGGGGCGAGCCGTCCCGCTCCAACCGGTAGGGCCCGGGGACGTCGGCCCGGGCGAGCGTCCAGACGACCTGCGCCGCGAACTGGGTGGTGGCCTGGCTGCTGAGCACGGGCAGGCGGGTGAAGTCGATGGTGGTGCCGGGCCGGTCCTCCTCGCCGCTGCCGGGCTCGGCCGGCCGCACGGAGACCGAGGCGGGGACGCGGGAGAGCACTGCCCCGTCCAGTGCCTGGCGGGGGCCGGTGGCGAGCAGGTTGACCAGGGAGTAGCCGAGGTCGTTGCGGTCCGCCGCGGTCCAGCGCGGGTCCGGGACGAGGGAGTCGGCGGAGCCGGAGAGGAAGAACAGGTCGCGTTGGGCGTAGGTGGAGAAGAACTCGGTGCGTTCGATCACCACGCCGGGCGGGAGCTCGTCGATCCGCCACTGGCCGTCCGTGCGGGTCAGTCCGATGGTCACCTCGACCTGGCCCACGTCGTCGCGGAAGATGCCGCCGGGGTCGAGCGAGCCGACCTTCTCACCGCGCAGCGTGTACTCGGCGCGTTCGGCGGAGCGGCCGCCCTCGGCGCTGAGGTCGGCGCGCAGGACGATCGTGGTCTCCGCCGAGTCGTCCCAGGTCTCCGCGGCCTCGGGGGTGAGGAACTGACGAGCGGCGGCGTGCCGCTGGTCGGCGATCGCGGAGGCCTTGATGAAGTCGCGGACCAGGAGGTCCGGCTCCTGGTCCGGAACGGGGGTGGGCACGGCCAGGTCCGGAGAGACCGGCGAGAAGGTGTCGATGACCTGGGGCGACGACGACGACGGCAGCGTCGCACACCCGGTCGCCACCATCCCGGTGGCGCACACGAGCGCCACCAGGAGGACCAGGAGCCGGTTGCGTCTCATCCCTCACCGTCCGCGCCACCGGGCGTACGCCCGGTCTGTTCCGGAGAGTCGGTGCGGGTCTGCCGCGTCTCGTCCTCGGGGGTGAGCGGCAGCGGGCTGGAGGTCAGGGTCCCGCCGTGCCGACGCGGGATGGTGAGTCGGAAGCACGAGCCCTCGCCGGGGCTGCCCCAGCAGTCCAGCCGACCGCCGTGCAGTTTGGCGTCCTCCAGTGCGATGGCCAGACCCAGGCCGGTCCCGCCCGAACGCCGGACGCGGGAGGGGTCGGCGCGCCAGAAACGGTTGAACACCAGCGCCTCCTCCCCCGGCTTGAGGCCCACCCCCCGGTCGCGGACGGACACGGCCAGTGCGGCGTCGGAGGCGCGCATGGTGACCTTGACCGGCTTGGACTCGGAGTGGTCGAGGGCGTTGGCGATGAGGTTGCGCAGGACCCGCTCGACGCGGCGGGAGTCGACCTCCGCGATGAGCGGCTCGTCGGGGATGTCGAGCTGCACCTCGACACCGGCGGACTCGGCGATGTGGGAGACGGTACCCACGGCATCCAGCACGGCGGTACGTACGTCCATCTCGGCGACCGACAGCTCCGCCATCCCGGCGTCGTGACGGGAGACCTCGAGCAGGTCGGTCAGCAGGCTCTCGAAACGGTCCAGTTCGGATTCGAGCAGTTCCACCGCACGCGTGGTGGGGGCGTCGAGGTGTTCGGTCGAGTCGGAGATGATGCTGGCCGCCATGCGCACGGTGGTCAGCGGGGTGCGCAGCTCGTGGGAGACGTCGGAGGTGAACCGCTTCTGCAGGTCACCGAACTCCTCGAGCTGGGTGATCTGGTCCGACAGGCTCTGCGCCATGTCGTTGAAGGCCATCGCGAGCCGCGCCACGTCGTCCTCGCCCCGGATGACCATCCGTTCCTTGAGGTGTCCGTTGGCGAAGCGTTGGGCGATCGAGGCGGCCTGCCGCACGGGCAGGACCACCTGCCTGGCCACCATCCAGGCGATCGCCGCGGACAGGACGATGATCGCGAGCCCGGCGGTGGCGACGATCCCGCGCATGATCCCGAGGGTCTGTTCCTCGGCGATCAGCGGGTAGACGAGATAGAGCTCGAGCCCCGGGATCGACGAGTCCGTGGGGGTGCCGATGATCAGCGCCTTGGCCTGCTCACCCCGGAAGTCCATGGTGACGTACTGGTAGGCGATGCGGCCCCGCTGGACGAGCGACTGCAGTTCTGGCGGGACCTGTGCCCCTGCGGGACTGACGACCTGGCCCCGGCCGGTCTGGTCCGGGATCACCAGGATCGGGTCGAAGGTGCCGGCGTGGACCGAGTCCCCGCCGGTGGCCAGGCCGCGTTCACCGAGAGCGCTGCGGGCCTGGTCGAGCCGCGACTGTTCGCTGGTGCCCTCGTCGGTGGCGGCGATCTGGGCCTCGACGGTGAGCCGCAGGCGTCCGGCCTGCTCGACGGCGGCGTCGAGCTTGGTGGACAGCAGCTGCGCCGCCATCTGGCTCTGGAGCATGAAGGCGATCGTGAGGATCACCCCCATCGACAGCGCGAGGGTCGAGGTGACGACCCGCAGTTGCAGCGATCGCCTCCAGAGCCGGGCGATCCGCATGCCGAGGGCGCCCGGGTCCAGGTCGGCGAAGCGCTCCCGGAGCGTGGGTGAGGGGTCCGCGGCATCGCGCGGATCGGCCGCGGCGGGCGGGTCACCCATGTCGAGGGGGTCCGGACCGCCGCGCAGGCGGGGACCGTCATGCATGTCGAAGGTGTCGCGGTCACCGCGCTCGTCCCCGGAGGACGCCGCCGCGCCCTCCGGACGAGCGGCCGTCACGAGACCGCGCCGGCCTTGTAACCGACCCCGCGGACCGTGAGCACGACCTCGGGGTTCTCCGGGTCCTTCTCGATCTTCGCCCGCAGGCGCTGGACGTGGACGTTGACCAGCCGGGTGTCAGCGGAGTGCCGGTACCCCCACACGTGCTCGAGGAGGACCTCGCGGGTGAACACCTGGCGGGGCTTGCGTGCCAACTCCACCAGCAGGTCGAACTCCAGCGGGGTGAGCGGGATGGGTGTGCCGTCGCGGGTGACGGTGTGCGCGGGCACGTCGATCGTCACGTCGCCGATGTGCAGGACCTCGCTCGGCTCGTCGTCCCCGCGCCGCAGCCGGGCCCGGATCCGGGCGACCAGTTCCTTGGGCTTGAACGGCTTCATGATGTAGTCGTCCGCCCCCGACTCCAGGCCCAACACCACGTCCACGGTGTCGGTCTTGGCGGTGAGCATGACGATCGGCACGCGGGACTCCGCGCGGATCTCACGGCACACGTCGATCCCGCTCTTGCCCGGCAGCATGAGGTCGAGGAGCACCAGGTCGGGCTGGACCGACCGGAACGTCTCGATGGCCTGGATGCCGTCTCCGACGACCTCGGTCTCGAACCCCTCGCCCCGCAGGACGATGGTGAGCATCTCTGCCAGTGCGGCGTCGTCGTCGACGACGAGGATCTTGGGGGTCATTGTCACCACTTGTCGTTGGCGTGTCGTGTCGGTGCGTCAGGTGCACGCGGGCCGGGGGAACGCTCCCCCGGCCGGTGTCCCTGCCTGTGTCCAGACCTTACCCGTCGATCACGGCCCGACGACCACGTCGGCCAGTTCCCGCACGTCCGGATCGGGACCGAGGACCGTCCAGGGCGAACGCCACGACGCCTCGGCGAGCCGACGGTAGGCCCGGGACGTGTCGGCCTGGAGGCCCGCGTCCCGCTCATAGCGGTCACGGGTGCGGCCCGGGTCGGCCGCCTCCCGGGAGCCCGCCCGCTCTGCGGCCAGCTCGACGGGCGTGTCGAGCAGGACCTGCAGGTGCGGCACGGGCAGCCCCAGGCGGTCGAACTCGAGGCCGCCGATCCACTCGACGGCCTCGTCGGCCCGCTCCGGACCGAGCCGGGCCGCGGTGTAGGCGGCGTTGGAGGCCACGTAGCGGTCCAGCAGCACCACGTCATGGGCCGCGGCGAGGGCGGTGAGCTCCCCCAGCGCGGCGTGGCGGTCCATCGCGAACAGCAGCGCCATCGCGTGCGGGGAGTCCGCCGTGCCGGCCTGGCCGCCGTGCAGTGCCTCGGCGGCCAGGTCGGCGTGCAGCGTCCCGTACCGGGGGAAGGCCAGCCGGCCCACCGTGAGGCCACGCCGGGCCAGCTCGGCGACGAGAGCGGCGGTCAGGGTGTTCTTCCCCGCGCCGTCGACGCCCTCGACGACCACGAGCCGCGCGCTCCGCGCCCTGTCGCCCCGGTTCGGAGACACCACCGGTCAGTAGCGGTAGTGTTCGGGCTTGTACGGGCCCTCGACGTCCACACCGATGTACTCGGCCTGGTCCTTCGCGAGCCGGGTGAGCGTGCCACCGAGCGCCTCGACGTGCAGCCGGGCCACCTTCTCGTCGAGGATCTTGGGCAGCAGGTGGACGCCGATCGGGTACTGCTCCGACTTGGTGAACAGCTCGATCTGGGCGATGACCTGGTCGGAGAAGCTGTTGGACATCACGAACGACGGGTGCCCGGTGGCGTTGCCCAGGTTGAGCAGACGCCCCTCGGACAGCACGATGATCGACCGGCCGTCGGAGTCGAAGACGAACTCGTCGACCTGCGGCTTGATGTTGATCCGGGTGACGTCGGCGGCGGCCTCGAGCCCGGCCATGTCGATCTCGTTGTCGAAGTGGCCGATGTTGCCGAGGATGGCCTTGTTCTTCATCTTCTTCATGTGCTCGAAGGTGATGATGTCCTTGTTGCCGGTGGCGGTGATGACGATGTCCGCGTCGCCGATCGCCTGGTCGACGGTCACCACGTCGAAGCCGTCCATCATCGCCTGCAGGGCGTTGATCGGGTCGATCTCCGTGACCTGGACACGCGCGCCCTGGCCGGCCAGCGCCTCCGCGCAGCCCTTGCCCACGTCGCCGTATCCACAGACCAGCGCCTTCTTGCCGCCGATCAGGGCGTCCGTGCCGCGGTTGATGCCGTCCAGCAGCGAGTGGCGCGTGCCGTACTTGTTGTCGAACTTGCTCTTGGTGACCGCGTCGTTGACGTTCATCGCCGGGAACGGCAGAACACCCTCGCGGTGGAAGTGGTAGAGCCGGTTGACGCCCGTGGTGGTCTCCTCGGTGACACCCTTGACCGACTCCGCGATGGCGGTGTACTTGCCGGGATGGGCCGGGACGGAAGCCCGCAGCAGGGCGTGGAAGACCTTCTCCTCCGCCGACCAGTTCTCGTCATCCGACGGCACGGCGCCGGCGGCCTCGAACTCGGTGCCCTTGATGACCAGCATCGTGGCGTCGCCACCGTCATCGAGGATCATGTTGGGCTGCTCGCCGGGCCAGGTCATGATCTGCTCGGTGCACCACCAGTACTCCTCGAGCGTCTCGCCCTTCCACGCGAAGACCGGGACCCCGGCCGGCGCCTCGGGCGTGCCCTCGGGGCCCACCACGACGGCGGCGGCGGCCTCGTCCTGGGTGGAGAAGATGTTGCACGAGGCCCAACGGACCTCGGCGCCCAGCGCGGTGAGGGTCTCGATGAGGACCGCGGTCTGGACGGTCATGTGGATCGACCCGGCGATGCGGGCGCCGGCCAGCGGCTGCTCGGCCGCGTACTCCTCGCGCAGTGCCATCAGGCCCGGCATCTCGTGCTCGGCGAGACGGATCTGCTTGCGGCCCGCCTCCGCGAGCGACAGATCCGCCACCTTGAACTCGACACCGTTGACGGACTGCACCTGCAGATCAGCGGACATGTGTGCGACCAGCTCCTTGTAGATCTTCGTGAGGACTTCCGCACCACACTAGCGCCGAGTGCCCCGGGGCGGGCGGGCTGGTCACCTGTCCCCGACGCGGGTACGGAAGACCGTGGCCCCTTCCGTCACCGAGAGCGTGACCGTGTCCGCGGAGGCGGGTACCCAGCAGGCGTTCCCGGCGCGCAGTGTCTCCACCACGTCGTCGTCGTCGACACACACGGTCCCGGAGGTGCAGAGCAGCACCTCCGGCCCGTCCGGCCGCCACGACACGGGCCCGGTCCCCGCCGGCAGATCGATGCGGGACAACGCGAAGTCCCGCTCCGGCGTGGGGTAGTCGACCTCGCCGGGGATGTCGCGACCCGCCGGGCGCGGCGGCACCCTGGGATCGAGGAGCGGGGTGAACTCGAGGACCCGCATGAGTTCGGGCACGTCCACGTGCTTCGGGGTCAGACCGCCGCGCAGGACGTTGTCCGAGTTGGCCATGACCTCCACGCCCACCCCGTGCAGGTAGGCGTGCAGTTGCCCCGGGCCGAGGTAGACGGCCTCGCCGGGCTGCAGGACGACCCGGTTGAGCAGCAACGCCCCGAGCACCCCGGGATCGGTGGGGTACCGCTCGGCCAGCTCGGTCACCGTGGCGGCGACGGGGGCCCAGTCGGCATCCACCCCGTGGTCGCTGAGGTAGGCGACGGCCCGCCCCACCAGCTCCACCACGACCTCGGCGAGCGCGCCGTGCGGCATGGTCACGAAGGTGGTGAAGACCGCACGCAGTCCCTCCGCGTCCGGTTGGCCGGCCAGCATGTCCCGATACGGGCGCAGCAGCGGCACGTCGAGCGCGTCCAGCAGGGCGATGGTCCGCTCGACCGGACGGAAACCGACCATCGCGTGGAACTCGGTCAGGGCGACGAGGATCTCGGGCTTGTGGTTGACGTCGCGGTAGTTGCGGTCGGCCGCGTCCACGGCGATGCCGCGTGCGTTCTCCGCCGCGTACCCCTCGCGGGCCTTCTCCGGTGACGGGTGGGCCTGCAGGGACAGCGCCTGTTCCGCAGAGAGCAGCTTGACCAGGAACGGCAGTCCCCCGCCGAACTCCTCCACCACCCGACTGCCGAGCTCGCCGTGCGGGTCGGCGGCGATCCTCGCGTCGAGGCCACGACCGTCTCCGCACAGGGAGGAACCCGAGTCGTGGGCACCGAACCAGTGCTCTGCGACGGGGTGGGGGGAGGGCGAGGTGGTCCCGCACAGCTCGGGTAGAGCCGTCCGAGAGCCCCAGGCGTAGGCCTGGACCACCGGGGAGAGAGCGACCACTGCCCTACAGCCCCCCGACCAGGAGATATGCAGCAGACAGTTCGGTCCGGGCCATGAACGCGGCCACCTTTCCGCTCAACGGGGCCGGTGTGCCACCGGCCGTGTCCCGACCGCGGTCGGTGATCCACTCGACATCCGCGAGCGGGCCCGCGGCCAGCCGGACGAGCTCCTCGTCCGCGTTCAACACCATACCGAGGTGCCGCACCGGCAGGTCCGTCCGCGGCCCGTCGAGCTCCTCGTCGTGGAACAGGTCCGCCATCGGATCCCGCGGCGGCCGGCCCTGGGCGCGCTCCGCCTGACCTCTCACCGCGTCGGAGACGGACGCCGAGGCGGTGACGCGACCGACGTCGCAGAAGGCCGCCACGGCGCGGTCGCACACCGCCCCCGACACCGCGTCGGCGTGGACCCAGACCAGCGGATCGACCCCCGCCACCGAGGTGGCCAGGAGCTTGGCGGGGTTCACCGGCGTGGCCAGATCCGGCCCGAGGCTCTCGAGCTCGGCGTCGATCGCCTCCGCCGCGGCGGTGACGTCCAGCCCCTCCGCGCCCAGCGCCGTGAGCACCGCCATCCCCGCGGCGACATGGCGGAGGAAGCCGCGGTGTGGCGGCAGGTACGGCAGGGGTTCGAGCCACAGTGCCCGGCCCCGGCCCGACTCGGCCACCGGGCCCTCCCTCGGCACGTCCACGACCACCGCCGCGCCGCGACCGGCCGCGGTGTCGACGGCCGCCGCCAGCCCGGGATCACCCGCATCGTCCCCGGACACCAGCACCACGTCGAGCGCGCCCACCCACGACGGGAGGGTGTGGGCCACCACGAGCGGGGGTACCGCCGGGCCGCCGACGGTCTCGACGAGGGCCCCGACCAGCGCCGCCGCTTGTCGTGCCCGCGTCGACCGACCGCCGACCCAGACCACCGCCCTGGGCCGCAGCCCGTCCAGTTCGGCGAGGACCCCGGCCTCCACGGCGGTCGCGACCGCCCGGACCTGGGCCCCGCCCATCGAGGCGTGCAGGAGGGCGCCGGTGGCGTCCGCGTCGCGCAGTGCCCCGGCGTCGTCCAGGTCGATGTGGCCGGATCCGGTGTCGCTCGTCAGGTCAGGCACGGACGATCGCGAGGACCTCGGAGACAACCGCGTCCACGCCCTCCCTGGTCGGGGCCTCGGCGTTGAGGCGCAGGAGGGGCTCGGTGTTGGAGGCGCGCAGGTTGAACCAGGCCCCCTCCCCCAGGTCGACGGTCACCCCGTCGAGTCGGTCGACCGACACCGCACGCTCGCCGAACGCGGCGACCACGGCCTCCATCCGCTCGACCTGGGCCTCGGCGGAGTCCAGCGTCGAGTTGATCTCACCCGAGGCGGCGTACGTCGTGTACTCGGCCATGAGCTCGGACAGCACACCGTCCTGTCCGCCCAGCGCGGCCAGGACGTGCATGGCGGCCAGCATTCCCGAGTCGGCACCCCAGAAATCACGGAAGTAGTAGTGCGCCGAGTGCTCGCCGCCGAACACCGCACCGGTCTCGGCCATCTGCGCCTTGATGAAGCTGTGGCCCACCCGGGTGCGCACGGCCACGCCGCCCTCGCGCTCGACGAGCTCGGGCACCGAGTGCGAGGTGATGAGGTTGTAGATGATCGTGGCGCCGGGCTCCTTGGTCAGCTCCCGCTCGGCGACGAGGGCGGTGATGGCCGACGGGGCGACCGGTTCGCCGCGCTCGTCCACCACGAAGCAGCGGTCCGCGTCCCCGTCGAACGCCAGGCCGATGTCGGCCCCGCTCTCGCGGACCAGGGCCTGCAGGTCCACCAGGTTCGCGGGCTCCAGCGGGTTGGCCTCGTGGTTGGGGAAGTTCCCGTCCAGCTCGAAGTACAGCGGGACGATCTCCAGCGGCAGGCCGCCGAGGACCGCCGGCACGGTGTGCCCGCCCATGCCGTTACCGGCGTCCACGGCCACCTTCAGCGGCCGGATCCCGGACAGGTCGACCAGCCCGCGCAGATACTCGCCGTAGCCGGCCAACACGTCGCGCCCGGAGACCGTGCCGGGGGCACCGTCGAAGGCGGGGACGCCCGCGGCCACCTCGTCGGCGATCGTCTGCAGGCCGGACTCCTGGCCGACCGGCTTGGCGCCGGCGCGGCACAGCTTGATCCCGTTGTACTGCGCGGGGTTGTGGCTGGCGGTGAACATCGCGCCCGGGCAGTCGAGCAGACCCGAGGCGTAGTACAGCTGATCGGTGGAGGCCAGCCCGATGGTCACCACATCCAGCCCCTGCGCGGTGACGCCGTCAGCGAATGCGGCCGAGAGCGCGGGGGAGGAATCACGCATGTCGTGACCGATCACCACGGTGCCGGCCCCTTCCGATCGCATGAGGCGGGCGAACGAGGCCCCGACCTCCCGGACGAAATCCTCGTCGATCTGTTCGCCGACGAGCCCACGGACGTCGTAGGCCTTGATGACTGCTCGGACGGACTCGGCGCTGCGTGCCACGTGTCTGCTCCAGGGATGGGTCGGGGGATGTCACATGCGACACTACCCGCGCGCCCACCGCGGCGGATCACCCACGCGGGTGGGGGTTCAGCCGGCCCCGGGTCCGGGGTCCACCGCCCGCTCGTCCCGACGGTCGGCCCCCTCGCCAGTGGTGTCCGGGGCGTCCGGCACGACCCGCAGGTGGGGGCGGCCGGTGGGGGCCTCCACCGCAGGGTCGGCGAACATCGGGCCGGGGTCGGACACCCCCAGTCGCCGCAGGCGGTCGGCGTCGACCAGGGCCGCCCCGCTGCGACGCCCGCCCACCGGTCCGCCGGTGACGGCGTCCAGCAGTGCCGTGAGGTCAGAGTCCTCAGCGGAGGTGTCGAGGTCCGGGTGCCGGACCAGGTCCCACCCGCGCGGGGCGGTGATCCGCAGGGCGTGTGCCGCACACAGGTCCCACGCGTGGGGTTCCTCGACGGCCGGGAGCGGCCCGATCACGGCCGTGGAGTCGGCGTAGACGTAGGTGAGGGTGGCAACTGCACGATTGGGACAGCCCGGGCGGCAGCAACGACGGTTCTCACTCACGAGGTCCCAGCGTAGCCGTGACCACCGCCCGGACGAGCCACGACCCGCCCACAGCACCTCGAACGTCGCCTCGCGCACACTGCTGGCGCGACCCGCGCGGACCACTCCGGCCCGGCGGGGCCACCCGGCGCTATCCTCGCGCCATGACCCCCAGCGCTCAGGTTCCCGGACGCCCGCCGACCGGGACAGCGATCCCCGGCGCCGGCCAGACCGACGTGTGCGCGGGCAGCCGGATCTCGGTCCGGGACTTCCCCGGGGACCCCGGCCGCAGCGGCCCGCGGGTCGTGACCACCCGCCGCGCGGAGCGCCGCGGGCACGGCCCCCGCGGCCCCATCCTGCCGCCGGAGGTCCCGCGTTGGCGCAGTCGCTCCGCCGAGTTCGACGCGGCCGCCCTGGAGGCCTTCGCCGAGATCGACCAGCACTGGCACTCACAGTTGGTGCACCTGGACCTGGCCGTGGACATCGTGCCCCGGATGCGGCTGCGCCCCGGCGAGACGTGGCCGGAGGAGGTCGTCGCCGACGGGGACGTCCCGCTGGCACGGCTGGTCCCGGCAGGGGTGGACCGCAGTGGTCAGCCGACCCGCGCACGCCTCGTGCTGTTCCGCAAGCCGCTCACCCGGCGCGCTCCGGACGGGGACGAGCTGCGCGACCTCGTCTACTCGGTGCTGGTCGAGCTGGTCTCCCAGCACCTGGAGATCTCCCCCGACGACGTGGAGGCCGGCCCCGACGCGCCCTGAGTGCGCACGGCCGCCCCTACGGGAGAACAGCGCGGCCCGGGTCCGCGGAGGCCCGGGCCCGCGAAAGCTCGGGTTCGCGAAGGCCCAGGCCCGCGAAAAGTCGGGTCCGCGAACGCCCGGGTCCGTAAATGAGTCACGACCGCCCCACGGGGGACGGTCAGGAATACGTGGCCGGTGCATGTCCGGCCGGGGCGACGCTCCGGAGGGGCGTCTCACATGGCGGATTCGCGCTTGATGCGGCGCCGCTCCCGCTCGGACAGCCCACCCCAGATGCCGAACCGCTCGTCATTGGCCAGCGCGTACTCGAGGCACTCGGCCTTGACCTCGCAGCCGGTGCAGATCTTCTTGGCCTCGCGGGTCGAGCCGCCCTTCTCGGGGAAGAACGCCTCCGGGTCGGTCTGCGCGCACAGGGCACGCTCCTGCCACCCCTCCTCCTCGTCCTCCACGAAGAGGCCGGGGACGCCGAGGTCGACCAGCGCCAGGTTGGGTCCTGCCACGGTGCGTGCCTGTCGATCCACGGTCATCCCTTCGGATTGAGGTGTTTGGGGTGCTGGAATACTCACTCACATGGCGGACGATGCGTCTGTATCTGTCACCCGCCGGGGAATGACACACCTGTGATTACACACATGGAAGCCCTCGAGGTCAAGCGAAATGGCGGATACCTAGCATTTGCCGACCCCACCCGCCCCACCTGACACGCCGCACTGACTGTGGCGTGGGACACGTCAGACAGGGTCACTACCCTTGGGCCCCGTGAGGATCTGTGTTCTGGCCGGTGGCGTCGGTGGCGCCCGCTTCCTGCTCGGCGTGCGCCGACTGCTCGGACTGGACGAGGTGGCCGCGCGCGCGGACTCCCCGCACAGGATCGACGCGGTGATCAACGTGGGCGACGACGCGTGGATGCACGGCGTCCGCATCTGCCCCGACCTCGACACGTGCATGTACACCCTCGGCGGCGGGATCGACCCCGAGCGCGGCTGGGGCCACGTGGGCGAGACCTGGAACTGCCGCGACGAGCTCGCCGCCTACGGCGTGCAGCCCGACTGGTTCGGCCTCGGGGACAAGGACCTGGCCACCCATCTGGTCCGCACCCAGATGCTGGACGCGGGCTACCGCCTCACCGACGTGACCGAGGCGCTGTGCGCCCGCTGGAGCCCGGGTGTGAACCTGCGCCCGGTGACCGACGAGCGGTGCGAGACACACGTCGTGGTGGACCCCTCCCCCGCCGGCGCAGCCACGGCCGCGGCCGGAGACGCCACCGGAACCGGCCCGCGCGCCATCCACTTCCAGGAGTGGTGGGTCAAGCACCGCGCGCAGCTGCCCGCCTCCGGCTTCGTCCACATCGGAGCCGACCAGGCCCGCCCCACCCCGGAGACGCTCGAGGCGATCGAGAAGGCAGACCTCGTCGTCGTCGCCCCTTCCAACCCCGTGGTCTCCGTCGGCGCGCTCCTCGCGGTGCCCGGCATCCGCGCCGCGCTGCGCGGCACCTCCGCACCGGTGATCGGCGTGAGCCCCGTGATCGGCGGCGCGGTCCTGCGCGGCATGGCCGATGCGTGCCTCACGGCGATCGGCGTGGAGACCGACGCGCTGGCGGTCGCGCGCCACTACGGCGCCCGGTCGGGCACCGGACTTCTCGACGGCTGGCTCGTGGCCCCCGGCGACGCCCCCACCGACGGCACCACCACCGTCGACGGGATCCCCGTGCGGGAGGCGCCGCTGCTCATGACCGACCCCGACGCCACCGCCGCCATGGTCGCCGCGGCGATCGACCTGGCCCGCCTCGAGATCCCCGGGGCCACGCGATGACCGACGGCGCCCTGCCCGAGATCCGACGCTGGACCGCCGAGCACGCCGCGCCCGCCGACGTCACGCTGTGGGCCCCCGACGGGCTGCCCGAGTTCCGGCCCGGCGACGACCTGGCGGGGGTCCTCGCCGCGACGCTCGCCGCCGACCCGCGCGGGCTGGCCGACGGCGACGTGGTGGTGCTGACCTCCAAGGTCCTGTCCAAGGTCGAGGGGCGCATCGTGGCCGCCCCCACCGACCCGGAGGAGCGGGACGCACTGCGCCGCCGCCTGGTCGAGCAGGAGTCGGTCCGTCTCGTCGCGCGCGTCAACCGCACGCTCATCACGGAGAACCGGCTGGGGATCGTGCAGGCCGCCGCGGGTGTCGACGGCTCCAACGTGGAGTCCGGCGAGCTCGCCCTGCTGCCCGAGGACCCCGACGCCTCCGCCGCCGCGCTGGCCGCCGACCTGCGGCGCCTCACCGGGGCGCGGGTGGCGGTGATCGTCACCGACACCATGGGACGCGCGTGGCGCACGGGGCAGATCGACATGGCGATCGGCGCGGCCGGGATCCGCGTGTCGGTGGGCTACGACGGCGCCGTGGACCGCCAGGGCAACGAACTGTTGGTGACGGACGTGGCGGTGGCCGACGAGATCGCCGCCGCCGCCGACCTGGTCAAGGGCAAGCTCGGCGCGCGGCCGGTCGCCGTGGTGCGGGGCCTGGGGCA
Source organism: uncultured Microbacter sp. (assembly GCA_964345415.1). Classification (GTDB taxonomy): domain Bacteria; phylum Actinomycetota; class Actinomycetes; order Mycobacteriales; family Mycobacteriaceae; genus Dietzia. Next base: position 24,365 of record CAYFRF010000003.1, on the reverse strand, counting down.
TCTGCTCATCGACGAGCGCGACGACGACGGGGCGCGCGGGGGTGCGCCTGCCGGAAACCCCGATGACGACGACGACACCGCCGACGTCCCGAGGCGCGCACGAGACCTCGTCCGCGACGGCGCCTTCGACCTCTTCCGGCTGGGCACCACCGAGGCCCTGGAGCAGGGGCGCCGCGAGGCGGTCCCCGCCCGACGCTCGGTGCGCAGTTTCTCCGACGAGCCCGTCCCCGCCGAGGCCCTGGCCGAGGCCGTGGCCGACGCGCTGACCGCGCCGGCGCCGCACCACAGCACGCCGATCCGGTTCGTGCGGGTCACCGGGCAGGCGCGCGAGCGGCTGCTCCACGCGCTGCGCGAGGACTGGGAGCACGACCTGCGCGCCGACGGCCACACCGGCGAGATCCTGGCCCGGCGCCTCGCGCGCGGCGACATCCTGCGCACCTGCCCCGAGCTGATCGTGCCGTTCGTCGACGACGCCTCAGGCGCCCACACCTACCCCGACGAGCGCCGGGCCGCCTGCGAGGAGACCATGTTCACCGTCGCCGGCGGTGCGGCCGTGCAGTCCCTGCTCGTGGCCCTGGCCGCCCGCGGGCTCGGCTCGTGCTGGATCGGCTCCACGATCTTCGCCGCGGACACCACCCGTCGCGTGCTCGACCTGCCCGCCACCTGGCGTCCCCTCGGAGCGGTCGCCGTGGGGGTCCCGGCCGAGCCTGTCACCCCGCGCGAGGCCCGTCCCGCCGGCGAGGCGTACCTGACGATCGGCTGAGGGCGCGGGGCCCACGTGATCCGGCGGGCGCCGGGCGGTTCACATGTCCGCGCCCGCCCGGTCACATGTCGGTCGAGTAGCGGATCCCGCCGTCAGGGATCTCCACGCCCGGCCACACGCGCGCTCCCCGCAGCAGTTCGCAGCGGGCGCCCACCACGGCACCGTCGCCGATCACCCCGTCGCGGACCAGCGCACGGTGGCCGATCCGCGCCCCGAACCCGACGATCGACCGCTCCACGGTCGCCCCGGGCTCGACCTTGGCGCCGTCGAAGATCACCGCACCGTCCAGGCGGGCCCCGGCGCCGATCTCTGCACCCCGGCCGACGACTGTGCCACCCACCAGGACCGCGCCGGCGCCGATACCGGCCCCCTCGTGCACCAACGACTCGCCCGACTGACCCGAGAGCGCCGGCGAGGGCGCGATGCCGCGGACCAGGTCGGAGGACCCGCGGACGAAGTCCTCGGGAGTGCCCATGTCGCGCCAATAGGCCGAATCCACGAAGCCGTACACGCGCTTGTCCTCGGCGAGAAGTTGCGGGAACGTCTCCCGCTCCACCGAGACCGGCACACCCGCCGGGATCTGCTCGATGATCTCGCGGCGGAACACGTAGCAGCCGGCGTTGATCTGGTCGGTCGGCGGATCCTGGGTCTTCTCGAGGAACTCTTGGACCCGGCCGTCGTCGTCGGTCGTCACGCAGCCGAACGCCCGCGGGTCGGACACCCGCACCAGGTGCATGGTCAGGTCCGCGTCCTTCTCATGGTGGAAGTCCAGGACCTGCCGCAGGTCCGTACCACCCAGGACGTCACCGTTGAACACCATCACCGTGGACGCGGTGAGCGCGTCCACCACGTTGCGGATACCGCCGCCGGTTCCCAGCGGCTCGGTCTCCACCACGTACGAGATCTCCAGGTCCAGGTCCGAGCCGTCGCCGAAGTGCTCCTCGAACACCTCCGCCTTGAACGAGGTCCCCAGCACCACGCGGCGGATGCCCGCGGCGCGGATGCGGGAGAGCAGATGCGTGAGGAACGGCAGGCCCGCGGTGGGCAGCATCGGCTTGGGCGCCGAGATCGTCAGTGGCCGCAGGCGGGTCCCCTTGCCACCCACCAGCACAACCGCCTCGGTGTCCACGAGGAGGTCACCTCCCGTGGTGTTCCCGGAGATCGTCGAGGTCACGTGTCAGCTCCTGCAGGTCGTGGGCATGGCGGTCTCCCTCTCGGAGATCCGGCGCGCCCGGGGTGGGATTCGTCTCGTCTCGTGGGCCGACTAGCGCAGCGCGCGCTCGGCCGACCGGATGGCGAGGCGGCACCGGAGCTCCAGCCCCGCCTTGAGGGCCCAGCGTATCGGCGCCTGCCACGCGTGGGGATGCCGGTCCGCCTGGAACAGGTAGGCACTGCGGTGGTGCGCCCGAAGGGTGAACTCCGGGACCGCCTTGGCCGCGTGCCCCTGGTCATGGTGGATGACCGAGGAGGGAACGAACACGTTCTGCCAACCAGCCCGGCCCAGGCGGTCCCCCAGGTCGACGTCCTCCAGGTACATGAAGTACCGCTCGTCGAACCCGCCGAGCGCATCGAACGCCGAGCGCCGCAACAGCAGACAGGAACCGGACAGCCAGCCGGCGGCGCGCTCGGTGCCCATGTCCTCCTCGTCCAGGTAGCGCGCCGTCCACGGGTTGCCCTTCCACACCGGACCGAGCACCGCGTGGCCGATCCCCGAACCCAGCCGCGGGACCGCCCGCGCCGAGGGGTACACCGTGCCGTCCGTCTCCTCGATGCGCGGACCGAACGCCGCCCCGCGCGGCCAGCGCTCGGCGGCGGCCAGCAGCTCGTCCACCGAGCCGGGCTCGAACGTCACGTCAGGGTTCACCACCAGGACGAACTCCTGGTCGAAGTCCTCCGGCCGGGTGGAGATCTCGGTCACGGCCCGGTTGATGGCGGTCCCGTAGCCGAGGTTGCCGCCGGTCGGGAAGAACTCCGCGAACCCGAACTCCTCCGCGACCGCCTCGGGGACGCCGTCTCGCGAACCGTTGTCCGCCATCACCAGCCCGATCGGGCGGGTGGTGGCGGCGGGCAGGGTCCCGACGAAGGCGCGGAGGTGGTCGCCGGGAGAATAGGTCACCGTCACCACGGGTAGTCGGCTCGTCACGCGGAACACCCTACGACGCGCGCCTCCGATTCCGGCGCCCGGCGCGCGGCGCGGTAACGTGGGGAAATCTCCAGCCGTCCATCGACGGCCCCTGACCAGACGAACGAGGACGGTGGATGAGCGCCGAGCACCCTGCGACGCCCCACCGCGCCCACAGCCGGGCGCGGGGCCGACGACGCGCCGCGCCCGTGAACCCCCTCCCCTCCCGCATCGGCAGGGCGATCGCCTCCGTCGTCGCGATCCTGTGTCTCACCGTGACCGGCATCGGCTGGTCCCTGTTCAACGGTCTGAGTTCCGATCTGTCCTCCGCCAGCGGCCTCGAGGTGGGCGACGGTGGCCTCGACGGGGCCGTCGACATCCTGCTGGTCGGCACCGACAACCGCACCGACGCCCAGGGCAACCCCCTCAGCGAGGAAGAACTCGCCATGCTGCGCACCGGCGGTGACGAGGGCGAGAACACGGACACGATCCTGCTCATCCGCATCCCCGAGGACGGCAGCTCCGCCACGGCGATCTCCATCCCGCGCGACGTCTACGTCGAGACCGACACCATCGGCTCGAGCAAGATCAACGGCGTCTACGCCGGAAACAAGGAGGCGTACCTCTCCCGCGCCGTGGCCTCCAGCCCCGACGGCTCCCTCACGGAAGAGGACCACCGCGCCGCCGTCCAGGCCGGCCGGAACAGCCTCATCAGCGCGGTCGAGGACCTGACCGGCGTGCGGGCGGACCACTACGCGGAGATCGGACTGCTGGGGTTCGTCCTGCTCACCGACGCCGTGGGCGGTGTCCCGGTCTGCCTCAACAACGACGTGTTCGAGCCCCTGTCGGGCGCCGACTTCCACGCCGGCGTCCAGACGGTCTCCGGCTCCGACGGACTGAGCTTCGTCCGCCAGCGCCACGACCTGCCCGCCGGCGACCTCGACCGGATCGTCCGTCAGCAGGCCTTCATGTCACAGCTGGTCAAGAAGACCCTGTCCGCCGGCACGCTGACCGACCCCACCAAGCTCACCGCGCTCGTCGACGCCGCCCGCCGCTCGTTCGTGATCGACGAGAACTGGGACTTCGTGGACTTCGCGCTCAAGCTCAAGGACATCAGCGGCGGAAACGTGCGCTTCGAGACCATCCCGGTCACCAGCATCGACTCCTTCACCGAATGGGGCGAGTCGATCGTCACCGCCGACCCCCAGCAGGTCACCGAGTTCGTGGCCGGCTTCGCCAGCTCCGCCGACGAGGAGGTACAGGAGGAGACCTCCACGTCCCTGCCGCCCGGCCTGGACCCCGCTTCGGTGATCGTCACCGTGGTCAACACCACCGCGATCGACGGCCTGGCCGCCTCCGTCTCCGGCTCGCTCAGCGAGCTCGGCTACACCCCGGGAGACCTGCTCACCGACCCGGCCGCCGCCTACACCTCGCATGTGGCCGCGCCCTCCGCGGGCGATGCCGCCGCGTTCGCCGTCTCCGAGGCGTTGGGCGGGCTGCCCGTGCAGGTCGACCCGGCGGTGCCCGCGGGCGCCGTGCGAGTGGTCCTGGCCGAGGACTACAGCGGTCCCACCGGTGCCGCCACCGGGATCGAGTCCGTCTCCCCCGCCACCACCACGTACGCCCCGCTGCCGCCCTCCATCGCCCAGCGCCCCACCTTCGACGCCGGGACGGACGTCCCCTGCGTCAACTGACCCACCAGCGCCCGAAAGGCCCCGAGTGAACACCGCCGCAGACACCGTGCTCCAGCCGCTCCTCGCCGCCGACCCGGGCGCGCCGATGATCACCCACTACGACCTGGCGGCGCCGTCGCGGATCGAACTGTCGGTCACCTCCACCGCCAACTGGGCCGCCAAGATCGCCGGCCTCCTACGCGACGAACTCGGCGTGATGCCCGGAGACGTGGTGGTCTGCGACCTGCCGGCCCACTGGCTCACCGCCGGCGTCCTGCTGGGGGCCTGGTGGGCGGGCGCCGAGGTCAGCACGCAGGCCGCTGATGACGCCGTCGTCGTCGTCACCGTCCCCGAACGGCTCGACAGGCACCCTGCGGACCTCGAGACCCTCCTCATGACCACCGACCCCATGGGGCGCCCGCTCGCGGCGACCGGCGTCGAGGTACCGGTCGGCCTCACCGATCTGGCCGAGGCCTGCCGCATCCACCCCGACGCGTTCGTCCCCTCCGGCGGCGGCCCACTCGCCCTGGACGGGACACCGCTGGCCGACCTCGTCGACCCCGCGCTCGCCGCGCGCGTGCTCGTGCCCGGCTCCGACCGCGGCGACGTGGTGTCCGTGTTGGCGCGGGTCTTCGCCTCCGGCGGCAGCGCCGTACTGGTCACCGGCGCCGAGCCGGGCGATGCGGGCGTGGCCGACGTGGCCACCACCGAGCGCACCACGCACGAGCTCTGACCCCGCCCCGCCCCTCCCAAACACGAAATCCGCTACTCTCCCTCAGGATTCGCTACGCCCACAGGGGTAGCGGATCCGAGCTCGGAGTAGCGGATTTCGGATTTCGGGTGGCCGGACCGCGCGCGGGGCGCGGCCCGGTTCAGGCTCCGATCAGGCGAGGATCTGGCGGGCCATGACCATGCGGCACACCTGGTTGGTGCCCTCGTAGATCTGGGTGATCTTGGCGTCGCGCATCATGCGCTCGACCGGGAAGTCACGCGTGTAGCCGGCGCCGCCGAAGAGCTGCACGGCATTGGTGGTGACCTCCATCGCCACATCCGAGGCGAAGGTCTTGGACGCCGCGGCCAGGAAGCCCAGCTTCTGGCCACCGGGGGCGCTGCCGCGCTCGGCGTTGGCGGCGGCGGTGTAGACCATCAGGCGCGCGGCCTCGATCTTCATCGCCATGTCCGCCAGCATGAACTGGGTGTTCTGGAAGTCCGAGATCGCGCGGCCGAACTGCTTGCGGTCCTTGGTGTAGGCGATCGCGGCGTCGAGGGCGCCCTGCGCGATGCCGATCGCCTGCGCACCGATCGTGGGACGCGTGTGGTCCAGCGTCTGCAGCGCGGTCTTGAAGCCGGTGCCCGGCTCGCCGATGATCCGGTCACCCGGGATGCGGACGTTCTCGAAGTACAGCTCCGCGGTGGGCGAACCCTTGATGCCGAGCTTCTTCTCCGTCTTGGACACGCCGAAGCCCTCGTCCTCGGCGTTGACGATGAACGCCGAGATGCCGTTGGCGCCCTTCTCCGGGTCGGTCACGGCCATGACGGTGTACCAGGTGGACTTGCCGCCGTTCGTGATCCACGCCTTGGATCCGTTGAGGATCCAGTCGTCGCCGTCCCGCTTGGCGCGGGTACGCATCGCGGCCGCATCCGAGCCGGCCTCACGCTCGGACAGCGCGTACGAGGCCATCTTGCCCCCGGCGATGTCGGGCAGGACCTGCTGCTTGAGCGCCTCGTCGCCGGCCAGGATCAGCCCCATGGTGCCGAGCTTGTTGACGGCCGGGATCAGGGAGGAGGAACCACAGACGCGGGCGACCTCCTCGATGACGATGCACGCCGCCACCGAATCGGCACCCTGGCCGCCGTACTCCTCCGGCACGTGGACAGCGTTGAAGCCCGAGGCGTTGAGGGCATCCAGCGCCTCCTGCGGGAAGCGCTCCTCCTCGTCGACCTCCGCGGCGTAGGGCTCGATCTCCTTCTCCGCGAGAGCACGGATGGCGGCGCGGAGCTCCTCGTGCTCCTCGGCCGGACGGTACAGGTCGAAATCGGGGTTGCCGGACATGTGCGGGCCTCCATGAGGGAATCGTCGGTGCTGTTCGCGCGGGGGCGCGGACCGGGCTCCGTGCGACGTGCCGACCGTTCGGCGGCACTGATGTCGTCCATGGATCCCAGGCTGCACCCTGTCACTCACGTTACCAGCGATTAACTGGATTCCCCGCGCAAGAAAACGCCCCGTTTCCGCGATGCGGAAAACGGGGCGGCTCGGAAGTCGCGCCGGTCAGCCCAACAGGCTCTCCCGCAGCGCCTCGTCCTTGCGCTCCACCATCGCCTCGAGCTCCGCCTGGAAGGCCTCCATGCGCTGCAGCAGCGCCGGATCGGAGGCACCGAGGATCCGCACGGCGAGCAGCCCGGCATTGCGCGCCCCACCGATGGAGACGGTCGCCACCGGGACGCCGGCCGGCATCTGCACGATCGACAGCAGCGAGTCCATTCCGTCGAGGTACTTGAGCGGGACCGGGACGCCGATGACCGGAAGCGGCGTGGCCGAGGCCACCATTCCGGGCAGGTGCGCCGCTCCCCCGGCCCCGGCGATGACGACCTTGATTCCCCGCCCGGCCGCGGAGCGCGCGTAGTCGAGCATCTTCTGCGGGGTGCGGTGCGCCGAGACGACACCCACCTCGAACGGGATCCCGAACTCGGCCAGCGCCTCGGCGGCGGCCTCCATGGTGGGCCAGTCGGAGTCGCTGCCCATGATCAGACCCACCTGGGGTCCGCCCTGCTGCGAGGTCATGTGGTCGCCTTTCGTCGGAGTGGAATCACCGGGCATATCGGGTCAGCGGCCGAAGTCCCCGACCGCCGCCCCCGTGTGGGGGTCCCAGCCGTCGGCCCACTCGCCATGGGAGAGCCAGTGCGCGGCCAGCTCGGCCACCGCGCGCACGGCGGCGACCTGATCCGCGTCGTCGGGATCGACGCCCGGATCGCCCAGGACGTTGACGTGTCCGATCTTGCGGCCGGGACGTTCGGATTTGCCGTACAGGTGCACCTTGGCGTGCGGGAACCGCGCGCCGAGGTGGTGGATGCGCTCGTCCATGCTCATCTCCGGCGCCGCGGGGGCGCCGAGCACGTTGGCCATGACGGTGACGGGCGCGGTGGGGACGGTCGAGCCGAGCGGGTAGTCGAGCACAGCCCGCAGGTGCTGCTCGAACTGGCTGGTCGTGGCGCCGTCCATGGTCCAGTGACCGGAGTTGTGCGGACGCATGGCGAGCTCGTTGACCAGCACGCCCGGCCGGCCGTCGGAGCCGATGACCTCGAACAACTCGACCGCCATGACCCCGGTCACGTCGAGGTGCTCGGCGAGCCGCAGCGCGGTGGCCTGGACCGCCGAGCGCAGATCGTCCGGCAGCCCGGGGGCTGGCGCGATCGCCACGGCGCAGATGCCGTCACGCTGCACGGTCTCGACCACCGGCCACACCGCGCCCTGCCCGAACGGCGACCGGGCCACCATCGCGGACAGTTCGCGGGTCCAGGGCACGCGCGCCTCGGCCATCATCGGCACCCCGGCCTCGAGCTGCTCGGCGGCGATGCGTTCGGCCTCCTCCAGCGAGTCCGGCATCCACACGCCGCGTCCGTCGTAGCCGCCGCGCGCGGACTTGAGGACGATCCGCCCGTCCTGCTCGGCGTGGAACCTGCGCACGTCCTCGACCGAGTCCACCCCGGTGAAGGGCGGGACCGGCGCACCGATCTCGGCGAGTGCGCGACGCATGACGAGCTTGTCCTGGGCGTGGATGAGCGCAGAGGCGCGGGGACGCACGGCCACTCCGGCCGCCTCCAGCTCCAGGAGGATCTGCGGCGGCACGTGCTCGTGGTCGAAGGTCATCACGTCTGCGCCCTCGGCGGCGGCCCGCACCGCGTCCGGGTCGTCGTGGGCGCCGATCACCACGTCGGGGGTCACCTGGGCGGCGGGGTCCTGCGGGTCGGCGGCGAGCACCCGGAGGGTCTGGCCGAGGGCCACGGCGGACTGGTGGGTCATCCGGGCGAGCTGTCCTCCCCCGATCATGGCCACGACGGGGGTTCCGAGCGGGTTACGGCGGATGCGCGAGTCGTCGTTCACGTCGTTCATCGTCTCACGTGCGTCGGGGTTCTCACCGCCGCCCCGGGAGCCCCCACCGGAACCGGGGCGCCGGGGCCGCAGGAGCGGGCGGTGGCGGCGGGGGCAGGCGGAGCAGTTCGTCGTAGACCACGGCGTGGATCCGGGCCACCTCCGGCACGTGGTCGATCTCCACGGGCGGCAGGTGCCCCAGCTCGAGGATGAGACAACCCGTGCCCATGGCCCGGTCGCTGAGGGTGTGTCGGAACCGCACCGCGCTGATCCGCCGCAGCGGTACGTCGACGCAGCGCCGGGACGACCCGGCGGGCCTGTAGAGCACGCGTTCGTCGGTGACGAGCAGATCGGTGCGCACCCAACGGACCACCGGCCACAGCGCGAACCTCAGCGCGACGAGCAGGTACAGCACGGCGACCATGGTCCAGGTGGCCGTGCGGTCGGCCGGGTGCGCGACCTGGACCTCGATGAATCCGCCGGCGATCCCCGCCAGGCCGGCGCCGATCACCGCGACCAGCGCCGGTCGGATGAGCCGCCGCCAGTGGGGGTGGGTGTGGACGATCAGCGTCTCCCCCGGGGCGAGGACCGATCGGACGAACGCCACGGGTCAGCCGCCCCACCGACCGCCGACGCCGCGGACGTGGGTGACGTCCCCCGCCGCGACGGCGAACTCGCCGCGCGGGTCCGCGTGTGCGCCGCCCCCGGCCCCGGGGGACTCCGCGTCATGAGGGACGACGACGAGACGGCCTTCTCTGTCCACACGCACCGCCCGCCCGGTCCGCACCACGTCGCCGGGCAGCTCGACGCGCACATCGGCGCCGATGGTGGAGCAGGCACGGGTGTAGCTGTCCATGAGCTCGTCCGAGATGGTGGAGCCGCTGCCCTTCTCGCATTCGCGCCACTGCTGGTGACGCAGCGCCAACGCCTCGAGCACCGCGCGGGCCACCGCATCGCGGTCCACCGACCCGCCGGCCAGTGCGAGCGAGGTGGCGTGCGGCACCGGTAGCTGGTCCTGCGTGAGCGAGATGTTGATCCCCAGCCCCACCACGACCGCCGGGAGCCGCACCTCGAAGTCCCCGCCGCCGGGCACCGAGGTCATCTCGGCGAGGATCCCGCAGATCTTGCGACCCTCGACCAGCACGTCATTGGGCCATTTCAGGGTGGCGTCCACTCCGGCCGCCGCCCGCAGACCGTCGCGGACCGCGAGACCGGTCACCAGCGGCAGCCACCCGAACAGCGTGGGGGTGACGGCGCCGGGCCGCAGCAGGATGCTCACGGCGACCTGGGTCCGGGGCGGGGCGGTCCACGGGCGCCCGAGACGGCCTCGGCCCGAGGCCTGGTACTCGGCCAACAGGACACTCCGGTCGGCGGCACCGGCGGCGGCGCGGGCGAGGAGTTCGGCGTTGGTGGAGCCGATCTCCTCGACCACCTCGAGTGAGGTGTACGGCGCGTCGGCGCGCTCCACCAGGGCGTGGCGGAGCGCGGCGGCGTCCAGCCTGGGCGGGGTCTCGGTACCGGGGTCAGCGTGCACGCCACCAATGTAGGTCGCGGCTACGACATCGCGCGCCCACTCCCACCCTCGCCCGCCGCCGGACAGCACCGGAACGCCCCGGACCAGCCAGTATCCCGGGGCCCCGGGACGATGAGACCAGGGGCCACGACCGGTCCGGGCACGGTCCGACGGGGGCGGCGGGGCCGCCTATCGGGGGATGTAGGCCGGGACACGTCGCCACGGACCACACCGACTCGTTTAGAGTCTTGCAACATGACGACTGCCTCAGAACCGGACGTGAGCGCCGACGTCCCCACGGACGCCGCAACCCCCGACATCCACACCACCGCCGGGAAATTGTCCGAGCTGCGTCGGCGCCTCGACGAGGCCCGGGCCCCGATGGGACAGGCCGCTATCGACAGGACCCACGAGAAGGGCCTGATGACGGCCCGCGAGCGGATCGAGAACCTCCTCGACCCGGGCTCCTTCGTGGAGATCGACGCGCTGGCCCGCCACCGTGCCACCACCTTCGGCCTGGCCGAGCGCCGCCCGCTGGGCGACGGCGTGATCACCGGCTACGGCACCATCGACGGCCGCGCGGTCTGCATCTTCTCGCAGGACGCCACCGTCTTCGGCGGCTCGCTCGGCGAGGTCTACGGCGAGAAGATCGTCAAGGTCATGGACCTGGCGCTCAAGACCGGCCGCCCCATGATCGGCATCAACCACGGCGCCGGTGCCCGCATCCAGGAGGGCGTGGTGTCGCTCGGCCTGTACGGCGAGATCTTCCACCGCAACGTCCTGTCCTCCGGCGTCATCCCGCAGATCTCCCTGATCATGGGCCCGTCCGCCGGCGGCCACGTCTACTCCCCCGCCCTGACCGACTTCACGGTGATGGTGGACAAGACCTCCCAGATGTTCGTCACGGGACCGGACGTCATCAAGACCGTCACCGGCGAGGAGGTCACGCAGGAGGAGCTGGGCGGCGCCACCACGCACATGACCAAGTCCGGCGTATCCCACTACACGGCCAGTGACGAGCAGGACGCCCTCGACTACGTCAAGGACCTGCTCTCCTACCTGCCGAGCAACAACCTGGACGAGGCTCCCCCGGTCGCGCCCGAGGAGGCGCCGGCCGAGGAGACCACCGACACCGACCTGGCGCTGGACACGTTCGTCCGAGCAACAACCGGGCCGAGGCCCCGCGCTTCCCCTTCCCGATCGCCGAGGGCTCGATCGAGGACAACCTCACCCCCGAGGACCTCGAGCTCGACACGATCATCCCGGACTCCTCGAACAGCCCGTACGACATGCACGAGGTCATCGGGCACATCGTGGACGACGCGGAGTTCCTGGAGGTCCAGGGCCAGTACGCGATGAACGTCATCGTGGGCTTCGGGCGCGTCGAGGGCCGCAGCGTCGGCATCGTCGCCAACCAGCCCACGCAGTTCGCGGGCTGCCTGGACATCAAGGCCTCGGAGAAGGCCGCGCGCTTCGTGCGCACCTGCGACGCGTTCAACATCCCGATCCTCACCCTGGTCGACGTCCCGGGCTTCCTCCCGGGCACCGGCCAGGAGTTCGACGGCATCATCCGCCGCGGCGCGAAGCTGCTCTACGCCTACGGCGAGGCCACCGTCGGCAACGTCACCGTCATCACGCGTCAGGCGTACGGCGGCGCGTACGACGTCATGGGCTCCAAGCACATGGGCGCGGACATCAACCTGGCGTGGCCGACCGCCGAGATCGCGGTCATGGGCGCCTCGGGCGCCGTGGGCTTCGTCTACCGCCCGCAGCTCAAGGAGGCCGCGGCCAACGGTGAGGACGTGGACGCCCTGCGCCTGAAGCTGCAGGCCGAGTACGAGGACACGCTGGTCAACCCGTACGTCGCCGCCGAGCGCGGATACGTCGACGCGGTCATCCCGCCGTCGCACACGCGTCTCCAGGTGGCCCAGGCGCTGCGCCTCCTCGACCGCAAGGTCGTCGAGGTTCCCGCCAAGAAGCACGGGAACATCCCGCTGTGAGCCTCGGAGCACAGGACAGCGCCAAGGCCAGCGTCGAGGCCCCGGAGGAGAAGCTGCCCTCGAAGCCGTTCTTCGAGATCACCGGCGGTAACCCCTCGCCCGTCGAGGTGGGCATCCTCACGGCGGTCTTCGCGACCGCCCAGGGCAATGCCGCCCACTCGCAGGACACCCCCGGCGGGATCAAGGACGACTGGGGTTCCTACGAGGACCGGCTGCGCCCGCCGTTCGGCTACAACCCGAGCTCGTTCCTCAACCGCAGGCAGTACTGACGACCGGGGCGGACCACCCCGGCCCGGCCCCGCCCGGAACATGTGTCCGCACCGACGGCCCCGGCCTCCCGCCCAGGGAGGACCGGGGCCGTCCGCGTCCGCACAGGAGGAGATCGGGGCCCTCCGGGTCCGCGGGCCACAGATCGGCGCGCGCCCCGGGCGTCATGCGCCCCTAGGCTGGAGGGACGACGCCGACACAGGCGGGCCGACGCAGCCAGGAGAGCCCCATGAGCCAGTCCCCCACCACCCCGAAACGCGATCCCGCGGCCGAGGACCGCGAGCACGGTCGTCGAGCCGGTACCGACGACGGCACCGCCACCCACCACACCGAGGTGATCGGACGCGCCGAACCCGCGGCCACACGCCCCGGCGCCACGATCGTCCACGAGGACGAGACCACCAAGATCGTCGCGTTCGAGTTCGCCGAGGGACAGGAACTTCCCGACCACGCGGCGTTCCACCCCGTCCTCATCCAGATCCTGCGGGGCTCGGTGGAGTTCGGACTCCCCGACCGCACGATCGTCCTGCGGCCCGGCGAGATCCTGCACCTGACGCCCAAGCTGCGCCACTGGGTCCGGGCGCTCGAGCCCACCACCCTCACCGTCACGATGCTGCTGCCGCGTTGACCGTCGCCGCTGTGCCGCCGCGCTGACCCTCGACGGCGGGCGGCGGAACCGGCCGTCCCCACTGTGCTGCCGCGGACCCGGGCTCGTCGCTACGCTGACCCCATGATCACCTTCGTCCTGGCCTCCGCCTCCCCGTCCCGACAGCGGATCCTCGAGCAGGCCGGGGTCGATCCCCTCGTCCGGCCCTCCCGCGTCGACGAGGACGCGCTCCAGGCCGCCCTGCCGCCGGGCACGCCGCACGTCCGGGTGGTCGAGGAGCTGGCCCGCGCCAAGGCCGCGGACGTCCTCGAACGAGAAGGAGCGGCGCTCGCCGTCGAGGCACGCGCCGCCGGTGCCGACACGATGGTGGTGGTGGGCTGCGACTCGATGCTGCTGGTCGACGGACAGCTGGAGGGCAAGCCGCACACCTACGAACGCGCGATGGAGCGCTGGCGCCGCATGCGGGGTCGCCACGGGGTGCTGCTGACGGGCCACGCCCTTCTGGTGGTCGACCTGACGACCGGACCCAGAACGGCCGACGACGTGGCCGCGGACCGGGTGGCCGCCTCCGGCGGAGATGACGACGACGCCGTCGTCGTCGTCACATATTCCGGCGCCGACACCTCCGACACCACGGTGCACTTCGGCGCCCCCTCCGACGCGGACCTCGACGTGTACCTGCGCACCGGCGAGCCCCTGGAATGCGCCGGCGCCTTCACGATCGAGTCCCTCGGGGGCTGGTTCATCGACCGCATCGAAGGCGACCCCTCGAGCGTGATCGGCCTCAGCCTCCCGCTCCTGCGGCGCCTCCTCGCGGGCGCGGGGCTGGACGCGCACCACCTCTGGCGCCCCGAACTACGCGGCTGAACCGCAGGTCAGCGCCTCGGCCTCCGGAAGTGACCGGTGCCACGGAGGGTAAGCGGCACCCCAGCACCACACATGAGGTCGGCCTCTCATTAGACTGCTGAGGAATATCGGTGCCCCCACCCGGTGCACCGGTCGTTTCGGAACGTCCATCACCAGGAGGCCCTGAGTGCCCAGTCATGCCAGCTCTCATATCACCAAGGTCCTCGTCGCCAACCGCGGCGAGATCGCCGTCCGCGTGATCCGTGCGGCGAAGGACGCCGGTCTGGCCAGTGTGGCCGTGTACGCCGAGCCCGACGCCGACGCGCTCTTCGTCAAGCTGGCCGACGAGGCCTTCGCCCTGGGTGGCACCACGTCCGCCGAGTCGTACCTCGTCTTCGACAAGATCCTCGACGCCGCCGCCAAGTCCGGCGCCGACGCCATCCACCCCGGCTACGGCTTCCTGTCCGAGAACGCCGACTTCGCCCAGGCCGTCATCGACGCCGGCCTCATCTGGATCGGGCCGCCGCCGCAGGCCATCCGCGACCTCGGCGACAAGGTCACCGCCCGCCACATCGCCGAGCGGGCCAACGCCCCCATGGCCGCCGGCACCAAGGACCCCGTCGCAGGCGCCGACGAGGTCGTCAAGTTCGCCGAGCAGTACGGCCTGCCCATCGCCATCAAGGCCGCCTTCGGCGGCGGTGGCCGCGGCATGAAGGTCGCCCACTCGATGGACGAGGTCGCCGAGCTGTTCGAGTCCGCCACCCGTGAGGCCGTCGCCGCCTTCGGCCGCGGCGAGTGCTTCGTCGAGCAGTACCTCGACAAGGCCCGCCACGTCGAGGCGCAGGTCCTGGCCGACCAGCACGGCAACGTCATCGTCGCCGGCACCCGCGACTGCACCCTGCAGCGTCGCTTCCAGAAACTCGTCGAGGAGGCCCCCGCGCCGTTCCTCACCGACGAGCAGCGCAAGCGCATCCACGACTCGGCCAAGGCCATCTGCAAGGAGGCCGGCTACTACGGTGCCGGCACCGTCGAGTACATGGTCCAGGGCGACACGATCTCCTTCCTCGAGGTCAACACCCGTCTGCAGGTGGAGCACCCCGTCACCGAGGAGACCGCCGGCATCGACCTGGTGCTGCAGCAGTTCAAGATCGCCGAGGGCGAGGTGCTCGAGTTCACCGAGGACCCGGAGCCCCGCGGCGTCGCGTTCGAGTTCCGGATCAACGGTGAGGACGCCGGCCGTGGCTTCCTGCCCGCCCCGGGCACCATCACCGGCTACCACGAGCCCAACGGCCCCGGCGTCCGCGTCGACTCCGGCGTCGAGCAGGGCGACACCATCGGCGGCCAGTTCGACTCGATGCTCGCCAAGCTCATCGTGTGGGGCGAGGACCGCGACCAGGCGCTCGCCCGCTCGGCCCGCGCCCTGGCCGAGTACAAGATCGAGGGCATGGCCACCGTCCTGCCGTTCCACCAGCACATCGTCGCCAACCCGGCGTTCGTCGGCGACGGCAAGAGCTTCGACGTCTACACCAAGTGGATCGAGGAGGAGTGGGACAACCCCATCGAGCCGTGGACCCCGACCGGCGCCCCGGCCGACGAGGACGAGCCCGTCGAGCGCAAGAAGGTCGTCGTCGAGGTGGACGGTCGTCGCGTCGAGGTCTCCCTGCCCGGTGACCTCGCCTTCGGTGGCTCGCACGCCGGCGGCACCGTCCGCCGCAAGGCCAAGTCCCGCACCCGCGGTGGCGCGGCCGGTGCCGCCGCCTCCGGTGACGCCGTGTCGGCGCCCATGCAGGGCACCGTCGTCAAGGTGGCCGTCGAGGAGGGCCAGGAGGTCAAGGCCGGCGACCTGGTGGCCGTGCTCGAGGCCATGAAGATGGAGAACCCGGTCACCGCGCACAAGGACGGCGTCATCACCGACCTGTCCGTGGACGCCGGCGCCGCCGTGACCCAGGGCGCGGTCCTCTGCGAGATCAAGTGACCTGCTGACGGCGCCGGCTCCCCGGTCGGCGCCGTCACACGGCCACCCGGCCACCCGGCCGCCCGGCCGCCCGGCCGCCCCGGAATCCGCTACCCGGACTCCGGATCCGCTACCCCCATCGGAGTAGCGGATCCGGGTTCGGAGTAGCGGATTCCCGCATTTCGCGGCGGGCCCGCCGCACTCCGGGTCGGCCCGCCCGGCGACGGGCCGCCGCTACAGGCGACCGACGGGTTCGGAGGCCACCGGCTCCGCCACTGCCGGGTCGAACGAGGTGTCCGTCAGGAACTCGCGCACCTCGGGCACGTTCCGCAGGAAACGATCCGCCTCGTCGTCGGACTCCGTCACCTGACTGGCCTCCTCGGCGGCGACCCGCTGCTCGAACAGTCCCACCTCACGCTCGACCCGCGCGGCGTCCCAGCCCAGCACGCCGGCCATGAGTTCGGCGACCTCCCGCGCACACGCCACGCCACCGTGCTGGTACTCCATGGAGATCCGCGTCCGGCGCACCAGCACGTCCTCGAGGTGCAGCGCGGCCTCGGCGACCGCCGCGTACACCACCTCCACGCGCAGGTACCGCTCGGCACCGGCGAGGGGCTCGAGCAGGTCGGGACGGTCGACGGCCAGATCCAGCACGTCCTCGACGAGGGTGCCGTAGCGCCCCAGCAGATGCCGGACCTGGTCCTCGCGGATCTCGTGGTTGTCGGCGATCCGGTCGGCGCGGTTGACCATCGCCGGGTAGCCGTCGGCGCCCAGCAGCGGGATCCGCTCGGTCGTCGACTCCGGCACGGACCCGGCCCGCTCCCCCAGCTCGGCCACCGCGGCGTCCACGGCGTCGGCGGCCATGACCCGGTAGGTGGTGTACTTGCCGCCGGCCACCACCACGGCGCCGGGGGCGACGGTCATCACGGCGTGCTCGCGGGACAGTTTGGCGGTGGAGTCGGCCCCACCGGACAGCAGTGGCCGCAGGCCCGCGTACACGCCGCGGACGTCCTCACGGACGATCGGCTCGGTGAGCACGGAATTGACGTGCCCGAGAATGTAGTCGATGTCCGCGGCGGTGGCCGCCGGGTGGGCCAGATCGAGCTGCCAGTCGGTGTCCGTGGTGCCGATGATCCAGTACTCGCCCCACGGGATGATGAACAGCACGGACTTCTCGGTGCGCAGGATGAGCGCCGCCTCGGAGTCGACCTTGTCGCGGTCCACCACGATGTGCACGCCCTTGGACGCGCGGACGGTGAAGCCGCCCTCCTCGCCGAGCATGCGTTGCAGTTGGTCTGTCCACACGCCGGCGGCGTTGAGCACCACGCCCGCGCGCACGTCGGTCTCCAGGCCCGTCTCGGCATCGCGCACGCGCACTCCGGTGACCCGCTCGCCCTCTCGCAGATAGCCGATCACCTGCGTGGAGTTGGCCACCACGGCGCCGTGGCGGGCGGCGGTTCGGGCGAGGGTGAGGGTGTGGCGGGCGTCGTCGACGAGGGTGTCCCAGTAGCGGATGCCGCCCACCACCACGTCCTCGCGCAGGCCGGGGGCGATGCGGTGGGCACCGGCGCGGCTGTAGTGCTTCTGCGGGGGCACGCTCTTGGCGCCGCCCATCACGTCGTAGAGGACGAAGCCGGCGGCCATGTAGGGGCGTTCCCAGAAGCGCCGGGTGAGCGGGAACAGGAACTTGAGCGGGGTGACCAGGTGCGGGGCGAGCCGCGTCATGCTGAGCTCGCGCTCGTGCAGGGCTTCCGCGACGAGGCCGAAGTCGAGTTGTTCGAGGTAACGCAGGCCGCCGTGGAACATCTTGGAGCTGCGTGAGGAGGTGCCGGCGGCGAAGTCCCGGGCCTCGACCACGGCGACGTTGAGCCCGCGGGTGGCGGCGTCGACGGCGCTGCCGGTGCCCACCACCCCGCCGCCCACCACCACGACGTCGAACGTCTCCTCGCTCAGCCTGCGCCAGGCTTCGGCGCGGCGTTCGGGGCCGAGGGCGGATCGGGACCTGGTCGTGGGCATGAGCACTCCCTCCACGGCCGAGGTGAGGTGTTCCGGCCGGTTGAGCCGACTCTACGCCCGCACGGACGTACTCTCAGGGATGTGAGTCGCAACACCTACATTCTGGCTATCGACCAGGGCACCACCTCGACCCGCGCGATCCTCTTCGACGAGGAGGGTCTGCCCGTTCCCGCTGCCACGGCGCAGATCGAGCACCGCCAGATTTTTCCGCAGGCGGGCTGGGTCGAGCATGACCCCATGGAGATCTGGGAGAACGTGCGCACGGCCATGGCGCAGGTGGCCGGGCATGTGGACCTGGAGCCCGCGGCCGTGCGGGCGATCGGCATCACCAATCAGCGTGAGACGGTGGTGGTGTGGGACCGCGCCACGGGGCTGCCGGTGTACAACGCGATCGTGTGGCAGGACACGCGGACGTCTGGGATCTGCGCGCGCCTGGCCGAGGGGCATCCCGAGGGCGCCGACCGTTTCCGCGCCACCACGGGGCTGCCGCTGTCGACCTATTTCGCGGGCCCCAAGATCCGGTGGATCCTGGACCACCTGGACGCCGCGGGTGAGCGGGGGACGGAGCGCGCCGAGGCGGGGGAACTGTTGGCGGGCACGATTGATTCGTGGCTGGTGTGGAACCTGACGGGAGGGAGAAGGGGCGACGACGACGGCGACGCCGCCCTCCACGTCACCGATGTCACCAATGCGTCGCGGACTTTGCTCATGGATCTGCGGACCTTGTCCTGGAGTGAGGAGATCTGTCGCGAGGTCGGCATTCCCTTGGCCATGCTCCCGGAGATCGTCCCCTCGTCGGGTGTGCTGGGTCGCGTCACCCGGCGGCGCATGTTCGGGGGGACGCCCATCGCGGGGATCCTCGGGGACCAGCAGGCGGCGCTCTTCGGCCAGACGTGCTTCGATCCCGGGGACACCAAGAACACCTACGGCACGGGTGCGTTCCTGCTGCTCAACACGGGTACCACTCCGCAGTTCAGCGCAAATGGCCTGCTCACCACGGTCGCGTATCAGCTCGGGGATGCCGATCCGGTGTACGCGCTGGAGGGTTCGGTGGCCATGGCGGGGTCGCTGGTGCAGTGGTTGCGCGACAACCTGGGGGTCATCTCGAGTGCCGCCGAGACCGAGGAGCTGGCGGAGTCGTTGGAGGACAACGGGGACTGTTATCTCGTGCCCGCGTTCTCGGGTCTGTTGGCGCCGCGGTGGCGGCCGGATGCCCGGGGCGTGATGGTGGGTCTGACCCGTTTCCATACCAAGGCTCACCTTGCTCGCGCGGCGCTCGAGGCCACGGCGTTCCAGACCCGCGAGATGACCGATGCCATGAGCGCAGATGCCGGCGCCTCGACCGGCTCGCTGCGCGTGGACGGCGGGATGGTCGGCAACGATTTCCTGATGCAGTTCCAGGCCGATCTGCTGGGCGTGGACGTCGTGCGCCCGGAGGTCACCGAGACCACGGCCCTGGGGGCGGCGTTCGCGGCGGGCCTGGCGGTGGGTGCGTGGGATTCGGTGGACCGGCTGCGGGAGCTGTGGCGGGAGGACCGCCGGTGGTCGCCACAGATGTCGGAGCAGGAGAGGGCGCGCCTGCTGGGTCGTTGGAACGACGCGGTCGAGCGGACCCTGGGCTGGGCCGACGCGGAGGACTGACCAGCCCCTCCCGGCCACCCGGCCC
>CAYFRF010000003.1:0-4748 GCA_964345415.1 uncultured Microbacter sp. | reverse complement strand
ACCCTGGGCTGGGCCGACGCGGAGGACTGACCAGCCCCTCCCGGCCACCCGGCCCAGCCCCTCCCGGCCCCTCCCGGCCACCCGTCCCAGCCCCTCCCGTCCCCCGGCCCAGCCCCTCCCGGCCACCCGGCGCGGCGCGAGACCCCGGGCCAGCGCGAGTCACTGGGCCAGCGCGAGTCGGGCGACATGTGCTGGGGCACTGCTCGTGGACGGTCGCGCGCGTCGGCCCGCGGTGCCACGTGGCCGCGCACCACGCACCGGCGCCGGCAACCCCCCGAGGTACGCGCCCTCCGTGCACATATTCCCGCAGTCGCGCGCCCGGTGTGGTCCATATCGGGCGCGCAACTGCGGGCATATGTGCGCACAGGACGCCTATGTCCCCGCCACCAACCGGATCCGCCCGGCCCGGCGCGGTCAGGTGGGCCGGAGCGTGGTGACCAAGCCCGGAGCGCGGCGGTCGGACGAGCCAGAGCGGCGCGGTCGGGCGAGCGGGAGCGTGGCGGTCTGGCCGATCCGGCGCCTGGCGACCGGGAGGGCACGGTCGGCGCGGGGCGGGACTCCGGGGTCATGCCCCACGGCGCAGCGCAGCGTGGTCAGTCGGGCCGGCGCGGCGCTGTCAGTCGAGGTCGTCGTGGCGGATGAGCTGACGCGCCGCCTCGGTGATCGACCCGCTCATGGACGGGTACACCGAGAAGGAGCCGGCGAGATCGGCCACGGTGAGCTGGTTCCGCACCGCGACCGAGATCGGCAGGATGAGCTCGGAGGCGGTGGGGGCCACCACCACGCCGCCGATCACCACGCCGGAGGCGGGCCGGCAGAAGAGTTTGACGAAGCCGCGGCGCAGACTGCGCATCTTGGCGCGCGGGTTGCCGGCCAGCGGCATCACCTCGACGCGGGCGGGGACGTCCCCGCTCTCGATCTGGGCGTGCGAGATGCCGACGGTCGCGATCTCGGGGCGGGTGAACACCGCGGAGGCGACGGTGCGCAGGCGGATGGGGCTGACGCCCTCGCCGAGCGCGTGGTACATGGCGATACGGCCCTGCATCGCGGCGACGGAGGCCAGCGGCAGCAGGTCGGTGCAGTCGCCCGCGGCGTAGATGCCGGGAGCGGTGGTGCGCGAGACGCGGTCGACCTTGATGTGGCCGCTGCGCTGCAGCTCCACACCAGCCCCCTCGAGGCCGAGGCCGTCGGTGTTGGGGACAGACCCGACGCAGATCAGTGCGTGCGAGCCCTTGACCGTGCGGCCGTCGCCGAGGCGGACGATGATGCCGTCCTCGTGGTGCTCCACCACGTCGGCGCGGGCGTGCTTGACCAGCGACACACCGCGCTCGCTGAGGGCCTCCTCGAGCACCAGCGCGGCGTCGGCGTCCTCGTGAGGAAGGACGCGGTCGCGGCTGGAGACCATGGTGACCTTGACGCCCATCTCGGTGAAGGCGGAGACGAACTCGGCGCCGGTGACGCCGGAGCCCACCACGACCAGGTGCGTGGGCAGTTCGGTGAGGTCGTACAGCTGGCGCCAGGTGAGGATGCGTTCGCCGTCGGGGCGGGCGTCGGGCAGCTCTCGGGGGCTGGAGCCGGTGGCGACCAGCACGACGTCGGCCTCGAGCAGCCGCTCCTGACCGTTCTCGAAGGTCACGGCGACGGTGTGGGTGGCCAGGCCGGGCTGTGAGTCGTGGATCTTGGCCCAGCCGGACAGCAGCCGCACGCCCTCGCGCTGCAGCTGGGCGCGGATGTCGGCGGACTGGGCTCGGGCGAGGGACTTGACGCGGCCGTTGACCTGGCCGAGGCGGTAGGCGGTGGGGTCGAAGTGGGCCTGGACGCCCATCTCCTCGGCGCGGCGCATGTCGGTGCGGACGCCGGTGGTGGCGATGAAGGTCTTGGAGGGGACGCAGTCGTAGAGGACGCAGTTGCCGCCGATGCCGTCCGAGTCGACGATCGTGACGTCCGCACCGTACTGGGCGGCCACCAGGGCCGCTTCGTATCCGGCGGGTCCGCCGCCGATGATGATGATGCGTTGCGTCACTAGTCCTCCACGGCTCACAGGGGTAAGGGCCGGGCGCTGCGTTCCGCTGTGGCGGTACGCGTCACGTCCGCCGTACACGGTAGTCGAACGCCTGCGCCGCGGCGGGTCGACGGAGGTGCCCGCCCCACCCGTCCGGGCCTGGGGAGAAGGACGACGACGACAACGTCGGCGGGGATCTCGTCCACCCGGCCCTGCCCGGCCCCCCGCCCGGCCCCCGCGCTGCCCCGCCGGTGCGCCTCCTCGGGACCGATGCGTGTCGGTGGGACGGACTACAGTCTGTGTCGTGCCTCTCTATGCCGCGTACGGGACCAACATGCATCCCGATCAGATGACCACCCGCGCGCCGCACTCCCCTTTCTCAGGGTCGGGCTGGCTCGAGGGCTGGCGCCTCACGTTCGCCGGGGACGACCCCTCCTGGGAGGGTGCTGTGGCGACCGTCGTCCCGGACCCCGACTCGAGGGTGTTCGTGGTGCTCTACGACGTCCCCGGGGAGGACGCGCTGTCCCTGGACCGCTGGGAGGGCACCGACCAGATGCCCGCCCGCAAGATCCGGGTGCGCATCACCCTCCGCCCCACGGTCCCGGACGGGCCGCCGGTGGGCGCCCAGGAGTCGGAGTTCGCGGTCGACTCGGCTCCCGCCGATCCCCTGCCGGCCAGCCCCGGCGCCACCTCCACCTCGGGTGAGGACACGGTGTTGGCCTGGCTGTACGTGATGGACGCGTTCGAGGGCGGCCTGCCCTCGGCGCGCTACCTCGGCCTGTTGGCGGACGCCGCCGAATGCGCCGGCGCCCCGGAACGGTACGTCCGCGAGCTGCGTACCCGTGAGTCGCGCAACGTGGGCCCGGGTGCCTGACGTGGCGGCGCTGCTCACCCCCACCGCCGACGCGGTCGCGGCGGCCGAGGCCGTCGCGCGGATCTCCGGGCGGCACGTCCACCACGCCACGCTGGTGTTGGGGTCGGGCTGGTCTGAGGTCGTCACGGGCCTGGCGGATCCGGGCACCGCGGTGACCATCCCGGTCTCCGAACTCCCGGGGTTCGCGGAGCCGTCGGCCGCCGGCCACCGTGGCACCGTCACCAGCTGCCTGGTCGACGGGGTGCCGTTGTTGTCGATCGCCGGCCGCACCCATCTCTACGAAGGCAGAGGGGCCGAGCCGGTCGTGCACCCCGCGCACGTCGCCGCGGCCACCGGCTCGCGTGTCCTCGTGCTGACCAACGCCGCCGGCGGGCTGCGTGACGGCCTGGCGGTGGGCGATCTGGTCCTGATCCGCGACCATCTCAACCTCACGGGCCGGTCCCCGCTCACCGGCGCCCTGTTCGTCGACCTGGTGGACGCCTACAGTCCGCCCCTGCGCCGGGCCGCCGCGGACGCGATCGCCGCCGTGGGCGTGCGGCCGACCGAGGGTGTCTACGCCGCCATGCCCGGACCCCAGTACGAGACGCCCGCCGAGATCGGCATGTTGCGCACACTGGGCGCCGACCTGGTGGGGATGTCCACCGTGCCCGAGACCATCGCCGCCCGCGCTCTCGGCCTCGAGGTGACGGCCGTGTCGTTGGTGACCAATCTCGCCGCCGGGGTCACGGGCGAGCCGCTCGACCATGCCGAGGTCCTCGCCGCCGGGGCCGCGGGAGCCGCCCGCCTCACCACGGCGCTGCGCGCGCTCGTGCCGGCTGTCGCCCGCGGCTGAGGCGGGGACCGACGTGACCACGCCTCCAGAGCCCGTTCCCGGTTCCCCCGAGCCCGCCCGCGGATCCACCGTGCACGGGCCGGATGCGCAGCACTCCCCCGCCCCGGGCGCCGTTCCGCCGCTGCGGTTCGGCACCGCCGGTGTCCGCGCACCGCTCGGCCACGGCCCTGCCCGGATGAACGAGGGCACCGTCGCCCTGGTCGCCACCGCGGTCGCCCGCCACCTGCGTGAGCAGGAGCCGCCCGGGTCGACCGTCATCGTGGGCGGGGACGCCCGGCACGGGTCCGCGCGGTTCGTCGACGTGGCGGCGGCGGTGCTGGCGGCGTACGGCTTCGTCGTCGTCGTCCCCGGATCCCCCGTCCCCACCCCCGTCGTGGCGGCGGCGGTGCGCGCCCGCGACGCGGCGGCCGGCCTCGTGGTGACCGCCTCCCACAACCCTGCGGGCGACAACGGCATCAAGGTCTACGGCCGCGGCGGCGCGCAGATCGTGCCACCCACCGACACCCACATCGAGGGCCACCTGCTCGCCGCCGCGCGGGAGGGGGTCGCCGTGCCCACGGACCCGCCCGCGGACCGCCCAGGTCACCCCGGCGTCCGGGTCGACCCCACGCTGGTCAGCGACTACGTGGCGGCCGTTGTCTCCCGCCTGCCCACACCCGTCCGGCCCCCGCGCGTCGCCCTGACCCCCGTGCACGGGGTCGGCGGCGAGATCTGCCTGCGCGTCCTGGCCGGGATCGGCGTGCACGACGTGACGATGGTGCCCGAACAGGCGCAGCCTGATCCGGACTTCCCCACCGTGGACTCCCCCAACCCCGAACGCGCACAGACCACCTCGCGGCTACTGGAGCTGGCGGCGGAGATCGGCGCCGACGTGGCGATCGCGCTGGATCCCGATGCGGACCGGTGCGCGGTGGGCCTGGCCGGACCGGACGGGCGGTGGCGGATGCTCGACGGGGACCAGACCGGCGCGGTCCTGGCGGACCACCTGCTGCGCGCCCCGCTGCGACCGGCAGCGGAGCCCGGTGCCGGAGCGGAGCCGG
>CAYFRF010000002.1:86504-136682 GCA_964345415.1 uncultured Microbacter sp. | reverse complement strand
GTCCATGGTGGTCGCCAAGACCACCGAGGGCGAGAGCGGTATCCAGCCCGGGCACGAGCCGCTGCTCGGCGAGCTGGACACCGGCGGCACCGTGACCGTCTACACGGACGAGGGCAAGCTGGTGGCCGCCGTCGAGGGTGGCTTCATCTCGGTGACCGCCAACAAGGTGAGCATCCTCGGGGAAGCCGCCGTGTGGTCCGACGCGATCGACCGGGCCGCCGCAGAACAGGCTCTCGCCGATGCCGGAGACGACGCCGGCGCAGCTGCCGCTGCTCGCGGTCGCCTGCGCGCCATCGAGAAGGCGGGCGCCTAGTACTACCCGGTCCCGACCGTCACCACGGCCGCGGCCGCCGGAAGGAGTTGAGCAGATTGACGGCTCCCATCGAGTTAGTCCTCGGTGTGGTCGTCCTGCTCGTGCTCGCCCCGGTGGTCGCGGCCGTGGTGTATCGACTGGTTTTCATCCGTCGTAACTCCACGTCGGTCGTCGCCCGCCAGGCCGGAGAGGAAGGGTGGCGCTATGGCGCAGTTCGCTATTCCGACACCGAGGTGTCGTTCTACCGTCTGCTGAGCGTTCGGTTCCGTCCAGACGTCCGGCTGGACCGCCGGACTCTGGTGCTGGGCCCGCGGAGACAACCCACCGGGGCGGAACTCGATGTCGCTGAAGCGGGGGAGATCATCGTCCCCTTCTCCGGCCACGACCGGCGTGACCGACAGGTGGAGGGCGATCTCTGCCTCGGTCCGTCGGAACTGACCGGCATGCTGGCGTGGGTGGAGGCCTGCTCCACGGAGCAGGTGCGGCCGCGGCGTCGCCGGCGCTGACCGACGTTCAATCCCGGCGCCCACGCCGAATCCAGGAGGTACCGTTGCGACTCGTCGTCGCCACTTGCCAGGTCGACTACGTCGGCCGTCTCACCGCCCATCTGCCCATGGCTCCGCGGCTGCTCCTCGTCAAAGCGGACGGTTCTGTGAGCGTCCATGCGGACGACAGGGCGTACAAGCCGCTCAACTGGATGACTCCGCCGTGCACGCTCACGGAGAAGGATCATCCGGACAACCCGGACCACCGGCTCTGGGTGGTGGAGAACAAGGCCGGGGAACAGCTCCGGATCACGATCGCGGATGTCCAGCACGACTCGCACCACGAGCTGGGCATCGATCCGGGTCTTGTCAAAGACGGCGTGGAAGCCCATCTGCAGGAGCTTCTGGCCGAGCACATCGAGACCCTCGGTCAGGGCTACAGCCTCATCCGTCGGGAGTACATGACAGCGATCGGTCCGGTCGACATCCTCGGCCGGGACTCGAGCGGGAGCACCGTGGCAGTGGAGATCAAACGCCGGGGCGAGATAGACGGCGTGGAGCAGCTGACTCGCTATCTCGAGCTGCTCAACAGAGATCCACTGCTCGCACCCGTGTCCGGGGTGTTCGCCGCGCAGATCATCAAACCCCAGGCCCGCACGCTCGCGGAAGACCGGGGAATCCGGTGCGTCACGCTGGACTACGACCGCTTGCGCGGAACCGAATCCAACGATCTCCGGCTGTTCTGAGCGGACCGTCCTGTGCCGAGACGTCATCGTCGAGCTGGCCGTGAAAGTCCCGGGTCTCGGCGAGAGGGCCTCGGGGGAGGATCACTCGAGTCAGGTCCTGCGGGGGATCCCGACAGGTACCACGTACGACGGATCCCGGTCTCTCGCGCCACCAAGGACTACCGCTGCCCGGGTTGTGACCAGATCGTTCTCGTCGGGACAGCCCACGTGGTGGCCTGGCCCGACCGGCCCGGTGGTGACGACGGGCGGCGTCACTGGCACTCGGGGTGCTGGAGCGGGCGGGGCAGCCGGGGTGTCACCCGGCGGTGGAGTTGAACTCCGGGACGCCGGGTAGCTCTTCCTCGTCGGCGACACGCGCCGGCAGGGGCTCGAGCCGAGCGCGGACGGCGGCGAGATCGGCGAACACGGTCCGGCGCAGCTCACGCAGCCCCTGGGTGTAGTCCGTGGCCTCGCGGATCATCTCCTCGGCACGGTGTCTTGCGTCATCGACGATGGCGGACGCCTCGTCGCGGGCTCGTGCGTGCTGAACCCGGAGTGTCTCCGCGGCGGCGGACTGACGGGACTGCTCCTCCCGGAGAGCCTCCCTGCGGCGCAGATCCGAGGCGAGCCTGTGGTCCTCGTCGATCTGTGCTCTGCGACGAGCGGCCTCTTGGTCGAGTTCAGCGGCCCTGCGCTCGGCCGCGGTGAGGATCTCCTGTGCCCGAGAGTCGGCCGCGGCGATCGCCGCGTCGTGCTGAGACCGGATGGCGGAGTTGCGCGTGCGTATCTCTGCCAGCTCGTGCTGGGCGGTCTCACGCAGGCGCCAGGCGTCCTCCTCCGCTTCGGTGAGGATCCGGTCGGCGGTGGCGTGTGCGGCATCCCGGATCGATGCGGCCTCGGCGGTGGCGAGCGCGAGCATGGTCGAGAGCCGGTCCGACATCTGTTCACTGGTGGTGGGGACACGGCCGAGATCCGCGACACGGGTCTCCAGCTCTCTGACGCGCTCCCGCTCGCGGTCCAGTTCGGCGACCGTGCGCTCGGCGCGGCCGACCGCGGCATCGCGATCGGCGCGGAGGAGTTCGACCTCCGCCTCGAGTCGTGTGACGGCGGAGATCACCTGTTCGCGGTCGAAGCCTCGGCGGACCACCGCGAAGGGCTGCACGGCCGTGTGGGGGGTGTGCATGCTCGACATGGCCCCACCTTAGCCGTGCAGCCCCGACGGACGCCTAGTGCTGCTCCGCCGCCGGTTCGACGAGCTCGAGCAGGACACCACCGGCGTCCTTGGGATGGACGAAGTTGATGCGAGACCCGGCGGTGCCGGTCTTGGGTGCGGGGTAGAGCACCCGCAGTCCGCGGCCGACGAGGTGCGCGGTGATCGCGTCGATGTCGGTCACCCGGACTGCCATCTGCTGGATCCCGGGACCGTTGCGGTCGAGGTACTTCGCGATGGTGGACTGCTCGTTCAGCGGTGCGAGCACCTGCAGGAGTGCGCTGCCCTCGGGTCGTCCGGGGGAGCCGAGCATGGCTTCACGCACGCCCTGCTCCTCGTTCACCTCCTCGTGGAGGTTCTCCATTCCGAGGTTGTCGCGGTACCACGCGACGGCGGCATCGAAGTCGGGGACCGCGACTCCGACGTGGTCGATCGCCACGACGAGTTCGGAGGGGAGCAGGGGTTGGTCGGCTGGGGTGATGGTCATACCGCTCACGCTAGTCGGTCATGGTTCGCGGTAGTTTGGCGTGGATAGCCATCCCCCCACAATCGGAAGGTGTCTCATGACCGCCGACCCCACCCGAACCGTCATCGTCTCAGGCGCCCGTACCCCCTTCGGGCGTCTCCAGGGCGGCCTGTCCTCCCTGCCCGCCTCCGAGCTCGGTGGGATCGCCATCCGGGCCGCCCTCGAGAAGGGCGGGGTTCCCGCCGAGGCAGTGGACCAGGTCATCATGGGCCAGGTTCTCTCCGCCGGCACCGGTCAGATGCCGGCGCGTCAGGCCTCGATCGCGGCCGGCCTGCCCAAGAGTGTCGACGCGCTGAGCATCAACAAGATGTGTCTGTCGGGTCTGACCGCGATCGCCCTGGCGGACCAGGCGATCCGGTCCGGATACTCCGAGGTCGTCGTCGCGGGTGGGCAGGAGTCGATGTCCCAGGCACCGCACCTGCTGCCCAAGAGCCGCAGTGGGTACAAGTACGGCTCGATCGAGGTGCTCGATCACATGGCGTTCGACGGTCTGCACGACGTCCCGACGGACCAGCCGATGGGAGCGCTCACCGAGAGCCGTAACGCCGAGCTCGGCATCACCCGTGAAGCCCAGGACGAGTTCTCTGCGGTCTCGCACCAGCGCGCGGCCGCAGCGTGGGCCGAGGGCCGTTTCGCGGACGAGGTCGTCCCCGTGACGATCAAGGGCCGCAAGGGCGACACCGTGGTGGAGACCGACGAGGGCGTTCGTGGTGACTCGACCGCCGAGTCCATGTCCACGCTGCGCCCCGCCTTCGCCAAGGACGGCACCATCACCGCCGGCTCGTCGTCGCAGATCTCTGACGGCGCCAGCGCCGTGATCGTGACCAGTGCCGCCCGTGCGGAGGCCGAGGGCTGGCCCGTTCTGGCCGAGATCGTCTCGTACGGCACGGTCGCGGGGCCCGATTCGACTCTGCAGCACCAGCCGGCCGACGCCGTGCTGGATGCCTGCCGGCGGGGGGACGTGTCGGTCGACGAGATCGATCTGTTCGAGTTCAACGAGGCGTTCGCCTCGGTCGGGCTGCACTCCACCGAGGCTCTCGGGGTGGATCCGGAGAAGGTGAACGTCAACGGTGGCGCGATCGCCCTGGGGCACCCGATCGGAGTGTCCGGGAACCGCGTGGTGCTGACGCTGGCGAATGAGCTCGCACGTCGGGGTGGTGGCCTCGGTGCCGCGGCTCTGTGTGGCGGCGGCGGGCAGGGCGACGCCCTCATCATCCGCGTACCCGCGGCCGACTGAGGCGCGCTCGGCGGCGGCGTGGCAGGATCGGACCTGTGTCGAGACCAGGTAACCGTCCCCCGTCCGCCGCCGAGCAGAAGCTCGCGGCGTCGCTCGCCGGCGCCGTCGATCTCTCCGGCCTGAAGAGCAGGGTCGAGGCCCAGCGCGCTGCAGGCGACCCGTCCCGGGCGCCCGGGACGGGTGGTCCGGCCGGGGCTGCGTCGTCCGCGTCCCGGGTCCGGGTCGACGAGGCGGGCTTCGAGCAGGACGTCCTCGTCCGCTCCACTCGGGTGCCGGTGATCATCGAGCTGGTCTCGCGTCGTGCGCCCACCCCTCTGACCGCCCTGCTGGCGACCCTCGCAGACGAGGCTGCCGGTGCGTGGGTCCATGCCACCGTGGACGTGGATGAGGCACCGGGTATCGCCCAGGTCCTGCAGGCCAGAACTGTTCCCTCGGTCTACGCCATCGCCGCAGGCCGCCCGATCGCCGATTTCGAGGGCGAACAACCGGAAGAGGCGCTCCGACAGTGGCTCGCCGCGGTGCTGCGCGCCACGGAGGGCAAACTCAGCGGGCCCGAGCCGGAGATCGGCGATTCCGGCGAGGAGGAGACAGCCGATCCCGAGCTGGATGCTGCGGAAGAGGCGCTGTCCGAGGGTGATCTGGTCACGGCGGAGGAGAGGTTCCTCGCCCTGGTGGAATCGCGTCCCGGGGATCACTCCGTGCTCGAAGCCCTGCGGTACGTGCAGGCCGGCAGGCGCGTGGCTGAGGAGGCGGACAGCGGTGAGGAGTCGGTTCCGGCTGCGCTCCGCTCTGCTGACCTGCTCCTGGTCGGGGGCGAGTACGATTCCGCGTTCTCCGTGCTCACCGACGCGATCCGTGTGCACTTCGGTGATGATCGCGTAGTGCTCCGGACCAGGTTGCTCGAGGTCCTCGAGTCCCTGCCGGCAGAGGACCCCCGGGTGCTGGTGGCACGTCGGGATCTCGCCAACGCGTTGTACTGAGGGCACACCGGGACCGGTGCCGTGACGGAGCACCGGGGCCACGGTGCCGGGAAGCAGCCGTCCGGCCGAGGTCAGTCCGCTTCGTGCTGGTGCCGTAGCCAGACGACCGCCTGCGGGCCCACCGTCACCGTCGCCGAGAAGGGTCGGCCGTGGTGGCCGAGTTCGCGTGCGAGCACGCCACCGAGGTTGCCGACCCCGGATCCCTCGTAGATCTCGGCATCGGTGTTGAGGATCTCCTCCCACCGGCCGCCGGAGGGCAGTCCGATGCGGTGGTCCTGCAGGGTTCTCCCCGAGAAGTTGACCACGCACGCGATGGTGTTCCCCGCGTGATCGGTCCGCAGGAACGACAGAGCGTTGTGGCCGGCGTCGTTCGCGTCGATCCAGGAGAACCCGGCGGGCTCGTCGTCCAGCAGCCACAGACCGGGATTCCTGGCGTACGCCGCGTTGAGGTCGCTGACGCAGGACAGGATCCCACGGTGGAACTCGCCCTCCCATCCCTCGAGATCGCCCCAGTTCACTCCCCGGTCGGCGTCCCACTCGGTTGTCTGTCCGAACTCCAGCCCCTGGAAGAGCAGTTTCTTTCCCGGGTGCGCCCACATGTAGGCGTAGAGTCCCCGGATGCCGGCGGCGCGTTCCCAGGATGTCCCCGGCATCCGCTGCCATATCGACCCCTTGCCGTGGACCACCTCGTCGTGGCTGAGGGGCAGGACGAATCGCTCGCTCCACGCGTACATCATGGAGAAGGTGATCTCACCGTGGTGGTGTGAGCGGTAGACCGGATCCAGTCCCACGTACCGCAGTGTGTCGTTCATCCAGCCCATGTTCCATTTCATGGAGAAGCCGAGGCCACCGGTGGAGGTGGGGGCCGTGACCCCGCCCCAGGACGTGGACTCCTCCGCGATGGTGAGAACGTCCGGGTGCTCGCGGTGCAGGGTCGCGTTGAGTTCCTGCATCAGTGAGATCGCCTCGAGGTTCTCGCGGCCGCCGTGGACGTTGGGTTCCCACCCGCCCTCGTCGCGGGAATAGTCGAGATAGAGCATGGACGCCACCGCGTCCACCCTGAGCCCGTCGACGTGGAACTCCTCGGCCCAGAACAGGGCGTTGGCCACCAGGAAGTTCCGGACCTCACGGCGACCGAAGTCGAAGACGTAGGTGCCCCAGTCCGGCTGCTCTCCGCGGCGGGGGTCGGGGTGTTCGTACAGCGGCGTGCCGTCGAATCGGCCGAGAGACCACTCGTCTCTGGGGAAGTGTGCCGGCACCCAGTCCACCAGCACACCGATTCCCCGCGAGTGCAGGTGGTCGACGAGGTAGCGGAGGTCGTCCGGGCTGCCGAATCTACTGGTGGGGGCGTAGTACGACGAGACCTGATATCCCCACGAGCCTCCGAACGGGTGCTCCGCGACGGGCATCAGCTCCACGTGCGTGAACCCGGTTCCGAGAACATGGTCTGCCAGCTGGTGCGCGAACTCGCGGTACCCGAGGCCGGGCCGCCAGGAGCCGATGTGCACCTCGAGGACCGACATGGGGGACCGGGAGTGGTCGCGGGCAGCGCGGGAGGTGAGCCAGTCGGTGTCGTTCCACTGGTATCCCGACGTGAACACCTTCGATGCCGTGGCCGGCGGTATCTCGGTCGCCGAGGCCATGGGGTCGGCGTGGTCGACGGTGCGGCCGTCGGCACCACGGACACAATATTTGTAGAGCGCGCCGTCACCGACGCCGGGGACGAACAGTTCCCACACGCCGCTCGAACCGAGAGAGCGCATGGGGAGTGCGACCGGGTTCCATCCGCAGAAGTCGCCGATCACGCTGACGCCGCGGGCGTTGGGGGCCCACACCGCGAACGAGGTGCCGGTGACCGGGCCGCTCGCGGTGTCGTAGGTACGGACATGGGCGCCCAACACAGTCCAGAGTCGCTCGTGTCGTCCCTCGCCGATGAGGTGCAGGTCGACCTCCCCGAGCGTCGGTAGGAAGCGGTATCCGTCGGCGACGTTCCGGACGTGGCCGTCCGCGTAGGTCGTACGGAACCGGTAGTCAGGGGTGTCACGGTCCGGGAGCGCGGCGTGGAACATCCCGTCGCCGAGGGGGTCCATCCGCACGGTGCGTCCGTCCGTGACGAGATCCACTGTCACCGCGCCGGGCTGCAGGGTGCGGACGACGGTGCCACTGCCGTCAGGATGGGCGCCGAAGACGGAGTGGGGGTCATGATGGGTGCCCGAACGCAGCCGGGCCAGCGCATCAGCGGGGATCGGGGCAGGCGGCGCCGCGGAGGAGCCGGCGGGGGTTCCTGATCCCCTGTCAGGCGACGGGGTTCGCTTCTCGTGGTGCTGTGCCATGGTGTGCCTCTAATCCACGATGTGCGTGCGGTAGGACACCTCGACCCTACGTGCCGGGTCGCAGGGTGGGACCACGACGATGTGGGCGACCGCCGACCACGGCTCGAGTCGGACGAAGTTGCTCGCCCCCCAGTGGAACTCGGCACCGGTCACCTCGTCCCGCACGCTGAACCGCGCGTCGCCGGGGTAGCCCAGCGCCTCCATGTCGAGTGTCAGGGTGCCCTCCCGTGCGCCGTGGGGGTCGAGGGAGACGACCGTCAGTATGCAGTCCCCGGTGGCCGGGTCGATCTTGGAGTAGGCGATCATCTCGTCGTTGTCCACGTCGTGGAAGTGCAGCGTCCTCAACTGCTGTAGTGCGGGGTGCTCCCGCCGGATGCGGTTGAGGGTGCGCAGCCACGGGGCGAGGGACTGCCCGGCCGCCTCTGCCGCGGCGAAATCGCGCGGCCGGAGCTGGTACTTCTCCGAGTCCAGGTACTCCTCGCTGCCGGTGGCGACGGGCTGCCACTCGTAGAGCTCGAACCCGGAGTAGATGCCCCAGGCCGGGGAGAGGGTGGCGGCGAGCGCGGCCCGGATGGCGAACATCGCGGGCCCGCCGCGCTGGAGTGATTCGTGGAGGATGTCCGGGGTGTTGGTGAACATGTTGGGCCGCGCCTCGTCCACGTGTGCGAGCAACTGCTCGCCGAACTCCGTGAGCTCGGTCTTGGAGATCTTCCAGGTGAAGTAGGTGTAGGACTGCGAGAACCCCCGCCGGGCCAGGCCGAACATCCGGGCCGGACGGGTGAAGGCCTCGGCGAGGAACAACACGTCCGGCTCGGTCCGCTTGACCTCGCTGATGAGCCGGTGCCAGAAGTCGGCGGGTTTGGTGTGCGGGTTGTCGACCCTGAAGATCCGCACCCCGAGGGAGGTCCACAGTCTGACCACGCGGAGGACCTCGGTGTAGATCCCCTCCGGATCGAGGTCGAAGTTGACCGGGTAGATGTCCTGGTACTTCTTGGGCGGGTTCTCGGCGTAGGCGATGTGCCCGTCCGGCAGGACGGTGAACCATTCGGGGTGGTCGCGAGCCCACGGGTGGTCCGGGGCGCACTGCAGCGCCAGGTCGAGCGCGATCTCGACGCCCCGGTCCGCGGAGTACTCGACCAGCTCACGGAAGTCGTCCAGGGTGCCGAGATCCGGGTGTACGGCGTCGTGGCCGCCTTCAGCGGAGCCGATGGCCCAGGGAGAGCCCACGTCTCCGGGTTCTGCGACCAGGGTGTTGTTGCGACCCTTGCGGTTCACCGCGCCGATGGGGTGGATCGGCGGGAGATAGGCGACGTCGAACCCGAGGTCGGCGGCGTGGTCGATGTAGGCACGCGAGGTGAGGAAGGTTCCGTGCACCGGCCGTCCCTCCTCGTCCCACCCGCCGGTCGAGCGGGGGAAGAACTCGTACCACGAGCTGAACTGGGCCTCTCGCCGGTCGACCCACACCCGGTGGGACTGACTGCTGGTCACCAGTTCGCGGACGGGATCGGCAGCGAGCGCGTCGGCGACCTCGTCGGACAGTGCGTCGGCGGTGCGTGCGGGTGCCGCGCCCGGGGCCCGCAGCGTTGCCGCGGCGGCCGTCAGCAGCGCGGCGCGCGCGGTGTCGCCGGCGGTCGTGGCCGTGGCCGCCGCGGTGGTGAGGATGCGGGCGCCCACCTCGAACTCGTTGCCGAGTTCGTCCGCGCCCAGTCCGGCGTCCATCTTCTTGATGATCCCGTCCCGCCAGGTGGCGAAGGGGTCGGACCACGCCTCGACGCGGAAGGACCACATGCCGGGCGCATCGGTGGGCAGGAGGGCGTGCATCGTGTCGGGTTCCGTCCCGGGGACCATCGGGGTACGGCTCGAGGCCCCGCCGGGGCGTCTCACGACCAGTGTGGCGGACAGTGCGTCGTGTCCCTCACGCCAGACCACCGCCGCGATCGGCAGGATCTCGCCCACGACGGACTTGGAGGGGAACCTCCCGCACGCGACGAGGGGACGGACCTCGTCGATGGCCAGACGGTCGTTCACGTCGGTGCTCCTCTCGGCTGCGCGCCCACCGTGACGGGCGGGGTCACGTGCACGACGCTAGCGAAGCGGGGGCGATCCGGGAGCCACGTCACCTACGGTTCACCTGCGGGGCCGTGTTCCTCGCCACCCTCTTCCCCGATACGGGGTTAGATGGGCGCCGTGAGCACCGCTATCGACATCGACCCCGACCTCGTCCTGGATCTGCGGGACGTCTCGCTGCGCCGCGACGGCACGAACCTGGTGGGACCCCTGTCCTGGCAGGTCGAGCTGGACGAGAGGTGGGTGGTGCTCGGTCCCAACGGCGCGGGCAAGACCTCCCTGCTCAAGATCGCCGCGGCACTGGAGTACCCGAGCACGGGGACGGCGGTGATCCTGGGGGAGCAACTCGGTCGTACCGAGGTGACCGAACTGCGTAGTCGTCTGGGGCTGTCGTCGGTCGCCGTCGCGGGTCGTATCCCCGGCGACGAGGTGGTGCAGGACCTGGTCATCTCGGCGGGCTACGCGGTTCTGGGCAGGTGGCGGGAGGTGTACGAGCGCCAGGATTTCGACCGCGCCGCCGACACCCTCGAGTCGATCGGGGCGGAGCACCTGGCCGAGCGGACCTGGGGGACGCTGTCGGAGGGGGAGCGCAAGCGGGTGTTGATCGCGCGCGCCCTGATGACGGACCCGGAACTGTTGCTCCTGGACGAGCCGGGGGCCGGGCTGGACCTGGGGGGTCGGGAGGACCTGGTGGCCCGGCTGGGGGACATGGCGATGGACCCGGACGCCCCGGCGACGGTCCTGGTGACCCACCACGTGGAGGAGATCCCCCCGGGTTTCACCCACGCCATGCTCCTGGCGGAGGGGGAGGTCACCGCGATGGGGTTGATCGGGGACGTGATCACGTCGGAGAACCTCAGTCGTGCGTTCTCGCAGTCGATCGTGGTGGACGCGATCGACGGTCGGTACTTCGCGCGGCGTTCCCGTCGCGCCGGCCGGCACCGACGGGCGTGACCGGTGTGGAACCCCCTGTGCGTGTGAGCGGTGTGGAGCCCACGGCGGGACCGACCGGGGCCGTGCCGGCACCGCGCCCGACCCGTGGCGGGTCCGCGGCGCCGTATGTCCCGGAGGAGGTGCCGGTCCGCGAGGCCGCGACCGTCGCCCTGGTCCGGGATGCCCGGGTGGGGGGCGGCGTCGAGGTCTTCCTGCAGCACCGGGTGGCCACCATGGCGTTCGCGGCGGGGATGTCGGTGTTCCCCGGCGGAGGGGTGGAGCCGCGCGACTACCTCGGCTCCCGTGCGTGGCGCGGCCCGGAGGCGGGGTGGTGGGCCGAGCGGTTCGGGATCGGCGAGGAGCGGGCGGCCGCCGCGGTGCGGGGCGTGACGCGCGAGTTGTTCGAGGAGACGGGCGTGTTGCTCGCGGAGCCGGGGGCCTCGGAGGCGGGGCTCGTCGCGCCGGGGGTGGCCCTTCCAGGTCATGAAGAGCGCCGCGCGCTGGACGCGGGGGAGGGGGACCTGGACGTGCTGCTGGAGCGGCACGGGCTGGTGCTGTCGGCGCATCTGTTGCGCCCGTGGGACCGCTGGACCACCCCGGTGGGACCGCCGCGCCGGTACGACACGCTGTTCTTCGTGGCGGCCCTGCCGGAGGGGGCGGAGCCGGACGCGGTGACGAGCGAGGCGCGCTCGGCGGAGTGGATCCGCGCGGACGACGCGGCGCACGCGGGCACGTTGGGCCGCCTGGGCATGCTGCGCCCGACCCTGCATGTGCTCGCGGACCTGGCCACGGCCGCCGATGTCACCGAGGTCCTGGAGTGGCCGAGGAACATCCTGCCCGGCGGCAACTAGAGTGCGCTCGTGACCCCGGAAGATCTGGATTTCCTGCTGACCGACGCCGGCCGCGCGCTGCTCGAGACGGCTGCCGGCCTCGATTTCTCCCGTGCGCACGCGGTCGCCTCGACGGCGGCGGTGCGGCGGGTGGACCCCGAGTACGCGGCGGCGGCGATCGACGTGGTGACCGCGAGGGCACGGGCTGCCGGTCGGATCCGGGGGGCGGGGTCGATGCTGCTCACCGATGAGGCGGTCCAGCAGGCCACCGCGTGGCCGGTGGCGGCGCTCCGGGCCCGGCGCCTGGCGGGGCGGGACGTGCACGACGTGACGTGTTCGGTGGGTGCGGAGCTCGCGGAGCTGGTCCGCACCGCCGACCGGGTGGTGGGCTCGGATCTGGACCCGGTACGCGCCCGGATGGCCGCGCACAACGTCCCCGCCGCGCTGGTGTGCGTGGCCGACGCGCTCGCCGCGCCCACGCGGGACGCGGTGGTGGTGGCGGATCCGGCGCGTCGTTCCGGCGGGCGGCGGATCCACGATCCCGCGCAGCTCAGCCCCCCGCTGCCGGCCTTGTTGGAGACCGTCGCCGGGCGTGAGCACGTGATCAAGTGCGCGCCCGGCCTGGACACGTCGGTCCTCGACCACCGCGGCGAGGTGGAGGTGGTCTCGCTCGACGGTTCGGTGCGCGAGGCGTGCCTGTGGTCGCCGGGACTGTCGGGTGGGGTGGGCCGCCGCGCGACGGTCGTGCGCACCACGCCGGAGGACGTGCCGGGGCCGTGGGGGCCGCCGTGCATCACGGCCGACGGGGTCGCGGTGCACGTGGAGGAGGTGACCGATGACGACGACGACGAGGTGGACGCCCACGGGGAGCCGGACCGGTTCATCGTGGACCCGGACGGCGCGGTGGTCCGGGCGGGGCTCGTGCGGCACTGGGCCCGCCGGCACGGACTCCGCCAGCTCGACCCGCGGATCGCCCACCTGACAGGCCCGCAGATCCCGGCCGGATACTCCGGTTTCGAGGTGCTCGAGCGGTGCCGTCTGGACCGGAAGGAACTGCGCCGCGTCCTGCGGGAGCGGGACTGCGGCTCGCTGGAGATCCTGGTGCGCGGCGTGGACGTGGACCCTGATGTGTTGCGACGCTCGTTGGCGCTCAAGGGCTCGCGGCCACTCGCGCTGGTGGTGACCCGGATCGAGCGGTCCGCGGTGGTCTTCGTGTGCGGCCCGCGTACCCGCGGCGGGGTCTAGGCGAACCCGGGTCTAGGCGAAGACGTAGACCGCGCCGATCGCGGTGGTCAGGGCGATGCGCCCGTCGGAGTCGATGCTCAGCCCGGACACCGGGCCGGACGCGGCCGGGACCTCGATGCGGTGCAGGGTCCGGCCGTCGCCGCCGTCCAGGACTTGGAGCGCGATCCCGGGACCGGCGCCCCCGGCCCCGTCCGTGACGCCCCCGTCGGAGGCGTCACCCGCGGGGGAGCCCTCGTCCGAGCGGACCGCCACCACCACGCGTCCGTCGGTGGTCGCCGCCGGGTTGGTCAGCTGTTGCAGGTCGTCACGCCGCCAGAGCTCGCCGCCCGACCCGTCCTCGCCGCGAACGGCCACCACCGGCGAGGGGCCGGCGTCGTCGTCGTGGTCGTCGTCGGGTCCCTTCCACATCGTCGTGGTCCGTCCCCCGGTGACCACCGTCCCGTCCGGCAGCACCGCCGCGGGCAGATCCGGGCGGTACCCCGGCGCCACCGACCACAGCGCGTGGCCGTCGGCGGTCGAGTAGGCGACCAGGTCGCCGTCGCGGGAATGCAGGTACACCACGTCCCGCTCGTTCGAGAGCACCGGCGGCACCCCGAGCCGCCCGCCGTCCAGGGGGACGCGCCACAGTTCCTCCAGCACCGCGCCGGCGCCGCTGGCATCCCCGCCCGTGAAGCGGAGGGCGACCAGGTCGGGCACGTCGACGCCGGGCGTCCACGCCGTCACGTACGCGGTCCCCGACGCGGTGTCCACCGCCGCGGGACCCGGCACCGGGCAGCCCCGCTCGCCGATCCCGCACCACGGGACCCCGTACCCACGGTCGGTCGTGGACACCGCACCGGCCAACCGCGCGGAAGGGGAGGACTCCAACCCCGTGTGCGCGTTGATCACCTCGGCCGTGCCCAGATGCGAGATCACCAGCAGATGCCGGTTGTCGAGCAGGGTGAGCGTGGTGGGCACCCCCCGCGTCGCGTGGAACCAACGGTTCTCGCCCTCGGCGGCCACCGCACCGACCCCGCCGTACATCGGGACGAAGAGCGACCCGCGGCCGTCGACCGTCGCGGTGATCCGCGGACCGTCGGTCGGCAGGCGGGTGCACCACCGCTTACGCCCGTCCTCGGCGGCCAGGGCGAACAGATTGCAACCGCGCTCGGAGATCGTGGCCTGGAACGAGGTGCCGATCCCGTCGGAGGACGCCACACCGATCGCCGGTGCGCCGAGCGCGCGGGACCACACCAGTTCCGGGGCGTCGGACACCGGGGCGTGGGCCCGGCCCGAGTTGGGCGGGCCGCCGGTCACCGACGACCAACTCGCCGCCTGTCCCAGTCGCGAACCACCGCTCTCGGTGTGCGAGGTGCACCCGGCCAGCATTCCCACCGCGAGGGCGGCCACGGCCAGGGCGCGCGCGGTGCGCGGTGTCGGTACCGGTCCCACAGATCCCCCGTCGTCTCCTGACCCCCCTCGTGAGAGTCAACGAATGAGACTAGTCCGCGACGTTTCCCGGCGCCGACGGACGCTCCGGGGACACCGGGGTGTCGGGGGGAATCGGAGGGGATCGAATCGCGGCCGGCGCCGGTCGCGGCTACCGTGACCAGCATCACTCACCACGCGACGAGAGGCGAACCACCCGCGATGACTGCCAACTCCGGTCTCGACACCGCCCTGAGCCCCCTGGGCTTCCTCGAGAAGGCCGCGCGCGTGTCGCCGCAGGCCACCGCGGTGGTCGACGGACCCCGTCGGCAGACGTACGCCGAGTTCGCCGACCGGGCCACCCGGTTGGCCGCGCTGCTGAAGACGCGAGGGGTCGCACGAGGCGACCGCGTCGGGGTGCTCGCGCCCAACTCGGCCGAGGCCCTGCTGGCCCAGTTCGGTGTCCCGCTCGCCGGGGCCGCGGTGGTCGCCCTCAACACCCGGCTCGCACCCGCCGAGATCAGCTACATCGTCGAGCACGCCGGGATCGAGGTGCTCATCGCGGACGCGGAACTGTTCGAGGGTCTCGGCGACGAGGTGCCCGAGGCCCTGCGGCTGGTGTTCATCGCGCCCGATGCCGACGGCACCCAGCCCGACCCCGCCCGGTTCGGCCCCCGTGCCGAGGCGCTCGAGGAGGCGCTGGCGACGGCCTCCCCGCAGCCGGTGCCCTGGACGGTGGAGGACGAGGACTCGGTCATCGCCGTCAACTACACCTCCGGCACCACCGGCCGGCCCAAGGGCGTGATGTACACGCACCGCGGCGCCTACCTCAACGCCCTCGGGGAGATCGTCACCCAGAAGTTCGACGCCGACTCGCGATACCTCTGGACGCTGCCGATGTTCCACTGCAACGGGTGGTGCACCACGTGGGCCCTGACCGGAGCCCACGGCACCCACGTGTGCCTGCGCGCGGTGCGGGGCGACGAGATCTGGCGCCTGTTCGACGAGGAGCGGATCAACCGGCTCGCCGGCGCCCCCGCGGTCCTGTCCACGATCGCCGACGATCCGGCAGCCCGGCCGGTGACCGGGATCAGTATGGTCACCGCGGGCGCCCCGCCCTCACCGACCATCCTCCGCCGTTTCGAGGACCTGGGCATCGACGTGACCCAGGTGTACGGACTCACCGAGACCTACGGGCCGTTCACCGTGTGCGCCCCGCAGCCGGACTGGGCCGCGTTGGAACCGGACGAGCGGGCGGCTCTCAAGTCCCGCCAGGGCGTCGCGATGATCCACGCCGACACCGTGCGCGTGGTCGAGCGGACCTCGCCCGGGGAGACGATCCTCGTGGACGTGCCCGCGGACGGGGTCACCATGGGCGAGGTGGTCATGACCGGCAACGGCGTGATGAAGGGCTACTTCCGCGACGAGGAGGCCACGAGGGTCGCGTTCGCCGGTGGCTGGTTCCACTCCGGCGATCTCGGCGTGATGCATCCGGACGGCTACGTCCAGCTGCTGGACCGGGCCAAGGACGTGGTGGTCTCCGGCGGCGAGAACATCTCGACGATCGAGGTCGAGCAGGCGATCGCCTCGCACCCCGACGTCATGGACTGCGCGGTCGTCTCCATGCCGGACGAGAAATGGGGCGAACGACCCAAGGCATATGTCGTGGTCAGGCCGGGTTCCCGACTCGACGAGGACGGGGTCATCGAGCACTGCCGGACCAAGATCGCGCGCTACAAGGTGCCGGGCGCGGTCGAACTCAGGGAGGCCCTTCCGCGGACCTCCACGGGCAAGGTCCGCAAGAACGAACTCCGGGATGCGGCCTGGTCCGGCTGGGAGAAGCGCATCAACTGACGGCCCCGCTCCGCCGCTCCGGGCAGGGTGCCGTCGGCCCATCCCGTCGCTCCGGACAGGGTGACGTCGGCCCCACCCCGGCCGCTCCGGGCAGGGTGACGTTATTGTGTGTCGCAGGACCATCATCTGGTGCGCCTCCGGTCACGCGGACCGCACCCAGCCCCGACTCGCAGGAGGTCGACGCAGGCCCATGACGAACATCGTCGTACTGATCAAGCAGGTTCCCGACACGTACTCCGAGCGCAAGCTCTCGGACGGGGACTTCACCCTGGACCGCGAGGCCGCGGACGCGGTTCTGGACGAGATCAACGAGAAGGCCGTCGAGCAGGCCCTCCAGATCAAGGAGGCCAGCGGCGGCGAGGTCACCGTGCTGTGCGCCGGTCCCGACCGCGCCACCGAGGCGATCCGCAAGGCCCTGTCGATGGGCGCGGACAAGGCCGTCCACCTCAACGACGAGGCGCTGCACGGCTCCGACGTGGTCCAGACCGCGTGGGCGCTGGCCAACGTGCTCGGCGGCATCGAGGGCACCGAGCTGGTCATCTGCGGCAACGAGGCCACCGACGGCCGCATGGGCGCCGTGCCGGCCATCATCGCGGAGTACCTGGGCCTTCCCCAGGTGACCCACATGCGGTCCCTCGAGGTCGCCGACGGTGTGGTCAAGGGCGAGCGCGAGACCGACGAGGGCCTGTTCGGCATCGAGGCCACGCTGCCCTGTGTCGTGTCCGTGGGCGAGAAGATCAACGAGCCCCGTTTCCCCTCCTTCAAGGGGATCATGGCCGCCAAGAAGAAGCCGGTCGAGGTGCTCACCCTGGCCGACACGAACGTCGAGGCCGGCCAGGTGGGCAAGGACAACGCCGCCACCACGGTCACCGCCTCCAGCCCCAAGCCGCCGCGCGCCGCCGGCGAGAAGGTCACGGACGAGGGCGAGGGCGGCAACGACGTCGCCAAGTACCTCGTGGCCCAGAAGCTCATCTGATCCGGGCTCACCCGACCGACTCACCCCAGCTTTTTTCAAGGAGAATCCACCATGGCTGAAGTCCTCGTCGCGGTCGAGCACGTCGACGGCGAACTCAAGAAGGTCACCCTCGAGCTGCTGACCGCCGCCCGCGCACTGGGCGAGCCGTCCGCTGTCGTGTTCGGCGAGACCGGCAGCGCTGCTGCACTGGTCGACGCCCTCAAGGCGGCCGGCGCAGAGAAGATCTACGTCGCCGAGGGCGACGCGGTCCAGAACTACCTGGTCACCCCGCAGGTCGACGTCCTGGCCGGACTGGCCGAGCAGGGCGCGGCGGCGATCGTGCTGGCCGCCACGTTCGAGGGCAAGGAGATCGCGGGTCGTCTCGCGGCTCGTACCGGCTCCGGTGTCCTCACCGACGTCGTCGAGATCCGTGAGGACGGCTCGGCTGTCCATTCGATCTTCGGTGGCGCCTACACGGTCGAGGCGACCGTCTCCGGCGACACCCCCATCTACACCGTGCGCGCGGGTGCCGTCGAGGCCGCCCCGGTCGCCGGTGCCGGTGAGGTCGTGGAGATCCAGGTCCCGGAGCCCGAGAACGCCGCCAAGGTGGTCTCGCGCAACCCGATCGTCGGTGGCGACCGCCCCGAGCTCACCGAGGCCACCGTTGTGGTGGCCGGCGGCCGCGGCGTCGGCTCCGCCGAGAAGTTCGAGGAGGTCGTCGAGCCGCTCGCCGATTCCCTCAAGGGTGCCGTCGGCGCCTCGCGTGCCGCCGTGGACTCCGGCTACTACCCGGGCCAGTTCCAGGTCGGCCAGACCGGCAAGACCGTGTCCCCGCAGCTGTACATCGCCCTGGGCATCTCCGGCGCCATCCAGCACCGCGCCGGCATGCAGACGTCCAAGACGATCGTCGCCGTGAACAAGGACGAAGAGGCTCCCATCTTCGAGATCGCGGACTACGGCATCGTGGGTGACCTGTTCAACGTCGCCCCGCAGCTCACCGAGGCCATCAACGCCCGCAAGTGAGTCGCCTCTGAGCGGCGGACCCACGGGCGTCCACCCGCTCTTCCCGGACCCCGGCACCCCTGCGGTGCCGGGGTCCGACTCGTTCCGGCGTATCCTTGCCTGCGATATGCGCACCACCCGCCCTGTCCACTACCTGGACCACGCCGCGACCACCCCCATGCGTCCAGCGGCCATCGCCGCCTACGCCGAGGCCGCCTCATCAGTCGGCAACGCCTCATCGCTGCACGGATCCGGCCGCCGGGCCCGTCGCCGGGTCGAGGAGGCCCGCGAATCGTTGGCCCACCACCTCGGCTGCCGCCCGTCGGAGGTCGTGTTCACCTCGGGGGGAACGGAGGCCGACAATCTCGCCGTTCTCGGACTGTCCGCAGCCGCGACCGGTGACGTGGTGGCTGTCGGCGCCACCGAGCACCATTCGGTCCTCGATGCTGCCGCGCACCTGGCCACCGACAGGGGAGGGAACAAGCGCGTCCGTGTTCTGCCCGTCGACGCCCGCGGCGCGGTGCTCCCCGACACCGTCCGCGAGCTGGCCGCCGAGGTCGGTCCGCGACTGGCACTGGTCGCCACGATGCTGGGCAACAACGAGATCGGCACCCTGACCGACGTCGCGGGTATCGCGGAGGCCGCACGTGAGGTCGGCGCGGCGGTCCACACCGATGCCGTCCAGGCGGTGGGGCACGTCCCCGTGGACTTCGAGGCGCTGGGCGTGACCTCGCTGAGTCTGTCCGCCCACAAGTTCGGTGGCCCGCTGGGCGTCGGCGCCCTCCTGCTGGACCGCGGGGCCGAGTGCAGGCCGATCGGGTTCGGCGGCGGGCAGGAGCGGGACCTGCGTTCCGGTTCCGTCGACGTGCCGGGTGTGGTCGCCATGGCCGTGGCACTCGACGAGGCGGTCCGCGAGATGGAGTCGGAGGCCGGACGCCTCGCGGAGCTGCGCGACCGGCTCGTGGAAGGGGTTCGGGCCGCTGTTCCCGGCGTGGTCGCCAACGGCGGGGGTGACCGTCTGCCGGGTATCGCCAACCTCACCTTCCCGGGGTGTTCCGGAGAGTCCCTGATCCTGCTCCTGGATGCGGCGGGGATCGAGTGTTCGACGGGGTCGGCATGTACCGCCGGGGTCGCCGAGCCGAGCCATGTCCTCCT
Organism: uncultured Microbacter sp.; assembly: GCA_964345415.1. Lineage (GTDB taxonomy): Bacteria > Actinomycetota > Actinomycetes > Mycobacteriales > Mycobacteriaceae > Dietzia. Next base: position 117,425 of record CAYFRF010000002.1, on the reverse strand, counting down.
CGCTGTCGGCGCCGGCGAGGCCGCGGCCCGCAGCAGTCTGCGACTCAGTCTCGGTCACACGAACACCGAGGCGGACGTCGAGGCGGCGATCGCCGCGCTCGGACCCGCTGCGGAGCGCGCCGGAACGGCCGGGCTCGGTCTCACACGAACGGGAGCGGGGGCGTCATGAGGGTCCTGGCCGCCATGAGCGGGGGAGTGGACTCCGCGGTCGCGGCCGCACGCGCGGTCGCCGCCGGGCACGATGTGGTGGGTGTGCACCTGGCACTCAGCGCCGACCCGGCCACCCTGCGGACCGGATCGCGCGGCTGCTGCTCCCGTGAGGACGCCGGTGACGCGCGCCGCGTCGCCGACCTGCTGGGGATCCCGTTCTATGTGTGGGACTTCGCCGAGCGGTTCCGCGCCGACGTGATCGACGACTTCGTGGAGTCCTACGCTCGCGGCGAGACCCCGAACCCGTGTCTGCGATGCAACGAGCGCATCAAATTCGAGGCACTGCTCGAGCGGGGCATGGCGCTGGGATTCGATGCGGTGGCCACCGGGCACTACGCGCGACTGTCGCACGAGGAGCTCCCCGACGGCACCCGGCGTCCCGTCCTGCGCCGCGCGGTGGACCACGGCAAGGACCAGTCGTACGTCCTGGGCGTGCTCACCCCGCACCAGCTCGCGCATTCGATGTTCCCCCTCGGGGACACCCACAAGTCCGACATCCGTGCGGAGGCGGAGGCGGCCGGGTTCTCGGTGGCCTCCAAGCCGGACAGTCACGACATCTGCTTCATCCCCTCCGGCGACACCCGGGCATTCCTCGGCGCCAGGATCGGCCTGCGCCCCGGCGCGCTGGTGGATGCCGACAGCGGCGACGAGCTCGGACGCCACGACGGTGTCCACGGGTTCACGATCGGCCAGCGCAAGGGGCTCGGCCTGGAGACGCCTGCCGCGGACGGGCGGCCCCGGTACGTGACCGCGATCGACGCGGACACCGGAACGGTCACCGTCGGCGGTGCGGACCACCTGCTGTCGGCGGAGATGACCGCCACCTCGCCGTACTGGCTGGTCGACGAGGACATCCGGGAGACCGAGTGCCTGGTGCAGATCCGCGCCCACGGGGAGGCGACACCCGGCCACGTCCGCCGCGTCGGCTCCGGCGCGGATGCCGGTCTCGAGATCGTCCTCGAGGAGCCGGTGCGTGGTGTGGCCCCGGGCCAGGCGGCGGTGCTCTACCGGCCCGAGCCGGGAGGGGACCGGGTGCTGGGGAGCGGGACGATCTCGGCCGCCCGGCCCGTGACGGAGAGTCAGTGACCATCCCCTTTCCCGCCCATACCGGTCCCGGTCCGATGCCCGGGACCGACTCCCGAGAAGCGTCCCGGATCGTGATGGGCGAATGTCCCGGTCTGCCGTTCCTCCCCGAGCTCCCGGGACGAGGCCCGGGCGCGGAACTCGTCGGTCGCACCCTGGCGATGCTGGTCGATCTCCCGGTGGACACCTCCCCGAGGGGCTGGCGGCTCGCCGACTCTCGTGGCCGGCTGGCCCGTGTGGCCGCGGACTACCTCGACCGCGACAGCGACGCGCTCGAGGAAGCGGACGAACTGGCGCGGGATCCGGAGGCGGAGCCGGCGCCCGGGGATCGGGTCCTGCAGCTGCGGGTGACCGGACCGTGGTCGCTGGCGGCGAGCACGGAGCTGCCTGGTGGGAGGTCCGTGCTCACGGACCGGGGAGCACGGCGTGATCTGGCTGCATCGCTGGCCGAGGGGGCGGCGATGTGGGCGAGGCGTCTCGCCGGGCGGATGCGGGCCGGGGCCCGCATCGTCCTGGACGAGCCGATGCTCTGGCGCGTGGCAGCGGGAACCGTGCCCGCGCCGAGCCATTTCGACCCGGTCGCGGCGGTGCCCGTCGAGCAGCTCTCGCTGGCACTGTGCCGTTTCGCGGACACGCTCCGGGGCAGCGGGGTGGGGCAGGTGCTGCTGCGTCCGCCCACCTCGGGCAGCCCGGATGCGCCCGCACTACATTCCGCCTTCGCAGAGCCGCCGCGTGACCAGACACCGCTCGACGGGCTGGTACTGGAGTCCGAGCCGTTGTTCTCGGCGCGCAGCCACGATCTCCTCGACGCCGCCGGGACGGTGCTCGGTGCCGGGGGGATCCTCCAACTCGAAGGGCCCGCCGGCACCGGCCGACCAGCAGATTCCGCTGCCGAGGCGGAGCGTGCGGCTGTGGCGCTGTTGGGACTGCTCGACCGACTGGCCGCGCCACGTTATGAGAGTCTCGGCCAGTTGGTGCTGACCCCCACCGTGGCCCGGGTTTCGGAGGACGAGGCCACCGCTGTCCGGGCATTGGCCGCCGCGCGCCTGCTCGCGGACGCCGCACCGCGTGGGGCGGAGTAGCCCGGACCGGCGCAGGCGGGAAAGGACCGGCGGGAGGGCAGCTACCGGGCGGCCTCAGCCGAGCGCCATGGGCCACGCCGTGTTGACGCCCGAGGCATCCTTCCCGGACCGCTCCAGGTAGGCGGCGAAGTCCCGCTGACGAGCCTCGTGCCAGCTGGCCTGCTGCTGGTTGACGGCCCGCCAGTCCGCCGCCGACAGTTCAGGGACGACACCGAGCATCTTCCATGCGAGTCTGGCCGCGGCCAACGCGTCGGCAGAGGCCTCGTGGGCGTTCTCCAGGCGCACCCCGTGGAACTCACACACCGCCTCGAGCGTGCGCTTGCCCTTGCGGAACGGGTCCGTGGCCCGGTCCACCACGAACGGGTCCACCACCGGGCCGAGGATCTCGAAGGTCGGATCCCAACGTCGGAGGATGGTCAGATCGAAACTGGCGTTGAAGGCGACCAGTGTCCGTCCCTCACTCCATCCCCGGCGGATGCCGGCCACGGTCTCCGCGATCACCTCGGCGTGCGGGCGACCGCTCTCCCTCGCCTGCTCGGTGGTGATGCCGTGTACCGCTGTGGCGCCCTCCGGTATCTCCACGCCCGGGTCCGCGAGCCAGTTCCGTTCCTGTTTGTGGGCACCGTCGATGGCGACCAAAGCGGAGGTGACGACGTGCGCCGTCCGGGGGTCGGGACCGGTGGTCTCCAGGTCGAACGCGAGGAGACGGTTACGGTCGATGGCGGCGGGGGACTGCATGTCAGTTGTCATGGTCACACCGTAGAACAGCACTCCGACATCCCGGTTGCGGGCGCGACTAACCTGGCCACGTGAGCGAACCCATGAACAGCAGTGATCCCGCCGGCACCTCGGACATCCCGCCCGAGGCCCGGCACGAGTGGACCGAGCTCGCCGAGACCGTGCGCGACCACCAGTTCCGCTATTACGTCAAGGACGCGCCGGTCATCTCCGATGCGGAGTTCGACACGCTGTTCACCCGGCTGCAGGAACTCGAGGAGCGGCACCCGGGCCTGCGGGGCCCGGATTCGCCCACCCAGCTCGTCGGTGGTGGTTTCTCCACGGACTTCGCGCCCGTCGAGCACCTCGAACGGATGACGAGTCTGGACAACGTGTTCTCCGAGGAGGAACTCCGCGACTGGATCGCGTCGGCGGTGGAGCAGGCGAACGTCACCGAGGACGCACTGCCGTTCCTCTGTGAGGTGAAGATCGACGGCGTGGCGTTGGACCTGGTGTACCGCGACGGCAAGTTGGTCAGCGCCGCTACCCGGGGTGACGGCCGGACCGGGGAGGACGTCACGCTCAACGCACGGACCATCGAGGACATCCCCGTCGTGCTGACTCCGGCCGAGGGCAGGCCGGTCCCCACTCTGCTCGAGGTACGGGGTGAGGTGTTCTTCCGACTCGAGGATTTCGCGGAGCTCAACGCGGGACTGGTCGCGGAGGGGAAGCCGCCGTTCGCCAACCCCCGCAACAGCGCCGCCGGATCCCTCCGACAGAAGAACCCGGCGATCACCGCGCAGCGCCGGCTGCGGATGTACTGTCACGGGCTCGGCGCGGTGGAGGGGGCGACCTTCGACAGCCTCCACGACGTCTATCTCGCGCTCGCGGACTGGGGGTTGCCGGTGTCGCCCTACACAGCGCCGGCCACCGGGGCGGATGCCGTACTCGAGCGGGTGCGGTACTGGGGCGAGCACCGGAACGATCCGGAGCACGAGATCGACGGACTCGTGGTGAAGATCGACGACAGGACGGTCCAGCGCAGACTCGGCCAGACCTCGCGGGCCCCGCGGTGGGCGATCGCGTTCAAATACCCGCCGGAGGAGGTCATGACGAAGCTGCTCGACATCCGGGTGTCCGTGGGACGGACCGGTCGGGTGACCCCGTTCGCCTACATGGAGCCTGTCCTGGTCGCCGGTTCCACGGTCTCTCTGGCCACTCTGCACAACCAGACCGAGGTCACCCGCAAGGGCGTCCTCATCGGCGACACGGTGGTGATCCGCAAGGCCGGCGACGTGATCCCGGAGGTGCTCGGCCCGGTGGTGGAACGCCGGGACGGCACCGAGCGTGAGTTCGTCTTCCCGGAACGCTGCCCGGAATGCGACACCGTGCTGGCACCGGCCAAGGAAGGCGACGCCGACTGGCGGTGCCCCAACCAGCGGTCCTGCCCGGCGCAGCTGCGTGAGCGACTGTTCTATCTCGCCTCGCGCAACGCGCTCGACATCGAGGCGTTGGGTTACGAGGGGGCGTCGGACCTGCTCACGAGCGGTGTGCTGGAGAACGAGGCCGGACTGTTCGACCTCACCGAGGGCGATCTGCTCCGCACGGACCTGTACACCCGCGTCGACAAGGCCACCAAGAAGCAGATCGAGGAGGGCGCGCAGCCGGAGCGGACCGTCCTCACCGAGAACGGGCGCAAGCTGCTCCACAACCTCGCCACGGCGAAGGAGCGGCCACTCTGGCGTGTGCTGGTGGCGCTGTCGATCCGGCACGTCGGACCGACAGCGGCGCGGGCGTTGGCGACGAGGTTCGGGACGATGGAGGCCATCCGGGCGGCCACCCAGGAGGAGCTCGCGGAGACCGACGGCGTCGGCGGGACGATCGCCACGTCGGTGGTCGACTGGTTCGGTGTCGACTGGCACCGCGAGATCGTCGATCGCTGGACGGTCTCCGGGGTTTCCATGGCCGACGAACGCGATGAGTCGATCCCACGCACCCTGGAGGGGCTGACGATCGTGGCGACGGGATCGTTGGAGGGCTTCACCAGGGACGGGATCAAGGAGGCGATCATCTCCCGCGGAGGGAAGGCCTCGGGATCGGTGTCCAAGAAGACCGACTATGTGGTGGTGGGGGACAACCCGGGATCCAAGGCCGCCAAGGCCGAGGAACTCGGCCTGACGATCCTCGACGAAGCCGGGTTCGTCGAGCTCCTGGCCAACGGCCCGACTCCGTCAGAGGCCGAGTAGGGCAGTGCGCGGGGCTCAGCCGGCCAGGAGGGTGCGCAGGATCCCGGTGAGGTAGCCGAGCCGCGCGATCTCCGACGGACGGAACGACGGGCCGCCCGGCCTGCCCACCACCACGACGTGATCGCCGGGGAGAGGGGCCGCGGCGAGCGCGGTGTCCATGGCCCGCCAGCCCGCCGGCACGGTGTCGTCGTCGTCCTCCAGCGCGGTCGCACGCTCCAGGTCGCACAACGGGTCCACCCTTCCGCCCTCCCACATCGGGGCGGACTCGCCCCGCGCGACCAGCCGGCACTTCTCTCCCGAGACATCGACCACCAGCGCCCACCCGACGCGCAGTGCGGACGGCAGCTCATCGGCGAGCATCTGCGGGGCACCCGCCCCCGCGCCGGCCACCGCATCGACCAACTCGAGCTCCCGGTGCGCGTCGAGGATCCCCCCGAACGGGCGCAGCGAATCGACCAGCACTCCGTCGAGCCTCTCCGCCGCGGTGATGAGCGTGTCGGGGAACGTCCCGTGCGGCACGTTCACCACGATGTCGTCCACCGCGACGCCGTCGAAACGATCCACCACGTCGAGGCTGATGATGTCCGCGCCGGCCGATCCCAGAGCCACTGCGAGGGATCCGAGGCTTCCCGGTCGGTCGGGGAGCATGACGCGGAGCAGATAAGACATGAGGCCATTGTGCCGCACCGATCCGGCCTGACTAGGCTGGGCCGGTACCGATCACGCCACGGAAAGGGGCAGGCACGTGACCTCGATCTCACGCGGGGACGTCGCGCATCTGGCCAGGCTCTCCCGCCTGGATCTGAGCGACGCCGAGCTGGACTCGTTCGCACAACAGCTCACCGACATCCTCGTCCACGTGCAGGCGGTGTCCGAGGTCGCAGCGGACGACGTCCCGCCGATGAGCCACCCCACCGCGATCACCAACGTGTACCGCGAGGACGTCGTGGTGCCCGGGCTCACGCCGGAGCAGGCTCTCGACCAGGCCCCGGCCTCCGACCAACAGCGCTTCGAGGTTCCGCAGATCCTGGGAGAGGACGCATGACCGACCTGACCACCGCCACGGCCGCCGAGCTCGCCGGGCGTATCGCCGCCCGTGAGGTCTCCTCGGAAGAGGTCACCCGGGCGCATCTCGACCGGATCTCCGAGGTGGACGGCGAGATCAACGCCTTCCTCCACGTCGGCGCCGACGCGGCCCTCGACGCCGCCCGTGCGGTCGACGCGCGGCTCGCGGCCGGCGAGGAGCTCGGCCCGCTGGCCGGCGTGCCCGTGGCCCTGAAGGACGTGTTCACCACCACCGACGCGCCCACCACGTGCGCCTCGAAGATGCTCGAGGGCTACATGGCGCCCTACGACGCCACGGTCACCACCAAGCTGCGTGCGGCCGGCATCCCGATCCTCGGCAAGACCAACCTCGACGAGTTCGCCATGGGCTCCTCGACCGAGAACTCGGCGTACGGACCCACCCGTAACCCGTGGGATCACACCCGTACCCCGGGCGGTTCCGGCGGCGGGTCCGCCGCGGCACTGGCCTCGAACCAGGCACCCCTCGCCGTGGGCACGGACACCGGCGGCTCCATCCGCCAGCCGGCTGCGCTGACCGCCACGGTGGGCGTCAAGCCCACCTACGGCACGGTGTCACGGCAGGGGCTCGTGGCGTCGGCCTCGTCCCTGGACCAGGGTGGGCCCTGCGCCCGTACCGTCGAGGACGCCGCGCTGCTGCACCAGGTCATCGCCGGGCACGACCCCAGCGACTCGACCAGCCTGAACGTGGGGATCGCGGACATGGTCGCCGCCGCCCGCGAGGGCGCCCGGGGAGACCTCACGGGCGTCCGTGTGGGCATCGTCCGCGAACTGTCCGGCGAGGGCTACCAGCCCGGTGTGGAGGCCTCCTTCCAGGCGGCAGTCGAGACCCTGCGTGGACTCGGCGCCGAGGTCGTGGAGGTCTCGTGCCCGAACTTCCGCTACGCGCTCCCCGCGTACTACCTCATCCTGCCGTCCGAGGTCTCCAGCAACCTGGCCCGCTTCGACGCCATGCGCTACGGACTGCGTGTCGGTGACGGGTCGGCCGACCAGGTGATGGCCGCCAGTCGCGCCGCCGGCCTCGGCCCCGAGGTCAAGCGCCGCATCATGCTCGGCACCTACGCACTGTCCGCCGGGTACTACGACGCCTTCTACGGCCAGGCCCAGAAGGTCCGCACGCTCATCGCGCGCGATTTCGAGGCGGCGTACGAGAAGGTAGACGTGCTGGTCTCGCCCACCACGCCCACCACCGCGTTCCCGCTGGGGGACAAGGTGGCGGACCCGGTCGCGATGTACCAGTTCGACCTGTGCACCCTGCCGCTCAACCTCGCCGGACACTGCGGGATGTCCGTGCCGACCGGCCTGGTCGACGGACTGCCCGCCGGGATGCAGATCATGGCCCCGGCCCTGGCAGACGACCGCCTCTACCGGGTCGGCGCCGCGTTCGAGGCCGCGAGGGGCGCGATCGCGTGACGACCGTCCCCGAGCGGGATGCGTGGAAGGCCCTCGCGGCGCTGGTCATCGGGTTCTTCATGATCCTGGTGGACCAGACGATCGTCGCGGTGGCCACCGAAGCGTTCGTCACCCAGCTCGGAGCCACCACCAACCAGGTCATCTGGGTCACCAGCGCCTACCTGCTGGCGTACGTGGTGCCGCTGTTGTTCACCGGCCGGCTGGGTGACCAGATCGGCCCGCGGACCGTCGCGATCGCCGGACTGGTGGTGTTCACCGGGGCGTCGCTGTGGTGTGGGCTCGCCCCGGACATCGAGACCCTCATCGTGGCGCGCGTGTTCCAGGGAGTGGGCGCGGCGCTCCTCACCCCGCAGTCGCTCAGCGTGATCACCCGCGTGTTCGCGCCCGACCGTCGGGGTGCGGCGATGGGGGCGTGGGGTGCGGTCGCCGGCATCGCCTCGGTGGTGGGACCGGTCCTGGGCGGGGTGCTCATCGACGCCTTCGACTGGCGGTGGATCTTCTTCGTCAACATCCCGTTCGGGATCGCCGCCGTGGTCCTCGTCTGGCTCTGGGTACCCAGGTTGGAGACCCGGAAGCACTCCTACGACATCGCTGGCATACTGCTCTCGGCCGTCGGGATGTTCCTGCTCGTGTTCGGCATCCAGCAGGGCGAGTCCCACGGCTGGGGCGGTACCACCGGAGCGCTCATCGCCGTGGGGCTCATCGCGCTCGTGGTGTTCGTGTGGTGGCAGTCCCGCGTGCGTACCGAGCCGCTGGTCCCGCTACGACTCTTCCGCGACCGGAACTTCTCCATCGGTAATTTCGGCGTCTCGACGATCGGTTTCGTGACCGCCGGAACCATGGTGCCGCTGATGTTCTACCTCCAGGGCGTCAAGGGCCTGAGCCCCACGCAGGCCGGCCTGATGTTGCTGCCGATGGCCCTCGTCGCCGGGGTCTTCGCCCCGGTGGTGGGCAGGCTGTCGGATCGGCTGGACCCCCGCATCTTCACCGGGGTCGGCTACTTCTCCTACGCGGTCTCGCTGTTCTGGCTCGCCCTGGTCATGGACTCGTCCACATCCATTCCGGTGCTGCTCGCCCCCATCGCGCTCATGGGGGTGGCCAACGGGTGTGTGTGGGCGCCGACCTCCTCCACCGCGATGCGGCAGTTGGAACTGGCCTCCGCAGGTGCCGGGTCGGGCGTGTACAACACCACCCGCCAGGTCGGCGCCGTACTGGGCTCGGCGGCGATCGGCGCGCTGATGCAAGCCCGTCTCGTGGCACACGGCGACGTGGGACAGGCCGTGGCGGATGCGATGTTCCTGCCCGCCGTGGTGGTTCTGCTGGGCGGCCTGGCCACGATGGCGTTCCGTACCGGTGAACAGTCGGTGAGCCAGGCGCGGTGACCCGCGGTCACCCCTAGACTGCGGGGGAACCGAGAGGAGCTCCACGTGCGTATAGGCGTACTCACCGCCGGCGGCGACTGCCCCGGACTCAACGCGGTGATCCGGGCGTTGGTCAGGACCGCGCATTCCGAGTACGACACCCCTGTCCTGGGCTTCCAGGACGGGTGGTCCGGGTTGGTGTACGACCGTGCGGTGCCGCTGTTCGACGACGAGGAGATCGACCGCATCCTGTTGCGCGGCGGCACGATCCTCGGAACGGGCCGTCTCAATCCGAGCGTGCTCACCGCCAGCCTGCCGGAGATCCGCCGGACCCTGGAACGGCATGCGATCGATGCGCTGATCGCCATCGGCGGCGACGGGACGCTCAAGGCGGCCCGCTGGCTCACCGAGAACGGCATTCCGGTGGTGGGTGTGCCCAAGACCATCGACAACGATGTAGGAGGGACCGACTACACCTTCGGGTTCGACACCGCTGTGTCGATCGCCTCGGACGCGATCGACCGTCTGCACACCACCGCGGAGTCCCACGAGCGTGTGATGCTGGTCGAGGTGATGGGTCGGCACGCCGGCTGGATCGCGTTGCACGCGGGCCTGGCCTCGGGGGCCCACATGATCGTCATCCCCGAGGTCCCCTTCGACATCGACTACGTGTGCAAGGTCATGAAACGCCGATTCCAGATGGGCGAGGCCTACGGGATCTGCGTGGTGGCCGAGGGCGCCACCCCCGCAGAGGGGACCGGCATGTCCCTGCGCCAGGGGGGTACCGACCAGTTCGGTCACGAGATCTTCACCGGGGTGGCGGACCAGATGGCGGTCGCGATCGCCGAGCGGATGAACCGCGACGTACGCACGACTGTGCTCGGGCACATCCAGCGTGGCGGCACTCCCACCGCCTATGACCGTGTCCTGGCGACGCGTTTCGGCGTGCACGCCGCGCATGCGGTGCACCGTGGCGACTTCGGCAAGATCGTGGCCCTGCGCGGTGAATCGATCGAGATGGTGCCGGTAGAGGACGCGGTGGCAGTGCTCAAGACCGTTCCGGAGGACCGCTATCGCGAGGCCGCCTGCCTCTTCGGCTAGATTGTTCCGCATGGAGTTCACCGAGGTCGTGTCACGTTTCGATCCCGTCATGGGCATGGAGGTGCACGTCGAGCTGCACACTGCCACCAAGATGTTCTGCGGGTGCCCGACCACCTTCGGGGCGGATCCCAACTCGCAGGTCTGCCCCGTGTGTATCGGGTTGCCCGGGGCGTTGCCGGTGGTCAACCGGCAGGCCGTGGAGTGGGCCATCAAGATCGGCCTCGCGCTGAACTGCGCGATCGCCCCGTACAGCCGCTTCGCCCGGAAGAACTACTTCTACCCGGACCAGCCGAAGAACTACCAGATCTCGCAGTACGACGAGCCCATCGCGCACGACGGGTACCTGGACGTCCAGCTGGAGGACGGCACCACGTGGCGCGTGGACATCGAGCGGGCCCACATGGAGGAGGACACCGGCAAGTCCACCCACGTCGGCTCCGCCAGTGGCCGTATCCACGGCGCCACCCACTCACTGCTCGACTTCAACCGCGCGGGTGTGCCGCTGATCGAGATCGTGTCCAAGCCGATCGTCGGGGCGGGGGAGCGCGCGCCGGAGATCGCTCGCGCCTACGTGAGCGCACTGCGTGACCTCCTGAAGAGCCTCGACGTCTCGGACGTACGCATGGACCAGGGATCGATGCGCTGCGACGCGAACGTGTCGCTGATGCCCAAGGGCGCCACCGAGTTCGGTACCCGCACGGAGACGAAGAACGTGAACTCCCTGCGCAGTGTCGAGACGGCAGTGCGGTTCGAGATGTGCCGCCAGGCCGAGGTCCTCACCGAGGGAGGAGAGGTGGTCCTGGAGACCCGCCACTTCCACGAGGCCGACGGCACCACGACGGCCGGACGTCCCAAGGAGTCGGCCGAGGACTACCGCTACTTCCCCGAGCCCGACCTGGCGCCGCTCGAGCCGTCTGTGGAGCTCATCGAGGAGATCCGTGCGTCGCTGCCGGAGCTGCCCTGGGTGCGCCGCGCCCGTGTGCAGGAGCAGTGGGGGGTCTCGGATGAGGAGATGCGGGACCTGGTCAACGCCGGGGCCCTCGACCTGATCATCGCCACCGTGGACGCCGGTGCCGCGCCGGCCGAGGCCCGTTCGTGGTGGGTGGCCTATCTGACGCAGCAGGCCAATACCCGGGGCACCGAGTTGTCGGCTCTGGAGATCAGCCCGGCTCAGGTGGCACGCGTGATCGAGTTGGTCGCCGAGGGCAAGCTCACCAACAAGTTGGCACGCCAGGTCGTGGACGCGGTTCTCGACGGTGAGGGTGAGCCGGACGCGATCGTGGCGGACAAGGGCCTCGAGGTGGTGCGTGATGACTCCGCGCTGCAGAAGGCGGTCGACGACGCGCTCGCCGCACAGCCCGATGTCGCGGACAAGATCCGCGACGGCAAGGTGCAGGCGGCAGGCGCGATCGTCGGTGCTGTCATGAAGGCGACCCGCGGTCAGGCAGACCCGGCCCGCGTCAAGGAACTGGTGATCGCCGCCTGCAGCTGAGGCACGGCCTCATGTGACAGGCGGTCCGGGGTCGGCCGGTGTGGGCAGACCCCGTCGGGCGCTCACATCCGGGCGTCGCCGCCGCCGCCGGACTGCGGCAGGATCACCGCGCGGTCGTCGGTCGGGACGGGGTCGCCGCCGTCCTTGTTGGTGGTCCCGGCAACCAGGATCCCGTCCCCGATCACGCCGAGGCCGGTGAGACGACCGTAGCGGCCCTCGGCGAGGGACTCCGGCTGACCACTGGCCGCCCCTCCCTGGGTCTGCACGGTGTCCACCCGTGCGGCATCCGGAAGTGAGATGGACAGGGAACCCGGGGTGGCCGCGCATCCGCCTGCCGTGCGCTGATCGGGCCACGTCCACACGACCCGGTCCGGGGTGCGCAGAGCGGCGCCCCGGTCGGAGAGCGTGGAGAGGAAAAGCTCCTTGCCGTGGGTGCACAGGGCCTCGACCCGGCCCAGTCCGGTGGCGACGACCTCAGGGTTCTCCGCCCGCCCGATGCCGCGGAACTCCGGGAATCGGAGCACCTGGTCGCCCACACCGACGGTGAGGATCCCGTCGACGAACGCGAGTCCGCCCGACTCGGCGGGCGGGAGCTCGGCCACCGTGCGAGGTGTGTCGCCGCGGGCGAGCCGCTCGACGCGGGTCGCGCCGTCCCCCACCACGAGCAGGTAGACGAGGCGGTCCTGGGTGAAGTCGGGCGACGGTGCGACGGCGACGACCCTGCCCCCACGAGGGTCGACACGGCCGAATTCCTCGGGCGGTGAATCCGGTGAGACGATCATGACCCCGCCCGTCGACTCCGCGACCAAGGCACGGTCCCCGAGTCCGGCCACCGCGACCGCCGGTTCGAGACAGGTCGCGATGACGGCCGGGTCGGGGTCGACGCAGGGACCGGCAGGTGGGTCGACCTCCGGCTCGTCGCCGCGCGAGGTCGGGGGCGGGGGTGCGGCCCCGGGCGGGGTGGAGGGGGGAGCGGCTCCCATGCCGGGTCCGGGGGCTGGTGTGAACGGGTCGTCCAGCCGGTCATCGAACCGGGCGCAACCGGACACCACCAGGGTCAGCGCCAGGAGCAGCGGGATCGATCTCATGCCGACTAGAGTACGGCCCGCCGTGTCCTGGGTGCCCACGCGCCGGCAGCGGCCTACAGTCGGTCTGTGACTTCTTCAGAGCCCGGAGACGACGCCCGCACCGAGATCCTCCACGATGTCGACTACCCGCTGGACGTGCCCGCCGCGGCGGGGGCCACCGCCGGCGACACCGCGACCACGGCCTTCCCCACGGCCGGGCCCACGGACTATTCACAGTTCGCGGAATCCGGTGGCTACGACATGGCTGCGCCCCTGCCGTTCGGGGACCAGCCCACCACCATCGCGCCCGAGGCCCGCAGTGAGATCGGTCCGCGGGGGACGATCGACCTCGGACTGTTCGTCCTGCGCGTCACCGTGGGAGTCCTTCTCACCCAGCGGGGCCTGCAGAAGCTGTTCGGGCTGTTCCACGGGCCCGGAATCGACGGCATGGCACAGATCCTCACCGATGCGGGATTCGAACAGGCCCGGGTGCTCGCGATCGCCGGTGGGGCCGTCGAGCTGGTGGGGGGTGTCATGCTCGTGATCGGTCTGGCCACGCCGGTAGCGGTGGGCGGACTCCTGGGGCTGATCGGACTCGGGATCGCGATCAGCGTGACCGGTGGCGAGTCAGTACCTCTCTTCGGGGTCACCAGCAGGGGTCTCGAGGCATCGGTTCTCTACGCGGGGAGTCTGCTCGCGCTGCTGTTCACCGGACCCGGGCGCTGGGCCGTGGACCGCAGGTGGGGATGGTCGTACCGCCCGAGGTTCAGCGGCCTGATCTGGTTGGTGATCGTCGCGGTGATCGCCGGTCTGGTGTGGTACTTCCTCAACGGCACGAACCCCCTCACCTCCAACACCGACAGCGCTCCAGTCACCACGGGCTGACGTGCGGGTGCCGCCGGGACCACTCTCGCAGGGGCACAGAGAGCAGGGGCACAAGAAAGGGGCCGACGGGAAGTCGGCCCCTTTCCCCGTCCCTGCGCGGGCGCGTTCCCCGAGTCAGTCGGGGAGGATCCGGACCGCGCCCTTGTCCGCAGACGAGGCCATCGACGCGTACGCCCGGAGCGCGGCGGACACCTTCCGATCGCGCTTGACCGGCCGCCACGGCAGCGGCCCCTTCTCCTCGCGACGCCGCGCCAGCTCGTCGTCGTCGACATCAATCGAGATCGACCGTGTGGCCACGTCGATCGTCACCACGTCGCCGTCCCGCACCAACCCGATCGGGCCGCCCGCGGCGGCCTCCGGCGCGATGTGTCCGATCGACAGGCCGGAGGAGCCTCCGGAGAACCGACCGTCGGTGATCAGCGCGCACTTGGTGCCGAGTCCGGCGCCCTTGATGAACGCGGTCGGGTGCAGCATCTCCTGCATTCCCGGGCCACCGGCGGGGCCCTCGTAGAGCACCACCAGGACCTCACCGGCCTGCAGGGTCTTGTTGAGGATCACGGACACCGCCTCCTCCTGGGACTCCACCACCCGGGCCGGTCCGGAGAAGTGGAAGTTCTCCTCGGACACTCCCGCGGTCTTGAACACCGACCCGTCGGGGGCGATGTTGCCGCGCAGCACCACCAGGCCCCCCTCCGCGGTGGCCGGGTGCTCGACCGAGTGGATGCAGCCGTTCTCCGCATCGGTGTCCAGCGACTCCCACCGGTTGTCGGTCGAGAACGGCTCGATGGTGCGCACGCCGCCCGGCGCCGCGTGGAACAGGTCGATCGCCTTGTCGGTGGCGGTGCCGCTGCGGATGTCCCAGTCGGCGATGTACTGCTCGAGGGAGGGTGAGTGCACCGCGTGCACGTCGGTCTCGAGCAGGCCTCCCCGGTAGAGCTCGCCCAGGATCGCCGGGATGCCACCGGCGCGGTGGACGTGCTCCATGTAGTAGTCCGAGTTCGGCGCGACCTTGGCCAGGCACGGCACCCGCCGGGAGATCTCCTCGATGTCGTGCAGATCGAAGTCGACCTCGCCCTCCTGCGCCGCCGCCAGGATGTGCAGCACGGTGTTGGTGGAGCCGCCCATCGCGACGTCCAGCGCCATGGCGTTGGCGAACGCCGACTTGGTGGCCACCGAGCGCGGCAGGACGGACTCGTCCTCGTCCTTGTAGTAGCGGGTGCACAGGTCGACGATCAGGCGACCGGCCTCGGCGAAGAGTTCCCGCCGAGCGCTGTGGGTGGCCAGCGTGGAGCCGTTGCCGGGCAGGGACAGACCGAGCGCCTCGGTGAGGCAGTTCATCGAGTTGGCGGTGAACATGCCCGAGCACGAGCCACACGTGGGGCACGCGGAACGCTCGATCGCGTCCAGGTTCTCGTCATCCACCGCAGAGTTCGCGGAAGCAGAGATGGCGGTGATGAGGTCGGAGCCGGCCTTGACCACGCCATCCAGCACGACGGAGAACCCCGACTCCATGGGGCCGCCGGAGACGAACACCGTGGGGATGTTCAGCCGCATGGCGGCATTGAGCATGCCCGGGGTGATCTTGTCGCAGTTGGAGATACAGACGAGGGCATCCGCCGTGTGGGCGTTGACCATGTACTCCACGGAGTCCGCGATGATCTCGCGGCTGGGCAGCGAGTAGAGCATTCCCGCGTGGCCCATCGCGATACCGTCGTCCACCGCGATGGTGTGGAACTCGCGGGCCACGCCGCCGGCCTCGGCGATCTGCTCGGCCACGATCTCGCCGACGTTCTTCAGATGGACGTGACCCGGCACGAACTGCGTGTACGAGTTGGCGATCGCGATGATCGGCTTGCCGAAGTCAGAGTCCGTCATCCCGGTCGCGCGCCAGAGGGCCCTCGCCCCCGCGGCGTTACGTCCGGCGGTACTGGTTCGTGACCTCAGGGGCGGCATGGGACCTCGATCTGGTTCGTTACTGGAGTGCGTACGACACTGGAGCGCGTACGACCTGTGTGCCGGCGACCAGAGCTTCATGGGAGGGAGATCTGCGCCGTGACCACTCCACAATACGCTCCGGCGGGGGGTTACCCTTCTCACGGTCGACTCTCAGGCCGGCTTGTCAGATGCGAATGGGGATCAGATGACCGACTCCGGACACACCGGTGGCTTCCGTGAATTCGCTTCACACTCCGCCGGAGCGGTCGCGCTCGTGTGTGGACTGTTCTTCCTGTTGTCGTTCATGTACCTCGGCGGTACCGCGGACCCACAGTCCCACGCCCGGCACGTCCCGGTCGCGCTGGTGAACCAGGACGAGGCCGCCACGCTGCAGACCCCGATCGGCCCGCGCACCCTCGACATCGGCACCCAGGTCACGGCCGGACTGCTCCAGGGCAACGACTGGGAGAAGGTGCGGCTCCACGTGGTGGATGCCGACGAGGCGGAGGCCGGGTTGCGCGACGGCTCCTACTTCGGAGCGGTCCGCATCCCCTCGGACCTGAGCCAGCGCGTGGTGGACCTCGTGGAGGCGGCCGCGACCGAGGCGGGGGACAGCGGTGCGCCCCCGCAGCGGGCGACGATCGAACTGCAGAACTCCCCGCGTGTCTCGATCGTCTCGGGCCAGGTGATCAACACCATGGCCGAGCGCATGCAGGCGTCACTCGAGGAGCGTATGGGCGCGACGCTGCTGTCCGACTCGCGGATGCTGGCGGAGGCCGAGGGCCGGGAGGTCGGAGCCGCGGCGGCGCTGGCGTTGCAGTACCCGATCCAGATCGACGTGACCGCGTGGAATCCGTTGCCGGTCGGTGTCTCCAACGCATCGCTGCCGATGTTCTACGCCCTCATCGTGATCCTCGCCGGGTTCACCGGAGCGATGATCATCTCCAGTCTTCTCGACGCCCGTCTGGGCTTCATCCCGCTGGAGATCGGGCCCCTGGCGCTTCACGTCCACGTGGCACCGTTCGGGCGGCTGCAGACCCTCGTCCGGAAATGGGCGATCACGGCCATCACGGCGCCGCTGGTGTCCGGGTTGACCCTGTGGGTGGCGCACATCCTGGGTGTGACCGGGTACAACGGTTGGCACATGTTCTGGTTCTCGAACCTGGTGATCATCTCGGTGGGTGCGTGTGCCCACACGATCATCGCGGCGATCGGTAATGCCGGGCTGCTGGTCAACCTGGTGCTGTTCGTGGTGCTGGGCATCCCGACTTCGGGGGGCGCCACGCCCACCCAGATGCTGCCGCCGGTGTTCGTGGCGATCGGGGACCTGCAGCCGATGCACCAGGCGTACCTCGGACTGCGGTCGATCATGTTCTTCGACTCGAGCTGGGTGGCGGGTCTCGGCCACGCCGTGTGGGTGCTCGCAGGCTGGGGTGTCGCCGGAATCGTTCTGGGGGTGGCGGTCACCCTGCTGTACGAGCGGATGGGTCTGCGACGCCAGGCCGTCGCCGACCGTGTGCCGGCCGGGCGCGGCGGGGCAGGCGGACTGGCGCCGCGGCGTGGCGCCCGGACTGGTCAGGCGACGACGGCCGGCACGGCCGGTGACCGGGTGCCCGCCGGCGCCTCAGTCGTTGCCGGCGCTGGCGCTGTAGGGGTCGCGGATCCGGCCCCCGCTGGCCTTCGAGAGGCGGGGCAGGTCGTGGAAGGAGACGCCGCCCAGCGGGAGTGATTCCTCGTTCGTGGTGACCAGGCGCGCGAACCCGCGCTTGGGGAACATCACTCCCTTGACCTCGGACCACGGGACCGAGCGCCGGCTCCGCCAGGTGGACAGGTGCACCCCGTCGGAGTCGAGCCGGGTCGAGGTGCGTGCCACCCACCACGCGAAGGCGATGGGGAGGAGGACGAGCCAGCCCAATGCCACTGGGTAGGAGGTCACCGGCCACGCGATGGCGAGCAGGAAGACGAGGATGACGATGTACGACATGGGGTTGACCCGGAAGAGGGCCCGGTCGCGGGGGGTCGACTCCGGGACAGGGGCTCTGAATGCGGCGCTCATGATGCACGACAGTCTCTCATGGTCCACATAGTGGGATTAGAGTTCCACGAATTGACGCTGTGGATGACGCCGACCTAGTCTGTGTGGCATGAACACACGGAACGGTCTCGTACTCGGCCGGCGCGTCGGCGCCTGAGCCGTCACCTGGCTTCTCGACGACGCGCACCCTCGCCGGCCCCGTGGCCGTCGGGGGTTTTTTGTTGCCGGGTACCCGCGGGCCGACCGGGCCGCGGAGGGCGACAATCCATTGCTCCACGACCAGCATGAAGGATAGTTGAAGTGAGCGCACCAACGGCACAGCCCGGACCTCGTCCGGGCACAGAGCACAAGGCCCGGTCCACGGCCCCTGAGCGGATGACGGGCGCCCAGGCCGTGGTCCGGTCTCTCGAGGAGATCGGCACCGAGGTCGTGTTCGGCATCCCCGGCGGGGCCATCCTGCCGGTGTACGACCCGCTGTACGACTCGGAAAAGGTCCGGCACGTCCTCGTGCGGCATGAGCAGGGCGCCGGTCACGCGGCGACCGGTTACGCGCAGGCCACCGGGAAGGTGGGCGTGTGCATGGCCACCTCCGGTCCCGGCGCCACCAACCTCGTGACCCCGCTCGCGGACGCCCAGATGGACTCCGTCCCCGTCGTCGCGATCACCGGCCAGGTCGGTACCTCGCTCATCGGCACGGACGGCTTCCAGGAGGCCGACATCTCCGGCATCACGATGCCGATCACCAAGCACAACTTCCTGGTCTCGAACGGCGACGACATCCCGCGGATGATCGCGGAGGCGTTCCACATCGCGCAGTCCGGTCGCCCGGGTGCGGTGCTGGTGGACATCCCCAAGGACGTGCTCCAGGCCGAGATGACCTTCTCGTGGCCGCCGGAGATGAAGCTGCCCGGCTACCGTCCGGTCACCAAGCCGCACGGCAAGCAGATCCGTGAGGCCGCACGGATGATCGCCAAGGCCGAGCGCCCGGTGCTCTACGTCGGTGGCGGCGTCATCAAGGCCGACGCCTCGGCCGAACTCAT
The DNA here is from genome assembly GCA_964345415.1 of uncultured Microbacter sp. GTDB lineage: Bacteria > Actinomycetota > Actinomycetes > Mycobacteriales > Mycobacteriaceae > Dietzia. The sequence goes on along the minus strand of CAYFRF010000002.1, from coordinate 98,675 downwards.
GGAGCTCGCGGAGCTCACCGGCATCCCCGTCGTCACCACGCTGATGGCTCGGGGTGCGTTCCCCGACTCCCACGAGCTGCACTACGGCATGCCCGGCATGCACGGCGCCGTCGCCGCTGTTGCCGCCCTGCAGCGCTCGGATCTGCTGATCACGCTGGGCGCGCGGTTCGATGACCGTGTGACCGGCCGTCTCGACACCTTCGCGCCCGACGCGAAGGTCATCCACGCGGACATCGACCCGGCGGAGATCGGCAAGAACCGGGCCGTCGACGTGCCGATCGTCGGCGACATCAAGGAGGTGCTGGTCGAGCTGGTCGACACGCTCCGTGCCGAGCGTGACTCCGGTGCGCTGAAGGCTCCCGCCACCTGGGTGTCGCATCTCGACGAGATCCGCAGCGAGTACCCGCTCGGCTACGCCCCGCAGTCGGACGGCTCGCTGTCTCCCGAGTACGTCATCGAGCGTCTCAGTGCCGCCGCAGGTCCTGACGCGATCTACTGCGCGGGCGTCGGCCAGCACCAGATGTGGGCGGCGCAGTTCGTCCAGTACGAGAAGCCGCGGACGTGGCTCAACTCGGGTGGGCTCGGGACCATGGGCTACTCGGTTCCGGCCGCGATGGGCGCCAAGTTCGGCCGCCCGGACGCGGAGGTCTGGTCGATCGACGGTGACGGCTGCTTCCAGATGACCAACCAGGAACTGGCCACCTGCGCGATCGAGGGTGCACCCATCAAGGTCGCGCTGATCAACAACGGCAACCTGGGCATGGTCCGGCAGTGGCAGACACTGTTCTATGACGAGCGTTACTCCCAGACCGACCTGTCGACGCACTCGATGCACATCCCCGACTTCGTCAAGCTCGGCGAGGCCCTGGGCTGCGTGGCGTTCCGGTGTGAGCGCGCGGAGGACGTCGACGAGGTGATCGCCAAGGCCCGCGCGATCAACGACCGTCCCGTGGTGATCGACTTCATCGTCGGTCAGGACGCGCAGGTGTGGCCGATGGTCGCGGCCGGCACGTCCAACGACGAGATCATGGCGGCCCGGGACATCCGGCCGCTGTTCGACGACACCGATTCCGCGGCGGACGAGCCGGCGGAGATCCACCAGGCGACCGCGCGGCCCGACGCCGCGGTGTCCGCCGCCCAGGAGGAGGACCAGTGACCGCTCGCTCCCACACCCTGAGTGTTCTGGTGGAGGACAAGCCGGGCGTGCTCGCGCGCGTGGCGTCCCTGTTCTCCCGGCGCGGGTTCAACATCGAGTCGCTGGCCGTGGGCCCGACCGAGACCGACGGGCTGTCGCGGATGACGATCGTCGTCAACGTCGAGGACTTCCCGCTCGAGCAGGTGACCAAGCAGCTGAACAAGCTGGTCAACGTCATCAAGATCGTCGAGCAGAATCCGGCCGGGTCGGTCTCGCGGGAGCTCACCCTGGTCAAGGTCCGCGCGGATGCGACGAACCGTGGCCAGATCGTGGAGATCGCCAGCCTGTTCCGCGCCCATGTGGTGGACGTCGCGCCGGAGTCGGTGACCCTCGAGGCCACCGGTACCCCGGACAAGCTCGACGCCCTCCTGCGGATGCTCGACGGCTACGGCATCCGCGAGATCGTGCAGTCCGGCATGGTCGCACTGGGACGCGGCCCCAAGTCCATCACCACCACTCGATAGTCTCGACTTCTACCACCAACTGAGAAGGGAATCCCACCATGGCAGTGGAGATGTTCTACGACGACGCGGCTGACCTGTCGCTCATCCAGGGCCGCAAGGTCGCCGTCATCGGCTACGGCTCGCAGGGCCACGCTCACTCGCTGAGCCTGCGCGACTCCGGCGTCGACGTCGTGATCGGCCTGCGCGAGGGCTCCAAGTCCCGCGCCAAGGCCGAAGAGGCCGGCCTGAAGGTCATGACGGCCGCCGAGGCCGCCAAGTGGGCCGACGTGATCATGCTGCTCGCCCCCGACACCTCGCAGGCGCAGATCTACACCGAGGACATCGAGCCCAACCTGAACGACGGCGACGCGCTGTTCTTCGGCCACGGCCTGAACATCCACTTCGGTCTGATCAAGCCGGCCGACAACATCACCATCGCGATGGTCGCCCCCAAGGGCCCGGGTCACCTCGTGCGTCGCCAGTTCGTCGACGGCAAGGGCGTCCCGGCGCTCATCGCCGTCGAGCAGGACCCCAAGGGTGAGGGCGAGGCGCTCGCGCTGTCCTACGCCAAGGCCATCGGCGGCACCCGCGCCGGCGTCATCAAGACCACGTTCAAGGACGAGACCGAGACCGACCTGTTCGGAGAGCAGGCCGTGCTCTGTGGCGGCACCGAGGAGCTCGTCAAGACGGGCTTCGAGGTCATGGTCGAGGCCGGCTACGACCCCGAGCTCGCCTACTTCGAGTGCCTCCACGAGCTCAAGCTCATCGTTGACCTCATGTTCGAGGGCGGCATCGCCAACATGAACTACTCGGTGTCCGACACCGCGGAGTTCGGCGGCTACCTCTCCGGCCCGCGCGTCATCGACGCCGGCACCAAGGAGCGCATGAAGGAGATCCTCGCCGACATCCAGAACGGCGAGTTCACCAAGCGTCTCGTGGCCAACGTCGAGGGTGGCAACAAGGAGCTCGAGGCGCTGCGCAAGGAGAACGCCGAGCACCCGATCGAGGTCACCGGCCAGAAGCTGCGCGACCTCATGAGCTGGGTCGACCGTCCCATCACGGAGACGGCCTGAGTGTTGCGGTGTCATCCCGGCTGACACGCCTGTAGCGTGCACCGGGATCGACCACCGACTTCTGCAGGGGGACCGCCGTGCGTCACATCTACCGAGGTGTGACCGCGGCGGTCCTCTCTCTTTCCCTGGGGCTCGGCGTCTGCGCCTGCGCCGCGGACGGCCCGGGGACCACGGGGACAGCGGCCGAGCAGGTCTCGGTGGTCGCGGAGGTGTCCGGGTCCGGCGTCGAGACCACCCGGCTCCTGCTCGAGTCGGCGCCGGTGGCGGTGGTCGCGGCCGCAGATGACGCCGCGCAGGCCAGGGCTGTCTCCGCCGCGGTCGCGCTGCGTGCGCCGATGTTCACCGCGGTGTCCGGGGGCGAGGGGGAACTCGCCGGGGAGTTGTCACGGCTCGGAGTGGAGCGTGTCCTCCGGGTGGGCACGGTGGGTACGGAACACGATGATGACGACGACGACATCGAGTTCGTCGACGCACCCGTGGACCCCGACGAGCTGGCCGATCTCATCGGTGTCGAGCTCGGTGCCGAGATCGAGGTGGGGCCGGGGCAGCTCGCCGACCTGACGGCCGGGCTGAACCCGGGGACGCCTGCGCTGCTGAGCGGGGGCGAGCTCTCGCCGGGGCCCGGAGTCGGCGAGGGCGGTCGCCCGGGGGCCTTCGACCGTGGCGAGCCGGCGTGGGACGGGGAGGCGGCCCCGACGGTACTCGTCAGTGACGCCACCCCGGTCGCGGCGATAGCCACGGCGGTCGCGGTGGGCGGGGCTGTCGCGCACCTGCCCGCCCCGGACCCGCGGGTGGACGGCGCGGCGGTGGACGCGGTCCGCGATGCCGGGGTGGTGTACGCCCTGGGGCCGGACTGGGGGACCGTGGAAACCTTGGAGGACAGGATCGAGCAGGCCCGGACGGTTCCCGAGCTCCCCGGTGGCGGACAGGTGGTGTTCCCCGGTCGGCGTTTCGTGGCGGCCTACGGCTCACCCGTCACCCCGGTGCTCGGCATCCTCGGTGAGCAGGGCGCGCAGGAGAGCGTCGCCCGGGTGCAGGCCCTGGTCGAGCAGTACCAGCCCTTCTCCCCGGAACCTGTGATCCCGGCTTTCGAGATCATCGGTACCGTCGCCTCGGGTGGGCCCGGCGAGGACGGCAACTTCACCAACGAGTGGGCCCCCGAGGTGTTCGTGCCGCTGGTCGACGCGATCACCGGGGCCGGCGGCTATGCCGTGATCGATCTGCAGCCGGGGATGGCGGACATGGTCGAGCAGGCGAAGATCTTCGAGGAGCTGCTCACGCGCCCGGGCGTGGGTCTGGCTCTGGATCCGGAGTGGAAGCTCGAGCCGGGGCAGCAGCCCGGCGCCCAGATCGGCGCCGTCGACGCGGAGGAGATCAACCGGGTGATCGACTGGCTCGCCGATCTCACCAGGGACTCCGGCGGTCCGCAGAAGCTGCTCATCCTGCACCAGTTCAGTACCGCGATGATCACCAACCGGGACCAGATCGACACGTCCCGGCCCGAGCTCGCGATCGTGCTGCACGCCGACGGACACGGCACCCCCGACCTCAAGCTGGGAACGTGGGACCAGCTGCGGCAGGGACTCTCACCCGACATCCGGATGGCGTGGAAGAACTTCTACGACGAGGACACCCCCACGTTCACGCCGGAGCAGACCATGGCGGTCGAGCCCCGACCGTGGTTCGTCTCGTATCAGTGACCGTGTGTCCTCAGCGCGCGGGTGTCCGCCGGAGGATCCGTCGGGCGACATGTCGGCCCGCCATGCCGTGGACCCCGGGGCCGGGCGGGGTCGAGCCGGAGGCCTGCCACAGTCCGGGGATCCCGGTGGCGAACGGGTCGAGGCGGGGGACCGGGCGAGCGATGAGTCCTCGCAGATCGACCCTGCCGGCGGCGATGTCCCCGCCCGCGTAGTTGGCGTTGTGCTCGGCCATCCGGGCGGCCGGGGTGCAGTGCGTCGCGATCACCACGTCGCGGACGCCCGGGGCGACCGCCTCCAGTGCGTCGAGCACTGACTCGGTGGTGTCCCGCTCCGAGAACGCCGGGACGTGGGCGTAGGTCCACAGCGGTCTGCGACCGTCGGCGGCGATGCGGGACGGATCGGTGACCCACGGCTGCGAGACCAACACCATCGGTGCGTCCGCGTGACGCCCCGCGGCGACCTCCCGCTCCGCGAGACCGATCGCACGGCTGTCGCCGCCGAGGTGCACCGTCCCCGCCTCCGCGAGCCGGGGGTCACGCCACGGCACGGGCCCCGAGAGCACCAGGTCGACCTTGCTGGCGGCGCCGCCCGTCCGGGCACGGGTGAGACGCCGTGCGCGGCGTGCGGTCGCGGGCGAGGGCGAGGAGGACAGCAGGATCTGGCCGAGGCCCCGGGCGGAGGTGGTGAACACCACGTCCGGCGCGTCCAGCTGGGTGAGATCGGTCACCCGCACCCCGGTGCGGATCTCGCCCCCGGCACCACGTACCGCACCGACCAGGGCGTCGGTGATCGCCCCGCTTCCCCCGACGGGCAGAGCCCAGCCGAGGGGCGAGTGCAACAGGGTTCCCAGGACGAGACCGACGCCCGTCGCGGCAGCCGAGCCCAGCGGGGTGATGGCGTGCGCTGAGATCCCGGAGATGAGGGTGCGGCCGTCCGGTCCCAGCGGGTCCCCGCCACCGGGACGGGGGTGTGCCCGGGCGAAGGCTCCGGCCAGTGCCGCCGTCGCCGCGAGCGGTGGCACGGAGCGTTGGTCAGACAGCGCGGCCGAGGTCACGTCCAGGGGACGCCGGGCGAGCGGGCCCATCAGTGTTTCCCAGGCGGCGGCCTCTCGGGCCGAGCCGAGTCCGGCGGCGAGACTGTCCGCGGTGGGGTCGGCCGGGACCACGATCGCGTCCCTACCGGGCAGGGCATGGGCCAGCTGGACCGGCGGGGTGCGCATCTCGACGCCGTGGGCGGCCAGGTCGAACTCCCGGAAGAACTCCGAAGCCCCGGCCATGGGGTGTACCGCCGAACACGGGTCGACGAGGAGCCCGTCCCAGCATCCCGACTCCAGCACCTCGTGGCGGTCCGCGCCGGCGAGCAGGTCGGCCATCGGCAGCGTTCGGCAGCCTCCCCCCGGGGTGTCCTGCTCTTCGAGCACCACCACCCGCCGGCCGGCCCGTGCACACTGCAGGGCCGCGGCCAACCCGTTGGGGCCGGAGCCCACCACGATCACCTCCGCGTGAACACGCCCGGCCCCGGTCATCCGGAGACCGCCACCCCGTAGTGGCGCCGGAGCGACTCCAGAAGCTCCTCCCGGCCCCGCGCCTGGTCCGCCGACGCGATCAACAGTGATCGGTTGCCGTCGGAGGTCACGGTGTCGTCGTCGTCCTTGTCTTTGTCGTTGGCGGGGTCACCCGACCCCACCGGGCGTGCCGTGCCCACCGCGGATTTCTCGTCGGCCACCCACGACTCGGCCAGCAAGTCCCACATGGCCCGCTCGGCCACCACCACCGTGCCCGACGTCTCCAGCAGGCCGAGCCCCGTCAACGGGTCCCGCACCAGCGGACCCGCGGGGAGCACCGTCGGCGCCACGGTCGACGACGCCCGCACCACCCGTCTCCCCGCGTCGCCGTACAGGTGCGCACGGAGACACACCGCGACCGCGACCCGGCCCCGGGCAGGAGGCAGGGCCGGTGGCCGGGCGGCGGGGAACCGGTCAGGCCCGGAGGTCGAGCGGGGGGACAGGGGCACGGGGGACCTTCCGATCGTCGGCGGGCGGCGGTGGGTGCGATGTCCGTCACGGTAGGCCCCCGCGATCACCCCGGCCACTGGTGGCCGGTATCCGGTGGTGGCCTAGACTGGCCGTGCCCGAATTGACACCGAGGAGATCCCACTGTGACAGCATCCGGACGTCCCGTCGTCCTCATCGCCGACAAACTGGCCCAGTCGACCGTCGATGCGCTCGGCGACTCCGTTGAGGTCCGATGGGTCGACGGCCCGGATCGCCCCAAGCTCCTCGAGGCGGTCAAGGACGCCGACGCGATCCTCGTGCGCTCGGCCACGACCGTCGACGCCGAGGTGCTCGCCGCCGCGCCGAACCTCAAGATCATCGGCCGCGCCGGCGTGGGCCTGGACAACGTCGAGATCCCCGCCGCCACCGAGCGCGGCGTGATGGTGGTCAACGCGCCCACCTCCAACATCCACTCCGCCGCCGAGCACGCCGTCGCGCTGCTCATGGCCGCCTGCCGCCAGATCCCGGCCGCCGACGCCACGCTGCGTGAGCACACCTGGAAGCGCAGCTCCTTCAACGGAGTCGAGCTGCTCGGCAAGACCGTCGGCGTGGTGGGCCTCGGCCGTATCGGCCAGCTCGTCGCGCAGCGCCTCGCCGCGTTCGAAACCAACCTCATCGCCTACGACCCGTACCTGCCGGCCGCCCGCGCGGCCCAGCTGGGCATCGAGCTCGTGGACATCGACGAGCTGGTCTCGCGAGCCGACATCATCACGATGCACCTGCCCAAGACCAAGGAGACCGCCGGCCTGTTCGACGCGGACCGCCTGGCGCGTGCCAAGGACGGCGTCGTGATCGTCAACGCCGCCCGCGGTGGGCTCATCGTCGAGGACGCCCTCGTCGACGCCCTCAAGTCCGGTAAGGTCCGCGCCGCCGCGCTGGACGTGTTCGACACCGAGCCCTGCACGGACTCGCCCCTGTTCGAGCTCGAGAACACCGTCGTGACCCCGCACCTGGGAGCCTCCACGAGCGAGGCCCAGGACCGCGCCGGCACCGACGTCGCCCGCAGCGTCCTGCTCGCCCTCCGCGGCGAGTTCGTCCCCGACGCGGTCAACGTCTCCGGCGGCCCCGTCGGCGACGAGGTCGCGCCCTGGCTCGACCTGGTCCGCAAGGTGGGTCTCGTCGCCGGTCACCTGTGCCCCGGCGTGCCCACCACGGTCAGTGTCCAGGTCGCGGGTGAGCTCGCAGCCGAGCCGGTCGAGGTGCTGGGACTGGCCGCCCTGCGCGGCATGTTCTCCGCCATCACCGACGAGCCGGCCACGTTCGTCAACGTCGGCCAGATGGCCGAGCAGCGTGGCGTCACCCACTCGGTGGAGACCCGCAGCGAGTCCAAGTCGTACCGCAGCACGGTCACCGTCACCGCCGTGACCGCCGACGGTGCGAGTGCCAGCGTCACCGGCACCCTGTCGGGTCTGGAGAAGGTCCAGAAGATCGTCCGGATCAACGAGCGTGGCTTCGACATGCGCGCCGAGGGCCAGAACCTGTTCGTCCACTACGCGGACCGTCCCGGCGTGCTCGGTCGCGTCGGCTCGATCCTCGGCGGCGAGGGCATCGATATCCAGGCCGCGGCGCTGAGCCAGGACGCCACGGGTGAGGGTGCCTCGCTGATCCTGCGCGTGGACCGCGCTGTCGCCGAGCCCACCGTGGACCGGATCATCGACGAGCTGAGCGCCACCGCCACCCAGATCAACCTGGACTAGAAGCGAAAAGGAACCGACGAACCACATGAAGCTGGCAGTCATCCCCGGCGACGGGATCGGGGTAGAGGTCACCGCCGAGGCGCTCAAGGTGCTGGACGCGCTGGTGCCGGGCGTCGAGAAGACCGAGTACGACCTCGGTGCGCGGCGCTACCTCCGCAACGGTGAGACGCTCACCGACGCGGACATCGAGAGTCTCAAGGAGCACGACGCGATCCTGCTCGGGGCGATCGGTGACCCGCGGACCGTGCCGGCCGGTGTCCTCGAGCGGGGCATGCTGCTCCCGCTGCGGTTCGCTCTGGACCACCATGTCAACCTGCGGCCCTCGAAGCTCTTCCCGGGCTCGGCCACCCCGCTCAAGGACCCCGGCGAGATCGACTTCGTCGTGGTCCGCGAGGGCACCGAGGGCTCCTACACCGGCAACGGCGGCGCCATCCGGGTGGGCACCCCGCAGGAGATGGGTACCGAGACCTCGGTCAACACCCGCTACGGCGTGGAGCGCGTCGTGCGCGACGCCTTCGCCCGTGCCGCCGCTCGGCGCGGCAAGCTCACGTTGGTCCACAAGACCAACGTTCTGGTCCACGCGGGCGGGCTGTGGGAGCGCACCGTCACCGAGGTGGCCCCGGAGTTCCCCGAGGTCGAGGTGGACTACTGCCACATCGACGCGGCGACGATCTACATGGTCACGGACCCGGCGCGTTTCGACGTGATCGTCACCGACAACCTGTTCGGCGACATCATCACCGACCTGGCTGCCGCGGTCACCGGCGGGATCGGCACCGCGGCGTCGGGCAACATCGACGCCTCCGGTACCAACCCGTCCATGTTCGAGCCGGTCCACGGGTCCGCCCCGGATATCGCCGGCCAGGGCAAGGCGGATCCCACCGCCGCCATCCTGTCGGTGGCGCTGTTGCTGCGTCACCTCGGCTACGAGGCCGAGGCGGATCGTGTCGAGGCCGCCGTCGAGGCGGACCTGGGCTCCCGCGGCGACGGCCCGGTCGTCACCTCCGAGGTGGGCGACAGGATCGTGGCTGCCGTCAGCTCGAAGTAACCTCGCGCGGCGCCCCTGTCGGCGCCGGCGCGATCCCGGCCCGCGGGTGTGAATCCACGTCAAGTGGATCACTCCGCGGGCCTTCGGCGTCCACAGTGGAGGGCATGGACGTCGAACTGGCCGAGATCCGGGACTTCCTCGCCACCTGTGCGCCGTTCGACGACCTGCCCGCGCACACGCTCGCCGCGCTCCCGGCCAGGCTCACCCAGCGCTACCACCGGCGGGGGGCCGTGATCATCGAGGCGGGGCGCCCCAACGACACGCTGCACATCATCCGGTCGGGGGCCGTGGAGGTGTGCGACAGGGACGGCACCCTGCTCGAGGCCCGCGACCGGGGTGACTGCTTCGGCTACTCCTCGCTCATCAGCCCGGGGCCCTCGCAATACCTCACGGTGGCAGCTGCGGACAGTTTGGTGCTGGAGATGCCGGGTGCGGTGTTCGACGAGGTGGCGGCCGCCCACCCGGCGGTGCGTGACTTCTTCGGCGAACGCAGCGACCGGATCCGGGCGGACCTGTCGGCCGCGCGGATCGCGGCCGCGGGCGGCGATGTCCTGGGGACCCCGGTGATCGAGCTCCTCACCCGCGACGCGGTGACCACCGGTCCTGCGACGTCCATCCGGGCGGCGGCGCGCATCATGACCGAGCAGCGGGTGTCGGCGCTGTTGGTGGTCGAGGACGGACGGATGGTGGGGATCTTCACCGACCGGGATCTCCGCTCGGAGGTGATCGCACGCGGCCTGGACACCGCCGGTCCGGTGTCGACCATCATGACCGCGGACCCGGCCTGGGTGGACGGGTCGACGCGTGCGTTCGACGCGGCCCTGGTACAGATCGAGCGGTGTGTGCACCACCTGCCGGTCTGTATCGAGGGGACGCCGGTGGGCATGGTCACCACGAGTGACCTGCTCCGGCTCGCCCAGGCCGACCCCGTGTACCTGGCGGCCCGGATCGGTCGCGCCCCCGACGAGCAGACGGTGGCGGAACTGTGCGGTCGGTTGCTGCCTCTCGTCGGCGAGTTCGTCCGTCGGGGGACCGCACCCCGGGACATCGGCAGGGTGATCACCGCGACCGCGGATGCCGCGACCCGGCGTCTCATCGCCTTGGCCGAGGGCGAGCTCGGTCCGCCGCCGGTGGGCTACTGCTGGGTGGCGCTCGGCTCACAGGGGCGGGGCGAGCTGGGCGTGGCCAGCGACCAGGACAGCGCGCTCATCCTCGACGACGCTGCGGCGGAGGTCCCGGGGGCGCTGTGCTATTTCCACGATCTGTCGGCACGGGTCACCGCCGGGTTGGAACGGGCGGGGTTTCCGCTGTGCCCGGGGGAGATGATGGCCTCGACTCCCGCGTGGCGACGTACGTGTGCGCAGTGGGAGCGTCAGGTGCGGGACTGGGTGCTCGACCCGGAGCCGGAGTCGGTTCTGCACAGTCAGGTGTTCTTCGACATCCGAGGGATCCACGGCGACGAGGCCCTGGTGGGCAGGGTGCGGGAGGAGATGCGGGTGCGGGCTCAGGCCAGTCCCCGGTTCCTGGCCCACCTCGCGCGGATCGCGTGCGAGTGGAATCCGCCGCTGGGTTTCTTCCGGGGGTTGGTGGTGGCCCGCCGGGGCGAGTACCGCAACACCCTGGACATCAAGGCGGGTGGCATCGCGCCGGTGGTGCAGATCGCGCGGCTCTACGCCCTGGCGTCCGGGGTGGGTGCGGTGTCGACGCTCGACAGGCTCGATGCGGTGGCGGCGGTCGGGGGTATGGGTCGCGCGGACGCGGAGAACCTGTCCGAGGCCTTCCGGTTCCTGAGGGGTCTGGCGATCCGCCACCATTCCCGCCAGATCGAGGTCGGAGTACCTCGGGACAACAATGTGGACCCGTCCGAGCTCAGTGCACGCGACCGGCATCGTCTGAGGTCGGCGTTCCGGATCATCGCCGAGGCGCAGGACGCGGTGGCGTTGCGGTACCGGGTCGGGCAGTTGTGACCGGCTTGGTGGGGGCGGTGGACACTCTGCGCCGGCGCCGCGCGGTCCGGCGGTTGCCCGACGGTCCTGTCCGTCGGTACCTGGAGGTGCCGGGGCCGGGGCACGCGACACCGCTCGGGGAACTGCGACTGCTGGCGGTGGACGTGGAGACGACGGGGTTGGACCCGCGGCGTGACCGGGTGCTGTCGGTGGGGTTCGTACCGGTGGACGGGGACCGGATCGTCCTGGGAGGGGCCGGGTCGGTGTTGGTGCGCGCGGGTGGGGAAGGGAGCGACGACGACGGGGTGGGGCAGAGCGCGACGGTGCACGGCATCACCGACGACGACGTCGCCGGCGGCGTCTCGGCGGAGCACGCGCTGGGAATGGTGTTCGAGGCATTGGTCGGCCGCGTCCTGCTCGCTCATCACAGCCGGATCGAGATCGACTTCCTCGGCGCGTTGTGCCGGCGCGCGTACGGTGTCAGGCCGCCGCTGCAGGCCGTCGACACACTCGGGTTGCAGCGGCGGGTGGCCGGGGCGCGGATCGACATGGGTTTCGCCGCCGAACGTGTGGGGGAGGACCTCCGTTTGTGGGGGGCGAGGGAGAGGTTCGGCCTGCCGCGTTCCCGTGCCCACGACGCGCTCGGAGACGCGGTGGCCTGCGCCGAGTTGTATCTCGCGCAGGTCGCCGAGCTCGGGACACGAGGGGCTTCGACGCTCCGGGACCTCCGGACGGCCTAGGATCGCGGTATGCGTCTCGCCCGTATCGCCCATCCGCAGGGTTTCGCCTTCGTCGAGGTCCGTGGGGACATCTCGGACCCGTCCTCGTTGACGTGCGCGGAGATCTCCGAGCACCCCTTCGGTACCCCTGAGTTCACCGGCCGTGAGTGGCCGCTGGCCGATGTCCGGCTGCTCGCGCCGATTCTCGCCTCCAAGGTGGTGTGCGTCGGGAAGAACTACGCCGATCACGCCGCGGAGATGGGGTCGGAGGCCCCCGCGGAGCCGTTGATCTTCCTC
>CAYFRF010000002.1:52880-86494 GCA_964345415.1 uncultured Microbacter sp. | reverse complement strand
CCCGAGTTCACCGGTCGGTCCTGGCCGCTGGCCGACGTGCGCCTGCTGGCGCCGGTCATCCCGCGCAGCAAGGTCGTGTGCATCGGGCGCAACTACGCCGCGCACGCCAGCGAGCTCGGCAACGAGGTACCCACCGAGCCGATGGTCTTCCTCAAGCCCAACACCTCCGTGGTGGGGCCGGAGGCGGCCATCGCCTACCCGCCGAGCTCGGAGCGGGTGGACTACGAGGGGGAGCTGGCGGTGGTGATCGGGCAGCCGTGCCGCGATGTGTCCGCGGCGCGCGCCCACGAGGTCATTCTCGGTTACACGTGTGCGAACGATGTGACGGCCCGTGACCAGCAGAAGGCGGACGGGCAGTGGACCCGGGGCAAGGGCTATGACACGTTCTGCCCGTTGGGCCCGTGGATCGTCACCGATCTCGACCCCAACGGTCTCGACGTCCGCACCACGCTCACGCACGAGGACGGTGGTTCGGAGCTGCGGCAGGACGGCAACACCTCGCAGTTCATGCACACCGTCGGGGAGATCATCGAGTACGTCAGCAGGGTCATGACCCTGCTGCCCGGCGACGTGGTCTTGACCGGGACCCCTGCAGGTGTCGGTCCGATGCTGCCGGGGGACCGTGTGACGGTGGAGATCGAGGGGATCGGCTCGCTGAGCAACCCGGTCGTCGACCGCGCCTGACCGGGCCGGGAGGTCGTCGGCCACCTGACCCGAGCCGGGTGGCCGACGGGTGCCCGCCGGTGCGGGTGCGGGATCTCCGCGGTCCGGGACCGCAGCCTCAGCCGCGGGAGACGCCGGTGGCGTCGAGCACCGCGCGGAACTTCGCCTCGGTCTCGCGGTACTCGGACACCGGGTTCGACGCGGCGACGATCCCGCCCCCTGCCCAGGCGGTGGCGGTGAGCCCGTCAGGAGCCAGTTCGAGGCATCTGATGGCCACCACCCAGGTGCCGTCGCCGGCGGCGTCACACCAGCCGACGGCGCCGGCGTAGAAGCGTCGGTCGCCCTCGTGTCGGCGGATCCAGTCGGCCGCGAGCTCGGTCGGGTGTCCACAGACCGCGGGGGTCGGATGGACGGCGCGGGCCAGGTCCAGGGCGGTGGTGTCGGTGGACCGGAGTTCGGCGGTGACGGGTGTGCCCAGGTGCAGCATCGACCTGGTCGAGGTGATCATGGGTGTCGGGGGTGCCGAGACGGCGCGGCACAGCGGACCGAGCGACTCGCGGAGTGATTCCACGACATAGGCGTGTTCGACCTGGTCCTTGGCGGATTCGGTCAGTGCCCGGGCCGCGTCCAGATCGGTGTCCGCGTCCCCGGTCCGGGCGGCGGAGCCGGCGAGCGGGAACGCCTCGACCAGGGGGCCCTTCCGGCGGATGAGCAACTCCGGGGAGGACCCGACGAGCCGGTGGCCGGTGTACTCCGGACCGGCGGGGGAGAGGTCTGCGAGGAAGCCGTCGCCGGTGGGGCTCAGGTCGATGAAGCGGGCGGCCAGCGCCGCGGCGTCGATCGGGGTGTCCGCGCGGAGATGGAGCTCCCGGGCGAGCACCACTTTGTCGAGTGGACCATCCGAGCCGAGTTCGGTGACCGCGTCGCTGACCCTCGACAGGTGCGTGCGGGAGTCTGTCGCCCGAACGACACGGGTGGTGGGCGGTCGTACTCCGCGGTAGAAGGCGGGCGGTTCGAGAGGGGTCTCCGTGGCGACCCACCTGTCCGGCACGGTGAGCGCCACGGGGGCGGAGGTGTCGAAGGGGAGTGCGCCCACCACGATCCCTGCGGCGCCGGAGGCGAGGAGTGCCCGCGCTTCGTCGGGGTCCGAGGTGGTGTGGCGTGAACCGGTGGAGCGGACGGAGCCCGTGGCATGGGAGAGCAGGAAGTCGGGGGTGGTCCCCGGCGCCCCCGGCATGCGAGGGGGCGTGTTCTCGTTCGCCCGGGCCCCGGGCCCTGACGACTGCTCGCCGCTCATGACGCTCCAGTCTAGTCCGACCCGCGGGAACGGACGACGTGATGCCTGTCGCCCCGTGCCCGGGATGCAGGGGTGCCGGGCCAGTCTTCGGGTGTGTGCCTCCACGTGGGTCCCGGCCCGCGACCACCCCGCGGGCTCGTCACTAGGATGTTCGACATGACCGCCTCGAACGTTCGCGTCCGCTTCTGCCCGTCGCCCACCGGAACCCCTCACGTGGGTCTCGTCCGCACCGCCCTGTTCAACTGGGCTCACGCCCGGCACACGGGTGGAACCTTCGTCTTCCGTATCGAGGACACGGACGCGGCCCGTGACTCGGAGGAGTCGTACGAGGCGCTGCTCGACGCGCTGCGCTGGCTCGGCCTGGACTGGGACGAGGGCCCGGAGGTGGGCGGCCCGTATGCGCCGTACCGTCAGTCCGAGCGTCGGGAGCTGCACTTGGACGTGGTCCGCAAGCTGCTGGAGGCGGGCGAGGCATACGAGTCCTTCTCCACCCCGGAGGAGGTGGAGGCCCGGCACCTGGCGGCCGGCCGCGATCCCAAGCTGGGCTACGACGGTTTCGACCGTGATCTGACCGAGGAACAGAAGCAGGCCTACCGGGACGAGGGCCGGGGCGCGGTCGTGCGGCTGCGGATGCCGGACGAGGATCTGGCGTGGGACGACCTCGTGAGGGGGGAGACGGTGTTCAAGGCCGGTTCGGTGCCGGACTTCGCCCTGACCCGCGGCAACGGCATCCCGCTCTACACCCTCGTCAACCCGGTGGACGACGCGCTCATGAAGATCACCCACGTCCTGCGCGGCGAGGACCTGCTCAGCTCCACCCCGCGTCAGATCGCCCTGTACCGGGCGCTCCAGCGGATCGGGGTGGCCGACGGGGTGCCGGAGTTCGGGCACCTCCCGTTCGTCATGGGGGACGGCAACAAGAAGCTGTCCAAGCGCGATCCGCAGTCGGACCTGTTCCTGCACCGCGATCGCGGCATGCTGCCCGAGGGCCTGCTCAACTATCTCGCGCTGCTGGGCTGGGGCCTGTCCGAGGACCGGGACGTGTTCTCCCTGCAGGAGATGGTGGAGGCGTTCGACGTCCGGCAGGTCAACGCCAACCCGGCCCGCTTCGACCAGAAGAAGGCCGATGCGATCAACGCCGAGCACATCCGCCAGTTGCCGCCCGAGGAGTTCGCGCGGCGCCTGCGCGAGTTCCTGCTGGCCCATCCGTCCGAGGACGGGGTGACCTTCCCGGAGAGCCTCGACGGCGAGCGCTGGGCAATGATGGCCGACCTGCTGCAGACTCGCATCGTGGTGCTCTCGGACGCCTGGAACCTCCTCCGGTTCCTCCTGGTGGACGAGGCCGACTTCGGCGTCGACCCGCAGTCCGCGGCCAAGAATCTCAAGGCCGAGGCCCGTGAGGTCGTGGACGCCGCTGTGGCGGCGCTGGAGGGGCTCGGGGAGTGGACCACGCCGGCAATCGAGGCGGCACTGTCCGGGGCTCTGGTCGAGGACCTGGGTATCAAGCCGCGCAAGGCCTACGGGCCGGTGCGTGTCGCGGTGACCGGTTCGCACATCTCGCCGCCGCTGTTCGAGTCCCTCGAGCTGCTCGGTCGGGATGCCACGATCGCGCGCCTGAAAGCGGCACCGATCGCGGATTGACCAGGCGATTTGCTATTCACTCCTGAAGTTTTGTAATCTTTTCGAGGCCGCAACGGAGCAGCGAAGAGCTGAGCCAGAGCGCCGCAGAAGTGAATAACAGTGGCCTATGGTGTAATTGGCAACACAGCTGATTCTGGTTCAGTCGTTCTAGGTTCGAGTCCTGGTAGGCCAGCTGAACACTCACGGAGTGTTCGCGCAAGAGGATCCCCTCGGGGATCTGAGTTCTAGCCCCCGTCGTCTAGCGGCCTAGGACGCCGCCCTCTCACGGCGGTAGCGTGGGTTCGAATCCCATCGGGGGTACAACACTGGAAGGCGCTCGGAGCAGATGCTCCGGGCGCCTTTCTCGTATGCGGCTGCGGGTTATGGGGGGTATAGGCCCGGGGAGCCTCCGGCATGACGCCGTGAGGCTCCCCGTGAGTTCAGTCGATGGTGTCCTTGAGCTTGTCCTCGCGCAGGAACAGCAGCAGCACGGTGGAGACCAGGATGATCGGCACCATCACGAGGTAGATCGGCACCAGGGCGTCGTTGTACGAGCCGGTGATCGCATCGTGGAGCGCGGCCGGCAGGTGCGACAGGACCTCGGGGCTCAGCGAGTCCGCCCCGCCGTGGCTCTGGGCCTCGAGGAACTCCAGGCCCTCGGGGCCGGAGGCTGCCGCGGCGTCCGGGATGCGCTCGGCCATGAGGTCAGCGAGCCGGCTGACGAACAGTGATCCGACGATGGCGGAGCCGAGGGTGCCGCCGATCTGGCGGAAGAAGTTGTTGGACGCGGTGGCGGTGCCGACCATGGTGATGGGGAAGGTGTTCTGGACGATGAGCACCAGCAGCTGCATGCACATGCCCAGTCCGACGCCGAAGACGAACAGCACCACGCCGAGGTGGAGCAGGGTGTCCGTCTCGTGGAGTGTGCCGATGAGGTAGAGGCCCACGGCCATGATCACGGTGCCGGCGACGGGGTACCACTTGTACTTGCCGGTGTTGCTGACGATATTGCCGACGATGATCGAGGTGCCCATCATGCCGGCCATGGCGGGGGTCATCATGAGGCCCGCGGCTGTGGGGCCGAGCCCGTGGACCATCTGGATGTAGGTCGGCAGGTAGGCCAGGGCCCCGAACATGGCGATGCCGATGATCATGCCGGCGACCGTGGAGAGGGTGAAGTTCCGGGAGGCGAACAGGCTCATGGGGATGAGCGGGTTCTCGGTGCGGAGCTCCACCAGGACAAATGCGACGGCACAGACCAGCGCGAGGGCGCCGAGACCGATGATGACAGGGGAGCCCCAGGCGTACTCGTGGCCGCCCCAGGTGGCCATGAAGATCAGCGCCGTGGTGCCGATGGCCATGAGCGCGGTGCCGGGCAGGTCGAGTCGGGAGCCGGACGCACGGACGGGCAGTCGGAGGTAGAGCACGGCCACGGCGAGCGCGAGGAGGCAGATGGGCACGTTGAACCACAGTGCCCAGCGCCAGCCCGGGCCCTCGGTGAAGAATCCTCCGAGCAGTGGCCCGAGGAGCGAGGAGAGGCCGAACACGGCGCCCATGACGCCCATGTACCGCCCGCGCTGTCGGGCGGGTACGACGTCGGCGACGATGGCCTGGGACAGGACCATGAGGCCGCCGCCGCCGAGGCCCTGTACGGCGCGGGAGGCGATCAGCACGTCGATGTTCCAGGCGAGCGCACCCACCACGGATCCGGCGAGGAAGAGCAGGATCGCGGTGACGAACAGGGGCTTGCGGCCTATCTGGTCGCCGAGTTTGCCGTAGACGGGCAGGCCGATGGTCATGGTGAGCAGGTAGACGGTAATGACCCAGCTCATCTTGGACACGCCGCCGAGGTCGGCGACGATCGTCGGCAGTGCCGTGGAGAAGATCATCTGCCCGAGGGACACGATGAGCATGCCCAGGAGCAGTGAGGTGAACACGAGGGGAACGTTGTGTCCCTGTTCGGACGGGGTGGGCGTCTCTGCGGCCTGTCGGGCGGAGGTGTCGGTCATGAGGGACTTCCTGTGGGGGCGGTGGCGAGGAGGGTGAGTTGGCCGAGGGCGGCCATGCAGTCCGCGTTGAGGTCCTTCAGGGTGGCGGAGTCACGGGTCAGCCATGTCGAGAGGCCGAGGTTGCCGGAGGCCGCGATCAGGGCGACGCAGGCACGGGCCTCCGCGCCCACGGGGACGGCGGGCAGACGTCGGAGGTCGGGGTGGCGCGTCAGGTGCTCGACGAGCAGGTCGACCAGCTTGAGCTGGAAGCGTGCCGAGGACCCCATCCGCGCTGCCGCGAGGTCGGGATTGGTGCGGAATATCGCACGTCGCCGCTGGATGAACGTGGCGGCCCGGGCGTCGTCGGCGGTGCGGACCGCGGCGAAGGCGGACAGGAAGAGCCGGAGCAGGGCGCGGGGGACGTCGGGGTGGGCTGTGTCGAAGAACTCCTGCAGTGCGGTGTCGGGGACGTCCTCGGGGAGGATCCCGATCACCGCGGCCTCTTTGGAGGTCACGTAGTTGAAGAAGGTGCGCTTGGAGACCTCTGCCGCTGCGCAGATCTCGTCGACGGTGACCGCGTCGTAGCCGCGCTCGAGGACGAGCGATGTCGCGGCGTCCTCGATGGCCACCATCGTCGCGCGTCTCTTGCGCTCGCGGAGCGAGTCCGGGTCGGGCGGGGATGTCATGACGAAGAACCTAACGAATATGTGCACTCGGTGCATATTTGTACCAAGTAAAATTCGCCATGGTGTCCGATTTGGCATCTCCCGCCCGGTCTGCCTATAGTTGTTGAGCACTAAGCCCCCGTCGTCTAGCGGCCTAGGACGCCGCCCTCTCACGGCGGTAGCGTGGGTTCGAATCCCATCGGGGGTACCAGGGAGATGTCCCGGTTCATCGAGACTGATGAGCCGGGACATTCTGTATTTGTTGATGTGGTGCGTGGGGAAGGGGGCGCCGTGGCGACCTCGCGCCGCGTCCTGTTGCGCCTGGGGCTGGGCGGTGCGCTGGCGTTGGTGGGCGTGTCCGCCTGTGGCGGCCGGGACGGCGCAGCCACGAGATCAACGACGGCGGCGACGACGACGACGGGGTCTGCGGCCACGTCCTCCGGCCCGCTGTCGCCTCCGGGGCCGGTCAGGACCGTCACCTCGGATGCTCCGGCTCGCCGGGTGGTCGCGCTCTCGTCGGCCGATCTGGACGTCCTCCTCGCGCTCGGTCACGAGCCGGAGGCGGCGTGGGCCGCGGAGGGGGCCGGACCGCGTCCCTGGCGGCAGCGCCCGGCCCCGCCGGCGCCTGAGTGGGGGCGGTCGGGGTTGCCGAGCCTGCGGGCCGTCCTGCCGTTCGGGGCGGACGCCTTCGCGATGGCCGCAGCCGAGGTCACCGAGTCGCAGATGCGCGCGTACGAGCAGTTGGCGGCCGTGATCGCCGATCCGGCGGGCAGGCCCGGCTGGCGGGAGCATCTCGAACTGGTCGCCGAAGCGGTGGGGGTCGACCCCGGCCCTGTCGCGGGATCCGCCACGGAGGTGCTCGAGGCGTGGGCCGAGGGGCAGCGCTCGGCGGGCGTCGAGGCTTTCGTCGTCGTCGTGGGAACCGGCGCAGACCCCGACACCCCCGTGGCCACACTCGCCGCGGACTCTCCGCTGGGCGCCGAACTGCGGGCCCTGGGGTTCGGTGTCGTCGACCACCCCGACCCGGTTCCGTACCGGGAGTTACGTCGCCCGGGCGTGCAGGTGGTGCGGGTGGACCCGCGGGATGCGGACCTGGTGGCGGCCGTCCGGCAGCCGAGCGTGACCAGTCTGCCGTGGGCTCTGGAGCGACTGGTCCGGGGACGGCGACCGGGGTGATCAGCCCGGTGCGGGCCTCAGCGGCGCACTACAGACGCTTGTGGATGGCCTCGGCTGCGGCGAGCAGGTCGGTGGCCCACCGGACACCCGGGCGCCGACCGATACGGTCGACCGGGCCGGAGACCGAGATCGCCGCCACGACGGTGCCACTGGAGTCGCGGATGGGTGCGGAGATGGAGGCCACGCCGGCCTCCCGCTCGGCCACCGACTGGGCCCAGCCGCGGCGGCGGATCTCGGCGAGCTGGCGTTCGGTGTATGTCGCGTCGGCCAGCAGCGCGCGCTGGGTCGCGGGATCGGCCCACGCGGCCAACACCTTGGCGCCGGACCCCCCGGTCATGGGGAGGACCGCGCCGACCGGCACCGTGTCGCGCAGTCCGGTGAGCGGCTCCGCGGAGGCCACGCAGACGCGGCGGTCACCCTCGCGCCGGTACACCTGGACGCTCTCGTCCGTGACCTCGCGCAGGCGGGGCAGCACCGACGCCGCCGCGTCGGCGAGCTGGTCCGGGACGCCCGCCGCGAGCTTGGCGAGGCCGGGCCCGAGTGTCCACACCCCCGCGGTGTCGCGCGCCAGGAGTTGGTGCGTTTCCAGGCCCACCGCGAGACGGTGGGCGGTGGCCCTGGGCAGTCCGGTGCGCTCGCAGAGGTCGGACAGTACGCAGGGCTGTTCGGCCACCGCGTGGAGCACTGTCATTGCTTTGTCGAGGACCCCGATCCCGCTATACTGTCTCACAGTTCGACTATAGCGTCCTACATGGTGAGAATCCAGAGTTGGCTTGCCGGGGACGCTGACTTGGAGGCGTGATGAGCGAGAAGGTGTCCGGCGCGCGACCGCGGACCCTGGCCGAGAAGGTCTGGGATGACCACGTGGTGGTCAGGGGAGAGGGTGAGGGCGAGGCGCGGCAGCCCGACCTCATCTACATCGACCTGCACCTCGTCCACGAGGTGACGAGCCCGCAGGCGTTCGACGGTCTGCGGATGGCGGGGCGCACGCTCCGGCGCCCCGATCTCACGCTGGCCACGGAGGACCACAACGTCCCCACCGACATCGTCGGTGGAGCGGTGAACCTCATCGCCGACCAGACCTCGCGCACGCAGATCGAGACCCTGCGTCGCAACTGTGAGGAATTCGGTCTCCGACTGCACCCGATGGGCGACGTCGAGCAGGGCATCGTCCATGTCGTGGGCCCTCAGCTCGGACTCACGCAGCCGGGCATGACCGTCGTCTGCGGCGACTCGCACACGTCCACCCACGGCGCCTTCGGTTCTATCGCGATGGGTATCGGTACGTCCGAGGTCGAGCACGTCATGGCCACGCAGACGCTCTCCCTGCGCCCGTTCAAGACCATGGCGGTCACCGTGACCGGTGAGCTCCGGCCCGGTGTCACGGCCAAGGACCTCATCCTGGCGGTCATCGCCGAGATCGGGACAGGCGGCGGCCAGGGCCACATCATCGAGTACCGCGGCGAGGCCGTCGAGAAGCTCTCGATGGAGGCCCGGATGACGATGTGCAACATGAGCATCGAGGCGGGTGCCCGTGCCGGCATGGTGGCGCCCGACCAGACCACGTTCGACTACCTCGAGGGTCGTCCTCACGCCCCGAAGGGTGAGGACTGGGACGCGGCCGTCGAGTACTGGCGCAGCCTGCGGACCGACGAGGACGCGGTGTTCGACACCGAGGTCGTGATCGACGGCTCCGCGCTGACCCCGTTCGTCACGTGGGGCACCAACCCGGGACAGGGCGTCCCGCTGGGGGCGGCCGTGCCGGACCCGGAGTCGTTCACCGACGAGTCCGAGCGTATCGCCGCGGAGAACGCATTGGCGTACATGGATCTGGAGGCCGGCACCCCGATGCGGGAGGTGCCCGTCGACGTGGTGTTCGTCGGTTCGTGCACCAACGGCCGGATCGAGGACCTGCGCGAGGTCGCCGCGGTGGTCGACGGTCGTACCGTCGCCGAGGACGTCCGGATGTTGATCGTGCCCGGTTCCATGCGGGTCCGGGAGCAGGCCGAGGCGGAGGGGCTGGGCCGGATCTTCACCGAGTTCGGCGCGGAGTGGCGTCAGCCCGGCTGCTCGATGTGTCTGGGGATGAACCCCGATTCGCTCGAGCCCGGCCAGCGTTGTGCCTCCACCTCGAACCGCAACTTCGAGGGCCGCCAGGGCAAGGGGGCGCGCACCCACCTGGTCAGCCCGTCCGTCGCGGCGGCCACGGCCGTACTCGGGCACCTCGCCTCGCCTGCCGACCTCGAGCCCGTGAAGGGGGCCTGACACCTCATGGATCCGATCACCACGCACACCGGCATCGGCGCCCCGCTGCGGCGCTCCAATGTGGACACCGACCAGATCATTCCCGCGGTCTACCTCAAGCGCGTCACGAGGACGGGGTTCGAGGACGGGCTGTTCTCCTCATGGCGCACCAGCGAGCCCGATTTCGTGCTCAACCGGGCGCCCTACGACAAGGCCTCCGTCCTCGTTGCCGGGCCCGACTTCGGGACCGGGTCCTCTCGAGAGCACGCGGTGTGGGCGCTCATGGATTTCGGCTTCCGCGTGGTCATCTCCCCGCGTTTCGCCGACATCTTCCGCGGTAACGCCGGAAAGGCCGGGCTCGTCGCCGCCCAGGTCGAGCAGCAGGACGTGGAACTGCTCTGGAAGATCATGGACGAGCAGCCCGGCATCGAGCTCACCGTCGACCTGGGGGCCCGGACCGTCACGGCGGGCGACGTCACGGTCCCGTTCGACATCGACGACTACACCCGCTGGCGGCTCATGGAAGGGCTCGACGACATCGGGCTCACCCTGCGCCAGGCCGACCAGATCGAGGATTTCGAGGCCCGCCGGCCGTCGTTCAAGCCCGTCACGCTCACTGACTGACCGGCCCGAACGGGGCGGGACACCCCGCTCGGGGGAGTTTGTGGACACATTCTCGGAGTGGCGTCCGGTTTGACTGCGAAATTCTTCATTGTGTGAGTATGCTTATCTGCACTGCGCGCGGATACGTTCCGCCGCAGCGAAACTCACTTGAAGGGGGCTCCCACGTGAACAAGGCCGATCTGATCGATGAACTGGCTGAACGGCTGGGTGGTGACCACCAGCTCGCAACAGAGGCGCTGGAGAACACTCTCGACATCATCGTTCGGACGGTGGAGTCCGGGGAGTCCATCACCATCATGGGCTTCGGGATCTTCGAGAAGAAGGCCCGTGCGGCCCGCGTCGCCCGTAATCCGCACACCGGCGAGTCGATCCCTGTTCCCCCCACCTACTCGCCGGTCTTTCGTCCGGGCCAGTACTTCAAGGCGGTCGTGCAGGGAACCGAGCAGCTGCCGGAGGGGCGGCTCGCGGCCAAGCGCTCGAGCTCGCACCAGTCGTTCGGCGGGCTGACCAAGAACGGTGTGGATCACCGCGACAAGGTCAGCTGACCCGCGCGACAGCCGGCAGGCTGGAAAGCGGCGCCGCCCGGGCTCATCCCGGGCGGCGCCCCTTTTTATTGCCTTGGCAGGGCCCCGTGGGGGCCGCGCCGCCACCCCGGTCGCCCCGCCAGACTGTCGCCGCCGGTGATCAGTGCAGGGGGAGCGGGCTGCGATAGTAGTCCGCGTAGAGCAAGGTCGTCCCGGAGAACCCGAGGGCCCAGGCCCCGGCCTTCTTTGTCGAGGTGTCCCCGATATCGATCCCCGCCGCCGCGGCGAGATCGTCGAGCAGCCCGGGGATGGCGGTGCCCTGCGAGCAGATGGCCGCGACACCGTCACCAGCCGTCGCGATCTCCACGAGACGCCCCACGCCGGTTGTGGGGGAGTTCAGGTACGCCTCATCGCTCAGGTCGTGCTCGATGATGATGTCGACCCCGAGCTCATCGGACAACGGGCCGAGGGTCTGTTCACATCTCACCCGTGGGGCACTGTGCAGCCTTTCCACGCCGAAGGCGCGGAGCATCGGCACGAGCATCTCCGCCTGCGTCCGACCGGCCTTCTCCAGCGGCCGCAAGGTGTCGTCACCGCTCCATTCGCGTCGGTCGCCGGCCTTGGCGTGACGAACGAGCAAGAGTACGGACTCGACCGGGGTCGCCTCGGCGAAGCGGGTGAGGATCTTGCGGTCGAGGGCGTAGGAGACCAAGGACTTGGCCTCGTCCACGGGTAGCCACCGCAGGTCGTCGACCTCCGAATTGGGCTCGAACCGGCCGCCGAGGGAGCGGGCCGACCAGTAGGTCACCTCTTTACGGGTGTTCTCCTTCAGCGGGTAGGCGGTGGTCCCGATGAGGGACTCGAGCACGCACTGGAAGCCGGTCTCCTCGTCGATCTCCCGTACTGCCGTGGTGGGCAGTGACTCCCCTGGGTCCACCTTGCCCTTGGGCAGCGACCAGTCGTCGTATCGCGACCGGTGGACGACAGCGCAGTGGGGGACGCCGTCCTCCATGCGGTACATCACGGCTCCGGCGGCGGGGACGACACGCACCTTCGATGACGATCTGGATTTGCTCATCGGTCCCGGAACCCCGCGTGGACCGAAGCCATACGTTCCTGGTGGTCGACAGAGTCCGCCCAGTCCTGCGGGGCTGGCATCCGCCGCCAGGTCGCGTCCGGCTGCAGGTGGAAGCTCCGGGTGGCGGGATCGAGCGCCGAGTCGAAGATCCGGTTGACCTGAGACTTGAGCCGAGGGTCGGTCACGGTGACCATGACCTCGACGCGGCGGTCCAGGTTGCGGTGCATCATGTCAGCACTGCCGATGAGCACCTCGTCGGCGCCACGGAAGTGCAGGATCCGGGAGTGCTCGAGGAACCTGCCCAGGATCGAGCGCACGTGGATGTTCTCACTCAGGCCGGGAACCCCGGCCCGGAGCGCACAGATCCCGCGGACCACGATCTCCACCGGAACGCCTGACTGGGAGGCCCGGTACAGGGCGTCGATGACCTGCTCGTCGACCAGTGCGTTGGCCTTGAGTCGGATCCCGGCATCCCGTCCCTCGGCGGCGAGGGCGATCTCCCGGTCGATCCGCTCGATGATCCCGGACCGGATCCCCTCCGGAGCCACCAGGAGTCGTCGATAATTGGAGACGTTCGAGAATCCGGTGAGATGGTTGAACAGGTCAGTCAGATCCGAGACGACATCCTCGTCCGCGGTGAACAGGCCCACATCCTCGTACAGGCGCGCGGTCTTGGGGTTGTAGTTGCCGGTCCCGATGTGGGCGTACCGCTGCAGGCGGTTCCCCTCCTTGCGGACGACCAGGCAGGTCTTGCAGTGGGTCTTGAGTCCGATCAGCCCGTACACCACGTGGACGCCGGCCTGCTCGAGTTCGCGGGCCCAGCGGATGTTGTTCTGTTCGTCGAAGCGTGCCTTGATCTCGACCAACGTCACCACCTGCTTGCCGGCCGCGGCGGCGTCGACCAGGGCGTTGACGATCGGGGAGTCGCCCGAGGTGCGGTAGAGGGTCTGCTTGATCGCCAGGACGTTCTCGTCCGCGGCCGCCTGTTCGATGAACCGCTGGACCGTGGTGGCGAACGAATCGTACGGGTGCTCCACCAGGACATCGGACTCCTGGAGGGAGTCGAAGATGTTCCGGGCCGTCTCACGCTCGCCGAATGCCGGAGGCGTGGCGGGGACCATCGGACGGTCCTTGAGATCCGGCAGGTCGAGTCCGTGGATCTGCCACAGGCCGGTGAGATCGAGCAGTCCGGCGAACCGGATCACGTCCTCGGACTCCACGTCGAGCTCGCGCTGGAGGATCCGCAGCATCCGGGGCGTGGTGTCGTCGGCGATCTCGAGCCGGACCGCGGAGCCGAACCGGCGGCGGGCGAGTTCGCGTTCGAGTGCCTGCAACAGGTCCTCGTCGCGGTCCTCCTCGACTTCCATGTCCGCGTTGCGGGTGACCCGGAAGACGTGGTGTTCCACGATCTCCATGCCCTGGAAGAGCTCGCCCAGATGAGCGGCGATGATCTCCTCCGCCGGGACGAACGCGAACTCTTCCCGGTCGCCCCTGTTCACGCGGATGAACCGGGGCACGTTGTTGGGGATCTTCACCCGGGCGAAGTGCTCCTGGCCCGATTCCACATTGCGGATGATCACCGCGAGGTTGAGGCTCAGGCCGGAGATGTAGGGGAAGGGGTGCGCGGGGTCGACCGCCAGCGGGGTGAGCACCGGGAAGATCTGGTTCCGGAACAGCTCGGACATCTCGGACCGCTCATCGGTGCTGAGGACCTTCCAGGGCAGGATCCGGATGCCGTGCGCCTCCAGCTCCGGGCCGATCTCGTCCAGGAAGAGCCTGGACTGCTCGTCGCAGAGTTCGCGGGTACGGAGGCTGATGAGGTCGAGTTGTTCCGCAGGAGTCCGACCGTCGGCGGAACGGACCGACAGACCCGTTTTGTCGCGACGCTTGAGACCGGCCACGCGCACCATGTAGAACTCGTCGAGGTTCGAGGCGAAGATCGCGAGGAACTTCGCCCGTTCCAGCAGCGGGAGATCCTTCTCCCCGGCCAACGCGAGGACCCGCGAATTGAAGTCGAGCCAGCTCAGCTCTCGGTTCAGATAGCGGTCACGGGGCCGGGGGAGTGCCTGCGGGGGGTGCTCGTCGACTGTCACCGCACTATTGTTACTGATTCTTCAGGATCCCGGCAGGGACGCGCGGTGGAGACCCCTCGAGGGCTCGGCGGGTGGCCGGACCCACCCGGCGCCCCGACATTCCGGCGAGGTCCTCCGGCACGTCGACGTCGCGTGTCGCCGGTCCCCGCCCCGCGTGATCCGTCGCGATCTCCGCTGCACCGCCGAGATGCCGGAAGCGGTCGGCGGAGTCCACACCGAACCGGCTCACGCGCTCGGCCGAACTGGTCCAGAACGCCATCGTGGTGCCGCGACCGCGGTGATCGGTGACGACCGAGTGCGGCAGTCGCGATGCCGAGTCGAGAATCCCGGTCAGGATCGTCCCGTCCAGTTCGGGCAGGTCCGCGGCGATCACCCCGACAGGCCCCCGCACCCCGGCAAGGGCCCGGGCGATCGCGGTGTTGAGCGGGTCCTCAACCCCGGGGTGGCGGTCCGAGCGGCCCGGAATCGGGGCATCGGTGTCCGTTCCCGGGTCCACGACGTAGTCCGCTCCGAGGTCCTGCGCGAGTTGCGCGACCTCGGGATCCGAACCCACCACGCAGACCGTGCGCACCGGAGCCGCCGACCTGCACGCGCTGATCACGTCGGTGGCCATCGCCACGACGAGGGCACGGCGATCGGTAGGCGTGAGTGCGGGAGCCAATCTGCTTTTCGCACGGTCCAGCGACTTGACGGGGACGACGATCGTCCACCCGTCTCCCGTTCCGCCGGGGCCCCCCGATGTGTTCATCGCCCGTCATCCTGCCAGCCGACCCTCGAAAACGCGCCGGTGCGGGTAGCGTCGAGCTCTGATGGACCTCGGCCGGGGTCAGGGGGCGACGAGTGCCGGGAGGCGGACATGGCGCGTATCGCGGTGATGGGTGCGGGATCCTGGGGTACCGCGGTGGGCAAGGTCCTCGCGGACGCCGGCTCAGAGGTCGTCATGTGGGCGCGGCGGGACGAGGTCGCCACGGGGATCAACGAGGAGCACCGCAACAGCAAGTACCTCCCGGAGATCCAGCTCCCGCCGACGGTCACCGCCTCGACCGATCCCGCGGAGGTCCTCGAGGGCGTCGACGAGGTCGTGTTGGCAGTGCCCTCGCAGAGTCTGCGCGCGAACCTCGAACAGTGGGTCGACCTGTTCGCCCCGGGCGTCGGGGTGATCTCGCTGGCGAAGGGGATCGAGACGGGCACGCTCAAGCGGGTCAGTGAAGTGGTGGCGGAGGTGGCGGGTCTGCCCGAGGGGCAGATCGCAGTGCTGTCGGGGCCGAACCTCGCGCGCGAGGTGGCGGAGGGACAGCCCTCCGCGACCGTGATCGCCTGCAGTGACGAGGCCCGCGCCACACGTCTGCAGGACGCGTTCTCCACCCGCTACTTCCGGCCCTACACCAATACCGATGTGGTGGGCTGTGAGATCGGCGGTGCCACCAAGAACGTGATCGCGCTGGTGTGTGGGATCGCCTCGGGGATGGGGCTCGGGGCCAACACCGCCGCCACGCTCGTCACCCGTGGCCTGGCCGAGTCCACCCGACTCGGGGTGGCGTTGGGGGCCAACCAGATGACCTTCGCCGGCCTGGCCGGGCTCGGCGATCTCGTGGCCACCTGCACCTCGCCCCTGTCACGTAACCGCACATTCGGGGAGCGGCTCGGACTGGGCGAGACCCTCGAACAGGCGCAGGCCGCCACGAACGGACAGGTCGCGGAGGGTGTGAAGTCCTGCACCTCGATTCGTGAGCTGAGCCGTCGCGCGGGCGTGGAGATGCCGCTCACGGAGGCGGTGCACGAGATCTGCCACGAGGGGGGCGACGCCGTCGAGGTGGCGGTGCGCCTCATGAGCCGCAGTACCAAGCCCGAGTAGCCTCGGGCGGGTGAACCGCACCACCGTTGCCGTCCTCTACGGCGGTCGCAGCTCGGAGCACTCCGTGAGCTGCGTGTCCGCCGGCGCCGTCATGTCCCACCTCGACCGGGATCTCTACGAGGTCATCCCCGTCGGGATCACCTCGTCGGGCACCTGGACCCTGGGTCCGGACGACGTCTCGGATCTGCGCATCATCGAGCGCAGGATGCCCGTCGTCGACCCGGACCGCCCCAGGGTCTCGCTGGGACTGTCCACCGAGGACCGGGGTGAGCTCCGATACGTCGACGGTCCCCGTGCAGGTGAGGTGATCGCCCGGGTCGACGCGGTGTTCCCCGTCATGCACGGCACCTTCGCCGAGGACGGGACCATCCAGGGCCTGCTCGAGCTGTCGGGGATCCCCTACGTCGGCCCCGGGGTGTTCTCCAGCGCCGCCGGCATGGACAAGGAGTTCACCAAGGCCGTGCTGGGGGCCGCCGGCCTGCCCATCGGCACCCAGATCGTCCTGCGGCCCGGCACCGAGACGTTGACCGAGCCGGAGCGGGAGCATCTCGGGCTCCCGCTGTTCGTCAAGCCCGCCCGCGGTGGGTCATCGATCGGCATCTCGAAGGTCTCCCGGGCGGAGGACCTGGACGCCGCGATCGCCGAGGCCCGCCGGTTCGACTCCAAGGTGATCGTGGAGGCGGCGATCATCGGTCGCGAGATCGAGTGCGGGGTACTCGAATACCCGGACGGCCGGGTCGAGGCCAGCCTGCCCGCCGAACTGCACATCCCCGGTGAGCCCACGGGGGTGGACGGCGACACCCACGGCGACGCGTTCTATGACTTCGAGACCAAGTACCTCGACGATGTCACCACCTTCGACCTCCCGGCACGGCTGTCGCCGGAGGAGACCGCGGAACTCCGTCGACTCGCCGTGCAGGCGTTCGACGCACTGGACGCCGCGGGGCTCAGCCGCGTGGACTTCTTCCTCACCGTGGACGGCCCGGTGATCAACGAGGTCAACACCATGCCCGGGTTCACCCCGATCTCGATGTACCCGCAGATGTGGGCCGCGTCCGGGGTCGACTACCGGACCCTTCTGGACACCCTGGTCCGGACCGCCCTGGCCCGCGGCTGATCCTGCGGCTCGTGCCGGCTAGCCGATCGGGGCCGGGGCCGGTTCGACCTCGTCGAGGGACGCGGTGATCGCGTCCGACAGGTCCTGGATGGGCCCGGTGCCGCTGCCCTCCGGCAGGGTCACGGCCACGTACTCGGGTCGGTCGACGGCCACCCAGGTCGACGACGTGACCGCCGGGTCGGGATCGGGTTCGTTGAACCACTGCACCCCGTTGACGGACTGGAGACCCACCCCCACGACGAAGGTCGGGGGCGCGGGCAGCCCGCAGCGCACCACGACCGGTTCCGCGTCGGGCATCCGGTACGCGGCGGTGCCCGGAGGCGCGGGCTCGGTCAGCGCCACCTGGTCGGCGTCGCCGAGAGCCGGCGGCAACGACTCGATCAGGGTCGTACACGTGTCGGACCCGGCTCCGGGCGAGGGGATCGGCACCGCCGCATACGGCTCGGTGGCAGCTGCCTCGGCAACATCGTCACTCATGCTGCGTACCAGCACCAGGGCGCCTCCGAGCAGGACGAGGGGCACCACGACCGCCGCGGCCGCCACCGCGGGCGAGATCGGACGATCGCGTCCGGTCGACTGCTCGCTCCGGCGGGGTCCGGCGTCGTATCGATCCTGCGGGGCCGAGTCGCTCGAAGCCACTGGTGTCGTCCTTCCTCCCACGGACGGCCACCTTCCGGGCGGCCGCTAACCTGACCGCAACGCTACTTCACCGTCGCCCGGACACCCGGGGCGCGACTCCACCCGAAAGAGGACCCCGCACGTGATCGATCGAACCGTGACCGTGGCAGAGGCCGGTGAGGCCGCGGTCCTCGACATCTTGAGCGGGCCCCCCACCTC
Organism: uncultured Microbacter sp.; assembly: GCA_964345415.1. Classification (GTDB taxonomy): domain Bacteria; phylum Actinomycetota; class Actinomycetes; order Mycobacteriales; family Mycobacteriaceae; genus Dietzia. Next base: position 68,713 of record CAYFRF010000002.1, on the reverse strand, counting down.
GGTCGGAGACGACCCGGTGGGCAATGGTGACGACGCCGCCGTCCTCGGCCCCGCCGCCGCCACGGTGGTGACCACCGACATGCTCGTCGAGGGCACACACTTCCGGCTCGACCTCACCGGTTGGACAGACCTCGGCCGCAGGGCCGTCGCCCAGAACGTCTCCGACGTCCTGGCGATGGGCGCGGAGTGCTCACGGATCCTGGTGGCACTCGCCGTCCCCGGCGACACCGGCATGGGGGAGATCGCGGACCTGGCGGAGGGGATCCACGGCGAGGCCGCCCGGTCCGGGGCAGTGGTGGTGGGCGGGGACCTGACACGGGCCGACGTCGTCGTCGTCGGTGTCACCGCCATCGGCACCCTCCCGCACGGTGCCGCCCCGCTGCGCATCGACGGCGCGCGCCCCGGGGACAGAATCGGACTGTCCGGCCTGCCCGGACGCTCCGCGGCAGGACTCGCACTACTGCTCGCCGGGCACCCCGACGGGCCGCTGCAGCGCGCACACCGCGTGCCCCACACCCCCGTCGGCTCGGGGACGGCCGCGCGTCTGGCCGGGACCACCGCACTCACCGACGTGAGCGACGGATTGCTGCGGGACCTGTCCGGACTCGCCCGCGCGTCGGGCGTCGCCGCAGACCTACGGCGCACCGACATCCCCGTCGACCCCGAACTGCACCGCGCGGCCACGGCCCTCGGCGTCGCCGACATCGAGGAGCGGGTCCTGGACTGGATCCTCGACGGCGGAGAGGACCACGGACTGCTCGGCACCTTCCCCCCGGGCGCCGAGGTGCCGGGGGAGTTCACCCTCATCGGCACCATCCGCGCGGGGACTCCCGGCGAGGTGACGGTCGACGCGGTGCCCAGGAACCCGGGAGGCTGGGACTCCGCGCGCGGCGCGAACTAGGGTGGGCACATGGCTGTCTACGCACTCGGAAACCTCGTCCCCGACATCGCCCCGGACGCGTGGGTGCACCCCGACGCGGTGGTGATCGGCCGGGTGACACTCGGCCCCGGCGTCTCGGTCTGGCCCACGGCGGTGCTGCGCGGCGACTACGGCCGGATCGAGGTCGGCGCGATGAGCAACATCCAGGACGGCACGATCGTCCACTGCACCGAGAGCGAACCGACCATCTTCGGCGAGAACTGCATCGTGGGGCACAACGCGCATGTGGAGGGCGCGACGATCGGGGACGGCGCGCTGATCTCCTCCGGGTCCGTGGTGCTCAACGGCGCCGTGATCGGTGACGGCGCGATCGTCGCGGCCGGTTGTCTCATCCCGCCGCGGTTCGAACTCCCCGCCCGCCGCATGGCGATGGGCACGCCCGCGAAGATCCGGGAGGGGTACGAGGTCGACCCGGGGATGTTAACCGGCAACACGCAGAAGTACCACGAGAACGCGATGCGGTACCGCGCCGAGCTCCGGCGTCTCGACTGACCCGCGTGGGCGACCAGACGAACGGGCAGGCCGTGCTGTCGGAGATCCGCGACCCGGGCTGGGCGCGGGCCCTCGAACCGGTGGCGGACCAGATCCGACAGATGGGTGACTTCCTGCGCGCCGAGAACGCGGCCGGACGCGGCTACCTTCCCGCCGCCCCGGATGTCCTCCGGGCATTCGACCAGCCCTTCGACCGGGTCCGCGTGCTGGTGGTGGGCCAGGACCCCTACCCGACCCCCGGGCACGCCGTGGGGCTGAGCTTCGCCGTGGATGCGCACGTGCGCCCCCTGCCGCGAAGCCTCGCCAACATCTATCGCGAGTACGCCGAGGACCTGGGGTTCACACCGCCGCCGCACGGCGACCTGGGCGCCTGGTCGCGCGCCGGGGTGCTCCTGCTCAACCGGGTCCTCACCGTGGAGCCGGGAAAGGCGGCCTCGCACCGGGGTAGGGGCTGGGAGGCGGTCACGGCACGGGCGATCGAGGCGCTCGTCGAACGTCAGCGGCCGATGGTCGCGATCTTGTGGGGCAAAGACGCGCAGTCACTCATCCCGGCGCTCGGGGACACCCCGGTGATCGCGTCCCCGCACCCGTCGCCGCTGTCGGCTTCGCGGGGCTTCTTCGGCTCCAGACCCTTCAGCCGGGCCAACGCCGAACTGGCCCGGCTCGGTGCGGAGCCCGTGGACTGGCGGCTCCCCGTCGACCCGGGACCGGGCGGGAGTCCGGAATCCGCTACCCGCGCTCCGGATCCGCTACCCCTGTGGGAGTAGCGGATCCGGAGGGGGAGTAGCGGATTCCGGGTCAGAGGGGGAGGTCAGGCGGGGAGGTCCGGCGGGGTGGGCCGGCGGGGTCAGTTCTTCCCGAATTCCGGGGTCCGCTTGGCGACGAACGCGTTGACGCCCTCGATCCCGTCCGGCGAGGTGGCCAGTCGGGTGATCGAGTCACGCTCGGCGTCCAGCTGTGAAGACAGGTCCGAGGTGTCGGAGGCGCGGAGGAGGGACTTGACGGCCGCGTAGGACTCGGCGGGGCCGGAGGCGAGGCGGGACGCGAGCGCGACGGCAGCGCCGAGGACATCGTCCTTCACGAGGTTGGTGAGCATGCCGAGCGCGTAGGCGCGCTCACCCTCCATGGGCTCGTTGCCGAGGATGAAGGCGCGGGCGGCGGCCTGGCCGATGGCGCGGGGCAGGCGCCAGGACATCCCGCCGTCGGGGGAGAGCCCGATGCCGGGGTAGGCGGCCAGCAGCCGCGTGTCGGGACTGCCCACCGCGAAGTCGGCGGCGAGCGCCAGGGAGAGTCCGGCTCCGGCGGCCCACCCGGACACGGCGGCCACCACCGGAACGGAGACCTCGTCGAGCTGCCGGATGACCGCGTGCAGCCTGTCCGCGAGCTCACGCACGTGCTCGGAGCGGTCGTCCGCAGCGGCGAAACCCGCCACGTTCCCGCCCGCGCAGAAGTTCTTGCCCAGGCCCACGAGCAGCACCACACGGGCGTCGATCTCCCCGTCGAGCAGGGCCGTCAGCGCGATGCCCATCTGGTCGACCGCGTCGGAGTCGAGCGCGTTGCCCTTTCCCTCGAGGGACACGGGGAGCGTGAGCACTCCGTCCTTGAGGGTGATGAGCGGGGTCGTCGAGGGGTCGTAGGTCATTGTTGTGCTCCCGTGGGGTGTCGGTCGTCTCGGCCTGTTCAACGGCTGTCGACAGGTGAGGGTACTAGGCTTGGCCGAGCCGGCAGCGCGGTCGCGCCGAAGGGGTGTGAGGAGGACGAGGAGGGGCGATGACGCAGGACAGCACACGCGTTGGGGATCGCTCGGTGGCCCTCGACGCCCACGGGGTCCTGAAGTGGGCCAGGCGCTGTGTGGAACAGCTCGCCGCGCACCGGGAGGAGATCAATCTCCTCAACGTGTTCCCGGTTCCCGATTCGGACACCGGTACGAACCTCCTCTACACCATGAGAGCCGCGCTGGACCGCGCCGAGGGCGAGGACGCCTGGATCACCGAGGGCGGTGGCACTGCGGGCGCACGGGAGATCGCGGTGGCGCTGGGGCGCGGTGCCGTGCACGGAGCGCGGGGCAATTCCGGGGTGATCCTCTCCCAGGTGCTCAGGGCGGTCGGGGAGGCGGCCACGTTCACCGTGGTGGACGCCGCGACCTATCGCCGGGCACTGCGCACCGCCGTCACCCTCGTGGACAACGCGCTGAGCGACCCGGTCGAGGGCACCATCATCACCGTCCTGAGGGAGGCCGCCGCCGGGGCGGGGCGATCCACGGCCACATCCCTGGTCGAGGTCGCCCGGGCGGCGGCGGACGCTGCGGCGGCGGCGCTGGACCGGACCACCGCGCAGCTCCCGGCCCTCCGCCGGGCCGGGGTCGTGGACGCGGGCGGGCGGGGACTGCTGATCCTGCTCGACACGATGGTCGAGGTCCTGACCGACGAGACGCCGGATCGCCCGCAGTACGAGGCGCCCACGGATCTGTCCGCCGAGGTCTACGAGCCGGCTTCCCGGGAGGGGCGGCGCGGGCCGGAGGGGTGCACGGACGCCCTCGCGGAGACGCGCTACGAGGTCATGTACTCGCTGACCCATTCCGACGACGCGCGTGCGGACGAGCTGCGGTCGGTGCTGCGCACGCTGGGGGACAGCGTGGTGGTGGTGGGTGACGGCGGCAGCGGCGACCACGCCCGCTGGGCGGTGCACGTCCACACCGACGAGATCGGCCCCGCGATCGAGTCCGCGCTCGCGCTGGGTCGGATCACGGAGATCCGTGTCACGGACATGCTCGATCCCCTCGGGGAGGGCCGCTCCGACAGTAGTGGCTCTGCTGAGGGGCCCGCGCCGACGAGGTCCGGAGGGGCGCCCACGCGCAAGGTGGTGGCGATCGTGCGTCCGGGGCCGCTGGCGGAGCTCTTCGTCGACGCCGGGGCGCTGACCGTCGACCCGGGCGAGTCCGGCGACGGGGTGGTCGAGGCTATCTTGGCGGTGGAGGCCGACGAGTTCCTCATCCTGCCCAACGGCGAGCTGTCCCGGGCGCAGATCGGTTCGCTCGACGCGGCGCTGCGGGACGTGGGCTGGCACGCGTTGATCCTGCCGACCGCATCGGTGGTGCAGGGACTGGCCGCGCTGGCGGTCCACGACGCCTCCACGACCCTCTCGCTGGACGGGTTCGGCATGGCCGACGCGGCGGCCGCGACCCGGCACGCGCACGTCGTCCGGGCGGAGCAGGAGGCTCTGACACTTGTCGGCCGCTGCTCGGAAGGGGACCTGCTCGGGGTGATCGGTCACGACGTCGCGCTGATCGACCGTGACCATGTGGCATCGGTGTGCGCGATGGTCGACAGGATGCTGTCGGCCGGTGGGGAACTGGTGACCATCCTGTTCGGGGACGAGTTCGACGAGCAGTCCTCGGAGGAGGTCCTGTCGAGCCTCCGGGGTACCCATCCCGATGTCGAAGTGGTGGGCTACAACGCGGGACCGGGCAGGGTCGTGGCCCACGTCGGGGTCGAATGACCGCGCTCGCCACCACGGAGACCCCGCTGGCCGAGGTCCTGGAGCCGGAGCTGGCCGAGCGGATCGCCGGCGCCTTCGGCCACCGGACCGTCGGGGACCTGCTCCACACGCTCCCGCGTCGGCACCGCCAGCACGGCCAGCGTTTCGACAAGCAGAACCTGGTCGAGGGGGAGCGCGTGACCGTGATCGGCACGGTCAGGTCCTCCGCCTCCAGGCGCTACCCGGTCAAGCACAGGCCCGGGACCCGGGAGATGGTGACCCTCACGGTCGAGGACGGCGGGACCACGTTCAAGGTCGTGTTCTTCGCGGGGGCGAAGATCAAGCACATGCTCCCGGTGGGCACATTGGCGATGTTCGACGGCACGCTCTCGCGCTTCCGTGGCAGTTTCGACCTCAAGCACCCCGAGTTCCTGGTGCTCAGCAGCGCCTCGGGCCCGTCCCGTCAGCTCCGGGGGTCCGGGAACCTGGCCGCGCTCGCCGCGTTGTCGACGAAGATCGAGGCCGAGGGCGGGCAGAGCCTGTTCGACCGCAAGTACCTGCCGGTGTACGCGGCGAAGGAAGGGGTGACCTCCTGGGACCTGTTCGGGGCGGTGGTGACCGTGCTGCGGGCGCTGGTGCCGGTGGTGGATCCGTTGGATCCGTCGCTGCGTCAGGACCTGGGGCTGATGGAGCTGGACCGGGCGCTGCGGATGGCGCATCTGCCGGAGTCCGAGGGGGAGGCGAAGGAGGCCGGGTACCGCCTGCGGTTCGACGAGGCGCTGGCGCTGCAGTTGCTGTTGGGCGCGCGCCGGCGGTTCGCCGCCCGTGACCCGGCGCCGCCGAGTCCGCTGCGACCGGACGGGATCCGGGCCGCCATGGAGGCGCGGATGCCGTTCGAGCTCACGGCGGGCCAGAAGTCGGTGCTGGAGGACATCTCGGCGGACCTGACGCGGGACGAGCCGATGAACCGCCTGCTGCAGGGGGAGGTCGGTTCCGGCAAGACGGTGGTGGCTCTGCTGGCGATGCTCCAGGTCATCGATGCCGGCCGGCAGTGCGTGTTGTTGGCGCCGACCGAGGTGCTGGCGGTCCAGCACCACCGGTCGTTGCGAGGGATGCTCGGGGACCTGGCGGAGGCGGGCAGGCTCGGGGCCGCGGACGAGGCCACCCGGGTGGTGCTGCTGACGGGGTCCATGTCGACCGCCGAGCGGCGGGCCGCGTTGCTCGACATCGTCACCGGTGAGGCCGGGATCATCGTGGGGACGCACGCGCTGATCCAGGATTCGGTGGACTTCTTCGACCTGGGCCTGGTGGTGGTGGACGAGCAGCACCGCTTCGGTGTGCGCCAACGGGACCGGCTCCGCAGCAAGGGCAGGGAAGGCATGGTGCCGCATCTGCTGGTGATGACAGCCACGCCCATCCCGCGGACCATCGCGATGACGGTGTTCGGGGACCTGGAGGTGTCGGAGCTGGGGGAGCTGCCCGGAGGCCGCCGCCCTGTCTCTACTTCTGTAGTGCCAGCGCGGGAGAAGCCGCGCTGGTTGGAGCGGACGTGGGAGCGGATCCGGGAGGAGGTGGATGCCGGGCACCGTGCGTACGTGGTGTGCTCACGTATCGACGCCGACCCGCCGGAGGGGAGGTCCGCCGAGAGCGGTGAGGAGCCCGGGGGAGGATATGACGACGACGACAAGGGTGGCGACAGACCACCGTTGGTCGCCGCAGTGGAACTCCACCACCGCCTCGCCTCCGGCCCGCTCGCCGGGCTGAGGGTCGGTCTGATGCACGGCCGGCTCCCACCCGAGGAGAAGGATTCCACCATGTCGGCGTTCGCGGCGGGCGCCCTCGATGTGCTCGTGTCCACCACCGTGATCGAGGTCGGCGTGGACGTCCCGGAGGCCACGGTGATGGTGGTGATGGACGCCGAACGTTTCGGGGTGAGCCAGCTGCACCAGTTGCGGGGTCGGGTGGGCCGGGGCGGCCTGCCGGGCCTGTGCCTGCTCGTGACCAATTCCTCCGTGGCGAGCCGCTCGATGGAGAGGCTGTCGGCGGTGGCCGCGACGACCGACGGGTTCGCCCTCGCACAGCTCGATCTCGCGCAGCGCCGGGAGGGGGACATCCTGGGGGACGCGCAGTCGGGAGTCCTGTCGAGTCTGCGCCTGCTGTCGGTGGTGGACGATGGTGCGGTGATCGGCATCGCCCGCCAGCACGCCGAGCAGATCCTCGACGCGGACCCGGGGCTCCACCGCCATCCGGCGATGGCCGAACGCGTGCGACGCCTCGCCGGGTCAGAGGAATCCGACTACCTGTTCAAGTACTGAACGCGAGATCATCACAGATCGAATACGCCCGAGCCGGCAACGCCGACCCGCCCACCCCGAACGAGCAGGACAGACATGACCCGCATCATCTCCGGCCGCCTCCGCGGGCTCTCGATCAGCGTGCCCCCGACCGGGACGCGGCCCACCACCGACAGGGTGCGCGAGGCCCTGTTCAGTGCGATCGTCAGCCGCATGGACCTCGAGGGCGCTGCCGTGCTGGACCTGTTCGCCGGATCGGGAGCGCTCGGGTTGGAGGCGGTCTCCCGCGGCGCCGAGACCGCGTGGTTCATCGAAGAGAACGCGCGGGCGGTGGCCTGTCTGAAGAAGAACACGGCCGGGGTCTCGGCGCTGCACGCTTCGTCGTCGTCGTCTTCTTCTTCCACCCCGGCCCCGACCCGCCCCACGGTGACGATCAGGCGCGCCGCACTACCCGGCGCGGTCGGTGGACAGTGCCCCCTGGCCGGCGGCTTCGACCTCGTCCTGGCCGATCCCCCCTATGACAGGTCCCCGGTCCTCGACGAACCAATCCTGCAGGCCCTGCTCGACGGGGGGTGGCTGGCGCCGGACGCCCTCGTGGTGTGGGAACGGTCCAAGCGCGACCCGGTGGTCAGGTGGCCGGAGGGGTACGAGCGCGAGTTCGAACGCACCTACGGCGAGACCGCGGTCGAGATGGCGCGGCCTGTTGATACGGTCACACCATGACCACAGTCGTGTGCCCAGGCTCCTTCGACCCGGTGACCCTCGGGCACCTCGACATCTTCCGCCGCGCAGCCGAGTTGTTCGACGACGTGATCGTGTGCGTGGTGGCCAACCCCAACAAGCAGGGCACGTTCACGATCGAGGAACGCAAGGCCCTCATCGACGAGGTCTGCGCCGACATCCCCGGCGTGCGGGTCGACAGCTTCTACGGGCTGCTCGTGGACTACTGCCGCGACCGGGGGGCCACGGCCGTCATCAAGGGGCTGCGCGACTCCACGGACTACGACTACGAGCTGCCGATGGCACACATGAACCGGTCCATCGCGGGGATCGACACCGTGTTCCTGCCCACACGGTCGGACCTGTCGTTCGTCTCGTCGTCCCTGTGCCGGGAGGTCACGCGGCTCGGCGGCGATGTCTCCCACCTGCTGCCCGAGCCCGTCGCGACAGCGCTCAAGGAGCGCCTGGCCTGATCCTCCGGGCCGACCACCCCGGGTGTGGGAGACGGTGGAGAGCAGGACACACCGCCGCCGCACCCACCACGGCGTGTGTGTTACGGGCACACTGGTGTGACAAGAGTGACGAACCGCTGAAGGGGACGAGCGTGTACCGAGTGTTCCAGGCCCTCGACGAGCTGAACGCGATGATCGAGGACGCCCGCAGTCTGCCCATGACCGCGAACTGCGTGGTTCCCCGGCACGAGTCCCTGCTGCTGCTCGACGACATCCGCGACTCGTTCCCCGGTGAGCTCGACGACGCCCAGGACGTGCTCGACCAGCGTGATCGTGTGCTGGCCGAGGCCGACGCCACCGCCAACGAGACCGTCACGGCGGCCGACGCCGAGGCGAACCGCACACTTCGTGACGCGCGCGAGGACGCAGACCGCATGCTCGCCGACGCCAAGGCCCGCGCCGACCGCATGGTCGCCGAGGCCACCAACCACGCCGACGGGCTGGTGGGCGACGCCCGCGCCGAGGCCTCCGAACTGCTCGAGCGCTCCCGCCGCGACGCCGAGGCCACCACTGCGCGCGCCCGTGCCGAGGCGGAGCGACTCACCGAGCAGGCCAACATCCTGTATGACCGGACCATCACCGAGGCGCGGCAGGAACAGCAGCGCATGCTGTCCGAGTCCGAGGTCGTGCGGATCGCCGACGAGGAAGCCGCCCGGGTGCGCGACGCCGCCCATGCCGAGAGCGAGCGGCGGCGTGAGGAATGCGACGCCTACATCGACGACAAGATGGCCCGGTTCGAGGAGTTCCTCGGCGCCACGCTCCGCACCGTCGCCCGGGGACGCGAGGAACTGCACGGGGTCGGTCCGTCCACCCGGAGGGAGCCGGCCGGGCGACGCGGTGGACGCGACGGTGACTTCCACGACGACGGGTACGGGGACTACTGATCCGGACGGGTAGTCTGCTGGGCGTGTCCACCACCTCCCGCTCCCAGCGCCACCCGTCCGGTCCCCTCGTCCTCGACACCCGCAGCATCAGCCGGACACCCGGCGCGATGACCCAGGTCCGGCAGGCAGTGGCCGTGCCGACCGACATCGGTGTCGAGATGATCCGTATCCCGGAGGGGAGCGAGCTCGACCTCGACCTCATGCTCACCTTCGTCGACGAGGGGATCCTCGTGACCGGATCCGTCACAGGTCAGGCGCGTGTCGAGTGCGCGCGCTGCCTGGGCGAATTCGACACCCCCGTCTCGGTGGACCTCACCGAGATGTACGCGCTCGAGGGCAAAGCCGCCGCGGAGGGTGCGGAGGAGGACGAGGTCCGGCTGCTCGACGGCGACCTACTGGATCTCGAGCCCGCTCTCGTCGACGCGTTCGGCCTGGATTTCCCGCTCTCACCCACGTGCACCGACTACGGGCACGACCAGTGCCTCAACACCGACACCCCCAGCCCGGACGGGGTCTCCGGCGAGACGGAGGGGCGTATCGACCCGCGCTGGGCGGACCTGGCCGACAAGTTCGGGACCCCCGGCGCTGACGAGGGCCGGGGATGACGGACACCGCGGCCGCACTGGACGAGGTCCTGGGCGTCACCCTGCCCGCTGACCTGGCCGCCCAGGCGGTCACGCACCGTTCGTTCGCGTACGAGAACGGCGGACTGGCGCACAACGAGCGACTGGAATTCCTCGGTGACGCGGTCCTGGAGCTGGTGGTGACCGAGTACCTCTTCACGACCTATCCCGACCGCCCGGAAGGGGACCTGGCGAAGATCCGGGCGAGCCTCGTCAACGCCTACTCCCTCGCGGACATCGCCCGCGAGCTCGGGCCGGGCGGACTCGGCGCGCACCTGCGGCTCGGACGGGGGGAGGAACTCACGGGGGGCCGCGACAAACACTCGATCCTCGCCGACACCCTGGAGGCGGTCTTCGGGGCCGTCTACCTCACCCACGGACTCGAGCCCTCGCGGACGCTGATCGAACGGATCATCGGCGAACGACTGAAGGTCGTTCCCAACCTCGGTGCCGCCCTGGACTGGAAGACCAGTCTGCAGGAGAAATGTGCCGCCCGGGGACGGGCCAAGGTCAGGTACGAGATCACCTCCAGCGGGCCGGACCACGACAAGAGGTTCACCGCCGTCGTGTTCGTGGGCGAGGACCGTCTGGGTGAGGGGGGCGGTCGCACGAAGAAGGAAGCCGAGCAGAAGGCCGCCGAGCAGGCCTGGGCAGCCCTCGACCGGAAGGCCGGCTGAGGGGCTTGCCCGAACTGCCAGAGGTCGAAGTGGTCCGGCGTGGCCTGGAGGACCACGTGGTGGGGCGCTCGATCACCGCTGTGGAGGTGACCGGTGCGCGGACCGCCCGCCGCCAGCCCGGCGGCCCCGGGGAGATCGTCGCCCGCCTGCAGGACCGGACCGTCAGCGGCGCCCGTCGTCGCGGCAAGTACCTGTGGTTGACGCTCGACGAGGATCACTCGCCCGGAGCGGACTGCCTCCTGGTCCACCTGGGTATGAGCGGACAGATGCTGGTCACGGAGGCGGGGGCCCCGCCGGTGCGTCACATGCACGCCCGGGCGCATCTCGACAACGGCACCGAACTGCGGTTCGTCGATCAGCGGACCTTCGGCGGGTGGACGGTGGTCCCGCTCGCCGAGGCGCGGGACGGCACAGGCGTCCTGCTCCCGGCTCCGGCTGCGCATATCGCCGCGGACCCGTTCGAGCCCGGATTCGACGCGGTCGCCGCCGCGCGGGTGATCCGTCGGCGTGACACCGAGATCAAGCGGCTGCTGCTGGACCAGACCGTGGTGTCCGGCATCGGCAACATCTATGCCGACGAGGCACTGTGGCGCGCGGGTGTCCACGGGCGACGCCGTTCCGGGGCACTCACCCTGAGGACGGTGACCGAGACCGTCGAGCACGCGCGGGATGTCATGGCCGATGCGCTGGCCGCCGGCGGCACGTCCTTCGACGCGCTGTACGTCAACGTCAACGGGGCCTCCGGGTACTTCGACCGCTCCCTCGACGCGTACGGCCGGACGGGTGAACCGTGTTCCCGCTGCGGCGCGGCCGTGGTGCGGGAGGACTTCATGAACCGCGGCTCGCACTTCTGCCCCGTCTGCCAGCCGGCGCCCCGCCAGAGCGCACGTCGTGGCCGTACGATGACCTGATGAGCGAGTCCACCGAGTCCACTCCGCACACCGCCGAGACCCCACCGGCCACGACACTGCGTGTCGACCGCGTGGGCACCCGCCGCTACGTGGGCACGTCGAGCCGCGGTGGCCGCGTGGAGATCGGGTCCGCAGACGTCGAGGGGGTGTTCACCCCGGGAGAACTGCTCAAGATCGCGCTGGGTGCCTGCTCGGCCATGGCCTCGGACTTCACACTCTCCCGCCGGCTGGGCGAGGACTATGACTCGTCCGTCCACATCTCCGGCGACGCCGATCGGGAGACCGAGCGGTACCCGCTGCTCGAGGAACTGTACGAACTCGACATGTCGGAGCTCGACCCCGAGGCGGCGGAGCGTCTCGTGGACCTGGCCCGGCGCTCGATCGACAAGGCGTGCACCGTCGGACGCACCGTCGCGGCCGGGACCGAGATCCGACTGGAGATCCAGAACGGTCACGAGACCCCGTGAACCCGGGCGATCCACCGTCGCAGGCTCGGACCGGGGACGATGTCCGGCTGGTGGCCTGGGTGCACGGCCACGTCCAGGGCGTGGGATTTCGGTGGTGGACCCGGAGCCGCGCCTTGGAACTGGGGCTGAGCGGCTACGCGGCCAACAAGCCCGACGGGCGTGTCCACGTGGTGGCCGAGGGGCCAGAATCAGCCTGTCGCGCACTGCTCGGGGCGCTGCGCGGCGGTACCACCCCGGGGCGCGTCGACCTGGTGGTGGACAGCATCGAACCGGCTCGCGGCGGGCTCACGGGATTCCTCGAACGCTGACCTAGGATCAGTATCCGTGTATCTCAAGTCGCTGACGCTCAAGGGCTTCAAGTCCTTCGCGGCGCCCACGACCCTGAGATTCGAACCCGGCATCTGCGCGGTCGTGGGGCCCAACGGCTCCGGCAAGTCGAACGTCGTGGACGCGCTCACCTGGGTGATGGGTGAGCACAGCGCCAAGACGCTGCGCGGCGGGAAGATGCAGGACGTGATCTTCGCCGGCACCGTCGGCAAACAGCCGCTCGGCCGTGCCGAGGTGACGCTGACCCTGGACAACTCCGACGGGGCACTGCCGATCGACTACGCCGAGGTCTCGCTCACCCGGCGCATGTACAGAGACGGTGCGGGCGAGTACGAGATCAACGGCGACCGGGCACGGCTCATGGACGTCCAGGAGCTGCTGTCGGACTCCGGCATCGGCCGCGAGATGCACGTGATCGTCGGCCAGGGCAAGCTCGCCGAGATCCTGGAGTCCAAGCCCGAGGAGAGGCGCGCGTTCATCGAGGAGGCCGCGGGCATCCTCAAACACCGGCGACGCAAGGAGAAGGCCCAGCGCAAGCTGGCCGGGATGCAGGGCAATCTCGACCGGCTGGGAGACCTCACCACCGAGCTGCGCCGCCAGCTCAAGCCGCTCGGGCGGCAGGCCGAGGTGGCCAGGCGCGCCCAGACCATCCAGGCGGACCTGCGGGACGCCACATTCCGTCTGGCGGCCGATGACCTGGTCACCCGCCGGCGGGAACTCGCGGACGCCGAGAGCGTGCGCAGCCAACTCGAGGACCGGGTCGCCGAGGCCGTGGACCGCCGCGACGAACTCGCCCGGAAGGTCGCCGAGACCCAGGCCGAACTCGACCGCCTCACCCCGGACGCCGAGGCGGCACAGCAACGCTGGTTCGCCCTGTCGACGCTGGCCGAGCGTGCCCGGGCCACCGCCCGCATCGCCTCCGATCGCGCCCGCTCGCTGGCGGCCGACGTGGCGGTCCACCACGGCACCGACCCGGATGAACTCGACCGGCAGGCCGACAGAGCCGCGGCCCACGAGAAGGAACTGACCGAGGACGTCGAGCGTGCGGCCGACCACGCGCGTGCGGCAACACAGTCACTCTCCCGCGCGGAGTCGGCGCTCGCCGCGCTCGAGGCCGAGCATCTCAAGGCGGTGCGGGCGATCGCCGACCGGCGGGAGGGCGTCGCGCGGCTCGCCGGGAAGGTCGACACCCTGGCCGCGCGCGTGGAGTCCACGGAGGCCGAGATCGCGCGCGTGGACGCCGAGATGGTGTCCGCTCGCGACGCGGTGGTCGACGCGGAGGCACAGTTCGACACCGTCCATGCACGGGTCGGTGTCCACGGTGAGGGCGAGCGCAGCCTGGACGACCACCTCGGACGGGCGGAGCGGGCACACCTGGCGGCCCGGGCACGTCTCGCAGAGCTGCAGGCGATCGAACGTGAGGCGGACCAGGAGATCGCCAGGCTCGCGGCCCGCATCGAGACGCTCGAGCAGAACAAGGGCGCCGGTGACGGGGCCGAATGGGTGGTACGCCACCTCGGCAGCGACGCCGTGGCCGGAACAGTGGGGGAGATGCTCGGCGTGCGGGACGGCTGGGAGCGCGCGGTGGGCGTCGCCCTCGGCCCGGCCGTCGACGCGGTGGTGGTCGACCGGGGGGTGGATCGCCTCGAGGTGCTGGCGGCACTGCGTGAGGCGGACGCCGGCAGGGCCGGGCTGGTGGGGCGGGACGAACCGGGAGGTGACTACCGGCTGGAGGTGGACCTGCTCGACGGGGCCCGCTGGGCACTGGACGTCGTGGATGTCCCGTCGGATCTCGCGGCACCGGTGACCGCGCTGCTGGTCGACGTGGTGGTGGTGGATGACCTGGGCACGGCCCTGGCCCAGGTGGAGGCGGATCGGCGTGTGCGTGCGGTGACCCGCGACGGAGAGCTCGCGGGACCGGGCTGGGCGGTGGGCGGCTCGGCGTCGGGACGGACCGGCCTCGAGATCCAGTCCGCGATCGACGCGGCAGTAGCCGAACGCGAGCGAGTACGTGGGTCGCTCGAGACGATTCGTGCCGAACTCGCGGGCGCCGAGGCCGAGGACTCCGAACGGACTGCCCGGTTCTCGGAGTCGATGGCGGCGATCACCGAGTCCGACGCCGCGATCGAGGAGATCTACGCCGCGCTCGCCCGGATCGGGCAGCAGCGTCGCCATGCGGAGGCGGAGGTGCGGCGCCTCGAACAGACCCGTCGGATCGCTGTGGACAAATTGGACGCCGCGCGCGAGGAACACGCTGAGCTCTCGGACCGCCTCGCGCGCGCCGGGACCGACTCTGACGAGGAGCAGCTGCCTGCTGACGGCGAACGCCTGGCCGCCCAGGCCGAGGTGTCACAGGCGCGCGCCGCGGAACTGGAGGCCAGGCTCGCCCACCGGTCGGCAGAGGAGCGGGCCGCCGGTGTCCGGGGCAAGTCGGCGTCCTTGCGCCGGGCCGCGCAGGCAGAGCGTGAGTCCCGCGCCCGGGCGGCCCGGGCCGCGGCCGCGCGGCGGCGTGGCGCCGAGGTCGCGGGAGTGGTCGACGAACTCAGCGGGCGCCTGCTGACCCGACTGGACGAGCTGATCGCCCTCGCCGGGGCGCACCGCGATCACCTCGCGGCGGCCCGGGCCGAGGCGACGACAGGGTTGTCGGCGCTGCGCAGAGACCTGTCCTCGGCCGAAGCGGAGGTCACCAGGCTCGGGGATGCCGCGCACCGCGACGAGGTGATCCGTGCCCAACTCGAGGTCAAGGTCTCCGAGTTGGAGGCATCGGTGTTGGAACGCCACGGGATCGAGCCCGAGGTGCTGGTCACCGACTACGGTCCGGAGGTCGATCTGCCACCGTCGGCGCTGGAGATCGAGGAGTACGAGGCCGCCCGCGAGCGCGGAGAGGACGTGACCCCGCCACCGCCGATGCCGTTCGTCCGGGCCGAGCAGGAACGCCGGCTCAGACGTGCGGAGAAGGACCTGGCGACTCTGGGCAAGGTCAACCCGCTGGCTCTGGAGGAATTCGCGGCACTCGAGGAGCGGTACGCGTTCCTGTCGACGCAGCTCGACGACGTCAAGAAGGCCCGCGCCGATCTGGAGGGCGTGATCGACGACGTCGACCAACGCATCGAACAGATCTTCACCGAGGCATGGGTCGACGTCGAGCGCGAATTCCGTGAGGTGTTCTCCGTGCTGTTCCCCGGGGGAGAGGGACGTCTGGTCCTCACCGAGCCGGAGGACATGCTCACCACCGGCATCGAGGTGGAGGCGCGGCCACCGGGCAAGAAGGTCAAGCGACTGTCCCTGCTGTCGGGTGGGGAGAAGTCGCTGACCGCGGTGGCCATGCTGGTGGCGATCTTCAAGGCCCGGCCCAGCCCCTTCTACGTGATGGACGAGGTCGAGGCCGCACTCGACGACACCAACCTGCGACGCCTGATCGGCCTGTTCGAGCAGTTGCGGGAGACCAGTCAGCTCATCGTGATCACCCACCAGAAGCCGACAATGGACGTCGCCGACGTCCTCTACGG
>CAYFRF010000002.1:41124-52780 GCA_964345415.1 uncultured Microbacter sp. | reverse complement strand
CGGCGGAACACCGACCGCAGGCGCTCCCTGTTGACCATCCCGGTCGCCCGCAGCGGGATGCCGGCGGGGCACACCCGCGAGCACTCGCCGTAGAGCGAACAGGGCCCGAACTCGTGCTCGGCCTCGCGGACCATGTCTCTGGCCCGCGAGGTCCGCTCGGCCTTGGCGATCGGCATGAGCGCCAGGTGCCCGAGCTTCGCGCCCACGAAGAGGTTCGCGGACCCGTTCGGGCAGGCGGCGACGCACGCACCGCAACCGATGCAGGCTGCCAGGTCCAGGGCGGACTCGGCGGTGTCGTGCCCCTGTGGCGTGGTGTCGGCATCGGGTGCGCTCCCGGTCGGCAGCTGGACGTACGCCCCCGCCTCGAGCACCCGGTCGAGCGCCGAGCGATCCACCACCAGGTCGCGGATCACCGGGAACGCCGCGGCCCGCAGCGGCTCGATCCTCAGGGTCGCCCCGTCCGGGTACGGGGTGAGCCGCTGGTGGCAGGACGGGGTGTTCTCAGCGGGGCCGTGGGGGTGACCGTCGACGGTCACCCCGCACGCGCCACAGATCCCCTCACGACAGTCGGAGTCGAAAGCGAACGGCTCCAGGCCGGCGTCGACGAGCCGGCTGTTGAGCATGTCCAGAAGCTCCAGGATGCTCATCTCCGGGCGGGCGTCGTCCACCCGGTGTTCCTCGAACCGGCCCGCCTCGTCGGGGCCCGCCTGGCGCCAGATCCGCAGGGTGAGCCTCATACTGTCCGCCTTCATCGGTAGTCCCTCGTGGTGAGTTCCACGGCGTCGAACCCGAGCGGTTCGGCGTGTCTGACGAAGCTGCGTGGGCCTCCACGCTCATCGCCCCGGGAGGCCCATGCCGAGGCGAAGCACCAGTTCGCGTCGTCACGCAGCGCCTCGCCGTCGGCGGTCTGGTGCTCGTCCCGGAAATGCGCCCCGCAGGACTCGTCCCGGTCCAGGGCGTCCACGCACATCAGCTCGGCGAGCTCGAGGAAGTCCGCCACCCGCCCGGCCAGCTCGAGAACCGGGTTGAGGTGCCCGTCCCCGCCGGTCACACGCAGGTCCGACCAGAACCGTTCCCGTAGCTGCCGGATGCGGTCGATCGCCTCGGTCAGACCGGCGGCGGTGCGGGTCACGCCACAACCGGTGTAGAGGATCTGTCCGAGTTCCCGGTGGAAATGCTCCGGTCCCGTCGTCCCGCCCACCGAGAGCAACGCGTCGACGCGCTCCCTGGCGCGCTCCACGGCCGCCACGACCACCTCGTCGTCGTCGTCGGGCAGGTCCACACCCCCCTGACGGCCGGCCAGGTGCGCCGGCACCGAGTACGGCAGGGTGAACCACCCGTCGACGCTGGCGCTCAGCAGCGAGTTGGCACCGAGTCGGTTGGCCCCGTGGTAGTTCCATGCGCATTCACCGCCCACGAACAGGCCCGGGATCGAGGTCTGCAGGTCGTAGTCACTCCACAGCCCGCCCATGGTGAAGTGGCAGGTCGGCGCGATCCGCATCGGTACCGCGTACGGGTCCTCGCCGGTGGCGTGCGTGTACATGTCGAACAGGTTCCCGTACCGCTCGGCGATGGTCGCCCTGCCGACCCTGGCCAGTGCGTCGCGGAAATCCAGGTACACCGAGTTGCGGCGGGGCCCGACGCCGCGTCCCGCCCTGATCTCGGCCGTGATCGCCCGCGAGGCGACGTCCCGGGGGACGAGGTTGCCGAACGCGGGATAGCGGCGCTCGAGGAAGAAGTCCCGCTCCGAATCGGGGATCTCGTCGGGGGCCCGCCGGTCCGTGCTGTCCGCCGGCACCCACACGCGGCCGTCGTTGCGCAGGGACTCGCTCATGAGGATGGTCTTGGCCTGCCAGTCCGAGTCCTTGGGCAGTGCGGTGGGATGGAACTGTACGAACGAGGGCGAGGCGAACAACGCACCGCGCTGGTGCGCGCGCCACACCGCCGAGGCGTTGGAGTTGATCGCCAGCGTCGAGTCGTGGAAGACCGTGCCGTACCCGCCGGTGGCGAGAACGACCGCGTGTCCGGTCTCGGCGCGGATCGCCCCTGTCACCAGATCACGGACCACCACGCCGTGACACCCGGAGGAGTCAACGACGAGGTCGAGCATCTCGTGGCGGGTGTGTAGTGTCACCCCGCCCGAACCGACCTGACGCAGCAGGGCCTGGCTGCCGGCGATCTGCAGCTGCTGACCGGTCTGGCCCCGCGAATAATAGGTCCGCGAGACCTGGACGCCGCCGAACGAACGGGTGGACAGCACCCCGCCGTACTCGCGGGCGAACGGGGTCGCCAGGGCGGAGAAGTGGTCGATCACCCGCACGGATTCCTCGCCCAGCCGGAACGCCTCGGCCTCACGCCCGCGGAAGTCCCCGCCCTTGACGGTGTCGGTCACGAACCGCACCACCGAGTCCCCGTCGACCCGCCTGGCACGGGCCGCGTTGATGCCGCCCTGGGCCGCCACGGAATGCGCCCGCCGGGGAGCGTCGTGATAGGTGAACACGGTCACCCGGTACCCCAACTCGGCCAGGGCCGCGGCCGCGCCGGAGCCGGCCAGGCCGGTGCCCACCACGATCACGTGGAAATGCCGCCGGTTCCCGGGCGCGACCAGGGGATAGGAGTCGCGGCGCCGGGCCCAGGCGGTCGCGGGGTCGCCCCCCGGTACGCCACTGGACAGGGTCTGGCCGGGCGTGGCCCCGGGGATGGTGACCGGCGGCGGGGAGAACGTCATGAGATCCACCCCAGCTGCACCGTGAGGGGGATCGAGGCGTTGCCGAGAAGGACCGCCACGGCTGCCGTGCCGCCCACCACCGCGAACCCGGTCCGACTCCGCAGGCCGGTCACTCCGAGGTCGCCGGCCGCGGTCCGGACCCCGTGCGCGATGTGCGCGGCCAACAACAGCATCGTGACGCCGTAGAACGCGGCGACCCACGGCCGGGAGAAGCTGGCGACCAGATTGGCGTACGGCGATCCGGCGACGAAGCCGGCCGGTGCGACAGGGGCGGTGCCGGTCGTCAGGTCGAGGATGTGGAACACGACGAACAGCAGCAGGATCACGCCGGTGAGCAGCATCGACCGGGCGCCGAACGAGGCGGAGCCGGCCCGTGTGCGCCGCCGGTGCGGGCCCGCCGCGGTCCGCGACCGGTGCACGAGCAGTGCCGCGCACCAGACGTGCGCGAGCAGGCACACCACGAGCACCACGCGCAGTGCCCAGAGCACACCCTCCCGGGGCAGGAACGGCATGAGGACCGTGCGCAGCCACGCCGCGTACTCGTCGAAGTGGACGGCCCCGGTGAACACCTTGAGATTGCCGATCATGTGCACCACCACGAAGACGGTGAAGACGAGGCCGGTCACCGCCATGACGGTCTTGGCCGCCCAGGTGGGGAACACCGGCGGTCGGCGGACCGGTGTCCTGCGGGGACCCGGCGGCGACGGGCGATCGGCGGGGGACGGCGGGGCGACGGCGTCGGCCACGGTCTGACACCTCCTTGTGCTGACGAGCGTGAGTCTAGGTCGGCTCGGGGACCCCGGGACCGAGATGGCGGAGGGGGCGGTCAGCCATACTGGGCACCGTGAACACCACCACCTGGATCATCGTGGCCGTCGCCGTAGTGCTGCTGCTCGCAGTCCTCGCGCTCGTCGTGGGACTGGCGCTGCGCAAGAAGCGGCAGATCAGTCTCAGCAAGCCCGAGGAACACAAGGAGCTCACCCAGCAGGAACGTTCCGGCAACTATCAAGCGGGCACGGGCTTCTCGTTCACCCAGGCCGGGGGCACGGCGACCGCCGCACCTCCGAAGGAGCCGCTGCCGCGCGAGACGCCGGCCGCGGGTCCCGCCGCTGCCGCGCCCACCGCACCGACGCCCGTCCGGCGCGAGGTCCCGCCTCCGGACGGCTCTCGCGCCCCGGCGGCCCCGGTCGAGCCCGCCACCCCCGAAGGGCCCGCGGAGTCGACAGTGGACGCCGGGACGGGCGATCCGGATCTGGTGCCCGAGCCGGACATCGAGCCGGGTCCCAGTGCCGAGACCGTGGTGGTGGAACCCGCGCCGGTGGACACGGTGGTGGTGCCACCCGAGGTGCCCGACGAGGAGATCCCCGTCCCGTCCCCGGACGTCATCACCGGCACGCCCGAACCGGTGGCCCCGGTGGAGCGCATCGACCCGGCGACCGGCCGGCTCGAACGTCTCCGGGGCCGCCTCGCGAGGTCCCAGAGCTCGGTCGGCCAGGGCCTGCTCGGGCTGCTGGGTGCGGGGGACCTGGACGAAGACGCGTGGGAGGAGATCGAGGACACCCTGATCATGGCCGATCTGGGCGCCGCCATGACCGAGCGCGTCGTGGACCACCTGCGTGAACAGATCGCGACCCGACAGATCCGCACCGAGGCCGAGGTGCGGGACCTGCTCCGTCAGACGCTCGTCGACACCCTGCACCCCGAGTACGACCGCTCGCTCAAGGCACTGCCCAATGACGGCACGCCGGCGGTCCTGCTGGTGGTGGGCGTCAACGGGACCGGCAAGACCACCACGACCGGCAAGCTCGCCCGGGTCCTGGTCGCCGACGGCCGGACCATCCTCCTGGGCGCCGCCGACACCTTCCGCGCCGCCGCCGCCGACCAGCTCCAGACGTGGGGCGAACGGGTCGGGGCCGAGACCGTTCGTGGCAAGGAGGGCGCTGACCCGGCCTCCGTGGCGTTCGACGCAGTCGCCCGCGGAGTCGAGACCGGGGTCGACGCGGTCCTGGTCGACACCGCCGGCCGCCTCCACACCAAAACCGGTCTCATGGACGAGCTGGGCAAGGTCAAGCGCGTGGTCGAGAAGAAGACCCCGGTGGACGAGGTGCTCCTGGTGATCGACGCGACCACCGGTCAGAACGGCCTCATGCAGGCCCGGGTGTTCAAGGAGGTCGTGGACATCACGGGCGTCGTGCTCACCAAGCTCGACGGCACGGCCAAGGGCGGCATCGTCTTCCAGGTCCAGCACGAGCTGGGCGTACCGGTGAAGCTCGTCGGGCTGGGTGAGGGGGCCGACGACCTGGCGCCGTTCACCCCGGAGGCATTCGTCGACGCACTGCTCGGCGCCTGACCTCAGACGCGGCCCCGGCCCCGGACCCGCCCCCGGGCCCGGGGCCGTTCGCTTCGCCCGGGGGCGTTGCCGGACACATGAACGGAACGCCGACCCCGACTGCGTAACAGTCCCGAAACGTGGGCGCGTATCCGCCGCAACACAGCAGCGGAAATCTTCTCCTCGGACGGAGAGGGCGGCAGATGCCCTCCCGCGAGACGAGGAGGAGGCGCACCGTGATCGGTGACAGTGTCGCGTTGCTCGCCCAAGAGGTGACGCCGGAGTTCGACACGGGAGACACGGCCTGGATGCTCATGGCGGCGTCCCTGGTCCTGCTCATGACACCCGCCCTGGCGCTGTTCTACGGCGGGATGTCGCGGCAGAAGTCCGTGCTCAACATGATGATGATGTCGTTCGGCGCGATGGGACTGGTCGGGATCATCTACCTGCTGTGGGGCTGGTCGATGTCCTACGGATCCCAGTCGGTGGGCGGAGTGTTCGCCAACCCCTTCGAGATGTTCGGACTGTCCGGGGTGATCGGCGACGCCTCCGGCTGGGTGGCCTCGGGATCGGGTGCCTACCCGCAGGTGGTCGACGTGGCCTTCCAGGTGACGTTCGCGATCATCACGGTCGCCCTGATCTCGGGTGCGCTGGCCGAGCGCGTGCGGTTCGGCGCCTGGATGGCGTTCGCCGGCGTGTGGGTGACCCTGGCCTACTTCCCGCTCGCCCACATGGTGTGGGGTGGCGGTCTGCTGTCGCACTCGGAGACGGGGATCGCGGCGAAGCTCTTCGGCACGGTGGACGACGGCGAGGGCGGACTCACCGCCGCGGTGGCCCCGATCGACTTCGCCGGCGGCACGGTGGTGCACATCAACGCCGGTATCGCGGCCCTGGTGCTGGTCCTGCTCATCGGGAAGCGTCTCGAGTTCGGCCGCACCGCCTACCGTCCGCACAACCTCCCGCTGGTGATGCTCGGCGCCGCCCTGCTGTGGTTCGGGTGGTTCGGTTTCAACGCCGGATCGGCCTTCGGCGCCACCGGTACGGCCGGTCTGGCATGGCTCAACACCACCGCCGCGGCGGCCGCGGCGATGCTCGGCTGGTTGCTGACCGAGCGCATCCGTGACGGTCACGCCACGAGCCTCGGCGCAGCGTCCGGCGTGGTCGCCGGCCTGGTCGCGATCACCCCGGCGGCGGGGTCGGTGAGCCCGCTGGGCGCCGTGGCGCTGGGCGCGGTCGCCGGGATCCTGTCGGCACTCGCCGTGGGCCTGAAGTACCGGTTCGGCTACGACGACTCGCTCGACGTGGTGGGTGTCCACCTGGTCTCCGGACTGTGGGGCACGGTGGCGATCGGGCTGTTCGCCACCGGAACCTTCGACACCGCTGCCGGCCTGTTCTACTCGGGCGACGGCTGGCGACTCCTGGTGGTCCAGGCGGTGATCGCTGTGGCGGCCCTGGTGTTCACCGCGGTGATGACCGTCGTGGCGTGGGCGATCTGCCGACCCCTCGGCTGGCGCATCCCGGCCACCGAGGAGCAGTCCGGCATCGACGGCACCCAGCACGCCGAGACCGCGTACGAGCCCACCACGACCGCGCTCATCCGCTGAGCCGGCACCAGAAGACAAGGAACCCACGACATGAAACTCGTCACCGCGATCGTGAAGCCGTTCACCCTCGAGGACGTCAAGGCGGCACTCGAGCAGGCCGGCATCCACGGTCTGACCATCAGCGAGGTCCAGGGCTACGGCCGTCAGAAGGGGCACACGGAGGTGTACCGCGGCGCCGAGTACGCGGTGGACTTCGTGCCCAAGATCAAGGTGGAGGTGGTGGTGGAGGACGACTCGGTGGACGTGGTGATCCCGCTCATCGTCGACGCCGCCCGGACCGGGAAGATCGGCGACGGCAAGGTCTGGGTGACCCCCGTCGAGACCATCGTCCGCGTCCGCACCGGAGAGCAGGGCGAGGCCGCCATCTGACGGCGGCCTCGGGCCACGAGGGGGGAGGGGCAGGTCATGAGTGGTTCCGGTGACGGTGACCCGGCCCGGGCGTTGCGCGAGGGCAGGCAGCGCCTCCTGGGCGCGAACGTCCCCCGGTGGTCGCCGGGGGAGCTGCGTGAGGCCCTGCGGGGGCTCTACGAGCGTGAACTGTCCCTCATGGCGGGGCGGGCCGGGATCGTCGAGGGGTCGGGGTTCGCCCTGGTCGCCCTCGGTGGTCTCGGCCGCCGCGAGGTGCTCCCGTACTCGGATCTGGACCTGGTGTTGGTCCACGAGCGGCGTCCCGGGCGGGACCTGGCGGCGGTCGCCGACGCGCTCTGGTATCCGCTGTGGGACTCGGGGGTGGCGCTGGACCACAGTGTCCGCACGGTGGACCAGTGCCTGTCGGTGGCGGCCTCCGACGTCAGTGCGGGCCTGAGTCTGTTGGACGCCCGGGTGGTCGCCGGGGACACGGACCTGGGGGCGCTGGTGGTGGACGGGGCACGCCGACAGTGGCGCCACCAGATCGGCTCGCGTTTCGACGAGGTGCTCGAGGCGACGGCCGCACGGCGCCAGCGCGCCGGGGTGATCGCGCACCTGAGCGAGCCCGATCTGAAGAACGGGGCGGGGGGCCTGCGGGACTCCCAGTTGGTGTCGGCCCTGGCCCTGGCGCAGTTGTGCGACGGCCGGTCGACGCGCCCGGGCGATCTGGTGGCAGCCCGGGCGCGGGTCCTGGACGCGCGCACGGAACTGCACCGGGTGGCGGGGCGTGCGCGCGAGGTGCTGCACGCCCAGTACGGGGACGAGGTGGGCCGGGCGCTCGGCGTGGGGGACAGGTTCGACCTGGCCCGCGAGCTGGGGGACGCGGCCCGCACGATCGCGTTCGTCACCGAACAGGCGATCCGGGACTCCTGTTCGGCGTTGTCGACGCGCGGGTTGACGGGGCTGCTGCGCCGCTCCCCGGTGCGTCGCCCGTTGGCGGAGGGGGTGGTCGAGCACGCGGGGGAGGTGGCGCTCGCGCGGGGCGCCCGGGTCGAGGACGATCCGTGGTTGGTGCTGCGGGTGGCGGCGGCCGCGGCGCGTACGGGTCTGCCGATCTCCTCGGCGACGTTGGGAGTGCTGGCGGAGCGGTGCCCCCCACCGGAGGATCGGTGGCCGGCCGCCGCACTGTCGGACCTGCTGGTTCTGTTGGGTGCGGGCGAGCGGGTCCCGGCGGTGGTGGAGGCACTGGACCGGAGCGGCCTGTGGCTGCGGTTGCTGCCGGAGTGGGCGGAGATCAGGAACCTGCCGGCGCGCGAGAGCGTGCACGTCCATCCGGTGGACCGGCACCTGGTCCAGACCGTGGTGGAGGCCTCCCGCCTCACCTCGTCGGTACGGCGCGCGGACCTGTTGTTGCTCGCCGCGGTACTGCACGACCTGGGCAAGGGCCGCCCCGGGGACCACTGCGTGACCGGTGCCGAGATGGTGGCGTCGCTGGCGGTGAGACTGGGGTGCGACGACGACGACGTGGCGACCCTGGTCCGGGTGGTGAGGCATCACCTCGAGTTCGCCCGGGCGTCCACCCGTCGGGACCCCGGGGACCCCGCGACCCTCGCCGAGCTGCTGGCCACACTCGACGGAGACACGGTGGCCATGGACGTGCTGGCCGCTCTGACGGAGGCGGATTCGATCGCCACCGGGCCGGCGGTGTGGACCCCGGGACGGGCCGCCGCCCACGCCGCCCTCGTGTCCGCCTGGCAGCAGAGCACGGCCGGTGGGACAGACGCCGTGGAGCCGCCCTCGGTGGAGGCGTCCCGCCCGCACGGGCCGCCCGACGTCGTCGTCGTCCTCACCCCTGTGGGCTCCGGGCCACGCCACGAGGTCACCCTCGTGGTCCCCGGCGGCGGCCGCTCCCTCGAGGTCGCGGCACAGGTCCTGGCCTTCCACCGGCTGGAGATCATCGACGCGGAGATCGACCTGCGGCGACCCGGCGGCGTGCGCGCACGGATGACGGTCACCACCGGCTTCGGCGAGCCCACCGACCCGCGCGTGCTCGCCCAGGACCTCCGCCGCGCGGTGGACGCCGGCCTGCCCGCCCCCGTGCGGACCGCACTGGCCCGCACCCCCGGGCCCCCGGCGACGGACGCCCGCGCCGCCGTCCTGGTCGGACCCCGCGCCGACGGGGACGGGGTGGTCCTGGAGGTCCGTGCCCGCGACCACCCCGGACTGCTCGCCACGATCATCACTGCCGTCCACGGCACGGGAGCGCGGATCGACTGGGCGCGAATCCGGACCCGCGGCGCGGTGGTCGAGGACGTGTTCGCCCTGTCCGGCCCGGGGGCGGTCCCCGGCACCGCGGGGGTGGTGGACGCCGCGCTGTACCCCTCGGGAAACGTCGGCGCGACCTGAGCGTGTGCGGAAGCGCCGTGTGCCGATACCCTGTGTGGAGTCGTCGCCGACGACACCGGGATCCCAGAAGAGACCGGTCCGCGAACCAGGGAGCTGCTGCCGTGTTCGAATCCTTGTCCGACCGCCTCACAGGTGCGCTCAAGGACCTGCGCGGAAAAGGCCGGCTCAGCGACGCCGACATCGACGCGACCGCCCGCGAGATCCGGCTGGCCCTGCTGGACGCCGACGTGGCCCTGCCCGTGGTGCGCGCCTTCATCTCGCGCGTCAAGGAGCGGGCCAAGGGCGCCGAGGTCTCCGAGGCCCTCAACCCGGCCCAACAGGTCGTCAAGATCGTCGACGCGGAGCTCACCGCGATCCTCGGCGGTGAGGCGCGGCGCATCGAGTTCGCCAAGCAGCCCCCGACCGTGATCATGCTCGCCGGCCTGCAGGGTGCGGGTAAGACCACCCTGGCCGGCAAGCTCGCGAACTGGCTCAAGGGCCAGGGCCACACCCCCCTGCTCGTCGCGTGTGACCTCCAGCGCCCCGGCGCCGTGGACCAGCTCCAGATCGTCGGCGAGCGCGCCGGCGTCCAGGTCTTCGCCCCGCACCCCGGTACCTCGGTCGGCGGGGACGGCGAGGTCGTGGGCGTGCAGGAGCCCGTCTCGGTGGCCCAGCGCGGACTCGCGCACGCCCGAGCCAAGATGCACGACGTGGTGATCGTGGACACCGCCGGCCGCCTCGGCATCGACGAGGAGATGATGGCGCAGGCGCGCGGCATCCGCGACGCCGTCCAGCCCGACGAGACCTTCTTCGTGCTCGACGCCATGATCGGCCAGGACGCGGTGGTCACCGCCGAGGCCTTCCGCGAGGGCGTCGGCTTCACCGGTGTGGTGCTCACCAAACTCGACGGCGACGCCCGCGGTGGCGCCGCGCTCAGCGTGCGCGAGCTCACCGGCGTGCCGATCATGTTCGCCTCCGACGGCGAGAAGCTGGAGGACTTCGACGTCTTCCACCCCGAGCGCATGTCCAGCCGGATCCTCGGCATGGGCGACGTCCTGTCGCTCATCGAACAGGCCGAGACCGTCTTCGACGCGCAGGAGGCGGAGAAGACCGCCGCCAAGATCGGCTCGGGCGAGCTCACCCTCGAGGACTTCCTCGACCAGATGCTCATGATCCGCAAGATGGGGCCCATCGGGAACCTGCTCGGCATGCTGCCCGGCGGCAAGGAGATGAAGGCCGCGGTCGGGGACATCGACGAGAAGTACCTCGACCGGATCCAGGCGATCATCCGCGGTATGACGCCCGAGGAGCGGGCCAACCCCAAGATCATCAACGGCTCGCGGCGCCAGCGCATCGCCAAGGGTTCCGGCGTGACCGTCACCGACGTCAACCAGCTCGTGGACCGCTTCTTCGAGGCCCGCAAGATGATGAGCCGGATGGCCGGACAGATGGGCATGCCCGGCGCCGGCCGCAGGAACCAGCGCAAGGGCAAGAAGGGCAAGAAGGGGCGCGGTCCCACCCAGCCCAAGAACCGCGGCATGATGCCGGGGATGCCCGGCCTGCCCGGTGGCATGCCCGGGATGCCCCCGGGCATGCCGGACCTGTCGCAGATGCCCGCCGGCCTCGACCAGCTCCCGCCCGGCCTCGAGGGCCTGGACCTGAACGACCTGAAGTTCCCCAAGCGCTGAACCGGGAAGGGCGCGGCGATTGGTGCCGGACCCGCGCCGGTGTCTAAACTGGACCGCTGGACGCCGTCCCCGGTGGATCCCCACACGCGAGTGCGGGGATCCGTGCCGCGCGGCGGTCACCCGCAAGGCGAAACCGGGCCCCTCAAAACAGGTGAGGGTGTCGCTGAATCGCCACGTGACCTGCAACAGAAAGTGAGACGCCCACATGGCCGTCAAGATCAAGCTCACCCGCCTCGGCAAGATCCGCAACCCGCAGTACCGCGTGGTCGTGGCCGACGCCCGCACCCGCCGCGACGGCCGGTCGATCGAGACCATCGGTCTCTACCGTCCGAAGGAGGAGCCGAGCTTCATCCAGATCGACTCCGAGCGTGCGCAGTACTGGCTGGGCGTCGGCGCGCAGCCGACCGACGCCGTCGAGCAGCTGCTCAAGCTGACCGGTGACTGGCAGAAGTTCAAGGGCATCGAGGGTGCCGAGGGCACCCTGAAGGTGGCCGAGCCCAAGCCGTCCAAGCTGGACCTGTTCAACAAGGCCCTCGAGGAGGCCCAGGGCGCGCCGTCCGCCGAGGCCATCACC
>CAYFRF010000002.1:14060-41024 GCA_964345415.1 uncultured Microbacter sp. | reverse complement strand
GTTCAACAAGGCCCTCGAGGAGGCCCAGGGCGCGCCGTCCGCCGAGGCCATCACCACCAAGCGCAAGGCCGAGAAGGCCAAGAAGGCCGAAGAGGCCAAGGCTGCCGAAGAGGCCGCCAAGGCCGCTGAGTCCACCGAGGGCGAGGCCGCCGAGGCCGAGTCCGAGGCCTGATTCCGATGAACGACATGGTTGTCGACGCCGTCGACCATCTCGTCCGGGGCATCGTGTCGGAGCCCGACGCAGTGGCCGTCCGGTCGAGTGGTGGACGGCGCGGCACCGTGATCCGGGTGACGGTCGCACCAACCGACCTCGGCCGGGTCATCGGCCGCGGTGGTCGGACAGCCTCTGCCATCCGGACCATCGTCACCGCCGTCGGTGGACCCGGCATCCGTGTCGACGTGGTCGACACGGATCGCTGAGTAGTCCGTATACAGCGGTCGAGAGAACAGGTAGCACCATGGAGCTCGTCGTAGGACGCGTCGTCAAGTCGCACGGCATTCGCGGTGAGCTCGTGGTGGAGGTGCGGACCGACTCCCCCGAGGAGCGGTTCGCGCCGGGTACCCAACTCGTCGGCCGCACGGGTCGCGGGGACACCGCGACGGACCGTGCCGTCACGATCGACGCCGCCCGGAGTCACTCCGGGCGGCTTCTCGTGCGTCTGGAGGGGGTCTCGGACCGGGACACCGCGGACTCGCTGCGTGGGATGCTCCTGCTCGTCGACGCGGATTCCCTGCCGGACCCCGAGGACCCGGACGAGTTCCACGACCACCAGCTGGTCGGCCTCCGCGTGCTCGACACGTCCGGCACACAGCTGGGTGAGGTCACCGAGGTCGTGCACACCCCGGCAGGGGAACTCCTGGGCATCAGGCTGACAGACGGATCGGATACCCTCGTGCCGTTCGTCACCGAGATGGTCCCGACAGTCGACATCGCCGGAGGCGCCTGCGTGATCGACCCGCCGGAAGGGCTGCTCGACCTGGGGCGGTCATGAGCGGGGCCGGAGAGTCCCGCCGCCCCGTCCCGTCACTGCGTCTCGACGTCGTCACCGTCTTCCCCGACTATCTCGCCCCGCTCCGGCTCGCACTCCTCGGTCGCGCAGTCGACCGCGGCATCGTGGAGATCGGGGTCCACGACCTGCGGGACTGGACCCATGATGTCCACAGGTCGGTTGACGACACCCCGTTCGGCGGCGGACCCGGAATGGTCATGCGTCCCACCGTATGGGGAGACGCCCTCGACGAGCTCGTCCCCGCGCCGGAGGCCGGGACCACCGGCGACGACAGGCCACTGCTGATCGTCCCCACTCCCGCGGGGCGACCGTTCACCCAGGCGGACGCCCAACGGTACGCGCGCCGCAGGCACCTGTTGTTCGCGTGCGGACGTTACGAGGGGATCGACCAGCGGGTGGTCGACGAAGCGGCACAGACGATGGACGTCGAAGAGGTCAGTATCGGCGACTATGTGCTGATCGGGGGAGAGGTGGCGGTCCTGGTGATCGCCGAGGCCGTCGTACGGCTGCTGCCCGGAGTGCTGGGCAACCGCCGCAGTCACGAGGAGGATTCGTTCTCCGACGGACTGCTGGAGGGGCCCTCGTACACCCGACCCGAGGTCTGGCGGGATCGAGCGGTACCCGAGGTCCTCAAATCGGGGGACCACGCGCGGATCGACCGTTGGCGACGCGACGAATCGCTGCGCCGCACGGCGGAGCGGAGGCCGGACTTGCTCGCCGACGCCGACCTGGACACCCGCGATCTCGCCTCGCTCGCCGAGTTCGGTTGGACACCCCCGTCACCTGATTTGGGGTAGGTGTGCTGCAGGTGGCACACTTGCGAGGTTGACCTCGCGGGCATCTGAACGTGTCCGCTGTCGGTCGCGCTGATCCGGGGCACGAACCGGTCGACCCGCACAGTGCGGGCGCCAGGGTCCTCTGTCCTCATTCCTGACACGCAAGGAACACAATGAACACTCTCGACTTCATCGACAACAAGTCCCTCCGGGACGACATCCCGGCTTTCCGGGCCGGCGACACGCTCGACGTGCACGTCAAGGTCATCGAGGGCTCCAAGGAGCGCATCCAGGTCTTCAAGGGCGTCGTGATCCGTCGCCAGGGCGGCGGCGTCCGCGAGACCTTCACCGTCCGCAAGGTCTCGTTCGGCGTCGGCGTGGAGCGCACCTTCCCGGTGCACTCGCCCAACATCGACCGCATCGACGTGCTGGTGCGTGGCGACGTCCGCCGGGCCAAGCTCTACTACCTGCGTGAGCTCCGCGGCAAGGCCGCGAAGATCAAGGAGAAGCGCTGAGCTGACAGAGCGGGTCGCACTCTGCCGCTGACGGTGGCAGAGGATCGACTACGCTCGTCCGGGTGAGCAGCAGCGAATCGCCCGGACATGACCCCGCCGAGCCGGGGCCCCGCGACAACGGGGCCCCGGCTCGCGGCGTCGAGAAGAAGGGTCAGCCCTGGTACATCGAGATCCCCCTGCTGGTGGTGATCGCACTCCTGCTGGTCTTCGTGTTCCAGACCTTCGTGGGACGCGTCTACCAGATCCCGTCCGAGTCGATGGAACCCACGCTCCACGGCTGTGCCGGGTGTACCGGTGACCGGATCTTCGTGGACAAGATCAGCTACCGGTTCGGCGACCCGCAGCCAGGTGACGTGGTGGTGTTCGAGGGACCTGACTCGTGGAACCAGGGCTACCAGTCAATCCGTTCCGACAACCCGGTGATCCGCACACTGCAGAACATCGGCGGGGTGATCGGGATCGTTCCGCCCGACCAGAACGACATGGTCAAGCGCGTCATCGCGGTGGGCGGGCAGACCGTCGGCGGCTGCTCCCCGGACGGCCGCCTCCTGGTGGACGGGCAGCCGCTCGACGAGCCGTACCTCAACGAGGACCCCTCGGTGAACCTGAACCCGCTCAACTGTGCATTCGGCCCGGTCACCGTCCCCGAGGGCAACTACTGGGTGATGGGAGACAACCGGAGCAACTCCGCGGACTCGCGGTTCCACATGGGGGACGAGTTCCAGGGCACCGTGCCGGGCGAGAACATCATCGGCAAGGTCCAGGCGATCATTCTCCCGTTCAACCGCATCGGAACGATCTCCTCCCCGGACATCAACGTCGGGTGAGCCCGGGCAGTTCGGTCCCTGCCGGGCCCGCGGCGGCGCGTCCCGATCCGGTTCGTCCCGGCCGTGTCCGCGTCACACGCAGAGGCGGCAGACTGGCCCTGGAGGCAGCGCTGTCGCGACGCGGCCTGGGGCCGGTCGCCGGTGTCGACGAGGCTGGCCGCGGGTGTTGTGCGGGGCCGCTCGTCGTGGCCGCGTGCGTCCTGGGCGACCGGCTGCACCCGGAACTGGCGGACCTCGATGACTCGAAGAAGCTGTCCCCCGCGACCCGTGAGCGCCTGTACGACGCGGTGCTCAAGCGTGCCGTCGCGACGTCGGTGGTGGTGATCGAGCCGGACCGGATCGACGTCCGTGGGATCCACCGGTGCAACCTCGAGGGTATGCGTCGTGCCGTCGCCGGTCTCGAGCGCGCTCCCG
Organism: uncultured Microbacter sp.; assembly: GCA_964345415.1. Classification (GTDB taxonomy): domain Bacteria; phylum Actinomycetota; class Actinomycetes; order Mycobacteriales; family Mycobacteriaceae; genus Dietzia. The sequence continues at coordinate 37,482 of CAYFRF010000002.1, read as the reverse complement.
GCTTCGTCCTCACCGACGGGTTCGCCGTGGACGGCCTCGGATGTCAGTCGACGGCGGTCATCGGGGGTGACTCCGTGTCCACATCCATCGCTGCCGCGAGTGTCCTCGCGAAGGTGACCCGTGATCGGATTATGGTGGACCTCGACTCGCGCTACCCGGGATACGGGTTCGCCACCCACAAGGGCTACGGCACCGCGCGTCACGTCAGGGCGATCGAGGAACTCGGTCCCACCGACATCCACCGTATGTCGTACGCCAACGTCCGTCGCGCCGCGCAGGCGTATTCGAGGAGCAACAGATGAGCGCCGAGGATCTGGAGAACTACGAGACCGAGATGGAGCTCTCGCTGTATCGCGAGTACCGCGACATCGTCGGTCAGTTCACCTACGTCGTCGAGACGGAGCGCCGCTTCTACCTCGCGAACGCCGTGGAGCTGATCCCGAGGTCCGCCGACGGCGAGGTGTACTTCGACGTCCGCATGTCGGATGCCTGGGTCTGGGACATGTACCGACCCGCGCGGTTCGTGAAGTACGTCCGCGTCCTGACGTTCAAGGACGTCAACATCGAGGAACTGGACAAGCCGGAGCTGCGCCTGCCCGAGTAGTCACGGCAGTCGGACAGCGTTGTTCTCCACAGGGCCGTCCCTCTCCACAGCCGAGCCACGACCCGGCCCGTTTCCCTCGGGCCGGGTCGTTCGCGTCCGGCAGTGTGTGCCCCGGTGGAACCCGGACGGGCCGGGACGCCGGGAGGGGCTGGCGATGGCGGGACACGAGGGATCCGCGGGGACCACACGGGGTCGACCGGACCGACGGCAGGAGATCGGGAGGGTAGGGGAGGACCACGCCGAATCGTTCCTGCGGTCACGGGGGGCGACGGTGCTGAGCCGGAACTGGCGCTGTGGGGCCGGTGAGCTCGATCTGGTGGTGCTTGACCCGGCCGGACGGCTGCGGTTCGTCGAGGTGCGGACCAAGCGCGGATCCGCGTTCGGCACCCCGGCCGAATCCGTGGTCGGCGACAAACTCCGGAGGGTCCGGTTGGTGGCCCGGCACTGGCTGACGGCGCACCCGAGCGGGTGGCGGCAGGTGTGCTTCGACGTGGTCGGCGTGGACCTGTCGGACCCGGATCGGCCGTTGCTCGAGCTGTTCGAGGACGTGATGTGACCGTGGCGCTGGGACGGACATGGGCGGTCACGTTGCAGGGGGTCGGCGGCCAGTTGGTCGAGGTGGAGGCCGACGTGGGCCGGGGACTGCCGGGGGTGAGCATCGTGGGACTGCCGGACAATGCTGTGTTGCAGGCGCGCGACCGCGTCCGCGCCGCGGTCGCCAACTCGGGGCTCAGCTGGCCACCGGGCAAGGTGGTGTTGTCGCTCTCACCCGCGGCCGTACCCAAACGGGGTTCAGGGTTCGATCTACCGCTCGCTGTGGGAACGCTCATCGCCTCCGGAGAACTGCCCGCGACCGCGTTCGACGGGACCCTGCTCCTGGGGGAGTTGGCGCTGGACGGTCGGGTCAGGCCGGTGCGGGGAGTGCTGCCCGCTGTCCTGGCTGCCCGGGAGGCGGGGTTGGAGCGGGCCATCGTGCCGGCGGCGAACCTGGCGGAGGCCAGACTCGTCAGGGGGATCGCCACCGCGGGGGTGAGCTCGCTGGCGATGCTCGCGGTGTGGAGTCGCGGAGCGGGGGACCTGGTCGCGGAGGCCGCACTCCCGCACTGCTCCCCGCCTCACGAGGACGCGGACCTGGCGGAGGTCGTGGGTCAGGACGACTGTCGGAGGTCGATCGAGGTGGCTGCTGCAGGCGGCCACGCGATTCTGCTGCGCGGGGCGCCGGGCACCGGTAAGACCATGCTCGCGCGCAGGCTTCCGGGACTCCTCCCGGACCTGGGCGAGCAGGCGGCGCTCGAGGCCACGGCGATCCACTCGGTGATGGGCACTCTCTCCCCGCGGGACCCGTTGCTGCGTCGTCCCCCCTTCATCGCCCCGCACCACGACGCGTCGATGGCGGCTCTCGTCGGCGGTGGCTCGGGGACGCCGCGACCGGGTGCCGTGTCGCTGGCACACCAGGGGGTGTTGTTCCTCGACGAGTGTGCCGAGTTCTCCGGGCGGGTTCTCGACGGGCTGAGGACCCCGCTCGAGGACGGGGAGGTCCGGATCGCCAGAAGCGACGGGATCATGGTGTTCCCGGCACGGTTCCAGTTGGTGATGGCGGCGAACGACTGCCCGTGCGGGGCGGCGAGACCGGATGCGTGCACGTGCACGCCCGATGCGCGGCGCCGCTATGGCCGGGCGCTGACGGGCCCGTTGCGGGACAGGATCGATATCTCGGCACGGACCCTGCCGGTCGGTTCCGGCCTGTTCGGCGCGGGGGAGATCGAGGACACCGCGGTGGTGCGGGATCGGGTGACGACGGCGAGGTCGGCAGCCGCGCAGCGGTGGGCCGCCTGCCCGGAGGCGAACGGGGCATCAGCCAATGCCGACGTGCCGGGTCGTGTCCTGCGGTCGCTGAGAGCACTCGACAGTGGAGCCCTCCGACCCCTGGACAGGGCCCTGGCACACGGGGTCCTCTCGCCGCGGGGCGTCGACCGCTGTCTCCGGCTCGCGTGGACGGTGGCGGACCTCGAGGGCGCACCCGTCCCGACCGAGTCGCACGTGGCCGAGGCGATGGTGCTCAGGGGTGAGGACTGATGACCGGGCGGGCCCGGCCCCCGTCGGAGGTGCCGGAGTCGGTCCGTTCCGCCTATGCCTACCTCGGCGCGGTGACCGAACGGCCTACGGCCCAGTTGTGGGATCTGGTGGAGACGGTGGGTCCCGAGGAGGCACGGGACCGGATCCTCCGGCGGCAGGTCGGGAAGGCTTTGGCGGACCAGTCGGAAGCCAGGTGTGGACTCGTGGACGGTGCGAGGTTGTTGGACACCGCCCACACGGTCGGTGCGCGACTGCTCGTTCCGGGTGATCCCGGGTGGCCCGAATGGTTGCTCTCGCCGCTGGACAGACCCCGGGGACGTGGACGGGACGCGTCCGGGGGCGTACCCACGGCGCTGCGTCCGCTCGGGTTGTGGTGGCGGGGCCCCGCTGATCCCGGACGGGTGCTGGCCAGGGCGGTCGCGGTGGTGGGGACCCGTGCTCCCACCGCCTACGGACGTGCGGTGACCGCGGACCTGAGTGCCGGGGTCGCCGCAGAACGGTTCACCCTGGTCTCCGGAGGTGCGTTCGGCATCGACGCCGCCGCCCACCGTGCAGTTCTCGGCGTGGGCGGGACGACCATCGCCGTTCTGGCGGGAGGGGTGGACCGGCTCTACCCCCGGGGGAATGAGCAACTGTTGCGGGAGATCGCGGAGACGGGCGCGGTGATCTCGGAGCAGCCCCCGGGTACCGGCGTGACGCGGTACAGGTTCCTCGACCGGAACCGGCTCATCGCGGCGCTGAGTTCGGCGACCGTCGTGGTGGAAGCCGCGGCGAGGAGCGGGGCGCTGAGCACCGCGGCATGGGCGTTCGCCCTGGATCGGCCGGTCGGTGCGGTACCGGGCCCGGTCACCTCGGTGGCCTCGGTCGGCAGCCACCTGTTGATCAGGGACAGGAACGCGGTCTTGATCAGTCGCGCAGCCGAGGTGGTGGAACTCGCCGGAGATATGGGTGAGACAGCGGAGCCGCCGCGCGGTGACACCTCGACATGGGACGGGATGGACGACGTGACCAGGCGGATCCTCGAGGCACTGCCGACCCGCGGCGGCGCCGCGCCCGCACAGATCGCCGCGTCGGCGGGGGTGCCGGTCAACACGGCCCGGGCGGTGCTGGGACGACTGCTGTCCACGGGCGCGGCCGTCCGCGGGCCCGAGGGGTGGCGACGCTCCGGTGACGCGGGAGTGCAGATGAGCCTGACGGTGAGTTGACGGGCACCTTCTTGCACCTGTGGAGCGGCCGGGTGATGATTGGTGCCTATGGGGCGCAAGGGGCCAGTGGCAGGGGACGGTCGGCAGTTGCCGACCGCGCTCGAACCCGTGTTGGACGACTTCTGTCACCATCTGGAGGCCGGCCGGGCCCGCTCGGAGGCCACCATCCGTGCGTACCGGTCCGATGTGCGCGGGCTGCTGATCACGCTCGCGGCCGAGGCCGGAGGACCGGTCGCGGCCGGTGATCTCGCCCGGACCCTCACGCTTCCCGCGCTGCGCGGATGGCTCGCCGCGCAGGTCTCCGCGGGGGCTGCCCGGTCGAGCCTCGCCCGACGTGTCGCCGCTGCACGGTCCTTCAGCACGTGGGCGATGAGGGCCGGCCTGCTCCCGACCGACGTCGCGTCCCGGCTCGAGGCTCCGCGTCCACGCCGAGCGCTGCCCGAGGTCCTGCGTTCTGACGAGGCCGCCGAAGTGATCCGAACCGCAGAACTCGGGGCGGCAGAGGGGGACCCGATCGCGGTACGGGATCAACTGGTGGTGGAACTGCTGTACTCGTGCGGCATCCGGGTCGCCGAGCTCTGCGGGTTGGACGTGGACGACGTCGATCGGGAGCGCCGGGTGGCCCGGGTGATCGGCAAGGGTGACCGCGAGCGATCGGTACCCTACGGTCGCCCGGCAGAGCTGGCGCTGGACTCCTGGCTCCAGACGGCCAGGCCTGTCCTCGCCCGGGCCGGGTCCGGGTCGGCGCTGCTCCTCGGAGCACGCGGAGGCAGGCTCGACCCACGGGCGGCCCGACGGATCGTCAACGAGGTCACCGGGGCGACCCCGGGAACACCGAGGCTGTCGCCGCACGCGCTCCGCCACAGTTCCGCGACACACCTGCTGGAGGGCGGGGCCGACCTGCGGCACGTGCAGGAACTACTCGGGCACTCGACCCCGGCCACCACGCAGATCTACACGCACGTCTCGGCCGATCGCCTGCGTGCCGCCTACCGGGGTGCCCACCCCCGGGCCTGACGCCCCGGAGACGACGCGGGCATCAGTGCTCGCCGTCACCGGGAAGTATGGGCTTGAGCCTGATCTGTCGATCCGACGGATCCAGCAGGGACATCGGGTCTATGTACTCGTCGTCGTCGCCACCGGGGGCGCCCGAGGCGATCCGTGCGCCCCAGTGAAGACAGGCCTCCACGGGACATCCCGGGTGACCCGCGACCAGGTGCCCGACAGTCTGCCCCGCAGTGACGACCTCCCCGGCCCGTACCACGGCGGACACCGGCTCGTATGTGGTGCGCAACCCGCCCCCGTGGTCGAGGGACACCACGGGCTTGCCGCCCACCGACCCCGCGAACAGAACCGTCGCGGCGAACGGCGCGCGCACCGGCGCGAGCGGATCCGCCGCCAGATCCACACCGCGATGCCCGGTCAGCCAGGGCTGGTCGGGCGGATCGAAAGCGGTCACGGCCACGGCCGGGCCCGGTACCGGTACCCGGAAGTGCTGCACCGGCACGGCGACAGGTGCGGGCGCGGCGACCGGCGCGGCGCCCAGAACCGCGACCATCACGAAGGCGGTCCCGAACCGGATCCGACCCCGGCCGGACCTGCGCTCAGCGCGTTCCCCGATCCGGCGGCACGGTCCCCACACACGTATGGCGTTCACACCTCCAGTTCACCGCTGAGCGGCAGCAGACGCCAGGGGCCCGGCGCTCCTGTGGACAACGCGTTCCACAATCCACAGGGCGGCCGCGTCTTGGCGGTGCGGTACCTGTACGGATATGCTTCCCCGTGCGGTCGACTCTCCGTCGATTGACTTCGCGTGTCCTGCCCTGCCCTCACCGGTGGGGCATCCGGACCCGTGATCCCAGGGATCGCGGACACTCCGGACGCCAGGCCAGTAGGTGTCCCCGAGAGGGGATGAGGTCCGGCGCGGGCACCAGGGCCCGAGGCCACCCGGTCTCCACCACAGGGCACAACCCGATACAGAACAAGAAAGCGAGGACGAGGGCCTCGCGGTCCGGCTGCTTTCAAGCCGGACGAGCCCTCAACCCATCATGGCAGTTATCTCCATGAAGCAGCTGCTCGACGCAGGTGCTCACTTCGGCCACCAGACCCGTCGCTGGAACCCGAAGATGCGTCGGTTCATCTTCACCGACCGCAACGGCATCTACATCATCGACCTGCAGCAGACCCTGACGTACATCGACCAGGCGTACGAGTTCGTCAAGGAGACCGTCGCCCACGGCGGCACCGTCCTGTTCGTCGGCACCAAGAAGCAGGCCCAGGAGGCCATCGCCGAAGAGGCCGCGAAGGTCGGGATGCCCTACGTCAACCAGCGCTGGCTGGGTGGCATGCTCACCAACTTCCAGACCGTGCACCAGCGGCTGCTCCGCCTCAAGGAGCTCGAGTCGATGGAGCAGTCCGGTGGCTTCGAGGGGCGCACCAAGAAGGAAATCCTCATGCTCACGCGTGAGAAGAACAAGCTCGAGCGCACGCTCGGCGGTATGCGTGACATGACCAAGGTGCCCTCCGTGGTGTGGGTCGTCGACACCAACAAGGAGCACATCGCGGTCGGCGAGGCCCGCAAGCTCAACATCCCGGTCGTCGCGATCCTCGACACCAACTGTGACCCGGATGTCGTGGACTACCCGATCCCGGCGAACGACGACGCGATCCGCTCGGTCACCGTGCTGACCCGCGTCATCGCCTCCGCCGTGGCCGAGGGCCTCAAGGCCCGTGGCCAGGCCAGCAAGGTCACCGGCGAAGAGGCCGAGCCCCTCGCCGAGTGGGAGACCGAGCAGCTGGACCAGGTGACCGGCGAGACCGCCGCGCCGGAGGCCGCCGCGGTCGAGCTCGAGATCGAGGCCCCCGCGGCCGAGACCTCCGAGGCCTGATCCGCACCACCAGCTCGAGACCGTCGGGCCCGGCCGCCCGTACCCCATCAAGGTGGGGCCACCGGGGGCCGGGCCCGACGTGTCGGCACGGTGGCCGGCGACTTCACCGGCGCTGCGGCGTCTAGGGTGGAGACGGATCCGCCTGCCGACCGACGTGAACAACTTTCTCCGACACATCGAACCCCTATAAGGAGGGTCGCCCCACAATGGCGAACTACACCGCTGCCGACGTCAAGCGTCTGCGTGAGCTCACCGGCTCCGGGATGATGGACTGCAAGAAGGCTCTCGAGGAGACCGACGGCGATTTCGACAAGGCCGTCGAGGTCCTGCGCATCAAGGGCGCCAAGGACGTGGGCAAGCGCGCCGAGCGCACCACCGCCGAGGGTCTGGTCGCCGTCAAGGACGGCTACATGATCGAGCTCAACTCCGAGACCGACTTCGTGGCCAAGAGCGCCGAGTTCATCGAGCTCGCCGACAAGATCGTCGCCGTTGCCGCAGCCCAGGGCATTTCCGATCTGGACGCGCTCAACGCCGCCGACCTGGACGGCACGTCCGTCGCCGATGCGGTGGTGGCGTTCTCCGCCAAGTCCGGCGAGAAGCTCGTCCTGCGTCGCGTCGGCCATCTCGAGGCCCCTGTCGCTGTGTACCTGCACAAGCGTTCCTCCGACCTGCCGCCCGCCGTGGGTGTGCTGGTCGCCTACGAGGGCGAGGGTGAGGCCGCCGAGGCCGCCGCCCGTGCCGCTGCGATGCAGATCGCCGCGCTCAAGGCCCAGTACGTCTCGCGCGACGAGGTCCCGGCCGAGATCGTGGCCAAGGAGCGCGAGATCGCCGAGGCGACCGCTCGCGAGGAGGGTAAGCCCGAGCAGGCCCTGCCCAAGATCGTCGAGGGGCGCGTCACCGGCTTCTACAAGGACGTCGTCCTGCTCGACCAGCCTTCGGTCACCGAGAGCAAGAAGACCGTGGGCGCGGTTCTCGACGAGGCCGGCGCCAAGGTCACCGCTTTCCTGCGCTTCGAGGTCGGCCAGGCCTGACCTGTGCTCCACCCGCTCACTGCGGGGAGCTGACCACGGCGGCACCCGATACGGGTGCCGCCGTTGCTCGTCCGGGCCCGTCCGGGGTGTCGGGTGTGCCCGCGACCGGCGGGCTGCTCTGTGGTGGGCGTGCCGATAGGGCAGAATGAACCCGGCCCCTTCGAGGGCCGACACGCTCCTGGGCGACACCAGATCAGGAGCGCCGAAGCGCGACACGGGCTCGATCCGCCCGGGACGAGGAGAAAGATGACCGACCCGCGGCACGGGTACAAGCGTGTGATGCTCAAGCTGGGCGGCGAGATGTTCGGCGGCGGCAGCGTGGGGATCGACCCGGATGTGGTGCAGTCCGTGGCCCGCCAGATCGCCGAGGTCTCGCGAACGGGCGCGCAGATCGCGATCGTGATCGGTGGCGGCAACTTCTTCCGTGGCGCGCAGCTGCAACAGCGGGGTCTCGATCGAGCCCGCAGCGACTACATGGGCATGCTCGGCACCGTGATGAACTGCCTGGCCCTGCAGGACTTCCTCGAACAGGAGGGAGTGAGCACGCGTGTGCAGACCGCGATCACCATGGGGCAGGTCGCGGAGCCGTATATCCCGCTCCGGGCTGAACGGCATCTGGAGAAGGGCCGGGTAGTGATCTTCGGGGCCGGGATGGGCATGCCCTACTTCTCGACCGACACGACGGCCGCCCAGCGAGCACTGGAGATCAAGGCCGACGTCCTGCTCATGGCCAAGGCCGTGGACGGGGTTTACTCGGATGACCCACGTACGAATCCCGAGGCCGAGCTGTTCACCACCATCGAGCACCGTGAGTGTCTCGAGCGTGATCTCAAGGTGGCCGACGCCACCGCCTTCAGTCTCTGCATGGACAACAACATGCCCATTCTGGTGTTCAATCTCCTCACCCAGGGGAACATCGCGCGTGCGGTGGCCGGCGAACAGATCGGCACCCTCGTGAGTACCCCGGCCTGATCGCATCACCGAAGGACCCCGCAGCACCCGACGAGAAGGAAAAGAGACGAGAAGATGATCGACGACGCTCTGCTCGAGGCAGAAGAGAAGATGGAAAAGGCGATCGAGCATGTGCGTGACGAGCTCGCCGCCATCCGCACCGGCCGTGCCAACCCGGGCATGTTCAACCGTGTGGCGTGTGAGTACTACGGCACCATGACGCCCATCACCCAGATGGCCACCATCACGGTCCCGGAGCCCCGGATGCTCATCATCAAGCCGTACGAGATGTCGCAGATCGGGCCGATCGAGAACGCCATCCGCAACTCGGATCTCGGTGTGAACCCGACCAACGACGGTCAGGTGCTCCGGGTCACCGTCCCGCAGCTCACCGAGGAACGTCGCCGAGACCTGGTCAAGCAGGCCAAGGCGAAGGCCGAGGACGGCCGTATCGCGATCCGCGGTGTCCGCCGTAAGGCGATGGACGAGCTCAAGCGCATCGACAAGGACGGCGAGGCCGGCGAGGACGAGGTGAACGCAGCTGAGAAGGAGCTGGACAAGGTCACCCAGCGCTACGTCTCGGAGGTCGACGAGATCGTCAAGGGCAAGGAAGCCGAACTGATGGAGGTCTGATCCCTCCTCTTCAGATCCCAGTCACCCTGCCACAGCACGAGTCGAGGAGTTCGCCGTGGACCACGCTCCCTCCGGCCCGCCCGGGCCCACTGCCGCGGCCGCGGCACCTCCCTCCCGTGCCGGTCGAGACCTCACCCGGGCGATCCCGGTGGGGATCGGCCTGGGCGCGCTCGTCATCGCGAGCATCGCCTTCAATCCCAGAGCCTGGTACCTGGTTGCTGCCGGCGCCGTGGCCATCGGTACCTGGGAGGTGTTCAAACGGCTCCGGCAGGCCCAGTTCCAACTACCGCTGATCCCTCTGCTCCTCGGTGGTCAGGCCATCATTTGGTCCGGTTTCGCCATCGGTGCGAAGGGCGCGTTCGCGGCGTTCGCGGCTACCTCGGTGGTGGTTCTGGTGTGGCGCCTGCTCATGGATGGTCTCCGGACGGCGCCGAGGAACTACCTGCGTGATGTCTCGGTGTCCCTGTTCGTCCTGGTGTGGATCGCGGTGCCGGGCTCACTCGGGGCCATGCTCTCCGACGGCGACTTCGGGGCGCAGCGCGTCGTCGCGCTGATCCTGCTGGTCGTCTGCTCAGATATCGGCGGTTACGTCGCCGGCGTTCTGTTCGGAAAGCACCCCATGGCACCCGCGATCAGCCCCAAGAAGTCGTGGGAGGGCTTCGCCGGTTCGCTCGTGCTCGCCATGGTCGGCGGTGCGTTGGTGGTATGGCTGTTGTTCGGGGACGACATCTGGAAGGGGATCCTGCTCGGGGTTCTGGCTGTGCTCACCGCGACGTTGGGCGACCTCGTGGAGTCCCAGGTCAAACGCGATCTGGGGATCAAGGACATGGGGACGATGCTGCCGGGGCACGGCGGATTCATGGACCGCCTCGATTCCGTCCTGCCCAGCGCGGTCGTGGTGTGGATCGTCTTCACCTTTGTCGTACCGACATAGTCGCGGGGGAATCAGACAGGGGCCGGGCGCGTGTGCGCCCGGCCCCTGTTCGATTTCCTTCAACGTGTGAGCTTGCGTGCCTTACGCGCCCGCATCCGCAGCTGCAGGATCCGGAAGCCCGCGAAGAGGGCCATGATCAGTGCTCCGGCGATGGAGGCGAACAGGATGAGCACGCCGAGCGGCAGACTGAAGTGCAGTCCGAGGTACTGCACCTCGGTGTCGGTGGTGTTCTGGGCCACGAAGATCAACAACAGGATCGTGACCAGTGCACCTAGGACGAGCCCCACCCATGCCGACCCCAGTCGACCGGCCGCATCGTCTGGAACCTGGTTCCGCGGGGTCCGGTGATGTCCGGTCTCCTCGATGGTCGCGGGAACGGCGGTGTCGTCTACCGGAGTATCGATCGGCACCACGGCCGTCTCCTGGGCGGTCTCGGTGCCGCCGGTGTCCTCGGAATCATCTGAACGCGTGGTCATGGCTGAACTGTATGCGCTCCGCGCGCTGGTGGGCGCCCCCGCTCGGTGTGTCGTCCGGCCCCGGTTCTGACACAATGGCCGCATCATGGCTGAACCACTTCCCCTCGTCTTTGACGCGCCCCGCCGCGGGTTGCCTCCTCGTCACTTCGCCGACCTCGATTCCGACGGCCGTGCAGCGGCGATGGCAGAGCTGGGGATACCGGCCTTCCGCGCCAAGCAGCTCGCCAACCAGTACTTTGGCAGGCTGGAGGCTGATCCGCGGGAGATGACGGACCTCCCAGCGGGCCTGCGTGACACGCTGGGTGAGGAACTCTTCCCACAATTGGCCACGTCGCTCCGGCATATCGCCACCGATGAGGGAACCACGCGCAAGACACTCTGGAAGCTGCATGACGGTTCGCTCGTGGAGAGTGTGCTCATGCGCTATCCGGACCGGGCGACGGTGTGCATTTCGAGCCAGGCCGGCTGCGGCATGGCGTGCCCGTTCTGTGCCACGGGACAGGGTGGACTGCAGCGCAACCTCTCCACGGCGGAGATCTTGGACCAGGTCCGGGTCGCGGCACGCGCCATGCGTGACGGTGAGATCCCGGGAGGTCCGGGCCGGATATCCAATGTGGTCTTCATGGGGATGGGGGAGCCGCTCGCGAACTACAAGCGGGTGCTGGCCGCGGTTCGGGGCATCGTCTCGCCGCCCCCGTCGGGTTTCGGGCTGTCTCAGCGTGCGGTGACCGTGTCGACAGTGGGGGTGGTCCCGGCGATCCACAGGCTCGCGGAGGAGGATCTCCAGGTGACGCTCGCGGTGTCTCTGCACACTCCGGATGACGAGTTGCGCGACACGTTGGTACCGGTCAACACCCGGTGGCCGGTCGCCGAGGTGATGGACGCAGCCCGTCACTACGCGGACGCCACCGGTCGGCGGGTGTCGATCGAGTACGCGCTGATCCGCGACGTCAACGACCAGACCTGGCGGGGCGAGATGCTCGGCCGTCTCCTCGCACAGCGTCTGGGCCCGATGGCCCATGTGAACCTGATCCCGCTCAACCCGACTCCGGGCAGCAAGTGGGATGCGAGCCCCAAGCACCAGCAGGACGCGTTCGTCGCCGCGGTTCGTGCGGCCGGGGTGTCGTGCACTGTCCGGGACACCCGTGGCCAGGAGATCGACGCGGCCTGCGGTCAGTTGGCCGCGGAGGGCTGAGGGCTCCGTCCGGGCCCGGAGCGGGAGGCACCTGCGCGAGCCGTCGGAGTGCGCAGGCCCTGCCAGCTCAGGCAGGCAGGTGGAATACGCCGAGGGCCGCCCCGCTGTAGGTAGCGGGGCGGCCCTCGGAACAGAGTTGGGTGCGGGACCGGCGTCAGTTGGTGTGACCGGCGGTGACCGAACCGGTTGCCGCACCGGCGGTCACCGAGTAGTGGTCGGAGGGCACCTCGTAGATCTGGTGACGCTTGGTGTAGTTGTCCTTCTTGGGGCGCAGCGAGATGATCATCCAGATCAGCAGGAACGCCGCGACGAAGACTAGCCAGAGGTTCTCCACGTTGCCGATGTGGTTGCCGAACAGCATGCCGAGCAGGAACAGGACGAAGAAGCCGCCCACCGCCCAGCCGACCTTGGCGCTGTGCTTGTGCCATCCCCACTCGACCGAGGGCTCGTCGAGGGAGCTGATCCCGTCCACGACGACTTCCTTGGTGGTGTGCCCGTCCGCGCTCATGCTCCCCGGTTCTCCTCACGGCTCGCTGGCAGCCCTGCGGGCCGCCGACATCGGTCCCAGTTTGTCACATCGGTTCGGTGGGTCGACGGGGAACCCGCCCGTGTCGCCCCACACACCGGTTTCCTCGATGCGGCATCCTGCGCCGAAGGTGTGGACAATGGCAGGGTGACCACGCGTGTTCTCGTCCTCGGAAGTACCGGATCGATCGGCACCCAGGCCCTCGAGGTGACCTCGGCGGCCGGGCCGGATCGATTCCGGGTGGTGGGCCTGGCCGCCGGCGGTGGTCGGGTGGATCTGCTGGCCCGTCAGATCCGGGACACCGGAGTGGGGATCGTGGCGGTGTCTGATCCGTCCGCCGCGCAGGTGATCCGTGCGGAGTTCCCTTCTGTGACCGTGCTGGAAGGTCCGGGGGCCGCCACGCTGCTCGTTCGCGAGGTCGGGGCGGACGTAGTGCTCAACGGGATCGACGGGTCGATCGGACTGGGGCCGACTCTCGCGGCCTTGGAGTCAGGTGCCAGGCTCGCACTCGCGAACAAGGAGTCGCTGGTAGCCGGGGGTGCCCTGGTGACCGGTGCGGCGCGGCCGGGGCAGTTGATCCCCGTCGATTCGGAGCACTCGGCCATGGCGCAGTGCCTGCGTGCCGGAACGGCCGACGAGGTGGCCTCGCTCGTCCTGACCGCATCCGGGGGGCCCTTCCGCGGACGGTCCCGTGCGGAGCTGCGGGACGTGACGGCCGCAGAGGCACTCGAGCACCCCACGTGGTCGATGGGCCGGATGATCACGCTCAACTCGGCGACCCTGGTCAACAAGTCTCTCGAGCTCATCGAGGCGCACCTGCTGTTCGGGGTGCCGTACGACCGGATCGACGTGACGGTCCACCCCCAGTCGGTGGTGCATTCCGCGGTCACGTTCGTGGACGGGGCGACTGTGGCCAAGGCCTCTCCGCCGTCGATGAAGCTGCCGATCGCCCTGGCGCTGGGGTGGCCGTCGCGTATCGCCGGGGTCTCGGCCCCGCTGGATTTCACGCGGTCGCACACCTGGACGTTCGAGCCGGTGGATGCGGAGACGTTCCCGGCGATCGAGGTGGCGCGGGCCGCCGGCGTCGCGGGGGGACTGCGGACCGCCGTGTTCAACGCCGCCAACGAGGAGGCCGCGCCGGCGTTCCTGGACGGGCGGATCCGCTTCACCGAGATCGTGGACGTGGTGGCGGAGACGGTCGGGGCGGCGGACGAGTGGTCTGCTGACCCGCGCGATCTGGCTGACGTCGTGGCCGCCGAGTCGTGGGGGCGGCGTCACGCGGCGTCGCTCGTCGCAGGGTTGGAGGGCTGAGTCGTGTTGGTCGTGGGAATCGTCCTGTTCGCGCTCGGGATCATGGTGTCGATCGTGCTCCACGAGTTGGGACACATGAAGGTCGCGCAGTGGTCGGGGATGAAGGTCCGCCGCTTCTTCGTGGGCTTCGGTCCGACCGTGTGGTCGACCAACCGGGGTGGGATCGAATACGGGCTCAAGGCGATCCCGCTGGGCGGGTTCTGCGACATCGCGGGGATGACCGCGTACGACGAGTTGTCGCCGGAGGACGAGCCGCGCGCGATGTGGCGTCAGGCCTGGTGGAAGCGTGTCGCGGTGCTCCTGGCGGGGCCGGTGATGAACATCGCGCTGGCGATCGCCCTCTTCTACACCGTCGCGCTCGGGTGGGGCCTGGTGAACCGTGATGTCCAGCCGATCCCCACCGATCGGGTGGCGGCGGTGGTGGGGGACACGTGCGCGGGGTCAGAGCAGTGCGGCGCCGGACTGGGGCCGGCGGGCGAGGCGGGGATCCTGCCGGGCGACCGGGTCGTGTCCGTCGACGGGGTGCCGGTGTCGAGTTGGGCGGACCTGTCCAGGACGGTGGTGGAGCTCCCGGGCGCCACCGTTCCGGTGGTGGTGGACCGGGACGGTCAGGAGATCACGACGACGACGACGTTGAGCTCGTCGACCGTCGACGGTCAGGAGCGCGGCGCGCTCGGGGTGCGGCTCTCCGACGAGGGGATCCCGCAGGAGATCCTCGATGATCCCGCGTACCAGACGGTCAACACCTACGGGGTGTGGAGTGCGGTCCCGGCGACGCTGGTGTTCACCGGGGACATGGTCGAGGCGACCATCGAGGGGCTCATCTCGTTCCCGGCCAAGATCCCGGCGGTGGCGCAGTCCATTTTCGGTGCCGAGCGGGCGGAGGACTCGCCGGTGTCGGTGGTGGGGGCGAGCTATATCGGTGGGCAGGCGGCGGAGCAGGGGGCCTGGTGGCTGTTCCTGCTGTTCCTGGCCGGGCTCAACCTGTTCCTCGGCGCGTTCAACCTGGTCCCGCTGACCCCGTTCGACGGCGGTCACATCGCGGTGGTCTTCTACGAGAAGATCCGTGACGCCCTGCGCCGCCTGCGTGGCCTGGCGCCGGGCGGGCCTGCCGACTACGAGAAGTTGGCGCCGCTGACCATGACCGTGTTCGTGTTGTTGATCGGTGTCTCCGCGATCGTCATCACGGCTGATTTCGTCAACCCGATCATGCTCGCCGGGTGATCCCGGTGACTCCTGTTCGCACGCGGTGTCCCTGATCCGGATAATGGCGGACGGGACTCACTAGCACCCGGCTGAGCAGCCCTAAGGAAGGCCCTGAAGTGAACGACTCCTCGATCCCCGTCGGTCTGGGTATGCCCGCTGCGCCGCTGCCTGCACTGGCGGAGCGGCGGAAGACCCGTCAGCTCTTCGTGGGACAGGTGGGCGTGGGCAGCGACCACCCGATCTCGGTCCAGACCATGACCACCACCAAGACCCATGACATCAACTCGACGCTCCAGCAGATCGCCGAGCTCACCGCGTCGGGCTGCGACATCGTGCGCGTGGCCTGCCCGCGTCAGGAGGACGCGGACGCGCTGGCGACCATCGCCCGCAAGTCGCCCATCCCGGTGATCGCGGACATTCATTTCCAACCCAAGTACATCTTCGCCGCCATCGACGCCGGGTGCGCGGCGGTGCGCGTCAACCCGGGCAACATCAAGGAGTTCGACGGTCGCGTCAAGGAGGTCGCCAAGGCGGCCGGAGACGCCGGGATCCCCATCCGGATCGGGGTCAACGCCGGATCGCTGGACCCGCGTCTTCTCGCCAAGTACGGCAAGGCCACCCCCGAGGCGTTGGTGGAGTCGGCGGTGTGGGAGGCCTCGCTGTTCGAGGAGCACGGGTTCGGCGACATCAAGATCTCGGTCAAGCACAACGACCCGGTGGTCATGGTGGAGGCCTACCGTCAGCTCGCGGCGAAGACCGACTACCCGCTGCACCTCGGTGTGACGGAGGCGGGGCCGGCGTTCCAGGGCACCATCAAGTCGGCGGTGGCGTTCGGTGCGCTGCTGTCCGAGGGGATCGGGGACACGATCCGGGTGTCCCTGTCGGCTCCGCCGGCCGAGGAGATCAAGGTCGGTACGCAGATCCTCCAGTCGCTCAACCTGCGGCCCCGCAAGCTGGAGATCGTCTCCTGTCCGTCGTGTGGACGTGCGCAGGTCGACGTGTACAAGCTCGCCGACGAGGTGACGGCCGGACTCGAGGGGATGAGCGTCCCGCTGCGGGTCGCCGTCATGGGGTGTGTCGTCAACGGACCCGGCGAGGCCCGTGAGGCGGATCTCGGCGTGGCGTCGGGCAACGGCAAGGGGCAGATCTTCGTCAAGGGCGAGGTCATCAAGACCGTGCCGGAGGCGATGATCGTGGAGACCCTCATCGAGGAGGCCATGCGGATCGCCGAGGAGATGGGCGAGACGATCGGCGAGGCGGCCCCCGGCGAGGGGCCCCAGGTCAAGGTCACGCGATAGGCCGTGACCGACACGGTTGCCCCGACTTCCGGGCTCGGTGGCTGTCGTGAGGTCGGCCCCGGGGAGGCGCCGTCGGTGCTCAGGGTCCTCGCGGCCGATCCTCTCGTCGCGGCGCCGGCGGCGGAGAAGTTTTTGCTCTCAGGGATCACCGGGGGAGTGGACGGTCGCTTTCTGACCTGCGGGGGGCCTGAGCGCTCGTTGGTGTACGTGGGCAGTTCGGTTCTGCCGGTACGGGGAGAGCCCGGCGATCACCGCGCGCTGGGCCGGGCGATCGTCGCCCTCGGCGTGGGGCCGATGTCGGTGCACGGACGCCGGAGCCAGGTCGCGGCGATCTGGCCGGGGCTGGAAGAGGGGTGGGGGCCAGCGCGGGAGAACCGGTCGACGCAGTTCCTCATGGCTCTTCAGGGACGGGTCGACCCGACTCTCGTCGCGGACGGTGTCCGGCCGGCGACGCTCCAGGAATTCGAACCCGTGCTGGCGGCGGCCGCGGCCATGTACCGCGAAGAACTGCGTGCTGATCCGTTCGCGGTCGGTGCGGGAGTGCCCTTCCGTCGGCGCGTGGCCAGATCCGTGGCCCGTGGCCGCACCTGGGTCGGCTTCGACCGGGGAGAGGTTGTCTTCAAAGCCGACGTCGCAGCCGTCTCCAAGCGTGTCGCACAGATCCAGGGGGTGTGGGTGGACCCGCGGGTGCGGGGCACAGGACTCGCTACGGGTGGTACCGCGGCGGTCTGCGCCACGCTCCTGGGGCAGGGACTGACCCCGTCCCTGGTCGTCAACGGGTCCAATCTCCCGGCGAGAGCGGCGTATCGCCGGGTCGGGATGGTCGACGTGGTGGACTACGCCACGATTCTCATGTGACTTCCGTCCTGTGGCGGGGTGGCGGGGTGGCGGGGAGGTGGTCGCTTCGGTGGTGGCGCGGTGTTGTGGAAGAGTGGGGGCCACACAGCATCCCGTCGACATCGGAAGGTGCCACCTCAGATGAACGCGTCCGCGAATGATCGCGCATACCTCGTCGTGAACCCGGAGGGTCTGGAGTGAGTACTGCCACATCTGCTGCCGGACAGGCGGCCACGGATCCCGTCGCTGCCGTGGCAGACACCGCGCTGGCGGGTGCCGGGTCGGCGCGTCCGGGGATGAGGCAGTTCCGTTCCGACGCGTTCGCGGACCGGTTCATGCGCAGCCTGCTGCGTGTCGACGGTCTCGACAGGAGTGCCAGTGCGGGTGCGCACCGGGCGTTCCGGTTCTCGGTGCTCGTGTCCGCGGTACGGTGCCTGATCACCTATCTCGCGATCCCCATCCTGATCCCGCTCCTCAGTCTGTCCGGCTGGGTGGCCGCGCCGATCGGGATGGTGCTGTGTGTGATAGCCGTCGTGAACGGCGTGGTGAGTGTGCGACGCTTCTGGGTGTCCGACCACCCCCGTCGCTGGGTGTACACAGGTTTCATGGGCGTGGTGTTCGTGATCCTCGCCGTGGCGATGGTGTCCGAGATCCAACGCATGGGGGTGATGTGATGACGGCGCCCGAGGAACGGGAGCCCGAGGTGGAGCACCGGGAGGACGCACCGTTCGGCAGTTCGAAGGGCGAGGTCATCTCGATCGTGCTCTTCGGGCTGATGGTGATGATCGCCTCGGCCTGCTTCGTCATCTGGTGACACCGGGGTCGACGCGGGTGGTGGGCGCCCCCGCCCGATGATGGGGCCTATCCTGGGGGGTATGACCACTTCGACCCGCAAGCCGCTCGTCCCCGGTACCCCGACCCCCATCCGTACAGTGCCGGAGGCCATCCCACGTCCCGAGTACGCGTGGCGGGACACCGTCGACGAGGCGAACGGCGAGGCCTGGGTCCAGCCGCCCGAGGTGATCGAGTCGATGCGGATCGCCAGCAGGCTGGCCGCCGACGCCCTGGTGCTCGCCGGTGCGACGGTGGCCCCCGGGGTGACCACCGACGAGGTGGACCGTGTCGTCCACGAGTACCTGTGCGACAACGGAGCCTACCCCTCGACGCTGGGCTACAAGGCGTTCCCCAAATCGAGCTGTGTCTCCCTCAACGAGGTCATCTGTCACGGCATCCCCGACACCACGGTGATCGAGGACGGCGACATCGTGAACGTCGACGTGACGGCCTTCATACACGGTGTCCACGGGGACACCAACGCCACCTTCTTCGCCGGTGAGCCCAGCGAGGAGGTGCGCCTCCTCGTGGAGCGGACCGAGGAGTCGATGTACCGGGGGATCAAGGCCATCCGTCCGGGCCGTGAGGTCAACGTGATCGGGCGCGTGATCGAGTCCTATGCTAAGCGGTTCGGGTACACGGTCGTGCGCGAGTTCACGGGTCACGGGGTCGGCCCCACGTTCCACAACGGACTCGTTGTCCTCCACTACGACGACCCGACCCGAACCGAGGTGCTCGAGCCGGGGATGACACTGACGGTCGAACCCATGATCTCTCTGGGCGGACCGGGTTTCGACGTGTGGGACGACGACTGGACGGTCACGACCGCCGACAAGGCGTGGACGGCTCAGTTCGAACACACTGTGGTGGTCACCGAGGACGGTTACGAGATCTTGACGCTGCCCAGCGGGAAGTGAGTTCTTTCCCGGCTTGCCGGTGGTGGGACCACGGGGAAGGCACCGGAACAGCCCATTTGGACGATTGTCCCGTTTAAAGTCCCCGTGGTTGGACGGGAGCATGCACACTGTCAACCATGATCGAAACTCCCCGTGGTCCCGTGGACCAGATCGACCTCCTAGTCCTGGGAGCCGGCTTCGGTGGCATCGCGATGGCGGACAGGCTGCTGCGCGAGGGCCGTGGCCGGGACTTCCTCGTGCTGGAGAGGGCTGACGAGGTCGGTGGTACCTGGCGTGAGAACACCTATCCGGGCTGTGCCTGTGACGTGCCCACCGCCCTGTACTCGCTGTCCCGTCACGCACACCCGGGATGGTCGCATTCGTTCGGCCGTCAGCCGGAGATCTTCGAGTACCTCAAGTCGGTCGCGGACAAGATCGGCCTGCGCGAGCGGCTGGTGACCTCGTGTGAGGTCGAGTCGGCGACGTGGGACGCCGAGAACTCGGAATGGGTGGTCGAGACCAGCAAGGGGCAGATCCGGGCGCGTCATCTCGTGGCGGCCACCGGTGCGCTGTCCGCACCGTCGATCCCGGACCTTCCCGGGCTGGAGACCTTCGAAGGGGAAGTCTTCCACTCGGCCCAGTGGCGCCATGACATCCCGCTCGAGGGCAAGCGCGTCGCGGTGGTGGGCACAGGTGCCTCGGCTGTGCAGTTCGTGCCGGAGATCGCTCCGATCACCGAACACCTGACCGTCTTCCAGCGGACCCCCGGCTGGGTCCTGCCCCGACTCGACCGCAGCATCTCTGACACCCGGCGTCGGTGGTATTCGCGGATCCCGCTGCTGCAGCGGATCGTGCGGGGTCGCATCTACCTCGGTCGCGAGCTGTACGTGATCGTCTTCACCCGCGCGCAGTTCCTCCTGCGCTTCTACGAGATGTTCGCGCGCTTCTACCTGTTCCTGCACATCCGGGACAGGAAGACCCGCAAGGCGCTGACCCCCAACTTCTCGGTCGGCTGCAAGCGGATCCTGCTGACCAGCAAGTGGCTGCCCGCACTGGCCCGGCCTGACGTGACGTTGGTGTCCGATGCGGCGTCCGCTGTCACGCCCACAGGGTTGGTGGCCGGCGACGGGACGGAGATCCCCGTCGACGTGATCATCTTCGGCACCGGGTTCCAGCCGACCGAGCCTCCGATCTCGCGGGTGGTCAAGGGGGCGGACGGCCGCACCCTGGCCGAACACTGGGACGGTAGCCCGCGCGCCTACAACGGGGTGACCGTCGCCGGGTTCCCCAACCTGTTCCTGCTGTACGGCCCCAACACCAACCTCGGCCACTCCTCGATCGTGTACATGCTCGAGTCGCAGGCCGAGCACGTGACGCAGCTCCTCGAACTGTCGGACAACGCGCGCAACAGGACCATTGAGGTGCGGGAGGACGCGCAGCGGGAGTACGCCGACCGCATGGACCGGGAGCTCGCCGGGACGGTGTGGAACCAGGGCGGGTGCTCGAGCTGGTACTTCGACTCCAGCGGCCGGAATTCCCTGCAGTGGCCGACGTTCACCTTCCGCTATCGTGAGCAGCTCCGCGATCTCGACCCGTCCGCCTTCGTGGTGGGCTGACCCGCACGAGTCCCGGATACGCGGGGTCCGCCGCTCGCTCACGGATCGACACCACGGGCGGACAGCAACAGGGCCGGTACACCTCCTGGTGTACCGGCCCTGGGCGTTGCGGCGGGCTTCCTCTGTGGGACTGATGCCGCTGTTGGAGTGCTAGAAACCGCGGTCCGGGAAATCGAGGCCGAGGAGCGCGTTCTCGACCACTTCCGACATCGCCGGATGGATCCAGTACTGCCGCCGCGCCATGGCGGGCACCGTGAGCCCGAACTCCATCCCCTGGATGAGGATCTGGATCAACGAGGGCGCGTGCGCACCCATGATGTGCGCGCCGAGCAGCAGGCCGGTCGCGCGGTCGGCGATGAGCTTGCAGCAGCCGACCGAGTCCTCCATCGCCCAGCCGTACGCCACGTCACCGTAGTCCTGCGTCTTGACGGTGATGTCGTAGCCGGCGGCCACCGCCTCGGCCTCGGTCAGTCCCACCGCAGCGATCTGCGGCCACGTGAACACCGCATACGGCACGTTGGCGTGGTGGAACGGCTGTAGGTCCTCGGGGTGCCGCAGGTTGTGGCTGAGGACCCTCTGCTCGTGGTTGGCGACGTGTTTGAGCTGGAACGGCGAACTCACATCTCCCAGCGCCCACACGCCCTCGGCGGTGGTGTGGCCGAATTCGTCGACCCGCACGAGGTCCCCGTCCATTTCCACCCCGGCAGAGCCGAGATCGAGCAGGTCGCCGTTCGGGGTGCGTCCCGTCGCGACGAGGAGGGTGTCGGCGGAGCAGGTGGAGCCGTCCTCGAACGTGATGTCCACACCGCGGTTGTCGGCACCGGTCGGGGTCATCGAGGCGATGTTCTGGCCCAGACGGACATCCCAGTTGCTGCGGGCGTGCTCGGTGAAGCGTTCGGCGAGTTCGCGGTCCAGGTTCTTGAGCAGCACGTCTGACCGGCCGATGACGGTGACGTCGACGCCGAGGGCGGAGAACACGTGCGCGAACTCGCAGGCGATGAACCCCGACCCCTGGATCACCATCGAACGCGGCAGTTCGGGGAGCCGCATCACGTCATCACTGGTGTAGTAGGCCACACCGGACTCGGTGACGATCTCCGGGATCGACGGCCGGGCCCCGGCGGCGATGACGATCTGGTCGGCGGTGATGATCTCGCCCGTGCCGGTGTCGACCGTCCGGGGGCCCACGAATGTGGCGTGACCGTCGTACACCGTCACGTTCTCGCACCGGTTGCGGCGATAGTCTTCGCCACTCGAGGCGATCGGGTCGATCCGGCGGTCGAACACCCGCGAGACGATGTCCGGCCAGCGGATCCCGTCGAGAGTCGAGTCGATCCCATAGGTCGAGGAGTGGCGGATGGCGGTCGCCGTGTCGGCCGCGTAGACGAACATCTTGGTGGGGATGCAGCCGACGTTGAGACAGGTGCCGCCGAAGGTTCCCTCCTCGCAGATCGCGACGGACTTGTCCGCGAAGGACTCGTCGATCAACGAGTTTCCGCTGCCCGTTCCTATGACGATCAGGTCGAAGTGGCGCGGAGGGGTCTGCGTCATGGGGTCAGGACTCCTTGGTGAGTGAGGACAGGGTCGTGTCGAGCCATCGGCCGAGCCGGTTGAAGACCTGCTCGAGCACATCGGGCCGGGAGAGGAAGACGTCGTGGCGGGCACCCGGTACCGGGACATCGGTGACTTCCGCGGACACGCGGTCGACGAAACGCTCCATGGATCGCACGTCGAGGATCAGATCGGTGTCCACGTCGACATCCTGCCCGCGTTTGCCCACCGACGAGGCGGTGGAACGCAGGAGGAGGACCGGCAGCGGCAGATCCAGACCGCTCTGGAGGCGGCGCTGGGCGCGGCGCACAGCGGCCAACCATCCGGCCCGCACTCCCACCCCACCCGGGGGCTTCAACGAGATGTCGTAGTGGAAGTCGCCGTCATGGTCCGCATGGGTGCTGGTGAAATACAGATCAGACGAGGGGAGTGGGAGACGGTAGAACGGGCGTACCGCCGCGAGCGTCCGGATCACCGGGTCGAGTAGCCGGAGAGAGCGCTCCGGCACGTCGAGCTGGAACCAGGGGGAGTTCAACACCAGACCCACCACCGGGTCGAGCCGACCCCGGTCACGCCGGCGGGCGAGCGACAGGGGCACCACCAGACCGCCGGTCGAATGGGCCGCGACGATCACGGGCAGGCCGGGGCGCTCGGTGGTGATCACGGCGAGCGCCTGGTCCAGCTCGTCGTCGTATCTCTCCAGGTCAGTCGTGAAATGGGGCGTCAGACCGTCCCGCCTCGAGCGGCCACACTTACGGAGATCGACACCGTAGGTGGCGATCCGACGCGCGGCGAGGAACTCCGCCAGATGCGTGTGGAAGAAGTAGTCCGACAACCCGTGGACCACCAGGACCACAGCCACGGCGTCCGCGGGGGCACCTTCGTGCCGCACCAATGTCGCCGAGATCGGGCCCTCTCCGTCCGGATCCGACCCCAGTGGGAGGTCTCGGCGCCGATAGTCGGCGCCCAGCAGATCGGGGGCCCAGTCCACTGCGGGACCGACTGGCCCGGAGGGCTCGGGAAAAGAAGTGGACACGTCGGCGAGTTTAGTCCGGTGTGGGCGGGGGCCGGTCCGGTGTGCCCCGGCGGCACCACCGTGAGTAGTCTTGTAACCCTCAAGTCGCGCGCTCCGGACGGGGCCCGCACCGACGAGCTTTTGGGGATCACGACCAATGAACGAGGGTAGCCGGTGACTGCAGACCAGGTGGCAAAGCACGTAACAACGGATGTGGCGCTCATCGGCGCCGGCACCATGAGCGCGACGCTCGGTGCCCTGCTGCGACGGCTCCAGCCGGACTGGGACATCCAGATCTCCGAGCGACGCGAGGGGCCCGCCCTGGCATCCTCCGACGCC
>CAYFRF010000002.1:7546-14050 GCA_964345415.1 uncultured Microbacter sp. | reverse complement strand
CTCATCGGCGGCGGGGTCATGAGCGCCACCCTCGGAACCCTGCTCTCCCGTCTCGAACCGACCTGGAAGATCGCGATCTACGAACGCCTCGGCGACGTGGCGCGCGAATCCTCCGACGCCTGGAACAACGCCGGAACCGGACACTCCGCCCTGTGCGAGCTCAACTACTCGCCCAAGACCGCGGACGGCGACGTGGACATCACCAAGGCCGTGGGCGTCAACGAGAAGTTCCAGGTCTCACGCCAGTTCTGGTCGTACGCCGTGGAGAACACCCTGTTGGGCGATCCGACCGAGTGGATCCGGTCCGTCCCGCACATGAGCTTCGTCACGGGCACCGACGGCCAGAATTACCTCCGCAAGCGCTACGACAAGCTCGCCGGACACCCCCTGTTCCCCGGCATGGAGCACACCACCGACTTCGGTGATCTCGAGAAGCTGGTCCCGCTCATGGCGAAGGGCCGCTCGCCAGAGCAGCCCTTCGCCATGAGCCACTTCTCCAACGGCACCGACGTCAACTTCGGCGCCCTCACCCGCCAGCTGGTCAAGTACCTCACCCGCACGGGCACCGAGGTCCACTACCAGAACCAGGTCAAGGATCTCGAGCGCAACACCGACGGCTCCTGGCGCCTCACCGCGGTCAACCGCCACACCGGTGACGAGCGGACCGTCGACGCCAAGTTCGTGTTCGTCGGAGCGGGCGGCGGCGCCCTGCACCTGCTGCAGAGGTCCGGAATCCCCGAGATCAAGGGCATCGGTGGCTTCCCCGTGGGTGGCCAGTGGCTGCGTTGCACCAACGAGGAGCTGGTCGAGCAGCACCAGGCCAAGGTCTACAGCCAGGCCTCCGTCGGCGCCCCGCCGATGTCCGTGCCGCACCTGGACACCCGCGTCATCGACGGCAAGAAGGGCCTGCTGTTCGGGCCGTTCGCCGGCTGGACCCCGAAGTTCCTGAAGTACGGCAGCTTCACGGACCTGCCCCGCAGCGTCAAGCTGGGCAACCTGCTGCCCATGGCCAACATCGGCCTCACCGAGATGGGCTTGGTCAAGTACCTCGTCACCGAGCTCGCCAAGAACCACGGCGCTCGCGTGGACACCCTGCGCGACTTCGTCCCCTCGGCCGTCGACGGCGAGTGGGAGACCGTGGTCGCCGGTCAGCGCGTCCAGGTGATCAAGCCCAAGCCGGGCGGACGAGGCGGCACGCTGGAGTTCGGCACCGCCGTGGTCCACGCCGCCGACGGCTCGATCGCCGGTCTGCTCGGCGCGTCGCCGGGTGCGTCGACCGCGGTCGACGCCATGGTGGACGTTCTGCAGCGCTGCTTCCCGACCCGATTCGCCGAGTGGAAGCCGGCGCTCGAGGAGATGATCCCGTCCCTCGGCCGCAAGCTTGCCGACGATCCCACGCTGTTCACCGAACAGTTCGAGCGGTCGACCCGCACTCTCAAGCTCGACCAGACGTCCTGACCTGAGTCGGGCCCGCGAAGGGGCCCATCCACCGGAGGCACAGCCCGGTGGATGGGCCCCTTTTTGCTGTCTCGTGTGCTCCCGGCCGGAGGGAACCGGCGGCCGCAGGGCGCCGACTCAGAGGAAACGTCCAGGATCGTTCCAGCTTCACCGCAAGCTCATCGGCTGTACTCGGTGCGTTCGATTCCTTAGGGGATGAGGCACCACTTCAGGAGACAGTCGCCGTGAGCGATCCCGGTTACCAGCAGACGGCGAGCCGCCTGCACGCGTTCAAACGCTACGAGATCAAGTATCTCGTCGACGAGTTGACCGTTCCGACACTGCGTCGGGCACTGGAGGAGCGGATGGCCACGGACGTCCACTCTCCGGTGGGCGGGTACCCGGTCACGTCGCTCTACTACGACACCCGGGACCTGCGGTTCTACTGGGAGAAGATCGAGGGACTCAAGTTCCGTCGCAAGCTGAGGATGCGCTACTACGGCGACCCCGCCGGCTGCACCGACGACTCGACGGTGCACGTGGAGATCAAGCAGCGGGTCAACCGTGTGACCCAGAAGCGGCGAATCTCGCTGCCGTACGGAGACGCCCGGCGGTGGCTCGACGATCGTGAGGTACCGGAGGTCGACGCCGATCGGAAGCCGTTCGTCGACGAGGTGACCCGACTGGTCGGCAATCTCGACCTGCGGCCGATCGTCACCACCGGGTACCTTCGCGAGGCGTTCGTCGGGACCGAGGCCGACCTGGGCCTGCGGGTGACCATCGACCACCGCGTCCACGGCCGCGACCGTGACTTCTACTTCGGTGAACCCGCCGAGAACCGTTTCTCCATCCCCCCGAAGCTGGCGATCGTCGAGATCAAGGCCAACGAGCGTGTCCCGTACTGGGTCAGCGACCTCACGGCCCGCCTCGACATGTCGGTCGTGCGCGTATCCAAGTACTGCAACTCGGTCGAGGCCTTCGGACTCGCCCCGCGCTCACGGTCCGGATCGCCGGAACTGATCCTGCCCCCGTGCGTCGACACCCTCGCGCCCGAGGGCCTCCTCGCCGTGGATCCGGCCGCCCCGCGCGCTGCCGTTCCCGTCGGCCCCTGACACGGCTCCCGGCGTACTGCGCTCGCATTCTGCCGTGCCGTAGACCCCCTACCCATACGAGAAAGCACTCACGTGACCATCGATTTCCAGGACCTGAGCGGCACCTTCACGGTGTTCGACATCGTCATGGCGCTCTCCCTGTCCTTCATCCTGTCCGCGATCATCGGCTGGGTCTACCGGCTCACCCACAAGAACGTCTCCTACAGCCAGTCGTACGTGCAGACACTGGTGATGGTCGGCATGGTGGTCGCCCTGATCATGTTGGTCGTCGGCTCCAACATCGCCCGGGCGTTCGCCCTCGTCGGTGCCCTGTCGGTGATCAGGTTCCGTAACGCGATCAAGGAGACCCGCGACATCGGCTTCATCTTCCTGGTGATGGCGGTCGGCATGACCACGGGCACGAGGTTCTACGTCCTGGCTGTTGTTGCCACGGTTGCGATCTGCCTCGTCATGGTGATCATGAACCGCTTCAACTGGTTCGCGCTCGACGTTCAACGCCAGGTGGTGAAGGTCCAGGTGCCACCGGGCGAGGAGTACGCCTCGCTGGTCGAAGACGTGCTGATCAGGCACTGCGCGGAGTTCGAACTGGTCTCCACCGAGACCGCCCGGTCCGGAGCGCTCAACGAGTTGTACTACACGACGCGGCTGGCCAAGGGCCACACGTCCGCGGAGTTGATCAACGACCTCTCGGCCGTCAATTCGGGCCAGCGGGTAACCGTTCTGACCGGTTACGACCAGACCGATCTCTGAGAAAGGACGACGTGTGAAGCAGCCTTCGACCCGGATCCGGCTCCGTCATCGGTTGCCCGTCAGCCTCCGGCAACACTGGAAGCTCGTCGCTGCCCTGGTGGTGGCCGCTGTGGTGGCCGCCGCTGTGTTCGGTGGAATCCGGATCCGCCCTTACATCACCGGCGACGCCAGGGTGATCACCTCGTCGATCACCGAGAACATCAATGGCACCGTCGACCTGTTCGACAGTTCGGTGCACCATGAGGTCGAGGTCGAGATCGACGAGATCCAGTACCGGGACATGATCTCCGCGTTCGAGAACTCCGGCGACAAGAACTGGATCAAGTCGACCGTCACGATCGACGGGACGGTGATCACCGACGTCGGCGTGCGTCTCAAGGGCAACTCGACATTGATGTCCCTGCGTGGGGACACGGGCATGCCCGGAGGCCGGCCCGATGGGCAAGGCGGGGTACCCGGCGCCGCGCCGGATCGGATGCCGGGCGCGGCCCCCGGACAGATGGAGGGCCCCACATTTCCCACCGACGGCGGTGGATTCGGTCCCGCCGGTCCGGGAGGCGGGCCGGGCGAACTGGGAGGCGGGGTCTCCGCCGACGAGCCCAACACGTTGCCGTTGCTGCTGCGATTCGACAAGTACGTGGACGGGCGCGCTTATCAAGGGCTCACCGAACTCGCGGTCCGGGCGGGGTCCCCGGTTCTCAACGAGGCGATGGCGCTCTCGCTTACCGCCGGCACGGACCAGCCGTCACAGCGGTACGCATATGCGGTCTATTCGGTCAACGGTGGTGAGACGGCCCCCCGGTTGCTCCTCGAGAACCCGGATGCTGCCTATGCGGACAGCTTGTTCGAGTCCGACGGTTACCTGTACAAGGCGGATTCCAGCTCGAGATTGGAATATGTCGACGAGGACCAATCGTCCTATTCCGACCAGTTCAAGCAGGTCAACTCGTCGCAGAACGGGACCCTGCAGCCGGTGATCGACCTGGCCAGGTGGCTGGACGGCGCGAGTGACGAGGAGTTCGACGCCGAGCTCGCCCAGTGGGTGGACGTCGAGTCGCTCGCCCGTTATCTGGCCACCCAGAACCTGCTCGTGAACACGGACGACATGACCGGTCCCGGACAGAACTACTACCTGTGGTACGACTTGGCGGACACGAAGTTCACGGTCGTGTCGTGGGACCTCAACCTCGCGATGCTCTCCGGCACGAGTGCCGGACCCCACGACCCGGTGAGTATGGGCGGTGCGATGGGCGGCCCCGGTGGGATGGCTCGTCCGGGCGACATCGATACCGACGGTGGGCCCGGCGGCTCCGGGCCTGTGGGGGGCGGGGCCATGGGTGGGAACCAGCTCGCCGAGCGGTTCCTGGCTTCGGAGGCGTTCACCGAGATCTACGAAGAGCAGTACTGGCAGCTCTGTGACGAGATCTATGCCAGCGGCCTCGCGAACCGGGTCCTCGATGGTCTCGCTTCGACCGTCCCCACGAGCGACGGACTCACCGCGGAGGCCCTGCAGGGGGATGTCGACACACTATGGAGGTGGATTTCGCAGCGCACCGCCGCGCTCGAGGAACTCCGGCCCGCCTAGGGGTGACGAGCTCAGAGCGCGACCGGGCGGCATCCCCTTCAGCGGTGAGAGGCCCGCGCGGCGCCGGAGGTACACCCCTCTCCGGCGCCGCGCGGGCGTTCTCCGGCAGGGTGCTGGCCGGTCGGCCCGATAGGGCTGGTGGGGACGCTGCCGGATAAGATCGGGGCATGATCCGGCCCGTGAACCCGTACCCTGTCGGCCTGGACCTCGAAGGTCGTCGCGTCGTGGTGATCGGTGGCGGCTCCGTGGCCCAGCGGCGCATCCCTGTCCTGTTGGATTCCGGCGCGGTGGTGCACCTGGTGAGCCCGGAGATCACGCCGACGTTGCAGGCCCTGGTGGACGCCGGGCGTATCCGTTGGGATGCGCGGGTCTACCACACGGGAGACCTCGACGGGGCCTGGTACGTGGTGGCGGCGACCAAGGACTCGCTGGTCAATGCCAGGGTTGCGGCGGAAGCTGAACAGAACCGGGTGTTCTGCGTCCGATCGGACGCGGCGAGCTCCGGTTCCGCGGTGACCCCGGCGGTGGTCCGTCGAGACGAGATGCTGGTCGCCGTGCTCACCGGGGACCGTGCCCGCACCGCGGAGGCGCGCGACATCGTCGCACTGGCGTTGAGCCGGGCCGGGGCGGACGCACCGCAGGTGGACGAGGCTCTTCGAGGCACGGTGGCGCTGGTGGGTGGCGGTCCCGGTGCCGACGATCTCCTGACCATCCGGGGCCGGCGGCTGTTGTCCCGCGCGGACGTGGTGGTCGCGGACCGACTCGCCCCGCAACGACCGCTGGCGGAGCTCCGCCCGGATGTCGAGATCGTCGATGCGGCCAAGATCCCCTACGGTCGCGCGATGGCCCAGGAGGCGATCAACGAGGTCCTCGTGGATCGCGCGAGGCAGGGCAAGTTCGTGGTCCGGCTCAAAGGCGGTGACCCGTTCCTCTACGGGCGCGGGTACGAGGAGGCTGCCGCCTGCGCGGACGCTGGAATCCGCTGCACGGTGGTGCCGGGTGTCTCGAGTGCTCTCGCGGTGCCCGCTCTGGCCGGCATCCCTGTCACCAACCGGGGCATGACCCACGAGGTCACCGTGGTCTCCGGCCATCTCCCGCCCGGACATCCCTCGTCGTTGATCGACTGGGAGGCACTCGCCCGAATGCGCGGGACACTGGTGGTGCTCATGGGCGTCAAGAACTCGCCGGCTATCGCCGGCTCGTTGATCGCCGGTGGACGTGACGCGTCCACACCGGCGGCGGTCATCATGGACGGGAGCCTGGACGGTCAGATCTCGCACAGGTGCACGCTGGGCACCCTGGGTGAGACGGTCACGTCGCAGGACATCCGGCCTCCCGCGATCGTGGTGGTTGGTGACGTAGCAGGGTTGCCGCAGGTTCTCGCCCGGGAGTGACGGGCCCTGATCACGGCCGCGCCGGGAATGCCCGGCGGGAATCAATCGGCGGCCGGGGGCGCTGGCCGGGGTATGAAGAGAATCGGATTCCTGTCTTTCGGCCACTGGGTGGATCACCCGGATTCCGCGGTCCGCTCGGCCGCCGATGCCTTGGTCCAGAGCATCGAGTTGGCGGAGGCGGCCGAGGAGATCGGTATGGACGGCGCCTACTTCCGGGTCCACCATT
>CAYFRF010000002.1:0-7446 GCA_964345415.1 uncultured Microbacter sp. | reverse complement strand
GCGGAGGCGGCCGAGGAGATCGGTATGGACGGCGCCTACTTCCGGGTCCACCATTTCGCCCACCAGATCGGTACCCCCGCCCCACTCCTGGCAGCCGTGGGGGCGCGCACGTCGCGGATCGAGATCGGGACCGGTGTGGTGGACATGCGCTATGCCAATCCACTGGGATTCGCGGAGGACATCGCAGCGGCTGATCTGATCTCGGGCGGGCGGGTCCAGCTCGGTGTCTCGCGTGGTTCCCCCGAGCAGGTGATCGACGGCTGGCGGTATTTCGGCCACGAGCCCGCGGACGGAGAGTCGGACGCCGACATGGCACGGGGGCACACAGAGGTGTTCCTCAGGGCGATCGAGGGCGCGAGGTTCGCCCGGCCGAACCCCCGACCGATGTTCCCCAACCCGCCCGGGCTGCTCCGGGTGGAACCGCACTCACCCGGCCTCCGCGAGCGGATCTGGTGGGGAGCGGGATCCGATGCGACTGCGCGCTGGGCTGCGGAGAAGGGCATGAATCTCATGTCGTCCACCCTCAAGTCAGATGAGACGGGCGAGCCGTTCCACGTGCAGCAACGCAGGCAGATCGAGGCGTTCCGGGAGGAGTGGACACAGCACGATCACGGGTTCGAGCCGAGGGTCTCGGTCTCGCGGTCGATCGTGGCGATCACCTCGGACGCCGATCGCCGTTATTTCCTGGGCGGGGCGGGCCGGGAAGACCAGTTCGGGCAGATCGAGCCGGGGAGTCGCGCGGTGTTCGGTCGTTCCTACACTGACGAGCCGGATGCGCTGGTCGAGCAACTGGCGCAGGACGAGGCGATCGCCGCTGCGGACACGCTCCTCATCACGGTGCCCACCCAGCTGGGGGTCGAGTACAACGCCCACCTGCTCGAGTCGATCCTCGTCCACGTGGCGCCGGCTCTGGGGTGGCGTTGACCTGACCGCGCCCGTGGCGACCGTGTCCGGATCCGGTCAGGGCGCCGTGACCATCGTCAGGACGGAGTCGGAGGTCTGTTCCACCGTGTGGCCGGCGCGTCTCGCGATGCGCAGGAGCGTGGGGATGTCGTCGATCTGTGCGCGTGAGGACGCGAGTGTCCTGGCGAGCAGTCCCTTGTGGAACTTGGAGAAGTGCGAGACGACCTTGCGGGTCCCGTCCGGGTACTCGGTGACCACGTCCGCCGTCACCGCGCCCGGGACCGGTCCGAGTTGGTGGTATCCGCCGGACCTCAGGTCCAGGACCAACTCGTCGGCCCACCCGCTGACCGCCGCGGTGAGCGCGGGCTTCCAGGTGGAGCGCAGCGTCCCCAGGCCGGGCAGTTTCGTGCCCGCGGACAGTCGGTAGTGGGGGATGGCGTCCGCTGCGGATACCAGGCCGAACAGGGCGGACCCGATCCACAGTCGGGACAGTGCGCGTTCGCGTGTCGCCCCGGTGAGTGATGCCTGGTCGAGGGCGTCGTAGAGCACGCCCGTGTAGCGGCTCAGCGCGGTGTCAGTGGGGGAGGTCCACAGTTCCGCGTCGAGCCGGACCTCGTCGGCGAGTTTCGCGCTCAGCCCGAGCGCGGCGCGGGCGGCCTCCGGATCCGAGCTGCACAACCCGACCAGTGTGTCGGCCACGAGCTGCCGGGTATCGGTGAGCTCCGGTAGAGACAGCGCCGCGAGGTCGAGTGGGGCGCCCGAGCCGCCGATGGACTTGGTCTCTGACGGGGAGAGGAGGATTCGCACGGGCCAGAGGCTACCGGGGAGCTGTGCGTGTGCCGTCCGTGGCTCGGTGTGGGCCGCCGGCGCGGAGCGTCGGGGAGGGCAGTGGTCGCGGTGTCGACGAAAAAGTATGACGACGACGACAACGCCCGCACGCCCGATTCCTCAGACAGGGCCGGTGACCCGGACTTCGTCCGGGGCTCGTCGAGGACCAGCGCGGAACGAGTTGGCCCCGTGCTGAACACGTGGTGGAGGGAGTCCGGCGGTGTCTGTCGCGACCGACGAGGCGTTCCGGTCTAGGCTGGTCCACCGTGATCACGCGTCTGTCCCACCTTTTCCTCCGCACTCTCCGCGACGACCCGGCTGATGCCGAGGTCCTGAGCCACAAACTGCTGGTCCGGGCCGGCTACGTCCGGCGTGTTGCGCCCGGCGTCTACTCCTGGCTGCCTCTCGGCCTGCGCACCCTCCGTCGCATCGAGCAGGTGGTGCGCGAGGAGATGAACGCCTCCGGCGCCCAGGAGATCAGCCTGCCGGCACTCCTGCCGAGGGAGCCGTACGAGACCACCGGCCGCTGGACGGAGTACGGTCCGGCACTGTTCCGGCTGAAGGACCGCAAGGGGCACGACATGATGCTCGGGCCCACCCACGAGGAGCTGTTCACGCTCACCGTGCAGGGGGAGTACTCGTCCTACAAGGACCTGCCCGTCACGCTGTACCAGATACAGACCAAGTACCGCGACGAGGAGCGGCCCCGTGCCGGGATTCTGCGTGGCCGTGAGTTCACCATGAAGGACTCGTACTCCTTCGATGTGGACGATGCCGGCCTCGAGCGTTCGTACCAGGCCCATCGTGAGGCCTACCAGCGCATTTTCGACCGGCTGGGTATCGAGTACGTGATCTGTGCGGCCACCTCCGGCGCGATGGGCGGCTCGGCCTCCGAGGAGTTCCTGGCGGTGTCCCCGGCGGGCGAGGACACCTTCGTCCGTTCGACCGACGGGCAGTATGCCGCCAACGTCGAGGCCGTCGTCACCCCGGCACCGCCGGCGCGGCCGCTCGACGGGCTCCCGGCGGCCGTCGTCCACGACACCCCGGACGCCTCGACCATCGCGGCGCTCGTCGAGTGGGTGGGCGGTGCCGACCTCGGTCGCGAGGTCACCGCGGCGGACACACTCAAGACGGTCATGCTCAAGGTCCGCGAGCCCGGCAAGGACTGGGAGCTGCTGGGCGTGGGACTGCCCGGGGACCGCGAGGTCGACATGAAGCGCATCGAGGCGGCTCTGGAGCCGGCCGAGGTCGCCGTGCTCGAGGAGGCGGACTTCGCCGCCAACCCGTTCCTGGTGAAGGGCTACCTGGGGCCCCGGGCGCTGCTGGCGAACAAGGTGCGTTTCCTCGTCGACCCGCGGGTCGTGCAGGGGACCGCCTGGATCGCGGGGGCCGATGAGCCGGGCAAGCACGTGGTGGACCTGGTCTGCGGTCGCGACTTCACGCCGGACGGCACCATCGAGGCGGCTGAGGTCCGTGAGGGCGACCCGGCCCCCGGGGGCCACGGCACCCTGACGCTGGCGCGCGGTATCGAGATCGGCCACATCTTCCAGCTCGGCCGCAAGTACACCGATGCGTTCGGATTCGACGTACTCGGTGAGAACGGCAAGCCGGTCCGGGTGACCATGGGCTCCTACGGCATCGGTGTCTCGCGGCTCGTCGCGGTCCTCGCCGAGCAGTTCGCCGACGACAAGGGATTGGTGTGGCCGGCGGAGGCCGCCCCGGCGGACGTCCACGTGGTGATCGCCAACAAGGACGAGGCGGCGATCGCCGGTGCGGCGACGCTGGTCGAGGCATTTGACCGGGCCGGTCTGGAGATCCTTTTCGACGACCGCAAGGCCTCACCCGGCGTGAAGTTCAAGGACGCCGAGCTCATCGGTGTGCCGTGGGTGGTCGTGGTGGGCCGTGGCTGGTCCGAGGGGACCGTCGAACTCCGGCACCGGGCCACGGGCGAGGTCACCCAGATCCCGGTGGACGGCGCCGCCGAGGAGATCGTCCGGCTCATCCGCGCCGGACGCTGATCAGACGACCGGCGGGAACCCGGGCAGCGTCAGACGGCCGGCGGGAACCCGGGCAGCGCCTCGAACGGCGCGCCCGGGATCAGGGTCCGCCACCGTGCGAGCTGGACAGCGGAGGCGGTGAGCGCGTCGAGGGCGAAGCGCTTTCTCTCCGGGTCTCCGTCGGCGCCGAGTTCCGCGCGCCACGCCTCGCAGCAGTCTGATTCGAGCCGGATCGCCAGGAGCAGCGGGCCGGTGGGCGTCTCGGGTGCGGTCAGGTAGCCGACGGGGGCCGGGGGAGCGTCGGGCCACAGGTGCTCGGCGGCATCCCGGCGGGCCCGGTGGGCGGTGAGCTCGCGGCGCACGGCCGCACGGATCGAGTCGTCGGCTGATCCGAGGATCAGGCCGTATCCGAACACGGCGGCGTCCTCGGCCGCCAGGCCTACCGGTGTGGTCACGGCAGCAGCACCTCCACGGCCGCGGTACACGCGGCGGACACGGATCCGGTCAGTTCGGCCCGGACCCCCTCGGACCCCACCGCCACGTCGGCTGCTCGCGAGGCATCCGACCGGAGCCTGCTCCGTACCTCCTCGACGGGCGGACAGGTGACGGGGGTGCCCGCGTCCGACGTGGGCTCCGCGGTGTCGGTTCCCGCCGTGTCCTCCGGCTGTCCGATCAGCTCGGAGAGCCGCTCCGCATGGATCCTGCGCACCTCGGCCAGGCGCCGGAGTACGTCGAGGTAGGGGCCGTGCGAGGCGTCGGCGGCACCGAATTCCAGGGCGTCGCGTTCTGCGGCCCGGATCAATTCGACCACCGCATCGGGGGCCTGCTCGGTGCCGGGGACGGAGCAGGCGGACGCCACGACCATCCCCACGGCTCCGGTGGAGACGGCGAGGAATGTTCGGCGCGTGAGGGCGGCGGGGGCGGAGCTGGGCACCCCGACATCCTGCCAGGGCGCGGGATCCCGGGGGCGGAGGCGGTACAGTGATCCGGCCCGTCCGTGATCCGGTAGGGCCCTCGAGAGACCGCACATCAGGAGTCCAGTGATCGTCCCCGAGCCCGACAGGGCCCTCATTCGCAAGGCGGTCTCCGGCCGCGGCCTCGACCTCGAGGAACTCCGGGAGAGCGACAGGTCCGCCACCTGGCGGGTCACCGTCGTGGTCGACGGCGACGGTGGTGTCTCCCTCGACACCCTCGCGGAGCTGTCCACCGAGCTGGACCCCTTGGCCGAGAACTGGGGCGGTCCGGACCGCCCGGTGACGCTCGAGGTGACGAGCCGGGGGGTGGACGCCCCGCTGGAGGAACTCCGTCACTGGCGCCGGGCATACGGGCGTCAGGTCGAGATCGGATATGTCGACGGCGCCACCGGGCCCGAGTCGGGGCGTGTGGGCGATGTGGACGAGTCCGCCGGCACCGTCCGCATCGTGTCGAAGTCGGGTCGAGGGATCTCGGTCCACTCGGTAACGTTGAACGATGTGGCCCGCGCCGTCACCCGGGTCGAGTTCCGCCCGGCCCCCCGGGGCGAGATGGACCTGCTGTCGGAGACGGACGCGTCCGCCAATGGCGTGCGAGAAGGAGACAACCGGTGAATATCGATATGGCGGCTCTGAACATGCTGTCGCAGGAGCGCGAGATCCCGCTGGACGATCTCGTGGCGACTCTGGAGAACGCCCTTCTCACCGCGTACAAGCGGACCGACGGAGCCCACCGGGTCGCCCGTATCGCGCTCGACCGTAAGGCGGGCACCGTCGCGGTGATGGCCGCTGAGGTGGACGAGGAGGGCAACCGCATCGGTGAGTTCGACGCCACCCCGTCGGACTTCGGTCGGGTGGCTGCGGCCACTGCCCGTCAGATCATCCTGCAGCGCCTCCGGGAAGCCGAGACGGAGAGGATCTACGGAGATCTGGTCACCCGTGAGGGTGAGGTCGTCAGCGGGGTCATCCAGTCGGACGCCCGGGCCAACGCGCGCGGCATCGTCGTGGTGCACATCGGTCCGGAGAACGGCGGAACCGAGGGGACCATCGCGCCCGCGGAGCAGGTGCCCGGGGAGACCTACGAGCACGGTGACCGGATCAAGTGCCACGTCGTGGGCGTCCACAAGGGCCCCCACGGGGCGTCGGTCTCGCTGTCCCGAACCCACCCGGACCTGGTTCGTGGTCTCTTCGCCCTCGAGGTGCCGGAGATCGGGGACGATTCGGTGAGGATCGCGGCGATCGCGCGCGAAGCGGGTCACCGCACGAAGATCGCGGTGGAGTCGACGGTCTCCGGACTCAATGCCAAGGGTGCCTGCATCGGACCGAACGGGGCCCGCGTGCGGGCTGTCATGGCCGAACTCGGTGGAGAGAAGATCGACATCGTCGACTACGACGAGGACCCCACGGTCTTCGTCGGCAACGCCCTCTCCCCGGCGAAGGTCATCTCCGTGACCGTGGCGGACGAGGCGACCCGTGCGGCCCGGGTGGTCGTCCCCGACTATCAGTTGTCCCTCGCGATCGGCAAGGAGGGGCAGAACGCCCGTCTCGCCCACCGCCTGACCCAGTGGCGGATCGACATCCACAGCGACGCGGAGTGAGGGGCAGGGCGGTCCCGCGTCAGCGCGATCGGGCGCGTCGTTAGTATCGACACCCTGTTGTCTGTAGACTAAGCACTTGTCACAGTGACTTCACGTCCACCCGCCCGGTGCGGGCGGGCGGCGAGAACCCGAGGTGGCCGAATGCGGGGACGTAAGGACCGGCGTCACGGCGTATCCGAGGTGGCGGGTCCGGTCAGGACCTGCGTCGGCTGTCGCGGTCGGGACTCGGACTCCCGGCTTCTGCGGATCGTCCACGATCCACGGACGGCGGCCCTCTCGCCGGATCCCCGCCGCCGTGCGGAGGGCCGGGGAGTCTGGGTGCACCGCGATCCGCGGTGTATCGCGACAGCGCTCGACCGCAGGGCCTTCATCCGGTCCCTGAGGGTCGAGGGGACCGTGTCCCAGGACGCGATCTCGGAGGTGCTCGAGGCGTTACGTCACGAGCACGTCACCACCCGCCGGACGGATGATCCGGCCGGGGGAGCACAAGAAGAGGAACGGACCAGACACGATGAGCACACCGTGAAGCTCCAGCGATGAACGTCCATCGAATGTAGATCGAGGTCGCGCGGCCAGCCCTGCCGTGAAGACCTCGCAGTGAGGAGAGCAGTGGCAGGCAAGCCCCGGGTACACGAACTGGCAAAAGAGTTCGGTATCACCAGTAAAGAACTTCTGACGAAGCTCCGCGATCAGGGAGAGTTCGTCAAGTCGGCGTCGTCGACGCTCGAGGCGCCGGTCGTCCGGCGTCTCCGCGAGGCGCTCGCGCCGGCCGGTGGCGAGAACGCCGCCGCAGGCCCGGCCAAGCAGGGCGGGACCCCGGCCCCGAAGCCGGGTGCCGCAGGCAAGCCCGGGCCCCGACCCGGTGCGGATCCCCGTGCGGCGGCCCCCAAGCCGGCTGCACAGGCACCCACCCCGGGCCCCGCGGCCAAGCCGCAGCCCGCGCCCGCCGCCCCCGCAGCGGGCCCGAAGCCCGGGGCTGCGCGTCCCACCCCGTCGGCCGCCAAGCCCGGTGCGCCCACGCCCGGACCCGCTGCGAAGTCGGCTCCGGCCGCGCCCGCTGCTCCGGCGGCCTCGGCCCGGCCGGCTCCCGGGCCGCGCCCGGCGGGCCCCAAGCCCGGGCCCAAGACGCCGCGCGTGGGTAACAACCCC
>CAYFRF010000001.1:144594-162761 GCA_964345415.1 uncultured Microbacter sp. | reverse complement strand
GTCCTCGTCGACGATGATCAGCGTCCGCTCGAACTGGCCCATGTTCTCCGTGTTGATCCGGAAGTAGGCCTGCAGCGGGATGTCCACGTGGACACCCTTGGGGACGTAGACGAACGAACCGCCCGACCAGACGGCGGTGTTGAGCGCCGAGAACTTGTTGTCCCCGGACGGGATGACCGAACCGAAGTACTCCTCGAAGAACTCGGGGTGCTCGCGGAACGCGG
The DNA here is from genome assembly GCA_964345415.1 of uncultured Microbacter sp. Classification (GTDB taxonomy): domain Bacteria; phylum Actinomycetota; class Actinomycetes; order Mycobacteriales; family Mycobacteriaceae; genus Dietzia. Next base: position 162,537 of record CAYFRF010000001.1, on the reverse strand, counting down.
TGTCGGTGTCCATGAAGATGACACCCTGCTTCTCCAGGTCCTCACGGATCTGGTGGTACACCACCTCGGACTCGTACTGCGCCGCGACACCGGAGACCAGGCGCTGCTTTTCCGCCTCGGGGATGCCGAGCTTGTCGTAGGTGTTCTTGATGTCCTCGGGCAGGTCCTCCCAGCTGGTGGCCTGCTTCTCGGTGGAGCGGACGAAGTACTTGATGTTGTCGAAGTCGATGTCCGACAGGTCGGCGCCCCAGTCGGGCATCGGCTTCTTCTCGAAGATCTGCAGGGCCTTGAGCCGCTTGTCGAGCATCCAGTCGGACTCGCTCTTCTTGGCGGAGATGTCGCGCACGACCGCCTCGGACAGGCCGCGCTTGGCGGTGGCACCGGCATCGTCCGAGTCGTGCCAACCGTAGTTGTACTGGCCGAGGGAGGCGATCCGCTCCTCGTCCGTGGTCGGCTCGGTGACGTCGGCCGTCACCTGGTCTGGGGTGAGGGTCATCGCACTGTCCTTTCGGCGGTCGGTGCCGACGCGGGTGCGTCGGCCGGTGCGGGGATCGTGGCCGTGAGGTCGTCCGTGGTCATGATCCCGGTCGGGATGTTGGTGGTGCAGGCGCAGTTACCGCCCGCGATGGTGGCGAGGCGCTGGACGTGGGTGCCCATGATCTCGGACACCACCTCCTGCTCCGCCTCGCACAGTTCGGGGAAGCGTGAGGCGACGTTCCACACCGGGCAGTGGTGCTGGCAGATCTGCAGACCGTGCCCCGCCTCCTCCACGGAGGAGGAGTACCCGGCTTCGGTCAGGGCCTCCGCGATGTCCTTCGCCGCGCGCTCCCTGTCCCCCGGCCCCTCGGCGGGACGAACCTTACCGAGGACCGAACGGACGCGTTCGCGCGCGAAGTCCACCACTGCGGCCGTACCGCCGATCCGACGGAGGGCCGTGAGCGCCTCCGATGCCAGATTGTCGTAACCGTGGTGAGCCGTGCGGCGCCCTGAGGCGGTGACCTGGAAGGCCCTCGCGGGACGTCCCCGGGTGCCGGGCGGGCGGGCCGAGGCCGCCTCCACGTCGCCGGCATCCACCAGAATGTCGAGGTGCCGGCGGACCCCCGCTGCGGTGAGGCCCAGTTCGCGCCCGATCTCGGACGCGGTGAGGGCGCCTCGCTGCAACAGGAGTTCGCGAATCGCCGAACGGGTGTCGGGACGCGTGCTGGTCTCGTCGACGTGCTGCACGCTCATCTGCCACTCCCTTCCGGTTATGCTCGTTGCGCCCAGCGTGGGACGCACCACCTGATATTACGCAACAAACTTGTGCCGGAATTATTGCCCACCCCCGGCGAGTCCCCGCGGAGCGGGTGACACTGGGGCGGCGAGACCCGCGGTGGAGGAAGGTCGGGACGATGGCACGCGATTTCCCCAGGCGCGGCGCGGGGTCGGTCACGGCCCGACTCCACACCGCCGAGCGGTTCACCGGCTCGCCCATGTCGGCGGAACTGGCCCGGCTTCGCCGCATCCGACTGATCGGGACCACCGCAGCCGTCGCGATGGCGGTCGGCGCCGTCGGGGCCGGGGCCCTACCGGTCCTGCAGAACCCGGTCGCCGGCGAGCGGCTCTTCGGATTGTGGCTCAGGCTGCAGCAGTCCTCCATGACCGTCGTCATGACCGGCATGGTCACGGTGACACTGTGCTGGCTGCTCCTGGCGCCCTACGTGCTCGGGCGGGATCGGCGAGGGCGGCTCAGCGGTCGGATCGACCGGGCCACGCTGGACCGGATCATCGCCTCGTGGGCACTCCCCCTGGCAGTCGCCCCACCCATGTTCAGCAAGGACGTCTACAGCTATCTCGCGCAGGGTGCGATCGGGAACACCCTCGACGACCCCTACGCCCTCGGGCCGGTGTCCGCTCTGGGGCCGTCCCACGCGCTCACGATCAATGTGCCCGACATCTGGCGTGACACACCCAACCAGTACGGACCCCTGTTCCTGGGGGTCCAGAAACTCGTCCACGTGGTCACCGGCGACGAGGTGGTGGCCGGGATCATCCTGCACCGCGTCGTCGCGGTTCTCGGGATCCTCATGCTCGGCTGGGCCGTTCCCCGGCTCGCCGAGTATTGCGGCGTGTCCGACGTCGCCGCTCTCTGGCTGTCGGTCGCCAACCCGCTCGTCCTGTTCCACCTCGTCTCGGGGATCCACTCGGAATCGCTGATGATGGGGCTGTTGGCGATCGGCCTTGTCCTGGCTCTGCGTGCTGTCGACGCCCCGCCCGGCCCACGAACCACCGCGATGTTCGTGCTCGGCACGGTCCTGGTCACAGGCTCGGCGCTGGTCAAGTTGCCGACCATCGTGGCGTTGGGGTTCGTCGGTATGGCACTGGCACGCCGCTGGGGCGCGGGGTGGTCCGCGACCCTCCGGGCGGCTGTGGCCATGCTCGCCATCAGCGGGACCACCACGGCCATCGCGGTGTTCGCCACCTCCTCCGGGATGGGCTGGATCACCAAACTGGGCGCCGCCACCTCACTGCGCAGCTGGCTCTCACCGCCCACGGCGATCGGGGTGATCGCCGGCGGCGCCGGCCAGTATCTCGGCCTCGGAGACCACACCGAACAGATCCTCGTGATGGTCCAGACCTCGGCGCTGGTCCTGGCCGCCGCCTTCACCGTGCGGATGCTGTTCGCGGTCCTCACCGGACGGATCAACCCTGTGGGCGGGTTGGGGGTGTCGATGGCCGCCATCGTGCTGTGTTTCCCGGTCGTCCACCCCTGGTATGTGCTGTGGGCCCTCGTACCGTTGTCCGCGTGGGCATCCCGCCTGGAATTCCGGATACCCGTGGTCGCGGTGAGTGCGGTACTCGCCTGCTTCACCCTCCCTCCGGGCGCCGGCCTGCCACCGTTCGTCACGGTGCAGGCATGGGTCGCCACCGTGGTTGCCGTACTCATCCTCCTCCTCGCACTCTTCCGCTGGCCCGGGCTGTTGCGCTATCGCTGAGCGAACCGGCCTACAATCGGCAGCCGTGACCCCATCGACCGACTCCCCCGCACTGGAGGTCGACGGACTCGTCAAGACCTTCGGCGCCACCACCGCCGTCGCCGGGCTCGACCTGCGGCTCGAACGAGGCCGGGTCATGGCCCTGCTCGGCCCCAACGGCGCGGGTAAAACCACCACGGTCGAGATCTGTGAGGGCTTCATCCGCCCCGACTCCGGCCGCGTGCGGGTACTGGGGATCGATCCGGCCACCGACCGGCAGCGCGTCCGCAGTCGTATCGGGATGATGCTCCAGGGTGGCGGGGCCTATCCGGGGGTGCGGGTGGCGGAGATGGTCAGGCTGGTCGCCTCCTATTACGCCGACCCCCTGGACCCGGACTGGCTCATGGCCGAACTCGGCCTCAGCGACCACGCACGGACCCCGTACCGGAGGCTGTCCGGCGGGCAGAAGCAGCGTCTCTCGCTGGCGATCGCCGTGATCGGTCGCCCCGAGCTGGTGTTCCTCGACGAGCCGACTGCCGGACTCGACGCCCAGGCCCGGCTGGCGGTGTGGGACCTCGTCCGGGCCCTGCAGCGGGACGGGGCTGCGGTCCTGCTGACCACCCACCTCATGGACGAGGCAGCGGCACTCGCCGATGAGGTGGTGATCGTCGACCGGGGCCGCCGCGTGGCCGCCGGCAGTCCCGCCGAACTCGAACGCGCCGGCACGACCGAGGGGGTCACCCTCGTGGTGGAGGGCGGAATCGACCCGACGCTGCTCCGTGAGGCGATCGGGACGGAGCACACCGTCGTCGCCGGTACCGATCCCGGGGTCCTCGAGGTGCTCGGCCCGGTGTCCCCCGGTCTCATGACGGCGCTGTGCTCGGAGCTCGAGCACGCCGGCGTCCAACTCACCTCCCTGGCCACACGCACCAGGAGCCTCGAGGAGGTCTTCCTCGACCTGACCGGACGGGACCTGCGATGAGCCACCCCCAGACAGAGACCAACCGCTTCGCCCCGGGAACGTTCGCGCGCCCCTCGGCCCCGGCGTCGATCCCCCGGATGACCGCAGCCCAGACCCGCATGGAGTTCTCCCTGTTCGTCCGCAACGGCGAACAACTGCTGGTGGCGCTCATCATCCCGTTGGCCGCGCTGATCGCGCTCGTCGCGATCGACTTCGGGGCCGTCCCTGAGCCCCGCGTCGACCACGCGATCGCCGCGGTGCTGACCATGTCCGTCATGGGTACGTCATTCACCGGCCAGGCTATCGCCGTGGCGTTCGACCGCCGGTACGACGCGCTGAAACGCCTCGGCGGGACCCCTCTGCCCCCGGCGGTGATCATCGCCGGGAAAATCCTGGCCACACTCCTGCTGGTCGCCGGTCAGACGTTGGTCCTGGCCGCCGTCGCAGTGGTCATGGGCTGGCGCCCCGGAGCGGGTGCCGTTCTGGTGGGTGCCGTGATGATCGCGCTCGGGTCGATCGCCTTCTCTTCCATGGGACTCCTGCTCGGCGGCACGATGCGTGCCGAGATCGTCCTGGGGCTGGCCAACCTGATCTGGTTCGTGCTCATCGGGGCCGCCGGGCTCGCGATCGGGGTGATCGACCTCCCCTCCCGGACAGCGGACCTCCTCGTCGTCGTCCCCTCCTACGCCCTCACCGACGCCCTGCTCGTCGCCGGGGACGGCGGCCTCCCACTGATCGCCGCACTGGTCCTGCTCGCCTGGACCGCCGTCTGCGGAGGCTTTGCCGTGCGTCACTTCTCGTTCACCTGATAGCAGACCGCGGTGACCCGCGGCCTAGAATCGGCCACGTGACCTCGACATCGCGCGCCCCGTCCTCCGGAACCCCGGCCGAGACCACACCGACACCCACAGGCGGACTGCTGTCCCGACTGCCGGTCCCGTCGCTGCGCGTCCAGAAGGGCATCGCCCTCGCGAACGTCCTCGCGCAGATCGGGATCATGACCACCGGTGTCACCGTGCGAGTCACCGCATCCGGCCTCGGCTGCGAGACCTGGCCCCGCTGCAACGAGGACAGTTTCGTCCCCGTCCCCGGTGCCGGCCCCGCCGTGCACCAGGCGATCGAGTTCGGTAACCGCATGCTCACGTTCGTCCTGGTCGCGATCGCGGTCGCCCTGATCCTCGCGTTGCACCGCGCCGGCCGACGCAAGGGGCTGCTCCTGCTCGCCTGGGCCATGCCCGCCGGCATCCTCGCCCAGGCGGTGATCGGCGGCATCACCGTCCTCGCCGGTCTCGTGTGGTGGACCGTCGCCCTGCACCTCCTCCCGTCGATGGTGCTCGCGTGGTTCGCCGGGGTGCTTTTCGTCAGACTCGGCGAGGACGACACCTCGCCACCCAGGCGTGTGGTCCCCAAGCCGCTCGCCTGGCTCACGGTGCTGTCTGTGGTGCTCCTGGCCGGAGTGCTGGTCAGCGGCACCATGGTCACCGGCGCCGGCCCGCACGCCGGCGACGCCCGGATCGGCGCCGCGGACCGCCTCCAGATGCCCATCCAGTGGCTCGTGCACTTCCACGCCGAACTGATGATCGGTTACGTCTGCCTGTTGATCGGACTGGTCGCCGGTCTGGTCGCGCTACGGACGCCCGGCCCGGCGATCCGGCGCTGCGTGATCCTCATCGTCCTGATCGCGGTCCAGGCCGTCGTGGGAATCACCCAGTACCAGCTCGGCGTGCCGGAACTGCTGGTCGTGATCCACGTGACGCTGGCCGGTGCGATCACGGCGGTCACCGGTGCACTGTGGGCCGCCGGTGTGATCCGCGACCGGGCCACTGCCTGACAGAACCTCCTCGACGAGGCCACAGAATGACGGCGGCCCCGCGCTGATGCGCGGGGCCGCCGGTGCCTGCTTCCACCGGATCAGAGCAGTGAGCCCGAACCCGCCATCCGCTTCCAGTGCCCGGCCGGGACGTCGGCGCGGGCGATGATCTCACGCGTCCAGTCGGACCCGGTCAGCCCCGGGATGCCGTCGCGTACCGCTTCGGCTTCGGAGAGCGTGTCGACCATCGTGTCGCCCATGACCCCGTCGGCGCCCACCAGCGTCACGCGGATTCCGCGGCGACCGGTCGGCTGGAGGACCACGTCCGCCGAGCCGCCGTGCCGGGCGAGGAACTTGGAGATGAACTTGCTGGCCCGGGCAGGCGGCGTGGGACCTGCGGGTACCGGAGCGGCCGCGATCTTCTCCGACGCGACCTTCTCGACCGGCGCCTCGGAGGAGTCCTCGACTTCTCCGGAGGTATCCGCGGGCGGTGTGGCCGCCGGCTGAGCAGCAGCGGGTGCATCAGGGGCGCGGTCTGCGGCCGAGGGCGCAGCGCCGGTGTCGGCCGGCGTCTCCTCCGCCTTCGCCGCGGTGCCACCACCGAGTGTCAACGCGCCGCTGCCCCCACCGGGAGCCTTGGCCTTGGCCCCGCCGCCCAGGGTGAGGCCGCCGGCCTTGTCCCCACCGGGAGCCTTCGCGGCCGTGCCCCCACCGAGGGTGAGGCCACCGGACTTCCCGCCGCCCGGGGCCTTCGCGGCCGTACCGCCGCCGAGGGTGAGGCCACCGGACTTCCCGCCGCCCGGGGCCTTCGCGGCCGTGCCGCCCCCCAGGGTGAGCCCACCGGACTCGGGTGCCGCAGACTCGTCCACGGCCTTCTGTGCGCTCTGTTCCTCCGCAGAAGGCCCGGAAGTTGCGGCCTTGTCGGTCGCCGCCGCGGCAGCGGCCGCTGCGCCTGCCGCGCCGCCCAGAACGAGCTTGCCTGCCGAACCTCCACCGGGAGCCTTGGCCTTGGAACCACCGCCGAGCGAGAGACCGCCAGCCGGAGCAGGCGCAGAGGCCGGCTTCGGGTCGGCCACCGACCCGGACCGGGGCTGGGGTGCGGCATCCGCGGTGGCGTCACGTCCGGGGGCGTCTGCGGGCGCAGGCGGGGTGACCGGCTGTGTGGCGGAGCCGCCTGCAGTTGCCGCAGCCTCGGTGATCCGGGAGCCGTGCAGTGTCGACGCGCCTCCCCCCGGAGCCTTCGGTGCACGACGGCCCAGCGTGAGTGATCCCCCCGCGGCGGCCGCGGGTGCGGGAACCGACGGAGGCGTGGGTGCAGGAGAGTCGACCGCGGCCGCGGCCGCGGGCTCCGGTGTCGTTTCCGGGGCGCGTGTCCCGGCCGACGCCGACGCACCGGGCTCGGAGGCCGCACCGGAGGAGCTGGTGGTGACGGCGGGCCAGCCGGTCGCCCGGACACGCGGTCCCCCGGCGTACTGGGAAAGGATCTGCAGGCTCATGGTTGTACCTTATCGCCTCACTCCGTGCGCACCGGATGCCGCTCCCGGCTCGGCGCCGCTCCCCCGCGCAGGTCTTCGGCTGTGGGATCGGGCTCCGGTGCGGATACTGGGCGACATGCGAGCAATCCAGATCAACGAGCACGGCGGTCCCGAGGTCCTGGAGCCTGTCGAGCTGCCTGTCCCCCGGCCCGGCCCCGGCGAGGTCCTGGTTCGGACCAGTGCAGTGGGGGTCAACTACATCGACACCTATTTCCGTGAGGGAATCTATGCCCGGGATCTGCCGTTCGTGCCGGGCAGCGAGGGGTCCGGCGTCGTGGAGGCCGTCGGTGAGGGGACGTCGGACCTGGTCGTGGGTGACCGGGTGGCCTGGTGTCAGGTCCCCGGGTCCTACGCGCAGTACGTGGTGGCGCCGGCCGATTCGCTCGTCGTGGTACCCGAAGGGGTCGACGACGACGTCGCGGCGTCGATGCTCCTGCAGGGACTGACCGCGCACTATCTGATCACGGACACGCATCGGGCCGGTGAGGGAGAGTGGGTACTCATCACCGCAGGTGCGGGCGGCGTGGGTCAGCTGCTGATCCAGTTGGCGGTGAGCCGCGGGTTCAGAGTGATCACCACTACCTCCACCGAAGCCAAAGCAGAGCTGTGCCGCGGGCTCGGAGCGGAGCACGTCCTGCTGTATCCCGACGCCACCCCGGAGCGTGTGCGTGAGCTTTCCGGAGGCGGGGTCGCCGTGGTGTTCGACGGAGTCGGCCGGGACACATTCGACGCCAGTCTGGCGTCGTTGGCCCGTCGCGGGACGCTGGTCCTCTTCGGGGCGGCCAGTGGCCTGGTCCCCCCTGTCGACCCGCAGCGTCTCAACGCGGCGGGCTCCGTGTTCCTGACCAGGCCCACGCTCGCCGACTACATCGCGACGACCGAGGAGTACAGGGCCCGTGCGTCCGAGGTGCTCGAGGGGATCGTCGACGGGTCGCTGCGGTTGAGCGTGGGTGCGACGTTCGGCCTGTCCGAGGCATCCGAGGCGCATCACGCGCTGCAGTCCCGACACACCACAGGATCGATCGTGCTCGACCCGGACCGGTGACCAGACAGCGCTCGACCCGGCCCGCTCAGCGGGCCGGGTCGAGCGCTATCTGATCCGGGGGCACGTGGACCGCCGGTGTGAAGTCAGAGGACCGGCAGGATCTCGGAGATGGTCTGCAGCCCGAGCACTGCGTCGATCGAGAGAGCCACGAACAGCCCGGCGAGGTAGTTGTTCGACAGGATGAACAGCTTCAGCGGCTTCACCTCGATGCCGCGCCGGACGCCCGCTTCGAGGCGGTGCGCCATGACGATGAACCACACGCCGAAGCCCACTGCGGCCACCGCGTAGATCCACCCGGCAGCGGGGATCAGAGCGAAGCTGCAGAGCACGGTGACCCAGGTGTAGATGGTGATCCGCCGGGTCACTCCCTCCTCGGACATCACCACCGGAAGCATCGGCACCCCGGCGGCCTTGTAGTCCTCCTTGTAGCGCATGGCGAGCGCCCAGGTGTGTGGCGGCGTCCAGAAGAAGATGACGAGGAAGAGCACGACCGCCTGCCACCAGTTGTGGGGTTGGCCCTCCGGCAGGTGGTCGGTGATCACGGCCCATGAGACGAACACCGGCATGCACCCGGCGGCACCGCCCCACACGACGTTCTGGGCTGTACGTCGCTTGAGGATCATCGAATAGACGATCACGTAGAACAGGATCGTGATGAGGATGAAGAATGCTGCCAGCCAACTCTCGGCGAGCACACCCAGCCACAACATACTGGCCGCACCCAGGACGAGACCGAAGACCAGTGCCGCCCTCCGCGTGATGGCGTGGCGCGCGAGCGGACGTCGCTCGGTGCGCTTCATCACCTGGTCGATGTCGTAGTCCACGACCATGTTGAGCGAGTTCGCGCTCGCCGCACCCATCCAGCCGCCGACGAGAGTGAGCAGCACCAGCGAGAGATGGATGCTTCCACGATCCGCCTGCAGGAGCGCAGGGATCGCGGCCACCAGGAGCAGTTCGATGACCCGCGGCTTGGTGAGTGCGATGTAGGCCATCACCACGTCGACTATGCGGGCGGGCCCACCGGACGGAGCCGGCCGCCCCGAAGACTCTGGAGGGGAGACTGACGGCCCCCCACTCCGGGTCGGGGTGGAATCGTGCACCGTAACTCCTTGCCGCAGACGTGAACGCACTACTGCCCGGATACTACGTGTCGCCCACGGTGTCCGCGAAAGAGCGGGGGCGGGGACCGTACAACCCCGAGCCACCGCGACCACTAAGGTGGTTCACGACATACGCGCGGATCCGCGCCGCACCCTCATACCCGGGAGAACCACAAGTGACCAGCGCGTCGGAGATCACCGAGCTCACCACCGCCCGCCACCCGTCCGATTGGACCGAACTGGACACCCGTGCGGTCGACACCGCCAGGGTCCTCGCGGCCGAAGCCGTGCAGAACTGCGGGAGCGGCCACCCGGGCACCGCGATGAGCTTGGCGCCGCTGGCGTACACGCTCTACCAGCGGGTGATGCGCCTGGATCCGGCAGATCCCAAGTGGATCGGTCGGGATCGTTTCGTCCTGTCCTGCGGGCACACCTCCCTCACCCAGTACGTGCAGCTGTACATGGCGGGATTCGGTCTGGAGATCGAGGACCTGAAGGCGTTGCGCACGTGGGAGTCCCTCACCCCCGGTCACCCGGAGTGGAACCACACCGACGGTGTGGAGATGACCACCGGACCACTCGGCCAGGGTCTGGCCTCCGCAGTGGGCATGGCCATGGCGGCGAGGTACGAGCGCGGGCTGTTCGATCCGGACACGCCGGCCGGTAAGAGCCCCTTCGATCACTTCATCTACGTGATCGCCTCTGACGGTGACCTCCAGGAAGGCGTGACGGCCGAGGCGTCCTCCCTTGCAGGCACCCAGCAGCTCGGCAACTTGATCGCGGTCTATGACGACAATGAGATCTCGATCGAGGACGACACGAAGATCGCGTTCACCGAGGACGTCGCGGCCCGATACGAGGCGTACGGGTGGCACGTCCAGACCGTCAACGGCGGCGAGGACGTGGCCGCGATCGAGGAGGCCATCGCCGATGCGCGCGCCGTCACCGACAAGCCGTCGCTGATCGTCCTCCGCACGGTCATCGCCTACCCGGCCCCCACCTTGATGAACACCGGTGCGTCGCACGGTGCAGCGCTCGGGCAGGGCGAGATCGACGCGGTGAAGACCGTGCTCGGCATGGGCGGTACTGAGCCGTTCACCGTCGCGGACGAGGTGATCGCCCACACCCGGGCGGCACGAGACCGGGGTGCACGTGTGCACGCGCAGTGGAGTGACATGTTCCACGCGTGGGCGGAGCAGAACCCGGAGCGCAAGGCGATCTTCGACCGTGTCTACTCCGGTGGCCTGCCGGAGGGCTGGGATGCCGGGCTCCCCACCTGGGACGCAGATCCCAAGGGCGTCGCGACCCGCAAGGCCTCCGCCGCCGCGATCCAGGCACTGGCGGCCACCCTGCCGGAGCTGTGGGGCGGTTCCGCGGACCTCGCCGGCTCGAACAACACCCCGATCAAGGGCGCGGACTCGTTTGGTCCCACGATCATCTCGACCGACACCTGGCAAGCCTCCCCGTACGGGCGCAACCTGCACTTCGGGATCCGTGAGCACGCGATGGGTGCGATCCTCAACGGCATCGCCCTCCACGGCCCCACCCGCCCCTACGGCGGTACGTTCCTGATCTTCAGTGAGTACATGCGTCCGGCCGTCCGTCTGGCCGCCCTCCAGGGGAACAACGCCTACTACGTCTGGACACACGACTCGATCGGCCTCGGTGAGGACGGGCCGACCCACCAGCCGGTCGAGCAACTCGCGGCACTGCGCGCGATCCCCGGCCTGTCGATTCTGCGTCCGGCCGATGCCAACGAGACGGCCGCTGCCTGGCGTGCGATGATCGCTGCTCCCGACGGCCCGAAGGGACTGTGCCTGACGCGCCAGGACGTCCCGGTTCTGGAGGGCACCGCCGAGTCGGCCCGTGTGGGCGTCGAACGGGGCGGCTACGTCCTGGTGGAGGCTTCCACGGGGACGCCGGAGGTGATCCTCATCGGCACCGGATCAGAGGTGCACCTGGCTGTCGACGCGGCGAAGGTCCTCGAGTCCGAGGGCGTGCCCACCCGCGTCGTCTCGATGCCGTGTGTGGAGTTCTTCGACGAGCAGGACCGTGAGTACCGCGAGTCCGTGCTCCCCCGCTCTGTCCGCGCACGAGTCTCCGTCGAGGCCGGGATCGCCATGCCGTGGTACCGCTTCCTCGGTGATGCCGGCCGCGCTGTGTCGCTCGAGCATTTCGGGGCGTCCGCCCCGTACCAGACCCTGTTCACTGAATTCGGGATCACCGCCGACGCCGTGGTGGCCGCAGCCCGCGAGTCGATCGCGGCCGTTGCCGAGGAGGCATGATGACCAACGCCAATCTCGCCGCACTGAGCGCGGCCGGAGTATCCGTGTGGCTGGATGACCTCTCCCGGCAGTTGATCGCCTCCGGAGAACTGGCCTCGCGGATGTCCACCTACTCGGTCGTGGGGGTCACCACGAACCCGGCGATCTTCCAGTCGGCCCTGTCCGACTCCTCCGCCTACGAGTCCGCACTCTCCGCAGCCGTGGCGGCTGATCGCGATGTCGATTCTGTTGTGCGTGCCCTGACCACCGCCGACGTCCGCGATGCCTGTGATGTCCTGTCCGACATCTACCGCGCCACCGACGGGGTCGACGGTCGGGTCTCACTCGAGGTCGATCCCCGACTGGCAGACGAGACCGAGGCGACGATCGAGCAGGCGGTCGAGCTCTCCGCCATCGTCGATCGCCCGAACGTCATGATCAAGATCCCGGCCACCGCCGCGGGGCTCCCGGCGATCGCGGAGGTCATCGGCCGCGGGATCGACGTCAATGTGACGCTGATCTTCTCTGTCGGCCAATACCGCAGAGTTGCCGAGGCCTACCTCGACGGGTTGGAACGCGCGGCCGAGGCCGGTCACGATCTCTCGACCATCCACTCGGTGGCCTCGGTGTTCGTCTCCCGCCTCGACACGGAAATCGATTCACGGCTGCCCGAGGATTCCGACCTGCGTGGTAAGGCAGGACTCGCCAATGCCCGCCTCTGTCAGGAGGTCTACGACGAGGTGTTCGACCCGGCCGGACGCTTCGGCGCCCTGGCGGCGCGCGGTGCCCGTCCGCAGCGTCTGCTCTGGGCGTCGACGGGGGTCAAGGACCCCGCCTACCCCGACACGCTGTACGTGACCGGACTCGTGACCCACGGGACCGTCAACACGATGCCCTTCGGGACCATCGAGGCGTTCGCGGCACACGGCGTGCTCGAGGGCGACACGGTCCGCGGTTCAGCAGCGGCCTCCGAGGCGACCCTCGCCTCCCTGCGTCAGGAGGGCATCGACCTGGACGAGGTCTTCACGCTTCTCGAGACGCAGGGTGTCGAGAAGTTCGTGACGGCATGGGATGACCTGCTGGGCACCGTCAAGGCGCGGATCGACGAGATCCCGATGAATTCGTGAACCATGCCGATCCGGGTCGCCACTCGAGCGAACCGGGCAACGACCAGCCGGAGGCACACAATCCCCTCCGCGATCCGCGGGACAGACGTCTTCCGCGGATCGCGGGGCCGTCGGGCCTGGTGATCTTCGGTGTCACCGGCGACCTCGCCAAGAAGAAGCTGATCCCCGCGCTGTACGACCTCGCTAATCGGGGATTGCTCCCGCCGGGGTTCTCCCTCATCGGGTTCGGCAGACGAGCCTGGACAGACCAGGAGTTCGCCGACTTCGCCCGCGAGTGTGCACGCGAGAAGTGTCGTACGCCGTTCCGTGAAGACGTGTGGGAACAGCTCGCGGCCGGGCTGCGGTTCGTCACCGGGACCTTCGACTCCGACGAAGGCTTCGTGCGACTGGCCGAACAGCTGGCGGCACTGGAATCAGAGCGTGGGACGGCCGGCAACTACGCCTTCTACCTCTCCATCCCGCCGGATGATTTCCCCACGGTGTGCCGGCATCTCGACCGGACCGGGTGCACCAGGGGCCCGGACGGGTCGTGGCGGCGAGTGGTGATCGAGAAGCCGTTCGGCCACGACCTCGCCAGCGCCAGGGAGCTGAACGCGGTGGTCGGTGCGGTCTTCCCCGAGGATTCGGTCTTCCGGATCGATCATTATCTCGGCAAGGAGACGGTCCAGAACATCCTGGCCCTGCGCTTCGCCAACCAGCTCTTCGAACCGGTCTGGAACACCAACCACGTCGACCATGTGCAGATCACGATGGCGGAAGACATCGGCCTGGGCGGTCGTGCCGGGTACTACGACGGGATCGGCGCTGCACGTGACGTGATCCAGAACCATCTCATCCAGCTCATGGCACTCATCGCGATGGAGGAACCCACCGACTTCTCCGCCGCCGCCCTGCGTGCGGAGAAGACCAAGGTCCTCGAATCGACCTCACTCGCGCTACCCATCTCCGAGACCGCGGCCCGGGGTCAGTATTCCGGCGGGTGGCAGGGTTCCGAGCATGTTGTCGGGCTGAAGGAAGAGGAAGGCTACGATCCGTCGTCGACGACGGAGACGTATGCCGCGATCACTCTCGAGGTCCACAACAGGCGTTGGGCCGGGGTGCCGTTCTACCTGCGCACGGGCAAGCGGCTCGGGCGGAGGGTGACCGAGATCGCCGTGGTGTTCCGTCGTGCCCCACATCTGCCGTTCGACAGCACCATGACCCAGGAGCTGGGCCAGAACGCCCTCGTCATCCGGGTGCAGCCGGACGAGGGTGTGACGTTGCGTTTCGGCTCCAAGGTTCCGGGCACCGCGATGGAGGTCCGTGACGTGAACATGGACTTCGCGTACGGCGAGGCATTCACCGAGTCATCGCCGGAGGCCTACGAACGTCTCATTCTGGACGTGCTGCTCGGCGAGCCGTCCCTGTTCCCTGTCTCGCGCGAGGTCGAGCTCAGCTGGATGTTGCTCGACCCGGTGCTCAGGGAGTGGGAATTGCAGGGCACCCCGGAGCAGTACCCCGCGGGCACGTGGGGGCCCAAGGGTGCCGACGAGATATTGGCTCGCAGTGGCCGTGCATGGAGGCGTCCGTGATCATCGACCTACCCGGCACCTCCACCCGCGAGATCGCCAAGAGACTGGTGCAGATCCGCGAGGAGGCCGGGCTCAGCACCATCGGCCGCGTGCTCACGCTCATCGTGGTCACCGACCACGTCCGCGGCAGTGAAGCCGCGATCGACGCGGCGAACGAAGCCAGCCGCGAACACCCGTGTCGCGTGATCGTGGTGATCCGCGGCCGTCGCGCCGACACCGATCGGCTCGACGGCCAGATCCGCGTAGGCGGTGATGCCGGGGCCGCCGAGGTGGTGGTCCTACGGACCTCTGGCGCCCTGGCCTCCCAGTCTGCGGCGATAGTCACGCCTCTTCTTCTCCCCGACACCCCCCTCGCAGTATGGTGGCCCCGCCATTCACCGACGCTGCTCTCCGAGGACAAGGTCGGTCGACTCGCCCGCCGCAGAATTGTCGACTCCGACACCGAAGGACACCCGACCGACGCTTTGGCCAAGCGTGCAGCCGGCTACTCACCCGGTGACACGGACCTGGCGTGGGCCAGGATCACGCACTGGCGATCGCTACTCGCGGCGACGCTGGACCGTCCGCCGTATGAGCCGATCACCGGTGCCACGGTGTGTGGTCCGGAGCGTGCAGCATCCGTGGACCTGGCGGGTGGGTGGCTGGCTTCCAGGCTCGGGATCGATGTCCTCCGCGCCGTGGGGCCCTTGATGGTCGTGCTCGAGCGGGCCTCGGGCTCGATCGTGCTCGAACAGATCAGTACCACCTCCGCGGAGCTGCGGGTCACCGGTAGCCCAGCTACCCGGGTCTCACTGGCCAGACGCAGTGTTGCCGACTGTCTGGCGGAGGAACTGCGCCGCATGGACACCGACGGGGTGTACGCCGATGCGCTGGCGAGCCTCGACCGGGTCATCTATACGTCCGCGTCTGTCCGCTGACCGCGATCCGACAACGGATCAGACACCGACACCACCCACCTAAGGAGCGCCGATGTCAGACATCCGCCATCTCGTCCACCCGGACATCGACAGCCTGGCCCGTGCCGCGGCACTGGCCATCACCGGCCATCTCAACGAACGGATCGCCGCCTCCGGCCGCGCGGTGCTCTGCCTCACCGGCGGCAGCGCCGGAGTCAAGACCGCCGGCGCACTCGCGGACGCCGATATCGACTGGGATCGCGTGACCATCTACTTCGGCGATGAGCGATTTGTTCCCGCTGGTGACCCCGAGCGCAACGACGGCCAGATCGACGAGGCCCTCCTCGACGGGCTCGGAGGGCGTCCCACCGTGCACCGGTGGCCCGTCCGTAGCGAGGAGAACTCGGACGTGGACGCGGCAGCCGCCGCCTTCCTCTCCGCGAGCTCGCTCCCTGCAGGGGATGATCCCCTCTTCGACGTGACCGTGTTGGGGATGGGCCCCGAGGGCCACATCGACTCGATCTTCCCCCACACCCCGGCGGTCGCCGAGTCGGAGCGCCTGGCGGTGGGCGTACGCAACTGCCCCAAGCCGCCGCCGGAGCGACTCACGTTCACCCTCCCGGCGGTACGGAGGTCCAGGCATGTGATCGTCGTCGCCACCGGCGACGGGAAGGCCGAGGCCGTGGCGCAGGGGATCCGCGGTGCCGACCCCGTTGACTGGCCGGTCGCGGGTGCCGTGGGAACGGAAACCACCACCTACCACCTGGACGGCCCCGCCGCCTCGATGCTCGACTGATCCGACCTCGATCGACGAGCAAACGGGGTGCGGAACCTCTCCCGGAGGAGGTTCCGCACCCCGTTTGTCGTGAACACGGGTCCGCGAGACGCGCGGACAGGTGACCGGTCCGGTCAGCCGAACCGCACCACCAAGCCGACGGCCACGATCCCGATCAGCCACAGCACGGCGACGATCACGGTGACGCGGTCGAGGTTCCGCTCCACGACGCTCGAACCGGACAGGCTGGACTGGACGCCGCCACCGAAAAGCGAGGACAGGCCGCCACCCTTGCCGCGGTGCAGCAGGATGAACAACATCAGCAGCAGGCTGGTGATGATGAGGAAGATGTCCAGGGCGAGCTTCATGTAGGGATCGTGCCTCACGTCGGGTCGGGCGGTCGGGTGCCAACCGCTACAGACTACCCGGTCGGGTGTGCCGGGCGGGTACCGGCGCGCCCGTGCCCGCTACAGGCGGGGCGCGCCGGGGGGATCGGATCAGGGCAGCGGGCCGCCGGCGGCGATGGCCGAGAGCTGGGCGAACTCGTCGGGTTTGAGCGAGGCCCCGCCGACCAGGCCGCCGTCGACGTCCGGCTGCTCGAGCAGCTCTCCGACGTTGGCGGCGTTGACGCTGCCCCCGTAGAGAACGCGCATCTTCTCGGCGGTCTCGGCATCGGAGAGCTCGGCGAGTGTGGCGCGGATCGCGGCGCAGACCTCCTGAGCGTCGGCGGCCGAGGCGGTCTTGCCCGTCCCGATGGCCCAGACCGGCTCGTAGGCGATCACCGTGTCGGCGAGCTGCTCCTTGGTGAGACCGGCCAGCGAACCCTTGAGCTGGTCCACCACGAAACGGACGTGATCCCCGGCCTCGCGGACCTCGAGCTTCTCCCCCACGCAGACGATCGGGACGAGCCCGTGCTTGTGGGCGGCACCGGCCTTGGCGGCCACCAGCTCATCGGACTCGGAGTGGTACTCCCGGCGCTCGGAGTGGCCCACCACGACGTAGGTGCACCCGAGCTTGGCGAGCATCGAGGCGGAGATCTCGCCGGTGTAGGCGCCGGACTCGTGGACCGAGACGTCCTGGGCGCCGTAGGCGAAGCCGAGCTTGTCGCCCTCGATCACGATTTGGACGCCGCGGATGTCGGTGAACGGCGGGATGAACGCCACGTCGACCTTCTCGAGGTACTTCTCGGGAAGGGCGAAAGCCACCTTCTGCACCAGGGCGATGGCCTCGAGGTGGTTGAGGTTCATCTTCCAGTTGCCGGCGATGAGCGGGGTACGTGCCATGTTCTCTCCTGTTTCTCGACGAACGGTGTCAGTTGTCGCGCTCGAGCGCGGTGACGCCGGGAAGTTCCTTGCCCTCGAGGTACTCCAGCGAGGCGCCACCGCCGGTGGAGATGTGGGAGAAGTTCTCCTCGCCCAGGCCCAGGGTGCGCACCGCCGCGGCGGAGTCGCCACCGCCGACGACGGAGAAGGCACCGGCCTTCGTCGCGGCGATGATCGCCTCGGCGACGCCGCGGGTGCCGGCGGCGAACGCGTCGAACTCGAACACGCCCATCGGGCCGTTCCAGAACACCGTCTTGGCGGTGGAGAGCTTCGCGGCGAACGCGGCGACCGACTCGGGGCCGATGTCCAGGCCCATCTTGCCCTCGGGGATCGCGTCGGCGGCCACCGTGGTGTGCGGGGCGTCGGCGGCGAACCCGTCGGCGGCGACGATGTCCACCGGCAGGGCGATGACGTCGCCGAACTTGGCCAGCAGGTCCTTGCAGGTGTCGATCATCTCCTCCTGGAGGAGCGAGGAGCCCACCGCGTGGCCCTGCGCGGCGAGGAACGTAAAGCACATGCCGCCGCCGATGACGAGGGTGTCGACCTTGGGGGCCAGGGCCTCGATCACGGCGAGCTTGTCCGA
>CAYFRF010000001.1:0-144494 GCA_964345415.1 uncultured Microbacter sp. | reverse complement strand
TGACGAGGGTGTCGACCTTGGGGGCCAGGGCCTCGATCACGGCGAGCTTGTCCGAGACCTTCGAGCCGCCGAGGACGACGGCGTAGGGCCGCTTCGCGTCACCGGTGAGATCCGCGAGCACCTCGACCTCGCTCTGGACGAGGTCCCCGGCGTAGGCGGGCAGCAGCTTCGCGACGTCGTACACGGAGGCCTGCGCGCGGTGGACCACACCGAAACCGTTGGAGACGAACGCGCCCTCGGGGCCGACGAGGGAGGCGAGCTCGGCGGCGAACTCGGCGCGCTCGGCCTCGTCCTTGCTGGTCTCCCGGGGGTCGAAGCGGACGTTCTCCACGAGCAGGACGTCGCCGTCGGTGAGCCCGTTGGCCCGCTCACGGGCATCGGGGCCCACCACGTCGCCGGCCAGCTGCACATAGCGGCCGAGTTCGTCCCCGAGCTTCTCCGCGACGGGGGCGAGCGAGAACTCAGGGTCGGGTGCCCCCTTCGGGCGGCCGAGGTGAGCAGTGATGACCAACGCCGCGCCCGCGTCCAGAAGTGCGTTGAGTGTGGGCAACGACGCCGTGATGCGTCCCGCGTCAGTGATCGTGGATCCGTCGAGCGGGACGTTGAGATCGCAACGGACGAGGATCTTTCGACCTTCGACGCCGGCCTCGAGCAGGTCGTTGAGCGTACTCACTGCCATGGGATGAACTCCTCCGGGAGGTGCTGTGTTCAGGGATGTGTGTGATGCCGCACCGGGCCCGGCCGGAACGCTCGCGGCGTCCCCGGACCGGGCCCGGTGGTGGAGCTGGCCTGTCAGGCCCTCAACTCGCTCAGAGGGACTTGCCCACGAGACCGATCAGGTCGGCCAGGCGGTTGGAGTAGCCCCACTCGTTGTCATACCAGGAGGCGATCTTGATCTGGCCGTCGATCGCCTTGGTCAGCGGCGCGTCGAAGATCGACGAGTGCGGGTCGGTGACGATGTCGGAGGAGACGATCGGGTCCTCGGTGTACTTGAGGATGCCCTTCATCGGGCCCTCGGCGGCGGCCTTGACCGCGGCGTTGACCTCGTCGACCGAGGCCTTCTTCTCGAGCTCGACGGTGAGGTCGGTCAGCGAGCCGGTGGGCAGCGGCACGCGCACGGCGTAGCCGTCGAACTTGCCCTTGAGCTCGGGCAGGACCAGGGCGACGGCCTTGGCCGCGCCGGTGGAGGTGGGCACCATGTTCAGCGCGGCGGCGCGGGCACGACGGGGGTCCTTGTGCGGCGCGTCCAGCAGGTTCTGGTCAGCGGTGTACGCGTGGACGGTGGTCATGAGGCCCTTGATGATGCCGAACTCGTCGGACAGGACCTTCGCCACGGGCGCGAGGCAGTTGGTGGTGCAGGACGCGTTGGAGATGATCGTCTGCGAGCCGTCGTACTGGTCGTCGTTGACGCCCATGACCACGGTGAGGTCCTCGCCGGAGGCCGGCGCGGAGATGATGACCTTCTTGGCGCCGCCCTCGAGGTGGCCGCGCGCCTTCTCGGCGTCGGTGAAGATGCCGGTGGACTCGACGACGACGTCGACGCCGTAGTCGCCCCACGGCACGGAGGCGGGACCCTCCTTGACGGCCAGCGCGCCGATCTTGGTGCCGCCGACGGTCAGCGACGTGTCGTCGAAGGTGACGTCCTTGCCGAGGCGTCCGAGCGTCGAGTCGTACTTGAGGAGGTGAGCGAGCATGTCGTTCGTGGTCAGATCGTTGACGGCCACGATCTCGATGTCCGTCTTGCCCTCGGCCTTGAGTGCCTCAACCGCGCGGAAGAAGTTGCGGCCGATACGTCCGAATCCGTTGATGCCTACGCGCACGGTCACGTGATGTCTCCTTATAGGTGGTGCGAGAACGCTGGACGTCTCCGGGGCCGGGTGGAGCCCGGGACGTGACCCAGACTACCTGCAGCCATCCGAGCCCGCGCAGGGTCCTCGTGCAACTCAGGCGTCGTCCAGCATGTCCTCGGTGACGACCGACTCGGTGTCGGGGATCCCGAGTTCCGCGGCCTTCCGGTCAGCCATGGACAGCAGGCGACGGATCCGGCCCGCCACCGCGTCCTTCGTCATGGGCGGATCGGCGAGCTGCCCCAGCTCCTCGAGCGAGGACTGACGGTGCTGTACGCGCAGTTCACCAGCGGCGAGGAGATGGTCGGGAACGTCCTCCCCCAGGATCTCCAGAGCACGCTGGACACGGGCGGCCGCGGCGACGGCGGCCCGGGCCGAGCGTCGGAGGTTGGCATCATCGAAGTTGGCCAGGCGGTTCGCGGTGGCGCGGATCTCCCCACGGGATCGCCGCTCTTCCCAGATGTCCCTGGTGTCGGTGGCGCCCATCCGCGCGAGGAGGATGCCGATGGCCTCGCCGTCCCGGATCACGACCCTGTCGCCGCCACGGACCTCGCGGGCCTTGGCGGTGACACCGAGCCTGCGGGCGGCCCCGACCAGCGCCATCGCGGCCTCGGACCCCGGTGCGGTGACCTCGAGTGCGGAGGAACGTCCGGGCTTGGTGAGAGAGCCGTGGGCGAGGAAAGCGCCCCGCCATGCCGCCTCGGACGAGTCCACCGGTCCGCCGACCACGGCAGCGGGGAGCCCGCGGACGCCTCGACCGGCCTTGTCGACCAGACCGAGCTGACGTGCCAGGTCGGCTCCGGTGTCGATCATCCGGAGCACGAACTTCCGGGCCGCGCGGCCACCGGAGCCCCCGATCGGGTGGATCTCACAGGACACGCCGAAGAGAGAGTCCAGTTCCCCGGAGAGGCGGCCGGCGATCTCCACGGAGTCGACCTCGGCCTCGATCACGAGCCTGCCGGACAGGACCTGCAGGGTGCCCCCGAAACGGAGAAGGGCGGCGACCTCCGCTTTCCTGGTCTCGGTGTTGCCGACCGGAACCCTCACCAGTTCGGACTTGACCTGCGCGGTCAGCGACACTCCCTGCTCCTTCACCTCTGTGTACCGGACATCCACGTTCTACTCGCCCGCGCCCGCGGACATCGACGCGGCGAGGGCCGAGGCCAACAGCACCGGGTCGTGGACGGCCATCATCGTCCCATCTGCCGCGGTCCGCGCGATCTCGGCGGTCACCACCCGCGCTCCGAGGCCTGCGGCTGCACGGTCGAGGTGCTCCCGTTCGGTGCCGCTGAGCGGCATCCGCGGATCAACCAGGACTGTGTCGAAGTCGATCTCCGGGGCGTGTTGTCGGAGTACGTGGAGATGCTGCTCGGCGGAGAACCCGGCGGTCTCGCCGGGCTGCGGCGCGAGATTGAGGACGAGGATCTTGGTGGCGGTCGTGGCCGCCAGCGCATCGGCGATCTCCCGGATCAGCACGTTGGGGATCACACTGGTGAACCAGGAACCCGGACCGAGGACGACCAGATCGGCATCCCTGATCGCGTCGACGACGCCGTCCGCCGCCGGCGGGTCCGGGGGGATCAGCCGAACCCGACGCACGCTGCCGGGGGTGGTGGCCACGGCGACCTGTCCGATGATGGTGCGCACCACCCTCGGATCGGCCTCCAGGCCCACGACCTCGGCGGCGATGTCCAGTGCGACCGGGGACATGGGCAGCACCCGCCCGGTGGACCCGAGGATCGAGCCCACGGCGTCGAGGGCTTCGACGGGGTCGCCGAGCAGTTCCCACAGACCGGCGAACACGAGGTTCCCGACCGCGTGGCCGGCCAGTGCGCCGGTCCCCCCGTAGCGGTGCTGGAACAGTCGCGCGAGCCTCTGGTGGTCCTCGTCGGCTCCCGCCAGGGCGCACAACGCCATCCGCAGGTCACCGGGCGGGAGGATCCCGAGCTCTCGGCGCAGCCGGCCGGAGGAGCCACCGTCGTCGGCCACGGTGACCACGGCCGTCACCTCGTCGGCGACCACCCGTGCCGCCTGCAGGGTCGCGGACAGCCCGTGGCCTCCCCCGAGCGCGACCAGCGACGAGATCGGGGCGGTGTCGCCCCGGTCCACCGCCCCCGTCATTCCCGGCCCAGGTCGCGGTGCCGCACGTGGACCTCGACGGCTTCCAGATCCGACAACCGTCCGGCGAGCGACTCGGAGATGGCCACGCTCCGGTGCTTTCCGCCGGTACAGCCGACAGCGATGGTCATGTAACGCTTGCCCTCCCGTCGGTACCCCTTCATGGCCAGTCGGATCATGGTCTCGGCCGACTGCAGGTATTCCTCGATCGACTCGTCTGCCAGCACATAGTCCTGGACCGGCTTCTCGCGCCCGTTGTGTGGTCGCAGTTCCGGAATCCAGTGGGGGTTGGGGAGGAACCGCATGTCGAGCAGCATGTCCACGTCCACGGGGACGCCGTATTTGAACCCGAAGGACTCGACGGTGAGATGGAAGTCGAACCCGAGGTCCCCGAACGGGGTCTCCAGACGGTGCCGGAGGTCGTGGACGCTCAGAGACGAGGTGTCGACGACGACGTCAGCGCGGCCGCGCAGTGGCTCGAGGACACGCCGCTCGCGGACGATCCCGTCCACCAGTCCGCCACCGGACTGCAGGGGGTGGGAACGGCGCACGTTGTTGAACCGGCTGACCAACGCCTCGTCCGAGGCGTCGAGGAACAGGATCCGGGCGCGAGGGCTCCCGTCGAAGTGCTCGAGGAGCTCAGCCAGGTGGTCGTTGAAGCCGATGCTGCGGGTGTCGACCACCAGCGCCAGTCGCTGGGGCGTGTCCTCGGCGTCCGCGATCTGGCCGAGGAAGCCGCTGACGAACGGCAGCGGCAGGTTGTCCACCACGTACCAGCCGAATTCCTCGAGGACCTTCGAGGCCGTGCCCTTCCCGGCTCCCGACATCCCGCTGATCAGGAGCAGTTCGCGCTCATCGTCACCGTCGACCACAATGTCACCCCGAATCATCCGTGCCGCTTCCCGGCTCTCCGTCCGAGTCTGTCACGTCGACGGCCGCCGTGTCCGGACCGTCCGTCCCCGAGCCCAGGACCGAGCGGATCGCAGCGGCCACCGAGGGGCCGATCCCGGGCACCGCACACAGTTGCTCGGTGGTGGCCTTGCGGAGCGCGGAGACCGTGGGGAACGCCTCGGTCAGCGCGGCCCGCCTGGTGGGGCCGAGGCCGGGCACGTCGTCGAGCACGGAGGTGGTCATCCGTTTGGACCGGGCGCCCCGGTGGGCGCGGATCGCGAAGCGGTGCGCCTCATCGCGGAGTCGCTGCAGGAGGAACAGTCCCTCGCCGTGTCGGGGGAAGATGACGGGGTACTCCTCCCCCGGCAGCCAGATCTCCTCGAGACGTTTGGCGATACCGATCACGGGCACATCGGTGATCCCGAGCTCGGCGAGCACCTCGGCCGCAGCCTCGACCTGGGGGCGTCCGCCGTCTACGACGAACAGTTGCGGGGGGTAGGCGAAGCGACGCGGTGGTCCGGATGTGGACTCGCCGGTCGCCTCGTCGTCCACGGGACCGTCGGTCTCGTCGGGGGTGACGGCGGGGTCCTCGTGGTGGCGTCGGAATCGTCGACGGGTCACCTCGGCGATACTCCCCACATCGTCTGACCGTCCGTCGCCGGCGGCCTCCCGGATCCGGTAGAGGCGGTAGTCGCTCTTCCGGGGCATGCCGTCCTCGAACACCACCAGTGAGGCCATGACGTCGGTGCCCTGGATGTGGGAGATGTCGATGCACTCGATGCGCAGCGGAGCGGTCTCCAGTTCGAGGGTCTCCTGGATCTCCTGGAGTGCAGCCGAGCGGGCCGTGAGGTCGCCGCTGCGACGGAGCTTGTGCTGGGTCAGGGCCTCCACGGCGTTGCGGTGCACGGTCTCGGCGAGTGCCCGTTTGTCGCCGCGCTGCGGGATCCGGAGGGAGACCCGCGACCCGCGCAGTCCCGACAACCAGTCGGCGAGCTCGTCGGAGTCCGCGGGCAGGGCGGGCACCAGCACCTCCCGTGGGACGGCAGCGGCGATGTCCCCGGGCTGGCCCGCCTCCGCGAGATCGGCCTCGCCGCCGTAGAACTGGGCCAGGTAGTCGGACACCACGCCCGGAATCGCCTTCTGCGCGTCGAAGTGCCCCTCGTCGTCGACCCCGTGGGAGTGCTCCACGACCCACCCGCGCTGACCGCGGATACGTCCCCCGCGGACGTGGAAGACCTGGACCGACACCTGCAGTTCGTCGGCCTCCACCCCCACCACGTCGGCATCGGTTCCGTCGCCGAGCACGACCGCCTGCTTCTCCATGGCCCGGCGCATCGCCTCGAGATCGTCCCGCAGCCGTGCGGCACGCTCGAAGTCCAGCTCGGCGGAGGCTTCGAGCATCTGCTTCTCGATGCGGCGCATCTGCGGATCGGTGCGGCCGGCGAGGAAGTCGATCAGCTCGTTGACGATCACCCGGTGCTCGTCCGGGGTCACGCGGCCGATACACGGGGCCGCGCACTTGTCGATGTAGCCGAGCAGGCACGGGCGCCCCAGCTGAGCCTGGCGCTTGTAGACCCCTGCGGAGCAGGACCGCACGGGGAACACCCGCTGGAGTGTGTCGAGCGTGTCGCGGATGGCCCAGGCGTGGGAGTAGGGACCGAAGTAGCGCGTACCCGGACGTCGCGGACCGCGGTAGACGAAGGCCCGGGGCACCTCCTCCCCGACCGTCACCGCCAGCAGCGGGTACGTCTTGTCGTCGCGGTACCGGACGTTGAACCGCGGATCATATTTCTTGATCCACGTGTACTCCAGCTGGAGCGCCTCCACCTCGGTGGAGACCACGGTCCACTGCACCCCGGCGGCGGAGGTGACCATCTGCCGGGTGCGCGGGTGGAGCAGTGTCAGGTCGGCGAAGTAGGAACTCAGGCGGCTGCGGAGGTTCTTCGCCTTGCCCACGTAGATGACACGGCCGTGTTCGTCGCGGAAGCGGTAGACCCCCGGTTCGGTGGGGATGGAACCGGGGGCCGGACGGTAGGTGCGCGGATCGGCCACAGCGGATCAGCGGTCGGCGACGGTCTCGGGGTCGGCGGCGGAGGGCTTGTACGAGCGCACGACCTCACGCAACCGCGCCATCGCGTCCACGCCGTCGGCTCCGTCGAGCGTCTGGATGGCCCAGATCCCCACGTGCTCGTAGGCGGGTAGTTCGAGCCGTGGCCAATAGCTCGACCGGGGGAAGGTCAGGCCCACCACGTCCGCCCACGGCCACACCCGGGTGCGGAGCGGCCCGGTCACCTCGACGCCCGCCGCTCCGGCACGGACCCGGATCCGCAGGAGGGTGAGCAGCACGCCGGCGAAGATGAATCCGGTCACCACAAAGGCCAGCTGGTCCGGCACCCCCACGGTCACGCCCGTGTCGCCCTGCACGAGGATGATCGCCCAGACGATGTGGATCAGCACGATCACCACGGCGAGCACGATCACGGTCGTGCGCATCCTGCGGGGCACGTGCTCGAAGTCCCACTGTTCGACGGTGGTACCGCCCTCTCGCGGAGCCGCCCCGGTCATCGGTTCGCCCGGAGCCCGCGGAGGACCACGGCGGCGCCGAGTGCGGCGGCCACGGCCTCGCCGCCCTTGTCCTCGGCCGCGCCCTCGTGACCGTCACGGTCGCGGGCCTGCTCTTCGGTCTCGGTGGTGAGCACCCCGTGGGCCACCGGGGTGGCCTCATCCAGGGCGATGCGGGTGAGCCCGTCGGTCACGGAGGCGCAGACGTAGTCGAAGTGCGGGGTCGCGCCCCGGATCACCACACCGAGCGCCACCACGGCGTCGTGGGTGCGTGCCAGTTCCTGGGCCACGACGGGCAGCTCGACGGCACCCACCACCCGGGACACCGTCACCTGGGCGCCCGCGGCGTCGGCGACCGCGAGCGCGCGGTCGAGCAACTGGGTGCAGATCTCGTCGTGCCAGGTGGACGCCACCACCCCGAGCCGCAGTCCGCGTGCATCGGGAATCGCCAACTCCGGCCTTCCGGCGCCGCTCATCGCTGATCCTCTCCGTTCTCGCCCCCGCCGGCTCCACCGGCCGGGGTGTCGTCAAGTCCCTCGAGCAGATGGCCCATCCGGTCGCGTTTGGTGCGCAGGTAGCGGACATTCTCCGGGGTGACAGCGGTCGGGGTGGGGATCCGCTCCGCCACCTCGACCCCGCCGGCGCGCAGCGCGTCGGCCTTGGCGGGATTGTTGGTCATGAGTCGCACCCGGTTCACCCCGAGGTCGCGGAGCATCTGTGCGGCGAGACTGAAGTCCCGCGCGTCCGCGGGCAGGCCGAGGTCCAGGTTGGCGTCCACGGTGTCGCGCCCCTCGTCCTGGAGTTGGTACGCGCGCAGCTTCTGGACGAGACCGATGCCCCGCCCCTCGTGCCCGCGCATGTACAGCACCACGCCCCGCCCCTCTTCGCAGACGGCCTCCACCGCGGCGTCGAGCTGGGGGCCGCAGTCACAGCGCAACGAGTGGAACACGTCGCCGGTGAGGCACTCCGAGTGGATGCGCACCGTCACCGGGGCGTCTCCGGTGATGTCGCCGGCGACCATCGCCACGTGCTCCACGCCCTCGAGGACATCCCGGTACCCGTGGGCGGTCATGGTGCCCGCCGGCGTGGGGATCCGGGCTGCGCCCTCGTGGACGATCTGCACCTCGTGTGTCCGCCGCCAGGCCTGGAGCGCCTCGATGGTGATCATCGCCAGCCCGTGCTCGTCGGCGAACCGCCGCAGTTCGGGGGTGCGGGCCATGGTCGTGGGGTCGTCCTCGGACACGATCTCGCAGATCACGCCGGCCGGCCGCAGGCCTGCCAGCCGGGCGAGGTCCACGGCGGACTCGGTGTGTCCGGGACGGGTCAGCACGCCACCGGGCCGCGCACGCAGGGGCACCACGTGCCCGGGGCGGGTGAAGTCGCCGGGGACCGTCTCGTCCGAGGCGAGGAGGCGAGCGGTGCGTGCCCGGTCCGCGGCGGAGATCCCCGTGGTGATCCCGGTCCGAGCGTCGACCGTGACCGTGTAGGCCGTGTCGTGCCGGTCCTCGTTGATGGCCCGCATGGGAGGCAGATCCAGGCGCAGGCAGTCCTCGGCCTCGAGTGCGACGCACACGTAGCCGGACGAATAGCGCACGAGGAAACCCATGAGCTCCGGGGTGGCGAGCTCGGCGGCGAAGATCAGGTCGCCCTCGTTCTCGCGGTCCTCGCTGTCCACCACGACCACGGCACGACCCGCCGCGATGTCGGCGATGGCGCGATCGATGCCGTCGAAGTTGGTCACTGCTGCGGGTTCTCCTGTGTGGTCTCGCCTCGCCCGGGCGGTGGCCACGGGCGCGGTCTCAAGTATGGCGTATCTGGTCAGGTGGCCTGGCCACCGCGTCCGTCGAGCAGCCGCTCGACGTACTTGGCCAGCACGTCCACCTCGAGGTTGACCGGGTCCCCCGTGCCCAGTGAGCCGAGGATCGTCGCCTCGAGTGTGGTGGGGATCAGCGAGACCTCGAACCACGGTTCACCGACTCCCGGGGCGCTGACCGCCGAGACCGTCAGGGAGGTGCCGGACACCGTGATGGAACCCTTCTCCACCACGTATCGCTGCAGGTCGTCGGGTAGCGAGATCCGCACGACCTGCCAGTGCTCGTGTTCGGTCCGGCTCAGGATCTCCCCGGTGCCGTCGACGTGCCCCTGGACGATGTGCCCGCCGAAGCGGGCGTCCGCGCGCATGGCCCGCTCGAGGTTGACCCTGTCCCCGGCGGTCAGGGCACCCAGCGCGGTACGGTCCAACGTCTCGGCCATGACGTCCGCCTCGAAGGTGTCCCCGGGGGTGTGGTCGGTGACGGTCAGGCAGACGCCGTTGACCGCGATCGAGTCCCCGTGCCCGGCATCGGAGGTGACGAGCGGCCCCCGGATGCGCAGCCGCGCCGAGTCCCCCATCCTGTCGACCGATTCGAGTGTGCCCAGCTCTTCCACGATTCCGGTGAACATCTACGGGTCCTTTCGATTGGTGGGCTCGGCGTTGCGGTGGGATGCGGCCCGGGCGGCCGGGGCGGCGCCCTCGGCTGTCGGTGCGAGGAGCCGCAGGTGCAGGTCGGTACCGAGGGGGGTGGTCTCCACGATCCGGAACCGATGCGCCGCGGTCAGGGTCGCCACGCCGGCGTCGGTCACCGCCGACCGGCCGTCGCCCAGGACGAGCGGGGCGAGGTACGCGTCGACCTCGTCCACGAGCCCGGCCTGCAGGAACGCGCCGGCCAGGCGCGGACCCCCTTCGACCAGGACGTGGCTCACGTCGCCGAGCAGCTCCAGCGCCGTGGCGGGGTCACGGGTGGCGAGGTGCCGGAACCGCCCGTCGTCCCCCCGCACCCGCGCCCCGGGCGGGACGTCGGTCACGCCCATGACCGCCCGCAGTGGTTGCCGCGGGGCGGGCGAGCCGTTGGGCAGGCGGGCGGTCAGTGCCGGGTCGTCGGCGGCCACCGTCCCGGATCCGACGACGACGACGTCGATCTCCTGCCTCCGGTCGTGGGCATGACGCCGGGACTGCTCTCCGGTGATCCACATGCTGGAGCCGTCGGCGGCGGCGACCCGGCCGTCCAGAGTGGCCGCGTACTTCCAGGTGACGTACGGCCGGCCGGTACGGTGCCCGTGCAGCCAGAAACGGAGCGGGCCCGTCCGGGCGGCGACCACCTCGTCGTCGTCGCACTGTCGTACATCCACCCCCGCACGGCGCAGGATCTCCGCCCCGCCCGCCGCATCCGGCGTCGGGTCCGGTACCGCGTACACCACCCGCGCGATCCCGTCGGCCAAGGCCCGCTCCGTGCACGGCCCGGTCCGACCGCGATGGGAGCAGGGCTCGAGCGTGACCACCAACGTCCCCCCGCGCGCCCGGTCACCTGCCTCGTCCAGCGCCACCACCTCGGCGTGCCGGCCCCCGGGGGCCTCGGTCGCGCCCCGACCCACCACGGCGCCGGCGGAGTCCAGTACCACGGCCCCGACCGGGGGGTTGGGGGTACTGACACCCAACGACGCACGGGACACGGCGAGCGCCTCGGCGAGCGCCGCACGCTCCCGCAGCCGCCGGAGCTCGCGGCCCCGACTCTCGTCCCCGCTCTCGTCCCGGGGCGCGGCCCCGGTCACGAGCGGGCGTCCAGGGCCCCCGCGCGCAGGGTCTCGACCATCGCGTCCGGGTCAGGCGCACCGTAGACGGCCGACCCGGCGACAAACACATCGCAGCCCGCCGCCGCGCACTCACCGATCGTCGCGGCGTCGATCCCACCGTCGATCTGGATCAGCACGTCCAGCCCCCGACGGTCGATCTCCGCCCGCAGGGCACGCACCTTGTCCAGCACCTCGGGCATGAACTTCTGCCCCCCGAAACCCGGCTCCACGCTCATCACGAGCACCAGGTCCACATGGTCGAGCAGATCGAAGTACGGTTCGACGGCGGTGCCCGGCTTGACCGAGATGCCCGCCTTGCAGCCCTTCGCGTGGAGCAGATCCGCCACGCCCTTCGGGTCGTCGGTGGCCTCCACGTGGAACGTGACGTTGAACGCCCCGGCATCCACATAGTCACCCACCCAGCGCGCCGGGTCCTCGATCATGAGGTGACAGTCCATGGGGGTGTCGGTGACCTCGCCGACGGCCTTGGCGACCGGGGCGCCGAAGGACAGGTTGGGCACGAAATGCCCGTCCATCACGTCGACGTGGATCCAGTCGGCGGACGGAATCCGTTCGATCTCCCGGTCCAGGCGGGCGAAGTCGGCGGACAGGATCGACGGCGCGATGAGCGGCTGGTACGACATGCCGGCCATTCTAGGCCGCCAGACCGGAGCCGTTCTCAGCTGGTGCGACGCAGCGCGGACAGGAACATCGCGTCCGTGCCGTGCCGGTGCGGCCACAGCTGGACCCACGGTCCCTCCCCGATCCCGTCGATCGGTCCCCCGCCCACCTGCGCCAGGATGTCGCGCACGTCCAGCAACTCCACGTCCCCGCGTCGTGCCGCCTCGCGGACGACCGACACCGTCTCCGACAGGTGCGGCGAGCAGGTGGCGTACAGCACCACGCCGCCCGGCCGGACCAGCCGCAGCGCCGAATCCACCAGCTCGCGCTGCAGCGAAACCAGCGCGGGGACGTCCGACGCGGTCTTGCGCCACCTCGCCTCGGGACGACGCCGGAGCGCGCCCAGCCCCGAACACGGGGCGTCCACCAGCACACGGTCGAACCCCGGCTGCAGGCCCGGATCACGCCCGTCGGCGGTGTGCACGGTGACCGGCAGGTCCCGGCTCGCCTCGCGGACCAGCCCGGCCCGGTGCTCGGACACCTCCACCGCGGTCAGCGACGCGCCCTCGATCTCCGCGAGCGCGCCGAGCAGCACGGCCTTGCCGCCGGGCCCGGCGCACAGGTCCAGCCATCGCCCGCCGTCCTCACCCTCCAGCGGCGCCCCGGCGGCCGCGAGGGCCACGAGTTGACTGCCCTCGTCCTGGACGGCCGCCAGACCGTCACGCACGGCGTCGAGGGCACCCGGATCGCCCGATTCCAACTGCACCGCGTACGGAGACAGCTCCCCCTCCCGTCCGCCGGTGACCAACGCCAGTTCCTCGGCGGTGATCGCCCCGGGCCGGGCCGCCAGGTGGACTTTCGGTCGGGCGTCGTCAGCGGCGAGCAGCTCGGGGAGCTCGCCCGCCGCGGCCCCGAGTGATTCCGCGAAGGCCCGGGCGATCCACTCGGGATGCGCGGTCCCGACCGCCATCCGCGCGACCGGGTCGGTGACCCCCTCACGCAGCGCGTCGATCCACTCCTCGGTGGTACGTGCCGAGATCTTGCGCAGCACGGCGTTGACGAACGCACCGGCCTTGCCGAGCCCGGCGGTCCGTGCGGCCTCGACGCTGGTGTCGACCGCCGCATGCGCCCCGATACGCGTGAACAGGAGTTGATAGGCGCCGAGCCGGACCAGATCCAGAACCGGAGGATCGATCTCCTCGACGGGCCTGGAGGCGGCGAGCGCGATGATGCGGTCCAGCAACCCCTGGGCACGTAGGGTGCCGTAGGTCAGCTCGGTGGCCAGTGCCGAGTCACGCTCGTCCAGCTTCGCCCGGCGCAGTTCGGCCGGGAGCGCGAGGTTCGCGTACGCCGAGCGTTCCCTGACCGCGGCCATCACCGACAGTGCTACCGAGCGCGCGTCCGCGCGCCGGGCCGGCTGCTGTGGCCGGGACTTGCCCGCCTCCCCGCGGCGATGCCCCCGCTGGGGGCCGCCCTGGCCCTTGGGTGCCTGGCCGCCGGACTGCCGGTTCCGCCCCCGGCCCTTGGGCCCCTGGCCGCGACCCGGGCCTCTGCCTCCGGGCGGTACCTTCCGGCCGGCCTGGTCGTCGGTCATCCGAACACCGTCCCGGACTCGATGCGGGCACCGCGGACCCAGTCCAGAGCGTTCATCATCTTCTTCCCCGGTGGTTGGAGCTGCTCCACCACGAGCGGCGAGGACGCTGTACCGACCAGGAACGCACGCTTGCCCCAGTGGATGTACCCGGGGGCGAGAGATGCCTCCGCCCCCACGGCCTCGACCTCCCCGGGATCAGCCGGACGGGCGGAACCGATCTTGACCCGCTCCCCCGCGAGTGTCGTCCATGCACCGGGAGCGGGGGTGACGGACCGGATGTGTCGGTCGACCGCGATCACGGGATCCGTCCAGCGGATCCGGGCGTCCTCTACGGTCAGCTTGCCGGCGTAGGACACCCCGTCCGTGGACTGGGGCTCGGCACGAAGACTGCCGGCTTCCAGACCGTCCAGTGTCGCCACCAGCAACCCGGCACCTGCGGTCGCCAGCCTGCCGAGCAGATCGCCCGCCGTGTCCCGCGGGCGGATCGTCTCGGTCATCATCCCCAGTACCGGACCGGTGTCCATACCCTCATCCAGCAGGAACGTCGTGGCGCCTGTGACCTCGTCTCCTGCGGCGATCGCGGCGTTGACCGGTGCGGCCCCCCGCCATGCGGGCAGAAGCGAGAAATGGAGGTTGATCCAGCCGTACGTGGGAATGTCGAGGACCGGCCGTGGGACGAGGTGACCATAGGCGACCACCGGCGCGGCATCGGGCGCCAACGCACGCAGACGCTCGGCGAATTCCGGGTCACGTGCGTTCGGCGGGGTCAGGACCTCGATCCCGGCCGCGTCGGCGGCCGCGGCAACCGGACTGCGGGTCAGGCCCCGTCCCCGGCCCGTGCGGGCGTCCGGGCGGGAGATGACCGCCACGACCTCATGCTGCTCACTGTCCAGCAGCGCTTGCAGTGACGGGACGGCGACCTCGGGGGTGCCGGCGAAGACCACGCGCATGATCACTTCACCTCCATCGACTCGGAGAGTTGGTCGTAGATCACGCCCGCGCTGATCGCAGCGCTACCGAACCACGAGGACGATCGGATCTGCCCCATCGCGGCCTTGCGGGACTCCGGGCTCAGCCGCTGGAGGAACAGCACGCCGTCCAGATGATCGGTCTCGTGCTGCACCGCGCGGGCGAGGATCCCTTCCGCCTCGAAACTGACCGGGTCGCCGTGCATATCCTGCCCGTGGGCGCGTACCCGCGCGAAACGTTCCGTCGGTTCCGAGACCCCCGGGATGGACAGGCAGCCCTCGTTGACGTGGGTCTTCTCGTCCCCGATGGGTTCCCACTCGGGGTTCACCAGATGCCCTTCACGGCCTCCACAGGTGTAGACGAACACCCGGACCGACATTCCGATCTGCGGCGCGGCCAGGCCTGCACCGTCCTCGTGTCGCACCGTGTCCATCAGGTCCGTCACCAGGCGCTGGAGCCTGTCGTCGAAAGACGTGACCGTGTCCGTGGCGCTCCGGAGAACCGGATCGCCGAACAACCGAACGGGGTGGACGGGCATGCGAATCTGGTCTCCTCGCGCGCATCGATGACGGTGACAGTCCATTCTAGGCGCTGGCTGTGCCTGCACCGCGTGTCGGCCCGGTCAGCCGATGTGGACCGGATCCAGACGGACCCGCACGGGCTGGCTGTGCCGTTTGCCGGACCGACCCACCACGAAGGCGCGCAACTCCGCTGCCACCTCGGCCAGCTCGTGCGGAGGCACGCGTAGCAACACCCGCTCGGGCTCCTCGATCTGGTCGTGGCCGGGAAGCTCCTCCCCCGGGGGGAGGTCGACCGGGCCCAACACCTCCACCCGGTCGAGGAGTCGGAACTCGACCAGGAACTCGGCGAGCGCGTCGGCCGGCCCGTCGACCGCGAACATGTGGACGGCGGGCGGGAACCCCACCTCCGCCCGGTCAGCCAACTCCCGATCCGCCCAGCTCTGCGGGGCCCATCGCACCAGCGCCTGGGCGACGGGCGACTCCGAATCGGCGGAGAGGAACACCCGGCCCCCCTGGTCGGCGGGACGGACGAGTCGGGCGGCACCGATCCACAGACGCAGCGCGTTCTGCACTGCCCGGAGATCAGGACGACCGAGGAGCGCCCACGAATCGAGCAGGAGTGCGGCACCGTAGCCCCCGTCGGCATCCGGCTCGGCCCCCGGTGTCGAGACGATGATGGCCGGCTCTGCGGGAACCATGTCGAGGATCTCACCTCCCCCACTGGTCCGGATGCGGATACCGGGGAACATGCGACCGAGTTCCTCTGCGGTGCGGCCAGCGCCCACAACCCCGGCGCGGAGCGCTCGTGACCCGCAATCGACACAGCGGAATCCGGTCTCCGGAGCCCCACACCAACCACAGGCCAGATCAACAGGTCCGTAGACCTCGTCCATCCGGCCCGCCCGGATCGGACCATTGCACCGGCGGCACCTCGCCGGTGCGCGGCACGAACCGCACAGCAGTGTGGGGATGTAACCCTTGCGCGGAACCTGGACGAGGACGGGTGCGTCCACGTCGATCGCCTCCCGCGCCATCGTCAGGGCCACCGCGGGCAACCTGGTCCGACCGCCGGCCACGTCCCGCGCCTGGACCGGATCGGCATCCGTCACCGCGACCACCCGGGGCGCGAGCTCCCGGAACAACCCCGGACGCGGCCGGATCTCGTGCGCCCATCCGGATCTGACGTACTCCGCGACCTCAGGAGTCCGATCGACGGAGGTCAGGAGCAACGGGGTCTGGTCGAGCAGCGAACGCTGGACCGCGACGGCGCGCGTGTGCGGGTACGGAGCCCGGGGTTCGACGAACGAGTCATCCCCGTCGTCGTGCAGCACCACGAGCCCCAGTTCCGGGAGGGGGGCGAACACGGCACTGCGGGTGCCCACCACGATGCGGGCGTGGCCCCGTGTCGCGCGGAGCCACCGGCGGTACCTCGCCGAAGGCCCGACACCCGCGGAGAGATCCGCGACCAGATCTCGCCCTTCCGTTCCGCCACCCACCGCCTGCCTGCACGCCGCGGTCAACTTGTCGACGTCTCGTTGGTCCGGAACCACGAGCAGGACCTGGAGCCCCCGCCGACGAACCGAGTCGGCCAGTGCGGCGAGCGCCGTGGCCCAGTCCCGCCCCGGGGGAACGGTCCACACCCCCCGCGCTGCGGTACGTCCGATCACCGCCTCGAGGAATCGGGCGACCATGGGATGGTCCTCCCACCCGGCGGGGATCTCGACAGGCCCCATGCCGACCCCGACCGGAGGTTCCGGCGCCGGAACCGACTTCTCCGCCGCCGCGTGGCGCGGCGGGATTGCGAGCCGGAGCACGTCCGAGCGCATCCCCACCCACCGGCGTGCGACCGCCTCGACCAAGCGCAGCAACCCGGGTGTGAGGACCGGCTCGGGTGACACGACCCGCTCCAACCAGGCCAACTCGCCCCTGTGCTCCGACTCCGTGCCCCGGGAGATGAGGAAGCCGTCCACCAGGCGTCCTGCGAAACGCACCCGGACGCGCGTCCCCGGTACGGCTTCGTCCGACAGCGACTCGGGGACCAGATAGTCGAACTCGCGGTCCAGGTGAGGAACCCCGAGCAATGGCAGGACCCGGGCCACCGGGGCTTCAGCCGCCGGGACCCGGGTCGCTGCGCGTGTCGTGCTCACATCCGAGATCTTCGCATCGTCCTACGACATGCGAGGGACGGCATCAGAGTCCGGCGGCCTTGCGCAGTTCGTCCACACGGTCGGTGCGCTCCCACGGGAGGTCGATGTCCGTCCGTCCGAAATGCCCGTACGCCGCGGTCGGGGCGTAGATCGGACGCTTGAGGTCCAGATCGCGGATGATCGCAGCCGGGCGCAGGTCGAACACATCTGCAACGGCCTGCTGCAGCACGTCCAGATCCACCTTCTCCGTCCCGAAGGCCTCCACGAACAACCCGACCGGCGCGGCCTTGCCGATCGCGTACGCCACCTGCACCTCCACCCGATCTGCGAGCTCCGCGGCAACGATGTTCTTGGCCACCCAGCGCATCGCGTAGGCGGCGGAGCGGTCCACCTTGGACGGGTCCTTGCCGGAGAACGCGCCGCCGCCGTGTCGGGCCATCCCGCCGTAGGTGTCGACGATGATCTTGCGGCCGGTGAGGCCGGCGTCGCCCATCGGGCCACCGAGTACGAACCGTCCGGTGGGGTTGACCAGCAGTCGGTAGTCGCTCAGGTCGATGCCCGCGGCGGCCTCACCGAGCACCGGCTCGATCACGTGCTTCGTCAGATCGTCGCGGAGCGTGGTCTCCAGATCGATGCCGTCCGCATGTTGGGTGGAGATCACGATGGTGTCCAGCCGCACGGCCTTGTCCCCGTCGTACTCGATGGTGACCTGGGTCTTGCCGTCCGGCCGCAGGTAGGCGAGCGTGCCGTTCTTCCGGACCTCGGTCAGCCGGCGGGCCAGCCTGTGTGCCAGCGCGATGGGGAGCGGCATGAGCTCAGGGGTGTCTGCACAGGCGTACCCGAACATCAGGCCCTGGTCCCCCGCACCCTGACGCGCCACCTCGTCTTCGGTCGACTCGCCCGAGGTCCGCGCCTCATGAGACGTGTCCACGCCCATCGCGATCTCGGGCGACTGCTGGCCGATGGAGATCGACACCCCACAGGAGATGCCGTCGAATCCCTTGTCGGACGAGTCGTAGCCGATCTCGACGATCTTGTCACGAATCAGCTGGGGGATCTCCACGTAGCCCGAGGTCTTGACCTCTCCCGCCACGTGGACCTGGCCGGTGGTGACCATCGTCTCCACGGCCACGCGCGCCGCCGGATCCTGTTCCAGCATGGCGTCCAGGATCGCGTCTGAGATCGCGTCACAGATCTTGTCCGGATGTCCTTCGGTAACGGACTCGCTGGTGAACAGCCGACGTGCCTGCGTCACAGTGGTTCTCTCTTCCATCGTGGGATCGCGTGCGATCGCTGACGATCGCGTGAGAACAGACTAGTCGGTGCGTTGCGCGTCACGGCGGTCGGTCCGTCACTCGGACCGCGCGACCACCGAATCGAGTATGCGCGCGGCGAGTACGTCTTTGCTCGCCCTCTCGACAAGGAGCTCGTCACCCTCGGAATCGAGGATCCAGCCGCCGTTGTCATCTCGACCGAAGGTCGTGTCACGACCGACCTCGTTCACGACGAGGAGATCGCACCCCTTTCGTGCGAGCTTGGCCCGACCGTGCTCGAGGACGGTCCCGGAGGCGTCGCCGGTCTCCGCTGCGAACCCGACGAGAACGCACGACGCCGGCACGTCACCAGCCCGGCGGGCCTCGACGAGTTCGGCCAGGATGTCGGGGTTGCGCTCGAGGCGGATCTCGGCGGGTTCCGCGCCGGAGCCCTTCTTGAGTTTCGAGTCGGACACCTGTGACGGCCGGAAGTCCGCCACCGCGGCGGCCTTGATCACCACATCGGCCCTTCTGGCCAGCCGGAGGGTCTGGTCCCTCAACTCCAGGGCCGACTCGATCTCGATCGCCGTGACAGCCGGCGGCGTCGGGAGATCCGAGGAGGTGATCAGCGTGACCTCCGCACCCCTGGCAGCGGCGACCGCCGCCAAGGCGTGGCCCTGCTTACCGGAACTACGGTTGCCCAGGAACCGGACCGGGTCGATCTCTTCACGGGTCCCGCCCGAGGTCACCACGACACGCTTGCCGGCGAGGTCCCACGGCAAGGTACCGCCGTCCAGCAGAAGCCAGGCCAGGCGCGCGATATCGGCGGGTTCGGGAAGCCTACCGGCCCCGGAGTCGGATCCGGTCAACCGTCCCCTGGCCGGGGGTACGACATGGATGCCGTCACCGCGCAGGGTGTCCACATTCCGTCGGGTGGCCGGGTGCTCCCACATCTCGGTGTGCATCGCGGGCGCGAGCAACACCGGACATCGGGCGGTCAACAGAGTGGAGGTGAGTTGATCATCGCCTCGACCTGTGGCAGCGCGGGCCATCAGGTCCGCGGTCGCCGGGGCGATCACCACCAGGTCGGCGTTCTGGCCGAGAGCGACATGGCGTACCGACGGCACGTCGGAGAACACATCGGTCGAGACCGGGTTACCCGAGAGTGCTTCGAAGGTGGCCGCCCCCACGAACCGGAGGGCCGCCTCTGTGGGGACGACGTCGACGTGGCAGCCGGACTCGGTGAGCAGCCGGATGAGACCACAGGCCTTGTAGGCGGCGATGCCGCCCCCGACCCCGACGACGACGCGCTTACCGCGCCGGTCGTCCCCGGGGCTGGTCACTCGCCCTCGGCGCAGTCGAGGAGATCGGAGTGGAGCTCGCGCAGGGCGATGGTGAGGGGCTTCTCGTGCAGGCCCGGGTCGACCAGGGGGCCGACGTACTCGAGGATGCCCTCTTCGATCTGGTTGTAGTACGAGTTGATCTGACGCGCACGCTTGGCCGCGAAGATCACGAGTGCGTACTTGGAGGACGCCCGCTCGAGGAGCTCGTCGATCGGGGGGTTGGTGATGCCGATCGGGGTGTCGTACAGCGGGGTGGCCGCTGCAGCTTCGGTGGTGGCCACTATGGGTTCTCCTCTTGGTCCTGACGTGGATGATGCGTGGGATGAAGCCTGGGAACCGCGATTCGGAACAGGCGTCTACCGGTGGGACGGATACCGGGCTAACCGACCAGCAATGATACCAACTGGTCCACCGCGGCCTCGAGTTCGTCGTTCACCACGATCTCGTCGAACTCGCCACGGGCGTCCATTTCGACCTTGGCGGTCTCGAGACGGCGGGCAACGACCTCGCTCGGTTCGGTGCCTCGGCCCCGGAGCCTCTTCTCGAGCTCTTCCCACGACGGCGGGGACAGGAAGACCGTCCGCCCTTCGGGGATCGATTCGCGGATCTGCCGGACGCCCTCGAGATCCACTTCGATGAGGACGGGCCGACCCGCCTCGAGTGCCCGGTGCACGGGTTCGGCCGGGGTCCCCGACAGCTGGAGGCCGCGATGGATCTCAGCCCATTCGAGCATCTGACCCTCGCGCACGGCATCCCGGAACTCGTCGGTCGACACGAAGAAGTAGTCGTGACCGTGGACTTCGCCCGGTCGGGGCGCACGGGTGGTCATGGAGACGCTGAAGTACAGATCCGACACCCGCTCACGCAGGCGGGCGACGACGGTGGACTTTCCGACGGCGGAGGGGCCGGCCAAGACAATCAGCCGGCCCCTCGTCGCCGTGGTCTCCGAGGGGTTCGCCCCGGATGACGGTGTGTTCATGCGTCGATCAGTCGACCGTGAAGTCGAACCGCTCGAGCAGCGCGCGGCGCTGACGGTCGCCCAGACCACGCAGGCGACGCGTGGGCGCGATCTCCAGCTCGGTCATGATCTCCTGGGCCTTGACCTTGCCGACCTTGGGCAGGGCCTCGAGCAGCGCGGAAACCTTCATCTTGCCGAGGATCTCGTCGGACTCGGCGTCCTTGAGCACCTGCTTGAGG
The DNA here is from genome assembly GCA_964345415.1 of uncultured Microbacter sp. GTDB lineage: Bacteria > Actinomycetota > Actinomycetes > Mycobacteriales > Mycobacteriaceae > Dietzia. The sequence continues at coordinate 123,822 of CAYFRF010000001.1, read as the reverse complement.
TCGGTGCCGCCACGCTTCAGGCGCTCCTTGAGCTCAGCCCGGGCGCGACGGGCCGCAGCCGCCTTCTCCAGAGCAGCAGCACGCTGCTCATCGGTCAACTGGGGAAGGGCCACAATTCCTCCGTCTCGTTCGTGTGTGTCTCGTGACTCACGCTGGCATCCAACGTAGGACACCTGCGTCTGGTGTGCAGTGACCGGTCCCGGCGCGTCCGCGGGCTGCGGAACGTTCCGGGAACGGGCGCTCCCTCGTACTCACCGTACCCCGCGATGATGCCGCCTCCCCTATCGAGGCGACGCCCACGCCGGGCTGGATGACCTCAGCAACAGTACGCGGCAGACGGGCTGTGCTCATACACGGGGGCCCCGTGCCGAACCCCGGCTGACGTGCGATTTGACGTCTCGAGGTTAGAGGCAGACTAGTCCCGCGAACCGATCGGCGCGAGTGGTAGCGCCCGAAATCTCCGCGGTTCAGCCCCTGAGGTGGCGACCGAATCCGTTACCCGAGTGGCCAGTGCTCACGGTGGTGAAACACGTGATCAGGAGCCGTCCACGAAGCGGTACTGCTGCGACAGATCCGTCACCACGGCGCGCATCGCCTCGATGTCCGGGCCGGCCCTGAGCACGCTTCGGGACACGTTGACCAGCGTGTCGGGCAGCGCAGGTCCGGCGATGCGCTTCACATCCGGGAGTGTGCCCCCCTGCTCACCCACCCCGGGCATGAGAACAGGCCCACCCAGGTCATCCAGCCGGGGCGGGTCCGACACGGTGGCACCCACCACCACACCGAACGACCCAGTTCCGTCCGTGAAGGCGGCGGCGTTCCTCCGACCGACCTCGTCCACCACGGCCTGCGCAACAGTGCCCTGCTGCCCGACCGAGGACTGCAGGTCCCGAGCTTCCGGGTTCGAGGTCCGCGCCAACACGAACAGGCCCCGGCCGGTGCCCGCGGCGGTGTCGAACGCCGCGTCCAACGAACCCACCCCGAGGTAGGGCGAGACGGTCAGCGCATCGCACGCCAGCGGGGACCCGTCCGACAACCAGGCCCGAGCGTAGCCGGCCATCGTCGATCCGATGTCTCCCCGCTTGGCGTCCGCGACCGACAGCGCCCCCGCTGCCGAGATGTCGGCCAGGAGCTCCTCCAACACCGCTATCCCGGCGGACCCGTGTTCTTCGAAGAACGCGACCTGGGGTTTGACCGCCGGGACGAGATCTCCGAAGGCCGCCAGTGACAGCCGGGCGAACTCGGCGACACCGGTCGCGTCGACACCGAGCCCCCAGGCCTCCAGCAGGGCAGGGTGCGGGTCGATGCCCACACACAGGTTTCCCCGTTCCGCGACAGCGGACCGGAGGCGGGCACCGAAGGAGGCCCGGGGGCGGGTGTCGGTCATCGGGCGGCGAACCCCGAGTGCAGCTGCTGCAGCGGGCTGACAGAGACGTCGCCCCGCTGCATGGCCTCGATTCCGTGCACCGCCGCCGTGGCGCCCTGCACGGTGGTCACGCACGGCACGCGACGCGAGATCGCGGCGGAACGGATCTCGTAACCGTCCGCGCGCGTTCCGCCGGTCGAGGAGGCGATGTTGAGGATGAGGTCCACCTCGTCGGCGTTGATGCGGTCCACGATCGTCCGCACCGGGTTGCCGGCGGCGTCGAGGGGACCGGCCCCGGACTCGGTGACCTTGGCCACGGTCTCGCACTCGATCCCGTATCGCCGCAGCATGAGGGCGGTCCCCTCGGTTGCCAGGACGGTGAACCCGAGCGCGGCGAGCCGCTGCGCCGGGAAGACCATCGACCGCTTGTCCCGGTTGGCGACGGACACGAACACCGTCCCTGATGCGGGAAGCACCCCCTCCGCGGAGAGCTGCCCCTTGGCGAAGGCCACGGCGAAGTCCGGACCGATACCCATGACCTCGCCGGTGGACTTCATCTCGGGACTGAGCAGGGAGTCCACGGTGTCACCAGCAGGAGTACGGAACCGGTTGAACGGCAACACCGCCTCCTTGACGGCCACCGGGGCGTCAGCCGGCAGCGATCCGCCGTCACGGTCCGCGGGCAGTACCCCCTCGGCACGCAGCTCGGCGATCGTCTCCCCCATCATGATCCGCGCACACGCCTTCGCCAGGTGCACGCCCGTCGCCTTGGAGACGAAGGGAACCGTCCGGCTGGCCCGCGGGTTCGCCTCCAGCACGTACAGGACGTCGTCCTTGATCGCGTACTGGACGTTCATCAGGCCCTTGACCCCGATCCCGAAGGCCAACGCCTCGCTCGACTTACGAACGCGATCGATGTCGTCCTGACCGAGCGTGATGGGGGGCAGGGCACACGCGGAGTCACCGGAGTGGATCCCGGCCTCCTCGATGTGCTCCATCACGCCTCCGAGGTAGACCTCGGTTCCGTCACACAGCACGTCGACGTCGATCTCCACCGCGTCGTCGAGGAACCGGTCCACCAGAACGGGACGGTCAGGGCTGATCTCGGTCGCCCGCTCGATGTAGGAACGCAGTGAGTCCTCGTCGTAGACGATCTCCATGCCGCGCCCACCGAGGACGTACGAGGGACGCACGAGCACCGGGTAGCCGATGTTCGAGGCGATCTCAGTGGCCTCGTCCGCGTTGATGGCGGTACCGAAGGCGGGCGCGGGCAGCCCTGCCTTGACCAGGACCTCGCCGAACTCGCGCCGGTCCTCGGCGAGATCGATCGCATCCGGACTCGTGCCGACGATCGGCACCCCGGCGGCCTCGAGCTGGGCCGCGAGCCCCAGCGGGGTCTGTCCCCCGAGCTGCACGAGCACGCCGGCCACCGTGCCGGACTCGCACTCGGCGTGGAAGACCTCCATCACGTCCTCGAACGTCAACGGCTCGAAGTACAGGCGGTCTGCCGTGTCGTAGTCGGTCGACACGGTCTCCGGGTTGCAGTTGACCATCACGGTCTCATACCCGGCCTCGGACAGCGTCAGTGCGGCGTGGACGCACGAGTAGTCGAACTCGATGCCCTGACCGATCCGGTTGGGCCCGGAACCCAGGATGATGACCTTCTCACGCTCGGTCTGCGGGGCGACCTCCGACTCGGCGGCGGGATCGAGCTCGTAGGTCGAGTAGTGGTACGGGGTCGTGGCCTCGAACTCGGCGGCACAGGTGTCGACCGTCTTGTAGACCGGCCGGACACCGAGCCTGTGCCGCAGTCGCTGGACGCCCTCGGCACCGGCGAACTCGGGTCGCAGCGCGGCGATCTGCGCGTCGGAGAGCCCGTTGTGCTTGGCCCGGCGCAGCAGCGCCTCGTCCACCACCGGCGCGTCGATGATCTCCTCGCGGAGCTCGACCAGCGCGGCCACCTCGTCGATGAACCAGGGGTCGATCTGGGACGCCTCGTGGACCTGGTCCACAGTGGCACCCAGACGCAGGGCCAGTTCCACGTCGTACATCCGCCCATCGGTGGGACGACGCAGGTCGTCGAGCACCGCGGCGACGTCGTGGGAGCGCCCGGGGGCGATCGCCTCGTCGGGCAGCGTCCAGAAGCCGGCGGCCTTGGTCTCGAGCGAGCGCATGACCTTGCCCAGCGCCTCGCGGTAGTTGCGGCCGAGGCTCATCGCCTCACCGACCGACTTCATCGTGGTGGTCAGCGTGTCGTCGGCGCCGGGGAACTTCTCGAACGCGAAGCGCGGGGCCTTCACCACGACGTAGTCGAGCGAGGGCTCGAAGCTGGCCGGGGTCTCCCCGGTGATGTCGTTGGTGATCTCGTCGAGCGAATAACCGATCGCCAGGCGGGCGGCGATCTTGGCGATCGGGAAGCCGGTGGCCTTGGAGGCCAGGGCGGAGGAGCGCGAGACGCGGGGGTTCATCTCGATCACGATGAGACGCCCATCGGCCGGGTTGATCGCGAACTGGATGTTGCAGCCGCCGGTGGCCACGCCGACCTCGCGGAGGATGGCGATGCCGAGGTCGCGCATGTTCTGGAACTCACGGTCGGTGAGCGTCATGGACGGGGCAACTGTCACCGAGTCACCGGTGTGGACGCCCATCGCGTCGACGTTCTCGATCGAGCAGACCACCACCACGTTGTCCTTGTGGTCGCGCATGAGCTCGAGCTCGTACTCCTTCCACCCGAGGATCGACTCCTCGATGAGGACGTTCGCGGTGGGCGAGGCGGCCAGACCGCCGCCCGCGATCCGCTCGAGGTCCTCGGTGGTGTACGCCATTCCGGATCCGAGTCCGCCCATGGTGAACGAGGGCCGCACGACGACGGGGAGACCGAGTTCGGCCACCGCGGCGTGGACCTCCTCCATCGTGTGGCAGACGGCGCTGCGGGCCGACTGTCCCCCGACGCTCTCCACGATGTCCTTGAACATCTGGCGGTCCTCACCACGGTTGATGGCGGGGATGTCGGCGCCGATGAGCTCCACACCGTGCTTGGCGAGGATCCCCTGCGCGTCGAGCTGCATGGCCGCGTTGAGCGCGGTCTGGCCGCCGAGTGTCGCCAGGACGGCGTCGATGGGGTGTCCCTCCGCCGCCTCCTTGACGAAGATCTTGTCGATGTACTCGGGCGTGATGGGCTCGACGTAGGTGGCGTCGGCGAACTCCGGGTCGGTCATGATCGTGGCCGGGTTGGAGTTCACGAGGGTGACTCGCAGGCCCTCGGACTTCAGGACGCGGCACGCCTGCGTGCCCGAGTAGTCGAACTCGCACGCCTGCCCGATCACGATCGGGCCGGAGCCGATGACGAGGACGTGGTTGATGTCTGTACGCCGGGGCATCAGAGGGCACCCTTTCTGGTGTCTGCGGAACCGGCGTCGGACGAACCGAGCAGGCTGACGAAGCGGTCGAAGAGGTCGGCGGCGTCACGCGGGCCGGCCGCGGCCTCCGGGTGGTACTGGACGGAGAAGGCAGTGCCATCGGTCAGGGCCACGCCCTCGACCGTTCCGTCGTTGGCGCACACGTGGGTGACCGTGGCGGTTCCCCACGGCGTCTCCCAGGTCTCGGTCTCCGGTGCGCGGAGTGCGAAGCCGTGGTTCTGGGAGGTGATGGCGACGTTGCCGGTGGCCTTCTCGATCACCGGGATGTTGGTCCCCCGGTGTCCGAAGCGCATCTTGTAGGTCTCCAGACCGAGCGCGCGGCCGAGGATCTGGTTGCCGAAGCAGATACCGAAGAACGGGATGCCCTGGCTCAGGACCTCCTTGGTCAGGTGCACGGCGCCGTCGGCGGTGGCCGGGTCGCCGGGTCCGTTCGACAGGAACACACCGTCGACGTCGAGGTCGAGCACGTCCTGGAGTGTGGACGAGGAGGGGATGACGTGGACGCGGACGCCGCGTTCGGCGAGCATTCTCGGGGTGTTGGACTTGATCCCCAGGTCGAGCGCGGCCACCGAGTAGCGGGCGGCGCCCTCGGCCGGCTCAACGATGTATGCCCGGTCGGTGGTGACCTCCTCGGAGAGCGAGGCACCCGCCATGGACTGCTGGCCGCGGACGATCTCGAGCATCGTCGCGTCGTCGGTGAGATCGGCACCGGAGAAGATGCCGGCCTTCATGGCTCCCTGCTCGCGGATGTGGCGGACGACGGCGCGGGTGTCCACGTCGGCGATCCCGATGGTGCCCTGGGCGGCCATCTCGTCCTGGAGGGTGCGCTGGGCGCGGAAGTTGGAGGTCCTGCGGGACAGGTCGCGGATGACCAGGCCGGCGACCCAGATCTTGCCCCCGCGGTCCACACCGTCGAGCAGGGATTCGCCGTCCTCGTCGTTCCAGCCGGTGTTGCCGATCTGAGGTGCTGTGGTGACCACGATCTGGCGGCAGTAGGAGGGGTCGGTCATGGTCTCCTGATACCCGGACATGGCCGTGGTGAAGACCACCTCACCGAGGGTGGTGCCGGTCGCGCCGAAGGCGGTCCCGCGGTGGATGCGTCCGTCTTCGAGGACGAGCGCGGCGGGCTCGCGGCCCCCGTGCGTCGCGGGGTTGGCGGTCTGCGATGTCACTTCTTCTCCTCGGTGCTGGAGGTGGGGATGTCGGTGGTGTCGGTGGGCGAGGCGTCGCCGCGCAGCTCTTCCCAGCGGGGGTAGCTGTCCTTGTCATCGGCCCGGAACCCGGAGTCGATCACGGTGTGTCCGTCGGTGGAGGCGACCTGCCAGCGGCAGACGAGGATCCCGCCGCCGGGAACGGTCTTGTTGGCCAGGGCCGAGGCCCTGCGGACCGCGACCAGGTCTTCTCGGGGGATCCACACCACATCTGAGGCGAGCTCGAGGCGGATACCGCGGGTGTGGGCCGTGAGCGTCCCTGCGGAGCGGTGTCCGAGCGGTGCGCGCGCGATCCGGGCCTGCCAGTCCCCCGCCTCCGTGCTGCCGATGTAGACACCGGTCAGAGGACCGAGGACGACCTCACCCGGGTCGGTCGGCGGCTGCGGCAGGGAGTCCCAGAGACCGGCCTGCGACCGTCCGCGGCGTCGCCATCCGAGCGTCATCAGCCCGATGATGATCAGCAGCAACACGATCACCACGATCACGGTCCAGAAGTCCTGGTTCATCCGAGTACCTTTCCGTCGCGGCTGGTCATGCGCCCCCGGTAGATGGTGCCCACGACCCGCGCAGAGAACGTCATCCCCTCGTAGGGGGTGTTGGAGGACAGGCTGGCGAGGTCGTCGCCGATCACCGTCCACGGGGAGTCGGGGTCGACGACGACGAGGTTGGCCGGCTCCCCTACCTCGATCGGTCGCCCCTGATCGGTCAGACCGGCGATCTCGGCTGGGCGGACACTCATCACGCGGGCGAGGTCACGCCAGGTCATGTCTCCGGTCTCGACCAGAAGTGCGGCGATGATCGGCAGAGCGGTCTCAAGCCCGAGCATGCCGGGCCGGGCGGCGGCGAACTCGCAGCACTTCTCCTGGGCTGCGTGCGGGGCGTGGTCGGTGGCCACGCAGTCGATCACGCCGGAGACGAGTGCCTCGCGCAGGGCGAGAGTGTCGTGCGCTTCGCGCAGGGGCGGGTTGACGCGGTAGACGCCGTCGTAGGTCTCGAGTCGGGAGTCGTCCAGCAGCAGGTGGTGTGGGGTGACCTCGGCGGTGATCGAGATCCCCTGGTCCTTCGCCCAACGCAGGAGTTCGACCGTGCCGGTGGTGGAGGCGTGGCAGATGTGGACACGCGCGCCGGCGTCACGGGCGAGGATAGCGTCGCGGGCGACGATCGACTCCTCGGCGGAGCGGGGCCACCCGGTCAGTCCGAGGCGGGCGGCGTTGGGGCCTTCGTGCGCCACGGCGCCGCGGGTGAGCCGGGGCTCCTCGGCGTGTTGGGCGATGAGCACCCCCAGACCGGCCGAGTACTCGAGGGCACGACGCATGATCAGCGGATCGTAGACACACATGCCGTCGTCGGAGAAGATCCGGACCCGGGCCGCCCCGTTTGCCATCTGGCCCATCTCGGTGAGCTGTTCGCCCTTGAGTCCCACGGTGACGGCCCCGACGGGGTGGACATCGCACAGGCCGACCTCGCGGCCGATACGCCACACCGAGTCGGTCACGGTCTGGTTGTCCTGTGGGGGCTGGGTGTTGGCCATGGCGAACACCGCGGTGTAGCCGCCCAGGGCGGCGGCGGCGGAGCCGGATCGAATAGTCTCGGTGTCCTCGCGGCCGGGCTCGCGCAGGTGGGTGTGCAGGTCGACGAACCCGGGCAGAAGGACGCCCCCGTCGAGATCCTGGACCGCGGTGTACGCGGGGGCGTCGGCGCCCGCGTCGGGGCCGATCGCCGCGATGCGGCCGTCCCGGATCAGGACGTCCACCGGCTCGCCCTCGCCGTAGGGCCGGACCCGACGAAGCAGCAGGGGCTGGGATTCGGAGACGGTCACTCGGTGGTTCCTTCCATTCCTACGAGAGTGTGGAGCAGGACGGACATACGAACGTGCACTCCGTTGGTCACCTGCTGCAGAACTGCCGACGACGGGGCGTCGGCGACGTCGAAGCCGATCTCCATGCCGCGGACCATCGGACCGGGGTGCAACACCACCACGTCCTCCCCGAGCTGCGCGGCGCGAGCCGGCCCGAGCCCGTAGCGCACGGCGTACTCGCGCGCCGACGGGAAGAAGCCGCCGTTCATCCGCTCTGCCTGGACCCGGAGCATCATCACCGCGTCCGCCCCGGGCAGCTCGGCATCGAGGTCGGTGGACGCGCGGACGGGCCAGGTGTCCACGCCCACGGGCAGGAGCGTGGGGGGTGCGACCAACACGACCTCGGCACCGAGCGTGGACAGCAGCAGTGCGTTGGACCTCGCCACACGCGAGTGCAGGACGTCACCCACGATCACGACCCGGCGTCCTTCGATGCCACCGAGTCGCTCACGCAGCGTCATCGCGTCGAGAAGAGCCTGGGTGGGGTGCTCGTGCATCCCGTCGCCGGCGTTGATCACCGACGGCCCGACGCCTCCCGGGCACACCCATCCGGCGATCTGCTGGACAGAGCCCGAGGCAGGGTGGCGCACGATCAGGGCGTCGGCACCGATCGCGGTGAGCGTCAGGGCCGTGTCGCGGAGCGATTCACCCTTCTGCACGGACGAGGCGCTGGCCGAGACGTTGATGACATCGGCACTCATCCACTTACCCGCGGTCTCGAACGAGACGCGCGTCCGCGTGGAGTTCTCGTAGAACACGGTGAGGACGGTCTTGCCGCGTAGGGTGGGGAGCTTGCGGACCTCCCGACCGAGGAGAGTGTCCTTCAGCCTGGCGGCCTCGTCCAGGATCGACAGGGCGGTGTCCCGGTCGAGATCGGCGGCGGAGAGCAGATGCTTCATCGGGTCTCTTCCTGCTCGACGCGACGCAGGACCACCGCGTCACTTCCGTCGATCTCCGTGAGTCGGACCGAGACGCCCTCGTCGCGCGAGGTGGGGACGTTCTTGCCCACATAGTCGGCTCGGATCGGGAGTTCGCGGTGGCCGCGGTCCACCAGGACGGCGAGCTGGACCCTGGCCGGCCGACCCAGGTCGCGCAGTGCGTCGAATGCGGCCCGGATGGTCCGCCCGGAGAACAGCACATCATCGACCAGGACAACCGTCGCCCCGTCGATCCCCTCGGCGGGGAGTCTGGTGGGGCTCATCGGCCGGTGTGGGCCACCCGCGAGATCGTCTCTGTAGAGGGTGACATCCAGCGAGCCGGCGTGGACGTCGGCTCCGCTGAACTCCCGGATCCGCTCTGCCAGCCGCGCCGCGAGGGGAACGCCGCGCGTGGGGATACCGAGCAGCACCACCCGGCCCGCGTCCGGGGAGTCCGCGGCAGTGCGCTCGATGATCTGATGGGCCAGACGGGACACCGTTCTGGCCACGTCGTCGGACGTGAAGAGTGACACCGAGTTCGTCTCCGAACCGTCAGCGCTCACCGATCACCACCTCCTTGTCCGCCTCACTGGACGGCTCGTTAAAGGGATAGTTTTCGATAGTGGACTCTATCAGTCCCGGGGGTCCGCTCCGGTCTCCGTTGACGTGGTCTCCGACACGTCGTCCCCCTGCTCGTTCGTGACTGCGGACGAGCCCTCGGCCGGGTCCGAGTCGAGCACCGAGACCGCCTGCTCGGCGGCCCGGATGTGCTCGGCGAGACCGGCGACGCGGTCGAGGACGGCGTTGACGTAGGGGATCGACTTCTCAGCAGACAGATCGGCGACGAGGAGCACGGACTGGTCGATCACGATCGCGGAATCGACCTCCTGCGTGCCGAACAGGAGCTCCCAGGCACCCGCACGGAGAACCGCCCGGTCCACGGCGGGCAGACGTTCGAGCGTCCACTCACGGAGATGCTCGGCGATCATCGAGTCGAGGCGGTCCAGCCGTTCGGCCACTCCCGTCACGATCTCCATCGTGAACGGAGCGACGTCGTGGAACTCCTGGGACTCCTCCCCCATACGGCGGCGCTCCTCTGCGAGCTCCACGACGTCGGCGTCGCGCAGTTCCGCCTCGAACAGCAGCGAGACAGCACGCCTGCGCGCCCGGTACCGGGATCCCCGGCGCCGGTGATCGAACTCCTCTGACATGATCAGTCGTTCACCCGGCTGAGGTAATGACCGTCGCGGGTGTCGATCTTGAGCTTGTCGCCGGTGTTGATGAACAGTGGGACCTGCACCTCGGCACCGGTCTCGAGCGTGGCGGGCTTGGTGCCACCGGTGGAGCGGTCGCCCTGCAGGCCCGGGTCGGTGTGCTGGACCACGAGGTCCACGGACACGGGCATCTCGGCGAACAGTGGGGCACCCTCGTGCATGGAGACCTGGACCGAGGTGTTCTCCAGCAGGAAGCGCGCGCCGTCGCCCATCACCGCGGGGCTGACGTTGATCTGGTCGTAGTCCTGCTCGTCCATGAGGACGTAGTCCTCACCGTCGCGGTACAGGAAGGTCATGTCGCGACGGTCGACCGTGGCGATCTCGACCTTCACGCCGGCGCTGAACGTCTTGTCCACGTTCTTCCCGGTCACGACGTTTTTGAGCTTGGTGCGCACGAAAGCGGAACCCTTGCCGGGCTTGACGTGCTGGAACTCGACGATCTGCCACAGCTGGCCCTCCTCCTTGAGGACGAGGCCGTTCTTGAAATCGGCGGTGGACGCCATGGTCGGTACTCCTTCGAGAGTCATCGGCACGCGGCGGTCACTACTACCCCGCGCAGGGTGGGTGTTCCGGTCCCTCAGAGCACGCTGAAGGCCTTGGAGCTTGTCGTCAGGGACCTCCCGCCACCGTCGGTGACGGCTACGGTGTCCTCGATTCGGATCCCGCCGAGCCCCGGCAGGTAGATCCCGGGTTCGATGGTGATCACATCGCCGACGAACAGTGTACTCGTGGACCTGCTGGACACCGCGGGCGCTTCGTGCACGTCCAGCCCCACGCCGTGCCCCAGGGAGTGGCCGAAATAGTCGCCGAAGCCCGCGGATTCGATGAGGCCGCGACTGACCGCATCCAGCTCGGCGCAGCCCAGGCCGGCCCGGACCGCTGCCACGCCGGCGACCTGTGCCTGGAGAACCACGTCGTATGCCTCCACCAGCCGATCGGGGGCCCGGCCCAGCGCAACGGTACGGGTGCAGTCCGAGGCGTACCCGGACACTGTGGCACCGAAGTCCACCACGACGAGATCGCCGGACTCCAGCACACGGTCGCCGGGCACGTGGTGCGGGTGGGCCCCGTTGGATCCGGTCGCCACAATGGTCTCGAACGCCACGCCGTCCGAGCCGGCTCGCCGCATCGCGTGCTCCAGGTCGGCGGCCACGTCACGTTCGGTACGACCGACGCGGATGAGTCCTTCCGAGAGCATGTGGGTCCACGCACGGTCGAGCACACCGCAGGCGCGCTCGATCAGCGCGATCTCGGCGCTGTCCTTGGTCCGCCGGACCTCCTCGACGATCCCTGTGGTCTCGATGAGCGGTGCACCCGCTGCGCCGAGGCCGGCCAGGCTCTGCCGCAATGACTCCGCGGCAGCGAGTGTCAGGACATCGGCCTCCACCGCGAGAGGGCCGTCTACCGGTCCACGACGCCGCCCCAGTACACCCGCGACGTACTCGCGGGAGATCACGTGGCCCACATCCGGGGCCTGGTCGACCACCTGCAGTTCATAGCGGGAGTCGGTGCACAGGACCGCCTCGCCGTCGGTCTCGACCAGAACTGCTCCCCCGGAGCCGCGAAAACCGGTCAGATAGGCGATGTTGCGCGGGTCGGTCACCAGCATCGCGGTGGCCCCGGCCGCGTCCACGGCATCACCCACTCGCCGCCGCCGAGAGGCGAACGAGCCGGTCACAGGAGAATCCCTCCCCCGCTGGGCTTACGCCCCTCCGAGATGGTGGCGTAGGCGGCGGTCATCAACGACGGGTCCGGGGCCTCCATCCGCGAGGGGCGGGCGAGACCGTCCAGCACCACCAACCGGAGGAACCCCGAATGGTTCTTCTTGTCGCCGGCCATCAGCTCGAGCAGACGGGGAAACGCGTCCTCGTCGTATCCGGTCGGCAGTCCGAGCGAGGTGAGGATCGAGGTGTGGCGGTCCGCGGTGGCGTCGTCGAGCCGACCGGCCAGACGCGCGAGTTCGGCCACGAAGCACATCCCGACGCTGATCGCGGCCCCGTGCCGCCACCGGTACTGCTCCCGGCGCTCGACGGCGTGGCCCAACGTGTGACCGTAGTTGAGGATCTCCCGGAGGCCGGACTCCTTGAGGTCCTGCCCCACCACGTCGGCCTTGACCTGGACACTCCTCCGGATGAGCTCGACGATCACGTCACCGCTCGGATCCAGGGCGGCTTCCGGGTCCGCCTCGATCAGGGCGAGGATCTCGGGATCGGCGATGAAGCCACACTTCACGACCTCCGCCATCCCCGAGATCAGCTCATTTCGGGGCACGGTCTCCAGGGTCGCGGTGTCGATGAACACCGCAGCCGGCTCGTGGAAACTGCCGACGAGGTTCTTTCCGGCGTCGGTGTTGATACCCGTCTTCCCGCCGACCGCGGCGTCCACCATCGCCAGGAGCGTGGTGGGGATGTGGATGACGCGCACCCCGCGCATCCAGGTCGCGGCGACGAAGCCCGCGAGGTCGGTCGCCGCGCCGCCACCGAGGCTCACGATGGTGTCCTTGCGGTTCACCCCGATCTGACCGAGGACATCCCAGCAGAAGCCGGCCACCGCGAGATCCTTGCCCGCTTCGGCGTCCGGGATCTCGATCCGGTGGGCGTTGACTCCGGCTTCCTCCAGCTTCTCGCGGAGGGCCTCGGCCGTCTGTGCCAGCGGGGGCTGGTAGAAGATCGCGACGGTGCGCGACGTCGCACACGCCTCGATGATCTCGGGGAGGAGCCCCCGGCCGATCACCACCGGATAGGGCGCCTCCGAGCGCACCTCCACGACGACGGGCTCGGTCTTGTCCGGATCCTGGTTCATCTTCTGCTCCCGCTCATGGCTGGTCGCCGTTACCGGCCTGTCTCAAGTTCGTTCTTCGTGCCGACCCGGCCGCGGTGACCGTCAGGAACGGCCGGCTGCGCTGCGCAGGTGCGGGTCCCCGGATTCGAGTCTGTCGGCGATCTCCGACACCACCTTGCCGGAACTGCGACGCTCCGTGCTGACAGTGGTCCAGGCGACCTCCCGGTACAGGGGTGCCCGCTCGGTGAGCAGTGCCTGGTACCGGGCGGTGGCGTCGCCCCCGGCGAGAAGCGGGCGGCCCGGTCCACGTGACCGGCGCACCCCCTCCGCAACCCCGATCGTCAGGTGCACCACACGCAGGCCGTCCAGACGCCGACGCGTGACCTCGGAGAGGACCGCGCCGCCCCCGAGCGACAGGACCCCGTCGAACGTCTCGAGCGTCTCGCCGATGACACGTTCCTCGATCCGACGGAATGCCGGCTCGCCGTCAGCGGCGAAGATGTCGGGGATCGACCGGCCCTCTGCCTCCTCGATGAGGTGGTCGGCGTCCAGGAACGGAACATCCAGGCGCCGCGCGAGCTTACGTCCGATGGTGGTCTTTCCAGCACCGGGCGGTCCCACGAGAACGGCGACCGGACGTGCCGGTTCACTCATGCCTGATCCGTCGGCCAGTCCAGTCGCTCCGCGACGGCGGCGCGGTACGCGTCGGCGTTGCGCCGGGTCTCTCCGAGCGAGTCGCCGCCGAACTTCTGGAGGACGGACCGGGCGAGCACGAGGGCCACCATGGATTCGGCCACCACCCCCGCGGCGGGCACGGCGCACACGTCCGACCGTTGGTGGATCGCCGTCGCGGCGGAGCCGTCGGCCATGTCCACCGTCCGCAGCGCACGAGGGACGGTCGAGATGGGCTTCATGGCCGCCCGGACGCGCAGGGCCTGACCGTTGGTCATGCCGCCCTCGATCCCGCCGGCCCGGTTACTGCGGCGTTCGACACCGTCGTCGACTCTGTCCATCTCGTCATGGGCGGCACTGCCGCGACGACGTGCGGTCTCGAAACCGTCACCGACCTCGACGCCCTTGATCGCCTGGATTCCCATCAGCGCGGCGGCGAGCTGAGCGTCCAGACGCTCGTCTCCGGAGACGTGGGAGCCGAGGCCGATCGGCAGTCCGTGGACCACCACTTCGACCACACCGCCGAGCGTGTCGCCGGCCTTCTTCGCGGCCTCGATCTCGGAGATCATCGACTCACCCGCCGCCGTGTCGAACGCGCGAACAGGACTGGCGTCGATCGACTCCAGGTCGGCGAAGGTCGGCTCGGGACCCACGTACGGCTCCGAGGCACCGATCGAGATGACATGGGAGAGCACCTCGACACCGAGCACGTCCCTCAGGACGGCGCGGGCGACGGTCCCGGCGGCGACCCGGGCTGCGGTCTCGCGGGCGCTCGCGCGCTCCAAGATCATCCGGGCATCGTCGAAGTCGTACTTGAGCATGCCCGAGAAATCGGCGTGGCCCGGACGCGGGCGGGTGAGCAGCGCCGCGCGTGCCTTGTCCTCGATCGCGTCAGGATCAACGGGATCGGCCGACATGATCTGTTCCCACTTGGGCCACTCGGTGTTGCCCACCTCGATCGCCACGGGGGAGCCCATGGTCCGACCGTGGCGCACACCGCCGAGCACTCGTACGGCGTCGGCCTCGAACTTCATACGGGCGCCACGACCGTAGCCGAGGCGTCGACGGGCGAGTTGCGACGAGATCTCGTCACTCGTCACCTCGACGCCAGCGATGACGCCCTCGATGATCGCCACGAGGGCCTGGCCATGGGATTCTCCGGCGGTGGTCCACTTCAGCACGCCAACGATCATCCCACGTGCACTCGCACCTCGGCACATCAGGCCCGGCCTGCCCGGCGACAGGCCCGGGGTCAGCGGCCGAGAGCCTCTGCGAGGGCCGCGGCCATCGCGTCCCGCGGCGCGGGCATCCCGGTGAACAGCTCGACCTGGCCGAAGGCCTGGTTGAGCAGCATCACGTCGCCACCGACCACGGGGATCCCCGCCGCCGAGGCCGCAGCGCCGGCGACGGTGGGCCAGGGGTTGTACAGGACATCGAACAGTCGGCGGGCCCCGGCGACAAGGTCCACCAACCGATTGATGCCGGGTTCGGGGATCGTGTTCACCAGGACGTCTGCGTGGGAGATCTCCCCGGGTAGCCGCGGGTCGTCGAGGAGGAGTGAGTCCGTCTCGAGGCCCAGCTGACGCCCGCACTCCACCGCGGGGCCGGCGGTGTCCCGACGGGAGGCCAGCACCACCCGGGTGGCACCGAGTGCGGCCAGTCCGGCGAGTACCGGCCGTGCGGTACCTCCGACGCCGAGGATCACCGCGGTGGGCTCTGCGGGGAGATCCCCGAAAGCGGACAGCGCCCCGACGGCTCCGTCCACGTCCGTACAGTCGGCGAACCACCCGTCGGCGCGCCGTACGAGGGTGTTGGCGCTGCCCACGATCCGGGCCCGGTCGCTGACAGACATCGCGTACTCCAGGGCCGCGAACTTGCCGGGCATCGTCACCGAATAACCGATCCGGTGGTCCGGCGAGCCGTCTACCACGCCGGGGAGCATCGCCTCGTCGCAGTCGATCCGCTCGTACGTCCACCCCTCCAGCCCGAGAGCACGGTACGCGGCTTCGTGGAGGACGGGCGAGAGGGAATGGGCCACGGGACGGCCCAGCACCGCGGCGGAGCGGGCCCCCGCTGACCGGGAAGGGTGATCAGCGCCCACTGGCCAACACCCCGTTGGCGATCGCCAGGCTCTGGTTCTGCTCGTGCTCCGGGTAGTCGTCGGCGAACAGTGTGGTGCCCTGCATGTCGACGGTCACGAAGTAGAGCCAGGCACCGTCGGCCGGGTTCTCCATCGCACGCAGGGCGTCGAGCCCCGGCGAGCCGATGGGGCCGTATGGCAGTCCGTCCATCGCGTAGGTGTTCCACGGGGTCACCGCCGCCCGGTCCGCGTCGGTCGTGGCGATCTCCTGGTCGGCGAGTGCGTAGTTCACGGTCGAGTCGAACTGCAGTTGCATCGGGACGGCGAGGCGGTTGAGGATCACGCGGGCCACCTTGTCGAAGTCCTGCAGCGTGCCCTCCTTCTCGACCAGCGACGCGGCGGTGAGGACCTGGTACGGGGTGAGCCCGATCCTCTCGGCGGACGCGACCAGACCGGTCGCGTCGTAGGAGGCGGTCGAGGAGGCGATGAGCTGGCGCAGGATCTCGGCCGGCTCGGACTGCGGATTGATGTTGTGCACGCCGGGCGAGACGAGCCCCTCGAGACGACGGACCGGGTCCGGCGCGGCCTGTACCTCGTTGATCGCCCATGCCGGCACGCCGAGTGCCGCCGGGTCCACCTGTACCGCGGCATCGACGATGTCCTGCGGGTGACGGCATGTCGGGGGCTGCTCCGGGACATCGAGGTCCCGGAGGCAGGTCGCTTCGGAGATGAGCGTGAAGATGCCCTTCTCGGTCCCCCCGCCCACCACGACGGTGTCCAGCAGCCGGGCACCGGGCTTGACGTCGATGTACCCGACCCGGTTCAGCGGATCGGACAGCGCTGCCACCGTCGCGGCCGCGCTCATCTCCTGCTGAACCTGGTAGAAGCCGGGCTGGATGCCCTCTACCGGTGTGCCCACGGCGGCGCTGACGAATGCGCGGGTGCTGGCGATGGTGCCGATCTCGTAGAGGCGGTCACCGACCACGCCGAGCGAATCCCCGGCTTCGACGTAGAGCAGTGCGTTGCCCGTGCCCTGCCCGTCGTGATCGGGCGCCGCGCCGATCTGCGCGTTGAGATTGCGGTAGGCCATGAAGCCGAAGGCCAGGACGACCCCGATCACGGCCGCCAGGAGGAGGAACCGGGTGGTCCCCCTTGTACGTGATCGTCCTCGTGCCGCTGACATCGTGCTCCTCGGTCGGTGATACAGAGAACTGCCGCGCGGGCAGTTTCGTGCTCGCGGCGAGTTTAGCCAGCCCTCACCGGCGACACGCCGATCATCGGCGGGCGTGCCGCGAGTCCAGCCAGGCCTGCAGCAGGACCACGGCTGCCGCCTGGTCGATCACATCGCGCTGTTTGCGGGTGTTGCGTCCCGCGCCGTGCAGTGCCGCCCCGGCGGTCACCGTGGTGAGTCTTTCGTCGACGAGCTCCACCGGCAGGTCCGGCGACGCCTGCGCGAGTGCGGCGACGAACGAGCGGGCCATCGCCGTGGAGGCGGTCTCCCGCCCCTTGAGGGAGGTCGGCAGTCCGACCACCACGGCCACTGCGTCGTACTCCTCCACCAGCTCACCAAGGCGACGCAGCTCAGCGGCCCATCCCGGGTCACCGTCGGCGACGCGGATCGTCTCCACGGGAGTGGCGAGGATGCCGTCGGGGTCACAGGAGGCGACCCCGATCCGGGCGGTGCCGACGTCCAGCCCCAACCGGCGGCCGCGGGTCCACCCACCGGCCGGCTCCGAACCCGCCCCGTGCGTCGTGCTGTCCGAGGAGGTCACACCATGTCCCGGACGGCGTCACGCAGTGCCGCGACCGCGGCCTCGACCCCGGAGGGCTCGGAGCCGGCGCCCTGCGCCATGTCCGGCTTGCCGCCACCGCGCGCGCCGAGGGCAGGCGCGATGGCCTTGACCAGGTCGCCGGCCTTGAGGCCCCGTTCCTGGGCGGCACCGGTCACGGCGATCACGAAGGGCACCTTGTCCTGCCCCGGAGCGGTGAGCAGCACCACTCCGGCCTCCGAGCCCAGGCGGCCCTTGAGGTCGGAGCCCAGGGTCCGGAGGTCGCCCGCCGCGCCACCCGGCACGGAATGGGCCAGGAACCGGACCCCGCCGAGGTCTTCGGCGGAGGCGACCAGGTCGCCGGCCTGGGAGGCCAACTGGGCCGCGCGGAGGGACTCGAGGGACTTCTCGGCCTCACGGAGCTTGGCGGTGAGCGCCGCCACGCGGTCCGGCAGCTCGTCCGCGGGCGCCTTGAGCGAGGCGGCGAGTCCGGAGACGAGGGCGCGTTCGCGGGCCTGGTGCCGGTAGGCGTCCATGCCGACATAGGCCTCGACGCGACGGATACCGGAGCCGACGGAGGACTCCCCGAGCAGACTCACCGGGCCGATCTGGGCGGAGCTGCCGACGTGCGTACCACCGCACAGCTCCATGGAGAAGGGCCCGCCGATCTCCACGACACGAACGGTCGAACCGTAGTTCTCGCCGAACAGGGCCATCGCACCCATGCGCTTGGCCTCGTCCAGGCTCGTCTCGACGGTGTGGACCTCATAGTCGGCGTCCACGGCGGCGTTGGTGATCTCCTCGATCTGTGCCAGCACGTCAGCCGGGATGGAGCCGGTCCAGTTGAAGTCGAACCGCATGTAGCCGGGCTTGTTCAGCGAACCGGCCTGGACCGCCTCCGGGCCGAGGATCTGGCGCAGCGCCGCGTGGACGAGGTGGGTGGCGGAGTGCCCCTGGGTGGCGCCCTTGCGCCACTCGGGATCGACGGCGGCGGTGACCAGCTGACCGGTCTCCACCTCGCCCCCGGTGAGCGTGCCCTTGTGGACCCACAGCTTCTTGCCGATCTTCTGCACGTCGTCCACACGCATCTGGAAGCCGGCCGTGGAGATCAGTCCCCGGTCGCCGAGCTGGCCGCCGGACTCGGCGTAGAAGGGGCTCCGGTCGAGCACGAACTCGACCTCGTCGCCCTCCCGCGCGAGACCGACGGACTCGCCGCCGGAGATGATCCCCAGCAGCCGCGCCTCATCGGTGAGCTCGTCGAAGCCGGTGAACACGGTCTCGCCCGCGTCGAGGAAGTCGCGGTAGACGGACAGGTCGGCGTGGGCGTGCTTCTTGGACTGAGAGTCGGCCTTGGCGCGGGCCCGCTGCTCCGACATGAGCGACCGGAAGCCCTCCTCGTCGACCTGCAGCCCGGCCTCAGCGGCCATCTCGAGGGTGAGGTCGATGGGGAATCCGTGGGTGTCGTGCAGCGCGAACGCCTGGCGGCCGGTGAGGACCGCCGCGCCCGAGGCCCGGGCGTCCTCGGCGGCACGCTCGAACAGCTGGGTGCCGGACTCGAGGGTCTTGAGGAACGCGGCCTCCTCGGCCACGGCGATCCGCTCGATGCGCTCGTAGCCGGCGACCGTCTCGGGGAAGGACGGGCCGATCGCGTCCCGAACGGTGGCCATGAACTGCGCCATGGTCGTGCCGGTCGCGCCGAGCAGCCGCACGGAACGGACGATCCGGCGCAGGAGGCGGCGGAGGATGTAGCCGCGCCCCTCGTTGCCGGGGGTGACGCCGTCGGAGATGAGCATGTAGGCGGTGCGGGCGTGGTCGGCGATCACGCGGAACCGCACGTCCGAGGCGCTGTCAGCACCATACCTGGCACCGGAGAGCCGCTCGGCGGTGTCGATCACCGGACGCAGCAGGTCGGTCTCGTAGACGTTCTCCACGCCCTGGAGCAGGAACGCGACCCGCTCGACGCCCATCCCGGTGTCGATGTTCTGCTTGGGCAGCGGGCCGAGGATCTCGAACGAGTCCTTGCCCGTGCCCTCGCCCCGCTCGTTCTGCATGAACACGAGGTTCCAGATCTCGATGTACCGGTCTTCGTCCGCCTCCGGGCCGCCTTCGACGCCGTAGGCCGGCCCGCGGTCGTAGAAGATCTCCGAGCAGGGACCGCAGGGGCCGGGGACGCCCATCGACCAGTAGTTGTCGGCCATCCCACGACGCTGGATCCGCTCCTCCGGGACACCGATCACATCACGCCAGATACCGAACGCCTCGTCGTCGTCCAGATACACGGTGACCCACAGCAGCGCGGGATCGATCCCGAACCCACCCTCGTCCACCGGCGAGGTGAGCAGCGACCACGCGTGGCGGATCGCGCCCTCCTTGAAGTAGTCGCCGAAGGAGAAGTTGCCGGCCATCTGGAAGAAGGTGTTGTGGCGGGTGGTGATGCCCACCTCCTCGATGTCGAGGGTGCGCACGCACTTCTGGATGGAGGTCGCGGTGGCGTGCGGCGGGGTCTCCTGCCCGAGGAAGTACGGCTTGAACGGCACCATGCCGGCGTTGACGAACAGCAGGTTGGGGTCGTCCAGGACCAGTGACGCGCTGGGAACCTCGGTGTGTCCGGCCTTGACGAAGTGGTCGATGAAACGGCGCCGGATCTCATGGGTCTGCACAGGGGGCCTCACTGGGGTGATGGATGGGCGTAGGCGAGGATCTAGCCTACCGTCGCGCCGGGCACGGCGGACCGAGGGTCCTGCCCGGCTGGGACGGAGCACCTTCGCCGCCCACCATCCAGGGGCGGAGGGCGGTGCTCGACGCGCGGTCCGGGCCCGTCGGGTGACGCGCTGCGATCTCGGATGACCTGCGCGCGTCGACTGACACGATCAGTGCCGGATGATGTTCCTCAGCTTGGACACCCGAGCCCCCAGCTCGCGCTCGTTCCCGTGACCGCTCGGCTCGTAGTAGTCCCGTCCCACGAGCGGGTCCGGGGGGTACTGCTGGCGCACCACACCGGCCGCGTGGTCGTGAGGGTAGCGGTAGCCCACCCCGTTCCCGAGCCCCTTGGCCCCCGCGTAGTGCCCGTCCCTCAGATGCCTGGGCACCTCGCCGGTCCCCCCTGACCGGACGTCCGCCATCGCCGCGTCGATCGCGGCGATCACCGCCTTGGACTTGGGCGCCGTTGCCAGGTGGACGGTGGCCTGTGCCAGCGCCAGGCGGCACTCCGGCAGCCCCACCTTCTGCACGACCTCGGCCGCCGCGGTGGCCGACAACAACGCCGTGGGGTCGGCCATGCCGATGTCCTCACTCGCGTGGACCATGAGGCGCCGCGCGATGAAACGGGGGTCCTCGCCCGCCACCAGCATCCTGGCGAGGTAGTGCAGGGCGGCGTCCACGTCCGATCCGCGGATCGACTTGATGAACGCACTCGTGACGTCGTAGTGCTGGTCACCGTCCCGGTCGTACCGCACCGGTGCCGCGTCCAGGCTCAGCTCGACGACCTCCGGCGTCACGACCCCGTCTTCCGCCGCGCCGGCAGCCGCCTCGAGGATGGTCAGACTCCGACGCGCGTCGCCACCGGCTAGCCGGACGATGTCCTCCACCGCCGCGTCGGTGACCTCGACCTCGCCGGCCAGTCCACGCTCATCGGCGGCGGCCCGCCGGACGACCGCGGCCACCCCCTCATCGTCCAACCCCTGCAGTTCCGCGATGAGAGAGCGGCTGAGCAGCGGTGCGATCACCGAGAAGTGCGGGTTCTCCGTGGTCGCGGCCACCAGCAGGACGATCCCGTTCTCGACGGCCGCCAACAGCGCGTCCTGCTGGCTCTTGGAGAAGCGGTGGACCTCGTCGATGAACAGAACCGTCCGCTGGCCGTGGATCTGCCGGGTGCGGGCGTCGTCGATCACCGCCCGGACGTCCTTCACCCCCGCGCTGAGGGCGGACAGCGCCACGAAGTGCCTGCCGGAGGAGCTGGCGACCAGGTTGGCCAGGGTGGTCTTGCCCGTACCCGGAGGGCCGTACAGGATCACCGACGACCCGCCACGGCCCTCCACGAGCCGCCGCAGCGGCGAATTCTCCCGCAGCAGGTGATCCTGGCCCAGGACCTCCTCGAGTGTGCGCGGACGCATGCGTACCGCCAGCGGTGCCGACGGATCGTGGGCGGCCGCCCCACCGGAAGTGGCAGCGGATCCGGCCGAGGTGGCCCCCGGCGATCCCGGCGTAGCGAACAATCCGGCCTCGTCAGTCACCCCGCCAGGCTACCGCGCACCTCCGACATCCCCGCCGGCTCGATGACCCGGTCGATGCCCGGGTCGATGGCCGGGACGACGGCCGACTCGATGATCCGGTCGATGCCCGGGACGCCGGTCGGGACGACGGTCGGGTCGATTCCCGCCCCGGTGTCCGCCCGATGTCCGGCCCCACCGCCCGGTCTCGACCACCCGCCCTGCGGGTGAACGTTCGTCCAACTTTCAGCCGGATTCCCCTCTCCCCCACCGGGGATGCGCTTGACTGGACTGATGGAGAGGTGACCCCGTGCTCACCACTAACAGGAAAGCCAGTGCCATGTGCCAGATCGACCGTCACCGGACCCCCCACGACGCCGCCGGCGTCACCAGACGCACCGCCCTCGCCGCGGGCGGAGCAGGACTGCTCGCCGCGGTCGGCGCCACCGTGCTGGGCTCCCCCGTCACCGCATGGGCCACGCCCACCCGTCCGGTCGCCGAGGACCTGGATCTGTACGTGATCGTCACCGACGGCATGAACCCGGGCGAACTCAACCCCGCCCAGGCCCCGACGCTCACCCGGTGGGCCGACCACGGCACCCGGTACAGTTCCGCACAGGCCCACATGATCGCGGAGACCCTCCCCAACCACACGGCGATGATGACCGGCGTGTTCCCCGACCGCAACGGAGTCCCCTCGAACAGCATCTGGGATCACGCCGCGGGCGAGGACCGGACCATGGACCGGTCCGACGACATCACCTACCCCACCGTGCTGGAGCGGGTTCGCACCGAAGCCGGGCTCACCACGGCGAGCGTGTTGAGCAAGGACTACCTTCACGGCATCTTCTCCGGCCGCGCCTCCGTGCAGTGGGCGCCCTTCCCGCTGGTGCCCGTCACCGACCATTCGCTGGACGAGTTCACGGTCGAGGCGCTCAAGGCCACCGTCACCCACCACAACCCGCGGTTCACCTTCGTCAACCTGGGCGACATGGACCGGTTCGGGCACATGGACCTCACGGGTTACTCGCTGCGGGCCGCCCGCAACCAGGCGGTGTGGAACTCCGACCACAAGCTCTTCCAGTTCGAGAAGTTCCTGCGGGACACCGGACGGTGGGAGCGCTCGGTGCTCATGGTCCTGGCCGACCACTCGATGGACTGGTCCGTCCCCGAGAACCTCATCAGCGCCCAGGGGGCGTTGGACGCCGACCCCGCGCTGCGCGGCCGGTTCGGGATCGCGCAGAACGGTGGTGCCGACACGTTCACCTTCCTGGGCGACCCGGCCGAGCGCGAGGCCGCCGTGGCACGTCTACGTGAGGTCGTGGCCGGGCTGCCCGGGGTGAACCGTCTGTACGACCCGGCGGAACTCCGGTTGGGACCCCGCGCCGGGGATCTCGTCGCGACCTGCCACCAGGGATGGCGGTTCTCCGATCCCACCCCGCTGTCCAACCCGATCCCCGGAAACCACGGTCACGAGGTGACGCTGCCCGTCCCGTTCTTCATCAGCGGCGGGCACCGGATCGTGCGGCACGGACAGGTGGTCGACCGTCCCGTCACCACGCGCGACGTGGCACCCACCGTGGCGCGGCTCTTCGGCCTCAGCCACGACGACATGGACGGGTCCCCCGCGATCGAGGCCTTCCACCTGTAGAGGCAGAGGGTGTAGAGGCAGAGGGCGTGGAGGTGGCGGGTGGAGAGGTAGAGGAGGGAGAGAGTCCGGCGCTGAGGAGAGGCGCCCTCGGACCTACCTATTTGGTGACGCCGACGACAACGCCCGCCCCCCGGGAGATCGGGAGGCGGGCGGCGTCGTGGTGAGCGTCTCCGCAGGACCGGCGGTGGGCGTCTCCGCAGGAGCGGACACACCTTCGGGTCAGTCCTCGGCCGGGGCCTCCTGCTGCGCCTGGACGCCCCGCGGCACCGGCTTGGCGTCGATACCCGACTCCTTGCGCTGGAGCGGGGTGATCTCGGCCGGGGCGTCGGTCAGCGGGTCGATACCGCCGCCGGACTTGGGGAACGCGATCACGTCGCGGATCGAGTCGGTCCCCGCCAGCAGTGCACAGATCCGGTCCCAGCCGAACGCGATACCACCGTGCGGGGGTGCGCCGTAGGAGAAGGCGTCGAGGAGGAAGCCGAACTTCTCCTGCGCCTCCTCCTGCGAGATGCCCATCACGCCGAACACCCGCTCCTGGATGTCCTTACGGTGGATACGGATGGAACCGCCGCCGATCTCGTTGCCGTTGCAGACGATGTCGTAGGCGTACGCCAGCGCCGAACCGGGATCGGTGTCGAACGTGTCCAGGTGCTCGGGCTTGGGCGAGGTGAACGCGTGGTGCACCGCGGTCCAGGCCCCTGAGCCCACGGCCACGTCCCCTGCCGCGGTCGCGTCGTCTGCCGGCTCGAACATCGGCGCGTCCACCACCCAGGTGAACGCCCACTTGGTGGGGTCGATCAGGCCCAGCTTCTCGGCGATCTCACCACGGGCCGCCCCGAGCAGCGCACGGGTGGTCTTGACCGGGCCGGCACCGAAGAAGATGCAGTCCCCCGGCTCGGCGCCCACGTGCGCGGCGATCCCGGCACGTTCGGTCTCCGACAGGTTCTTGGCGACCGGACCACTGAGCTCGCCGTCCTCACCGACCAGGATGTAGGCCAGCCCCTTGGCGCCACGCTGCTTTGCCCACTCCTGCCAGGCGTCCAGCTGGCGACGCGGCTGCGACGCCCCGCCCTTCATCACCACAGCGCCCACATACGGCGCCTTGAACACGCGGAACGGGGTGTCGGCGAAGAACTCGGTGCACTCCACCAGCTCGATCTCGAAACGCAGGTCCGGCTTGTCCGAGCCGAAGCGACGCATCGCCTCGGCGTAGGTCATGCGCGGGATCGGCGTGGAGATCTCGTACCCGGCGGTGGCCCACACATCGGTGAGGATCTCCTCCGCCAACGCGATCACATCGTCCTGGTCGACGAAGCTCATCTCCACGTCGAGCTGGGTGAACTCCGGCTGCCGATCGGCACGGAAGTCCTCGTCGCGGTAGCACCGTGCCAGCTGGTAGTACCTCTCCATACCGGCCACCATGAGCAGCTGCTTGAACAGCTGCGGGGACTGCGGCAGGGCGTAGAACGTGCCGGGCTGCAGACGTGCGGGAACCAGGAAGTCGCGGGCGCCCTCCGGTGTGGACCGCGTGAGCGTGGGGGTCTCGATCTCCACGAAATCGTGGCGCGCCATCACCCCACGCGCAGCAGCGTTCACCTTCGACCGCAGCCGCAGCGCCGCCCCCGGCCCCTCACGACGCAGGTCGAGGTACCGGTGCCGCAGGCGGGCCTCCTCACCCACTTCGTCATCCAGCTGGAACGGCAGCGCGGCGGCCTCACCGAGGACCTCGAACGAGGCCACGTCGATCTCCACCTCACCGGAGGCGAGGTTCGGGTTCTCCGACCCCTCGGGGCGGCGCTCCACCACACCGGTGACGGCGACGCAGAACTCGTTGCGGAGACGGTGGGCACGCTCGGCCACGTCCTCGGAACGGAAGACCACCTGGCAGACACCGGTCGAATCGCGCAGGTCGACAAAGATCACCCCGCCGTGATCCCGGCGGCGCGCCACCCAACCGGCCACGGTGACAGTGTCCCCTGCATCAGCGGCTCGGAGCTGGCCGGCGGAATGGGTGCGCAGCACTACGGTGGTCCTCTCGTAGAAAAAACGTGGTGTGGTCGACGAACCGGGAACCACCCCACACATCGGGGCGGACGCCTCCGGGTCCGGACGATGATCAGTCTACGTCCCCGGCCGCGTCTTACCCGTGTCGACCACGACCGCAGCGGAGACCGCATTAAGGTGATCTCACGACGAGGGGGGCACACACGTGCCGGGACCAGCCGGGGCCCTCAGGGAGAGGCGGCGGACATGACGTTCCGACAGGGCGGGAAACTCGACACCAGCGGGGTCTCCGGAGGCGGCGGGGGCCGCAGATCCGGGCGGGGGCTCGCCGTGGGTGGTGGTGTGGGCGGCATCGTCGTCGTCGTCATCGCGCTCTTCCTCGGCGTGGACCCCGGACAGCTCGGTCTCACCCAGGGCGGCACCGGAGTCCAGGACCAGTACTCCGACTCCGCGGAGCAGTTCCAGACCCACATCGACCAGTGCGACCTCGCCCAGGCCAACTCCGACACGATCTGCCGGATCGTCGCGACCACCGAGAGCCTCGAGGACGTCTGGACCGCCCAGCTCCCCGCCCAGGTCGGCATGGACTGGGTCCAGCCCCACACGAACATCTTCACCGGCACGATCTCCACCGGCTGCGGCACCGGCACCTCCGACATCGGGCCCTTCTACTGCCCCGCTGACCAGAACGTCTACATCGATCCGGCGTTCTTCGACGACGTCCTGGTCCGCCGCCTCGGCGGATCACCCGACGGCGCCGCCCAGATGTACGTCGTGGCCCACGAGTTCGGACACCACCTGCAGACCATGCTCGGCGACATCCGCCGCTCCCAGCAGGACCCGCGCGGCCCCTCCTCCGGCGCCGTCCGCGTCGAGCTCCAGGCCGACTGCTACGCCGGGCTGTGGGCGCACTACGCCACCACCACGCCGGCCCCCGGTGGCCAGGAGCCCCTCCTCGAGAGTCTGACCAACCGCGACGTGGACGCGATCATCCAGACCGCCGAGGCCATCGGAGACGACCACATCCAGAAGTCCGGCGGCGCCCGCGTCGACCCCAGCTCGTGGACCCACGGATCCTCCGAGATGCGCCGTCAGTGGTTCCTCACCGGATACCAGCAGGGCTCCGTGGCCGCCTGCGACACGTTCAACGCGCAGATCTAGCCCCGGAGCCCCGCGAGTCTGGTGCCCGAGCCGGTCAGTTGTCGAGCAGTCCCCGGACGTGCTCGACGACCGACCCGAGGGGCACCGCGTGCTGCTCCCCTGTCGCCATGGTCTTGACCACGGCGGTCCCCGCAGCGAGCTCGTCCTCGCCCACGACCACCGTAACCGCGGCCCCCGACCGGTCCGCCGCCTTGAACGCGCCCTTCATCCCCCGGTCGCCGTAGGCCATGTCGGCGCGGACACCGGCACGACGGAACTCCGCGAGCACGGGCACCAGCGCCGCCTTGGCCGGGCCACCGAGCGCGACGCCGTACACGTCGACCCGCCCGGCCGCGGTCGGGTCGATCCCCTCCGCCTCCAGCGCCAGCATCGTGCGGTCCACACCGATACCGAAGCCGATGCCGGACAGATCCTGGCCACCCAGCTGCGCCATCAGACCGTCATACCGGCCGCCACCACCGATGCCGGACTGCGCGCCCAGACCGTCGTGCACGAACTCGAACGTGGTCTTGGTGTAGTAGTCCAGGCCCCGCACCATCCGCGGGTTCACCACGTAGGGCACACCGAGCGCGTCCAGGTGCTCGCGCACCGTCGCGAAGTGCTCTGCGCTGCTCTCCGACAGGTGATCGATCATCAGCGGCGCGGCCTCGAGCTGTGCCCGGACCTCCGGACGCTTGTCGTCGAGCACCCGCAGCGGGTTGATCCGGGCGCGCTCCCGCGTCGCCTCGTCCAGATCCAGGCCCGCGAGGAAATCCTGGAGCCGCTCCCGGTAGGCCGGGCGGCACGTCTCATCGCCCAACGAGGTCAGCTCCAGACGGAATCCGCTCAGCCCCAACGAACGGAACGCCTCGTCAGCCACCGCGATCACCTCGGCGTCCAGCGCCGGGTCGTCCACCCCGATGGCCTCGATCCCCACCTGCTGCAGCTGCCGGTAGCGGCCCGCCTGCGGCCTCTCGTAGCGGAAGAACGGACCTGCGTAGCAGACCTTCACCGGGAGCTGGCCCCTGTCGAGCCCGTGCTCGATCACCGACCGCATGACGCCGGCGGTGCCCTCGGGACGGAGCGTCACGCTGCGCCCGCCGCGGTCGGAGAACGTGTACATCTCCTTGGAGACCACATCCGTCGACTCGCCCACCCCGCGCGCGAACAAGGTCGTCTCCTCGAACACGGGCAACTCGATGTGCCCGTAGCCCGCGTTCCGCGCCGCGGTGGTGATCGCGTCCCTCACGGCGACGAACGCAGCCGACGTGGGCGGCACATAGTCGGGCACGCCCTTGGGCGCCTTGATGACGGTCTTCTTCTGGCTACCGGTCACGGGTCGAAAATCCTCGGTTCTCTCGGTACTGGGCTGGATGGGAGTGCTCAGAGGTCGCGCAGGAACGGATTGGAGCGACGCTCGCGACCGATCGTGGTGGACGGCCCGTGCCCGGGCAGGACCACCGAGTCGTCGTCGAGCACCAGGAACTTCTTGGCGATCGACTGCATCAACACCTCCGTGTCGCCCGCCGGGAGATCCGTACGCCCCACACCATCCTGGAACAATACGTCGCCCCCCAGCACCACCATCCGAGGTCCCTGATCGGTCTCGACGGTGATGCGGAACGACACCGACCCCGGGCTGTGACCCGGCACGTGATCCACGTCGAACACCATCGACCCGAAGGTCAGCGTGTCCCCGTCGAACACCTCGATCACCTCCGCGGGCTCGCGGAAGGTCACCCCCTTGAGCATCGCCGAGAGATCCAACGAGAGCCCCTTGGCCGGATCGGCGAGCATGTCGCGGTCGTCCGGGTGGATGTAGGCGGCCACCCCGTAGTGGTCCGCCACCTGCTGAGCGTTCCAGATGTGATCGAGATGACCGTGGGTCAACAGGACCGCCCGCGGACGAAGACCCGCTTCGGACACCTGGCGGCGGACCTGCTCTTCCGAATCCTGGCCCGGGTCCACGATCACGCAGTCCCCGGCGTCGTCCGCCACGATGTAGCAGTTGGTCTGGAACATCCCGGCGGGAAAGCCGACGATCTGCACGTCCCGTACTCCTCTTCTCGGTTGTCCCGCGCAGTTCAGCGCGGAGTGGCGGAGCAACGCGCCCTGACTCCGGAGTGGTGTACAGCCATCCCGGCCCGACCTGGTAGACAAGGACCCTGGGTTGGAGCGTGCCGAGTACTTCCCGTCGGGGCCACTCGCGGACGCGCCAGCCGACCGTTCCAGCCTAGTCCAGGTCCCCAGGAGGGTCATGTCCACCAACCAGGAACGCCGCGCAGAGGCGCGCCGACGTCTGCGCGAGCAGATGGAGGCCCAGGCCCGGCGCGAGAAGCAGCTGAAGATCGGCGCTGCCGCGGTCGTCGCCGTTGTGCTCCTCGGGATCGTGGGCATCGTCGTGTGGAACAAGGCCGAACAGGCCCGCGCCGAGGAATACGCCGCCAACTGGCTGGCCTGCGAGTACCCGGAGGACACCACGACCCCCGAGAAGGTCGACCCGGCCGAGTACGAGGCGGACGGCGAAGAGATCATGGCCGAGGTCCGGCGGTTCAACGAGCAGATCGACACGATCGCCGGGTCCAAGCGCGACGGCGAGGCACCCTCGGGCGACCAGCCCCGGCGGGGCACCGCCGAGGTGACCATCACCACCGGCAAGGGCGACATCCCCCTGGTTCTCGATCGTGCGGACGCCCCGTGCAACGTCGCGAGCCTGATCGGCCTGGCCGAACAGGGATTCTTCGACGACACCGAGTGCCACCGACTGACCGTCCCCTCCGACGGGATGTCTCTGGCCGTCCTGCAGTGTGGTGACCCCACCGGAACCGGGCTCTCCGGCCCCGGCTACTCGGTGGTTGACGAACCGCCCACCAGCCTCGCTGTGGCTGAGGACGGCTCCGGGATGTCGATCTACCCGCGCGGCACCGTCGCGATGGCCAAGGCCAGCGCCCCCGACAGTGCGGGAAGCCAGTTCTTCCTCGTCTACGAGGACTCCACCCTCCCGCCCGAGTACACGGTCATGGGCACGATCACCGAATCCGGGCTCGAGGTCCTGGACACGATCACCGCAGCCGGCGTGAAGAGCAAGGACACGTCGAGCTCGGACAACCAGGTGCCGAAGAACCCCGTCGAGATCGAGAAAGTCACCGTCGGCGCCCAGGAGGGCCTGCCGGAGAACTGACGCCGGCGAGACGATGCCGGACGCTCCCGCCCCTCTCGGGCCGGGAGCGTCCGGCATTTCGCTCTGGTGGCCTCGCCTAGTTGGACGTCATGCGGCTCACGTCGAACACGCCCTCGACGCGACGCACCGCGTTGAGAACGTGCCCGAGATGCTTGGGGTCGGCCATCTCGAACGTGAACCGCGAGATCGCCACCCGGTCGTCCCCCGCGGTCTGCACCGACGCGGACAGGATGTTCACCTTCTCGTCCGCGAGCACCTTGGTGACGTCCGACAGCAGACGGTGACGGTCCAGCGCCTCCACCTGGATCGCCACCAGGAACACCGACCCGGGCTGGGGCGCCCACTCCACCTTCACCAGACGTTCGGGTTCGCGGTGCAGATCCGACGCATTGGTGCAGTCGACCCGGTGCACGCTGACCGTTCCGCCCCGGGTGATGAACCCGAGCACCTCATCCCCCGGAACCGGCGTACAGCACCGCGCCAATTTGGCGTGCACGTCCTCGACACCGCCGACCAGTACCCCGGCACCTGCCGGCGCGGGACGGTGCGGCGTGATGGTCTTGTCCCGCGAGCGTTCCGCGAGTTCCTCTGTGACCTCGTCCACACCGCCGTGTGCGGCGACGAGCCGTGCCACGACCGCCTTCGCGGACACATGGTGCTCGCCGATCGCCGTGTACAGGGCGGTCACATCGGCGAATCCGAGCTCCCGCGCCACCCCGGCGATCGTCTCGTTGGAGAAGACGCGGTGGACCGGAACGCCCCCACGGCGGACCTCGCGGGTGATGAGGTCCTTACCCCGCTCGAGGGCCTCCTCCCTGCGTTCCTTGGCAAACCACTGCCGGATGGAACTCTTGGCCCTTCCCGACACGACGAACTTCTGCCAGTCCAGGCTCGGACCCGCATTGGGGTCCTTGGAGGTGAACACCTCCACGACCTCGCCGTTCTCCAGTGGCCGTTCAAGTGCGACGAGCTTGCCGTTCACCCGCGCGCCGATGCACCGGTGACCCACCTCGGTGTGGACCGCGTACGCGAAGTCGACCGGGGTGGAACCGACCGGGAGATTGACCACGTCTCCCTTGGGGGTGAAGACGAAGATCTCCTTGCTGGTCATCTCGAACCGCAGGGAATCGAGGAACTCCCCGGGGTCGGCGGCTTCTCGCTGCCAGCTCAGCAGCTGGCGCATCCACGCCATCTCGTCCACCTCGGCCTGGGTGCCGTGGTGCTTGCCCCGCGTCTCCTTGTAGCGCCAGTGGGCCGCGATGCCGTATTCCGCATTCCGGTGCATCTCGTTCGTGCGGATCTGGATCTCCAGCGGCTTGCCGTCGGGTCCGATCACCGTCGTGTGGAGTGAGCGGTACACCCCGAACCGGGGCTGCGCGATGTAGTCCTTGAACCGCCCGGGCATGGGCTTCCACGTGGAATGGACGACGCCGATCGCCGCGTAGCAGTCGCGGACGTCCTCGCACAGGACACGGATCCCCACCAGGTCGTGGATCTCGTCGAAATCACGACTCCGGACGATCATCTTCTGATAGATCGACCAGTAGTGCTTCGGCCGCCCTTCGACAGTCGCCTGGATGTGGGCTTTCTCCAGTTCCGCGTTGACGCGGCCGATGACCGTCCCCAGGTAGACATCCCGGCTGGGCGCCCGGTCCGCGACCAGTCGGACGATCTCCTGGTACTTCTTCGGTTCGAGAATCGCGAACGCCAGGTCCTCGAGCTCCCATTTGACCGTGGCCATACCCAGTCGATGCGCGAGGGGGGCGATCACCTCGAGGGTCTCCCGCGCCTTCTTGACCTGCTTCTCCGGCGGCAGGAACCGCATCGTCCGCATGTTGTGGAGACGGTCACCGACCTTGATCACCAGGACCCGGGGGTCATGTGCCATCGCGATGATCATCTTGCGGATGGTCTCGGCCTCAGCCGCCTCGCCGAAGTCGACCTTGTCCAGCTTCGTGACACCGTCCACCAGATGGGCGACCTCACCACCGAAATCGGCGGCCAGCTGCTCCAGCGAGTAGTCGGTGTCCTCCACCGTGTCGTGCAGCAGGGCCGCCACGAGAGTGGTGGTGTCCATCCCCATCTCGGCACAGATCGTCGCGACCGCCAGCGGGTGGGTGATGTAGGGGTCACCGGACTTGCGGTAGACACCGTCATGCTGCTTCTCGGCCAGGGCGTAGGCCCTGGCGAGGAGACCGACATCCGCCTTCGGATGATGGATCCGGTGTACTCGGACGAGCGGCTCGAGCACTGCCGGGGTGGACGTGACCGTCAGGCCGGACGTCAGTCGGCGCGCCCACCGTGCGCGCACCCGACGCCCCGCTGACGGGCGGGTCCCCGGGATCACCGGCAGTGGCTGCGTGGTGGGCTGCGGTTGAGCAGCGAGCCCGTCTGCGGCCCCCTGACCCGAACGCCCGCCGGGATCTGGTCGTTGAGTCATTCCCGACTCCTCCCTGGGGCTCGAGCCGCGTACAGCGGCCCTGGTTACGCGACCGTGAGACAGGTCAGCGGCGTGCCGGCAAGTCTATCCCGACCGCCGAGACCCGGGACCTCGAGTACGACCGACAGACCTGCTACGACCGCGCCACAGTCTCCGAGCAGGCCGACAGCCGCTCCGAGCGTCCCACCGGTCGCCAATACGTCGTCCACCACCAGAACACGCTTCCCGCGGAGATCCAAACCGTCGGCGGGCAGTTCCAGCGTGGCCGCACCGTACTCGAGCTCATAGGACCGGGAGTGCACAGGCGGGGGCAACTTGCCCGCCTTGCGAATCGCGAGCACTCCGGTGTGGAGTCGCACGGCCACGGCGCCTGCGAGGAGGAAACCACGCGCGTCGAGCCCGGCGACGTAGTCGATCGTGCCGATCTCGTGACCGGCGATCAGGCCGTTCACGACCGCGTCGAAGCCCTCGGGGTCGGCGAGCACCGGAGTCAGGTCGCAGAACTGCACACCGGCAGAGGGGAAGTCCTCCACCCGGCGCATGAGCCGCTCGACCGAGTCGCTGAGTGCTGGGGGGACGGTCGTCAGGGATGAGTCGGTCATGCGGTGGCCTCGGCCTTCTCGCGTCGGGCCAGGACCTTTTCGGTCTGGCGCTTGATCTCGGGATCACGTTCCTTGATCGACACCAGCAGCGGGGTCGCCAGGAACACAGAGGAGAACGTTCCGGTGACGATACCGACCATCTGGACGATCGCCAGATCCATCAACGTACCCACGCCCAGGATCCACACCGCGATGGTGACGAGTGCCAGAAGGGGAAGAATCCCGATCACCGTCGTGTGGATGGAGCGCATGAGTGTCTGGTTGACGCCGAGGTTCGCCTCCTCCGCATAGGTGTGGCTCGCGGTGTGTCTGAGACCCCGCGTGTTCTCCTCGACCTTGTCGAACACCACCACGGTGTCGTAGAGCGAGAAGCCGAGGATCGTCAGGAGACCGATCACCGTGGCAGGGGTGACCTCGAAACCGACGATCGAGTAGATGCCGGCGGTGACGACCAGGTCGAACAACAAGGCGACGATGGCCGCGGTGGCCATCTGCCACTCGAAACGGAATGCGATGTAGCCGAACACGATCACGAGGAACACCGCGAGTGCGATCAACGCCTTCTGGGTGACCTGCCCGCCCCAGCTCTCACTCCGTGCCGAGTCCCCGATCGCCTGGACCGAGGCCTCACCGGTGGCCGTGACCGGCCGGAACTCCTCGAACAGCGCGTTCTTGGTGGCCACGATCTCCTCGGTCGTGAGGAAGCGGGTCTCCACTTCGACGATGCGGGCATTGCCGGTGCCGACGACCTGCACCATCTGGGGCTCCTCCCCCAGCGACTCCTCCACGACGACCGCGACCCGGTCCTTGTCGATGTCCCCGGCCGGCATCGTGAGTTTGGTCCCGCCGGTGAAGTCGATGCCGAAGCTGAAACCGCGGAACAGGA
This sequence comes from uncultured Microbacter sp., assembly GCA_964345415.1. Classification (GTDB taxonomy): domain Bacteria; phylum Actinomycetota; class Actinomycetes; order Mycobacteriales; family Mycobacteriaceae; genus Dietzia. The sequence continues at coordinate 90,363 of CAYFRF010000001.1, read as the reverse complement.
TGCTCGCGAGGCAGACGGCGACGATCACCAGGGTCAGGACGTAGTACTTGCGACGGTTCGCGACGATCGCGAACGCTCCGGTACCGGTGTACAGGCGGGTGAACAGGCTCTCGGTCGACCCTTCGGGGGTCGATGCGGTGTCGTCGGACACAGCCGTGGTGGGCGTGCTCATCGGCCCTCCTCCTCATCGGTTGCGGGGCGGATCGAGGCCTGCGTCGCGGCAGCTCCGCCGGGGCCCTCGATCGTCGCGGTGACTCCTCGCGAACGGGCCTGCTCGGCTTCCTTCTCCTCGCGGCGTTCAACACGCCGGCGCTCGGCCGCAGCCGCCTGGAGGTTCGCCATGCGCCCCATTCCGTTCGCCCAGGGCTTGGAGAACACCTCCTTGGTGGAGGCGATGTAGACCAGCGGCCAGGTGACCGTGAAGGCGACGAAGACGTCCATGACGGTGGTCAGGCCGAGCGTGAAGGCGAATCCGCGCACTTCTCCGCTGGCGAGGAGGTAGAGCACCACGGCGCCGATGAGGCTGACCATGTTTCCGGTGACGATCGTCCGGCTCGCGCTCTTCCACGCCCGTGGCACGGCAGATCTGAACCTGTGTCCGTCGCGTACCTCGTCCTTGATCCGCTCGAAGAACACCACGTACGAATCCGCGGTCATACCGATACCGATGACCAGACCGGCGATGCCGGCCAGGTCCAGGCTGTAGTCGACCGTGTATCCGAGGAACACCAGCATGCCGTAGGTGAGAAGGAACGACAGTGCGAGCGAGATGAACGCCAGCACACCGAGCAGTCGGTAGAACACGACGGAATAGATCAGGACGAGAAGGAAACCGATCGCACCGGCGAGCAGTCCCGCCTCGAGCGACGCCAGCCCCAGCGAGGCCGGCACATTGTCGACGTTCGGCTCCTCGAACGAGATCGGCAGGGCTCCGTAGCGCAGGTTCCCGGCGAGTGTCGAGGCCTCGTCCAGGGAGAAGTCTCCCGTGATCGATGTGGCCGATCCGACCGGGGTCACGCCCTGGACGACCGGCGCGCTGATCACGCTGCCGTCCAGGAGGATGGCGATCTGCCGCTGCAGGTTCTCCTGCGTCAGCCGCGACCAGGTGGCGCTCCCCTGCTCGCCCGGCCCGGCGTTGAAACGGAACGAGACCTCGTTCTTGGCGGCCTGCTGGTTGAATCCGGAACTGACCGAGTCCTTGACGATCTGCTGGCCGTCCAGGCGCTTGCCGCCCTCCTCCTCTCCGATGAGCAGCGGCACCGGGCCCAATACGTACTTGGCGCCCTCACCACACGCGATCAACGCCTGTGCCGGGTCGTCGAACCCGGCCAGGACATCGCGCTCGGGACACCTGAACGTGGCGAGCGTTGTGGTCAACTCCTGCGGATCGCCCTGGCGTTCCTCACGGGCCAGCGCGACCTCCTCCGCGACGGCTTCCCGGTCCCCCTTCTCGGCCGGGACCGGCTCCAGATCCCCCTCGGCCACCGGCTGGACCTGGAGGACCGGCCGGATGGTCAGCTGTGAGGTGGTGCCGAGGTCGCGAGCCTGGCTGGAGTCCTCACCCGGCACGGTCAGCACGATGTTGCTGCCCTCGACGACCACGGTTGTCCCGGCGACGCCGAGTCCGTCCACCCGATCACGGATGATGTCCTGCGCGAGCCGGAGATCCTCTTCCGCGGGCTGCCCCTTGGGGATCAGGGTGACACGGGTTCCGCCCTGGAGGTCGATGCCCAGTTTGGGGGTCAGTCCCCGATCAGCGACCGCGTACGCGCCCACGAAGATGATGAAGAGCGCGAGGAAGAAGCTGAGCAGCAACCTCACTGGCTGTGGTCTCGCGTCCGCACGCCGGGTACGAGCTGGTGTCACGGGGAACTTCCTCGCTTTGTAACGTCGGGGGCCTCCGACTGGACGGCCATACCACCCTACTGCCGGGTAGGGGTCTAGAGGGAACCCGAGGTGTCGGTGCCCGCACCGCTCTCGGGCATGGTGGCGGAGTCGAACTTCTCGCGGATCACCCGCCGGTCCCACTGCGTCCGGACACCGGGAGCGAGCTCGAGGCCGATGGTCGCGTCACCGATCGAGACGATCGTGGCGTGGAGACCCGAGGTGGTGAGCACCCTGTCCCCCACCGCGAGAGAGTCCTGCATGTCGCGGAGCGCCTTCATGGCCTTGCGCTGCTTCGAGCTCTGTAGGAACATCAGCACGATCAGCACGATGATCATCAGTGGGAGCAGTAGTTCGAATCCCATGTGGGCCCTCCTGGTGTGGGCCCGGTGCGACTGCAGGCCCTGGTCATGATCCGAGTAGACGGATGGTCTCGTCCGAGGATGCCAGCCCGGCACTCATCGTGCCGCCCCGGGCCCCCCGTCCATGTCCACGGGAAGCATGGGTTCCGACGACCGCCGTTCCGGCCTGGCGATACCCATGTGCTCCCATGCGGCGGCTGTCGCGACCCGGCCCCGGGGCGTCCGGGCCAGCAGTCCGGCCCGGACCAGGAACGGCTCGCACACCTCCTCCAGCGTGTTGGCCTCCTCGCCCACGGCGACCGCCAGGGTGCTCAACCCGACCGGGCCACCCTCGTGTTGGACGAGCAGCGCCCGGAGCACCGCACGGTCGAGCCTGTCCAGCCCCAGTTCGTCGACCTCGTAGACCTCGAGCGCCGCTCGCGCCACGGGCACGGTGATCCGCCCGTCGGCGCGGACCTCCGCGAAGTCCCGGACCCGCCTGAGCAGACGGTTGGCGATACGCGGGGTTCCCCGGGAGCGCCCGGCCACTTCCAGGGCAGCGTCGGGGTCGACGGGGATCCCGAGGATATCCGCGGCTCGGGTGACGATGCGGGCCAGATCCCGGTCGGTGTAGAAGTCCATCTGCGCGGTGAACCCGAATCTGTCGCGCAGTGGCCCGGTCAACGCGCCCGACCTGGTGGTGGCCCCCACGAGGGTGAACGGGGCGATCTCGAGCGGGATCGACGTAGCCCCCGGCCCCTTGCCCACCATGATGTCGATACGGAAGTCCTCCATCGCCAGGTACAGCATCTCCTCGGCGGGCCTGGCGATCCGGTGGATCTCGTCGATGAACAGGACGTCGCCCTCGATGAGGTTCGAGAGCATCGCGGCCAGGTCGCCGGGCCGCTCCAGTGCCGGACCGGAGGTGATCCGCAGCGACCCGCCCAGTTCAGCGGCGACGATCATGGCCAGGCTGGTCTTGCCCAGTCCCGGCGGCCCCGAGAAGAGCAGATGATCCGGGACCACGCCTCGGCGGGTCGCGGCGGTGAGCACCAGATCGAGCTGTTCCCGGACGGTCTCCTGGCCGATGAACTCTGCGAGGCTCCGGGGCCGCAACGGGCCCTCGACATCCGAGTCGAACGGCGTCAGTGACGCGGACAGCTCTCCGTCGACCGGGCCTGCCGGGTCGACGAACTCATCCGACATCAGCGCTTACCGAGTGACTTGAGTGCGAGCCGGAGCGCGTCGGCCGGCCCCAGCGCCGGATCCGAGGCGAGCACGGCGGTCGCCGTCTTCTCCGCTTCGGCAGCGGAGAACCCGAGCCCCTCCAGTGCCTCCGCCACCTCGGTCGCCGCGGGAACGGCGGCGGCCGATGCGTCCGCGGCGTCTTCGGCGCCGCCCGGGACGGGACCGATCTTGTCCTTGAGTTCGAGGACCATCCGGTCGGCGGTGCGCTTACCGACACCCGGGACCCGGGTCAGCGCCTTGACGTCCCCTGTCCCCAGCGCCCGGATGAGCTCGGCCGGCTCCAGGGTGGCCAGGATCGCCAACGCGAGCCGGGGGCCCACCCCTGACACGGTCTGGACGGTGAGGAAGAGCTGCCGCGCCTCCACCGAGTCGAATCCGTAGAGGGTCAGGGCATCCTCGCGGACGACGAGCTCGGTGTGCATCATCCCTTCGGAACCCCGGCGCAGTCCGGCCAGTGCCGCGGGCGTGGCGTGCACGAGGATCCCCACGCCGCCCGTCTCCACGACGCAGCGGTCCAGACCGATCTCCGCCACTGTCCCCCGGATCGACGCGATCACCAGCGCACTCCCTTCGTTCGAGCCATCGCCCGGGCGGCTGCCCGGGCACGTTCCTGGTCAGCCGCTGATCCCGACCCCCGCGCGCCGCCCGCCGCGGCCGCCTCACGAGCGGCGGCGACCTTGGCCTCGAAGCCCGCCCTGGAGCGGGCGACCTGCGCGTCGAGAGTCGCGACACGCCCCTGCATCGGTGCGCGCCAACTGTGACACACGGCCAAGGCCAGGGCGTCGGCCGCATCCGCCGGGCTGGGGGGTTTCTGCAGCCCGAGAATCCGGGTGATCATCAGCGTCATCTGTTTCTTGTCCGCCCGTCCGCTGCCGGTGATGGCCGCTTTGACCTCGGACGGGGTGTGAAAGGCGACGGGGATCTCCCGATAGGCCGCGGCGAGCGCCACGACGCCTGCGGCCTGGGCTGTACCCATGGCCGTGGAGACCTGGTTCTGTGCGAATACCCGCTCGATGGCCACGACGTCCGGACGGTGGATCTCCATCCACTCGTCGGCCACGGCGTGGACGGAACGGAGGCGCCGCTCCAGCGGTTCCTCGGCGGTGGTGCGCACCACATCCACATCCAGTGCCGTGACCGCCCTCCCGGGCTCGGTCTCGATGAGGGCGAGCCCACACCGGGTCAGCCCCGGATCCACACCCATGACGCGCATAGCGACCTTTCGCCGACCACTGGTAGAACCTACGTTCGAGACCCTACCAGTGGTCAGATGGTCAGGCGTCGAGTGCCGCCAGCACGTCGTCGGGCACGTCGATGTTCGAGTACACGTTCTGGACGTCGTCGGAGTCCTCGAGCGCGTCGATGAGCGAGAACACCTTGCTCGCACCGTCCGCGTCCACGGTCACCTCGACCGAGGCACGGAATCCCGACTCCGCCGACTCGTAGTCGATCCCCGCGTCCTGGAGTGCGGTGCGGACCTGGACCAGATCGGTGGGCTCGCAGACCACCTCGAACTGCTCACCGAGGTCGTTGACCTCCTCGGCTCCGGCCTCCAGCACCGCCATGAGGACGTCGTCCTCGGTCAGTTCGCCCTTGTCCAGGACGATCTCGCCCTTGCGCGCGAACATGTACGCGACGGACCCGGGATCGGCGAGGTTCCCGCCGTTGCGGGTCATGGCCGTGCGCACCTCACCGGCTGCGCGGTTACGGTTGTCGGTCAGACACTCGATGAGCAGGGCCACGCCGTTCGGGCCGTAGCCCTCGTACATGATGGTCTCCCACTCGGCGCCGCCCGCCTCTTCGCCGGCGCCGCGCTTGCGCGCCCGCTCGACGTTGTCCGCGGGGACGGAGTTCTTCTTGGCCTTCTGGATGGCGTCGAAGAGCGTGGGGTTGCCGGCCGGGTCGCCCCCGCCGGTGCGGGCTGCCACCTCGATGTTCTTGACCAGCTTGGCAAAGAGCTTGCCACGCTTGGCGTCGATCGCCGCCTTCTTGTGCTTGGTGGTGGCCCACTTGGAATGGCCTGCCATGTGATGTTCCGCCCTCCGGGGGAGTCGTGGTCCGGGGGCACAACGCATGCGCACCCCGGCGCGAGGTCTCGCTGACCGCCCAGTCTACGAGGTCGCGGCCCGAACCATGTCGAGGAAGTACCTGTGTACCCGAACGTCGGTGGTGACCTCCGGGTGGAATGAGGTCGCCATGGCGTTGCCCTGACGCACCGCGACCACGTGATCACGGTCGTCGGATGCGCGGACCCGGGCGAGTACCTCCACGTCCGGTCCGACGGTCTCGACCCACGGTGCGCGGATGAACACCGTGCGCAGCGGCTCGGGCCCGAGGGGGTCGACGACGAGATCGGTCTCGAAGGAGTCCACCTGCCTGCCGAAGGCATTCCGCCGGACGGTCATGTCGATCGCGGAGAACCAGGTCGCGTCGGCACGCGTGTCGAGCACGTCGCTCGCGAGCAGGATCATCCCCGCACAGGATCCGTACACCGGCATCCCGGCGTTGATCCGCTCGGCGACGGGTTCGTACAGGTCGAACACGCCGAGCAGTCGGCTCATCGCGGTGGACTCGCCGCCGGGCAGGACCAGCCCGTCGACACTGTCGAGCTCGGACCGGCGGCGGACGGGGACAGCCCGCGCCCCGACCTCCTCGAGATGGCGGAGATGCTCCTGTACATCGCCCTGGAGGGCGAGCACTCCCACGGTGGGCGTGGACGGGCTCACTGCTCGGACGCCTTGTCAGCGCCGGACAGGTCCAGAGGGAACGGTTGCGCGCCCGGCCGTAGACGACGTGACAGGCCTTCCTGGGTCACGGCCGCCACCAGTCGCCCCGACCTGTCGAAGATGCGGCCCTGGGTGAGCGTCCGCCCGCCGGACGCGGAGGGCGACGTCTGGTCGTACAGCAGCCAGTCGTCGGCACGGAACGGCCTCATGAACCACATCGCGTGGTCGAGCGAGGCGTCCTGCGTCGGCTCGTCGGGGTGCGGGATCTTCGCCGAACCCAACAGAGTCATGTCGGACATGTACGCGAGGGTGCACACGTGGAAATTGGGGTCGTCCGGAAGGGTGTCGACGCACCGGAACCACACCCGCTGCTGCGCTGCCAGCGAGGAAGCCGTCTCGAGGCGGTCGCGCGGCACGATCCGGATGTCCCACTGGGCCCACTCGTCAACGAAGGCACGGTGGGTGGCGTCCAGGTCCTCGTAGGTGGGGACCGCTGTGTCCTCGGGCGGGATCACCCGCGGCATCGTGTCCTGGTGTTCGATCCCGTCCTGGTCGCGCAGGTGGAAGGAGGCCGACATCGAGAAGATGGCCTCGCCCTCCTGGATGGCGGTGACCCGCCGGGTCGCGAAACTGCGCCCGTCCCGCAGACGGTCCACCTGGAAGATCGTGGGGACGTCCGGGATCCCGGGCCTGATGAAGTAGCCGTGGAGCGAGTGGACGTGCTTGTCGTCGTCGACTGTCCGGACCGCTGAGGTCAACGTCTGGCCGGCGACCTGGCCGCCGAACGTGCGCTGGAGGTGGGTGCGGATCGCGGGACCCCGGTAGAGGTCACGGTCCAGTCTCTCGATGTCGAGGATCTCCTCGATCGTGGCCATCGCGGCGTCACCGGGCCCGGGCGGGGTGTGCGTTCATAGACCGATCGTAGCGCCCACCCCCGGGCACTCCGACAGACGAGTCCGCCCGGGCCCCGCCGAGGTGTCGGCAGGGCCCGGGCGGGCTCGTCACGCATGTGGCGCGGGGCCGGCGGCAGGGCGTGTGGCGCCGTCGCCGCGCCTGAGATCACCAGCCGCGCTCGGCGAGCCGGTGGGGCTCCGGGATCTCGTCGACGTTGATGCCGACCATGGCCTCACCGAGACCGCGCGAGATCTTGGCCAGCTCGTCGGGGTCGTTGTAGAACGTGGTGGCCTTGACGATCGCGCGGGCGCGCTCGGCCGGGTTGCCGGACTTGAAGATGCCCGAGCCCACGAAGACGCCCTCGGCGCCGAGCTGCATCATCATCGCGGCGTCGGCGGGGGTGGCGATGCCGCCGGCGGTGAACAGCACCACGGGCAGCTTGCCGGTCGACGCGACCTCCTTGACCAGTTCGTACGGCGCCTGGAGCTCCTTGGCGGCCACGTACAGCTCGTCCTCCGGCAGGCTCGCGAGCGTGCGGATCTGCTGGCGGATCTGACGCATGTGGGTGGTGGCGTTGGAGACGTCCCCGGTGCCGGCCTCCCCCTTGGAGCGGATCATGGCCGCACCCTCGGTGATCCGGCGCAGGGCCTCGCCGAGGTTCGTGGCGCCACAGACGAACGGCACGTTGAAGGCGAACTTGTCGATGTGGTTGGTGTAGTCGGCCGGGGTGAGGACCTCGGACTCGTCGACGAAGTCCACACCGAGCGACTGCAGGATCTGCGCCTCGACGAAGTGGCCGATGCGGGCCTTGGCCATGACCGGGATCGAGACGGCCTCGATGATGCCGTCGATCAGGTCGGGGTCGCTCATGCGCGCCACGCCGCCCTGGGCGCGGATGTCCGCGGGGACCCGCTCGAGAGCCATCACGGCGACCGCGCCGGCGTCCTCGGCGATCTTGGCCTGCTCGGCGGTGACGACGTCCATGATGACGCCGCCCTTGAGCATTTCGGCCATACCCCGCTTGACGCGTGCGGTTCCGGTGGTGTTCTCGGTGGACTGGGACTCGCTCACGAGATAGGCCTTCCTGGCTCAGACGACGTGTAACAGTCACCCAGTGTAGGTCGCCCTCATCTGGTCTCCCCAACCGCCGCCCCGGCTGGCCCCCTGTCAGTCCCCCGGCGGCGGTGCGTCGACGAGTTCGACGTAATCGGGCATCGGCGCCCGACCCGCCAACCGGAGCGAACGGACGATGGTCTGCTCACGCAGACTGCGCGTGTCACGAACGGCGTCGTTGTAGAACCGTCGTGCCATCCCGACTCTGTCGGTGACGTCGTCGAGCTCGTGCGCGAGGTCGTGGGACAACTCCGACCGGTCGACCCCGGCGAGGACCACCCCGAGCCGGTTCTCCGCGACTTCGGCGCCGGGCCAGTGGAGGTCGTCGTCGTCGACTCCCTGTCGCCGGCGCCGACTGTCCGGAACCGGGGTGGGGTCCACCCCGACCACCGCCTCGGGAGGGTGCGCCCGAGCGGCGTCGAGGGCGCGGGACAGGCGGTCGGCCCCCTCGGGGTCGCGGGTGGCGAGGTCGCGGGCTATCGCGGCGCTTACGACGTGTCGGCGCCCGAGCGCACCGACGAGCGCCGCGCGGGCGAGATCGGTCCGGATGTGCAGGCGGTCGAGCCGGTGCGCGGTGAGGTAGGCGGCCAGCAGTGCCGCCGCGACCACGATGACGACGACGAGAACAGCGACGAGCTCACCGGACACGGATCGTCTCCCCCGGCCCACGGATCGTCTCGTACACCCGGACGACGCGGTCCGCGACAACGGGCCAGTCGTACTCCCGGACCGCCTCCGAGCCCCGTGCACGCAGCGTGTCGCGCCTCTGTTCGTCCGTCAGCACCCGGGTCAGTGCGGCGGCCAACGCGCCGGGGTCTCCCACGTCGGCGAGCTCACCGCACTCTCCGTCGTCCAGGACCCGGCGGAAGGCGTCGAGTGAGGAGGCGACCACCGCGGTGCCGGCGGCCATCGCTTCCACCAGGACGATCCCGAAGCTCTCTCCCCCGGTGTTCGGGGCGCAGTAGACGTCGGCCGCGGCGAGCACCGCCGCCTTGCGGGTGTCGGACACCCGGCCGAGGAAGTCGACCTCCAGTCCGTCGGGGAGCCGCGCACGGAGGGACTTCTCGTCGCCGTCTCCCATGATGCGCAGACGCAGGCCCGGAACGGACTCGAGCACCGCCGGCAGCGCGGCCACGAGCACGTCCATCCCCTTCCGGGGTTCGTCATAACGCCCGAGGAACGCGACGGTCGGCCCCGTCGTGATCTCGCCGCCGGGGTCGATCCCGGCGAACGCGGACACGTCCACCCCGTTGGGGATCTCGACCGCATCGGAGCCGAGGGCCTCGATCTGCCATCGTCTCGCCAGTGAGGAGACAGCGATACGTCCGCGGATCTTTTCGTGCATCGGCGCCAACACACCGTCGAAGGTCTGCAGGACCAGCGAGCTGGCCGTGGAGGTGTGGAAGGTCGCCGCTATCGGGCCCGAGGCCATCGCGAGCGCGAACATCGCGACCCCGGGAGCGTTCGGTTCGTGGATGTGGAGGACGTCGAGCGGCGCGTCGCGGAGCCAGGTGCGTGTGGCCCGCCAGGCGGCGGGGCCGAAGCTCAGTCGGGCGACCGACCCGTTGTACGGGATCGCGATTCCGGGGCCGGTGAGCGTCATGCCGGGAATCGGCGCGTTCTCCGGGCGACCCGGTGCGAGGATCCGTACATCGTGTCCCCGCCGCCGGAGCTCCGTCGACAGGTCCACGACGTGTGCCTGCACCCCACCCGGTGCGTCGAACGAATACGGGCAGATCATGCCGATACGCACGGTCGGATCAGCCCTCTATGTGCTCTCGCCGGTCGGAGGGCAGGTCGTCCAACCACAACGGCTGGAGCATGTGCCAGTCCGCCGGATTGCGCGCGATCCCCTCCGCGAACAGGTCCGCCATCGCCTGGACACCCGCCTCGACCCCACCGGAGACGTCGACCGGTGGGGTGACCCGCACCCGCATCGAGTCCTCGTCGGGGTACCAGAACTGGGCGACGAGCAGGGGTGCCCCGGTCTCGATCGCCAGCCTCGCCGCGCCCGCCGGCATGCGGGTCCGTTCGCCGAAGAACGTGACGGGAACGCCGGTCCTGCGCAGGTCCCGCTCGCCGGGCAGACAGACGATCCCGCCCTCGGCGAGGAAGTCCCTGAGCGCCTCGAACGGCGGCACCGGACCGCCCTGGTGCGGATAGATGGTGAACCCGAGTCCTTCGCGGTAGTCGAGGAATCGCTGGTACAGCTTCTCGGGCTTGAGTCTCTCGGCGACGGTGGCGAACCCTCCGTAGCGGCGCGCCAGCCAGGTTCCGCCCAGATCCCAGTTCGCCGAGTGCGGCAGCGCCACCACGACCCCGCGACCGAGGGCCAGCGCCTCGTCGAGGTTCTCGACCCCCGTGATGGTGCGGTCCATCTCGGCGGCCACCGCTTCCCGGTCCATCGACGGCAACCGGAAGGCCTCACGCCAGTACCGGGCATAGGATCGGAACGAATCGCGGATCAGCTCGTCAGGCACCTCTGACGGGGACACTCCGAGAACCCGGGCGAGGTTTCGGCGCAGTTGCGAATCCGGACCCTGCCGCCGCGCCGCGACATCGGCACCGGCCCGGAAGAGTGCGCGCGCCAACCCCTCCGGCAGGGCCCGCACCACGGCCCAGCCAGCGGCGTACCCGAGATCCGAGGCCTTCTCCCCGAGGCAGCTCAGATACGCGCGCCTGCTCGGCACTGCCTGACTGCTCATCACTCACGCACCGTCACTCACGCACCGTCTCGGCATCCGCCGCAGCCACCCCGGCGAGGTAGTCGGCGCGACCGCCCCAGACCCGCTGTAGCACGGTGATGAGGCTGCCCACGGCCACCGCCGTCACCGCGACCTCGAGTGCCCACGGCACCCCGAGCCCGTCGAGCCCCGCACCCAGCAGGATCAGGACCAGCCGGTCGGCCCGCTCCATCAATCCACCCGGCGTGTCCAGCCCGCCGGCGTCCGCCCGCGCCTTGGAGTACGACACGACCTGCGAGAGCACCATGCAGGCCAGCAACATGAGGAGCGTGTACCAGTTCCCGGGCTCGGTGTGCACGAGCCACCACACCAACGCCCCGAGGATCACACCGTCGGCCACCCGGTCCGAGACGGCGTCAACCAATGCGCCGTACGGCGACCCGCCGTCACCGGCACGGGCCACAGCCCCGTCCAGGAGGTCGAACAACGTGCACAGGGCGATGATGATCGCGCCCGCCACGAGCTGCCCGGTTCCGAAGAACCAGATCGCGGCGGCGCATGTCAGCACCAGACCTGTGATTGTGATCCCGTTGGCCGTGACGCCCATGCGGACGAGGAGATTGGCAAACGGATGTGCCACCTTCGTCACGCCGGACCGGCCGTACTCGCTGAGCATTACTCTCCCGCTCGTCGGTGGTGCTCGGACCCGGATGCCGCGGTGGCCCGGACTGTCGAGGTACGCGCGGTCGCGGCCCACTCCGCGGCGAGCAGACTCCGGGTCTGACGGAGCAACTGCGGGAGAACCTTGGTCCCCGCCGTCACCGTGATGAAGTTGGCGTCACCGGTCCACCGGGGCACGACGTGCTGGTGGAGGTGCTCGGAGAGCGAACCCCCGGCGGCCCCACCCAGGTTGAGTCCCACGTTGAAGGAATCGGGCGCGGACACCGCCTTGATGACCCGGATCAGGTGCTGGGTGTACGCCATGAGTTCCCGGGACTCGTCGTCGTCGAGGTTCTCCAGCTCGGCCACCTTGCGGTACGGCACCACCATGGCGTGCCCGGGGTTGTACGGGAAGAGGTTGAGCACCACGTAGACGTGCTCGCCCCGGGCGACCACCAACCCGTCCTCGTCGCTCATCCTCGGGATGTCAAGGAACGGCTCCCCCGTCATCCCCTCGGCGGGCTCGGACTTCGTCTCGGCGATGTAGGACATCCGGTACGGCGCCCACAGCAGTTGTAACCGGTCTTCACCGACCCCGAACTGCCGATAGGTGTCACCGGGCGCGGCCGGGGCGCCGCTCTGACCGGCGGCCGTGGCACCGCTCCATTCGCTAGGGGTGGCCCCGCCGCCCGTCACACCCGCTCCGCGGTGGGCGCGTCATTTCGCTGCGAGGTGATCCAGTGCTGGATCTTGTCCATCGCCGCATTCCGCGACACGCCGTTGAGCTGGGTCCCGTCCGGGAAGCGGAAACTCACGGCCCCGGCCTCGACGTCGCGGTCGCCGGCGAGCAGCATGAACGGGACCTTGCCCGTCGTGTGGTTGCGGATCTTCTTCTGCATCCGGTCGTCGGAGAGGTCGAGCTCGGCACGGATACCCCGGCCGCGCAGCTCGTCGATGATGTCCTCGAGGTGCTTCTCGTGCTTCTCCGCCACCGGGATACCGACCACCTGCACCGGCGACAGCCATGCCGGGAACAGTCCCGCGTAGTGCTCCAGGAGAACTGCGAAGAACCTCTCGATGGACCCGAACAGCGCGCGGTGGATCATGACCGGACGCTTCTTGGTCCCGTCCGCGGCGTTGTAGGTGAGGTCGAACAGCTCGGGCAGGTTGAAGTCCAGCTGGACTGTCGACATCTGCCAGGTGCGGCCGATCGCGTCGCGTGCCTGGACCGAGATCTTGGGGCCGTAGAACGCGGCCCCACCCGGATCCGGCACCAGTTCCAGACCCGAGCTGGTGGCCACGCGCCGCAACGTCTCGGTGGCCCGCTCCCACAGCTCATCGCCACCCACGTACTTCTCGGGGTCCTTGGTGGACAACTCGAGATAGAAGTCGTTCAGGCCGTAGTCCCGCAGCAGGGAGATGATGAACGAGAGCACCGAAGCGATCTCGCCCTCCATCTGGTCCTCGGTGCAGTAGATGTGGGCATCGTCCTGGGTGAACCCGCGGGCACGGGTCAGGCCGTGGATGACGCCCGACTTCTCGTACCTGTAGACGGTGCCGAACTCGAACATCCGCAGCGGCAGCTCACGGTACGAGCGGCCTCGAGAGTCGAACACCAGGTTGTGCATCGGGCAGTTCATGGGCTTGACGTAGTAGTCCTGCCCGGTCTTGGTCTCCTTGCCCTCCGCGTCGTACTCCGCGTCCACGATCATCGGGGGGAACATGCCCTCCGAGTACCAGCTGAGGTGCTGGGACTTGCGGAACAGGTCGCCCTTGGTCATGTGCGGGGTGTTGACCAGTGAGTAGCCGGCGGCGAGATGACGCTTGAGCGAGTGTTGTTCCATCTCGTTGCGCACGATCCCGCCCCGCGGGTGGAATACGGGGAACCCCGAGCCGATCTCGTCCGGGAAGCTGAACAGGTCCAGCTCCGTGCCGAGCCGTCGGTGGTCGCGCTTCTCCGCCTCGGCCAGCCGGTCGAGGTACAGGTCCATCGCCTCGGTGCTCTCCCAGGCCGTGCCGTAGATGCGCTGCAGGCCGGCATTCGCCTGGTCGCCACGCCAGTAGGCGGCGGACGAGCGGGTGAGGGTGAACGCGGGGATGAACTTGGTGGTGGGCGTGTGTGGGCCACGACACAGGTCCGACCAGATCACCTCGCCGGTGCGCGGGTTGAGGTTGTCGTAGGCGGTCAGGGCCCCTGCCCCGACTTCCATGATCTCCGAGTCCTCGAGCGCCTCGGCGCCCTCTGCGTCCCCCTCGTCGGCACGCCCCTTGTCCTCGATCAGTTCCAGCTTGTACGGCTCACCGGCGAGCTCTTCACGGGCCTCATCCAGCGACGCGTACTCGCGCCTGGAGAAGCGCTGACCGGCCTTGATGATCTTCTTCATCCGCTTCTCGAGGTCCTTGAGGTCCTCAGGGGTGAAGGGTTCGGCCACATCGAAGTCGTAGTAGAAGCCGTTCTCGATCGGCGGGCCGATGCCGAGCTTGGCCTCGGGGAACTTCTCCTGCACGGCCTGTGCCAGTACGTGGGCGCAGGAGTGGCGGATCACCGAACGGCCGTCCTCGGAGTCGGCGCGCACGAGCTCGACCTCGGTGTCGGTCTCCGGCGCCCATGACAGGTCCCGAAGGGCACCCTCGGGATCCCGGACCACCACGATCGTCTCGGGGCCGCTCTTGGACTGCAGGTCACGCTCGGCGAGGATCTTGCCCGCGGGCTCACCGCCGGGGATCACGGTGGTCACGGTTGCCGCGCCCGTCACGTCGACATCGGATTCCGGCTGGCGCTTCTCGGACACGGGCTGCGATCTCCTCGGGCAGTAGGCGTCGGGAGACCGGTGGTCCCCGTACTGGCACACCCGGCTCACAGAATGGCCGGGCCGGTCCATGCTACCCGGCACGCTCCGGAATCCCGGACGCCGAGGGAGCGTTGCACCGGTCATGCGTATCGACATCTGGTCCGACGTCATCTGTCCCTACTGCTGGATCGGCAAGCGACACCTCGAGACGGCGTTGGCCACCTTCCGGGAGGATCATCCGGACGTGCCCGTCGACGTGGTATGGCGCGCCTATGAGCTCGACGCCGGTGCACCGGTCGTGACCGACGAGGACCAGACCGAGACGGCCGCGCAGATGCTGTCCCGCAAGTACGGGATGCCGCTGGCGGAGGCGGAGGCGGCCCAGGAACAGATGGCCGCGAGTTTCGCCGAGTTGGGGCTGTCCTTCGACTGGAGGTCGGCACGGATCTGCTCGACGTTCGACTCCCACCGGCTGGCCGCGCTGGCGGCGGAACACGGTGTGTCCGACGCGGTGGACGAAGGTATGCGACGGGCGCACTTCTCCGAGGGTCGTGCGATCTCCGATCCGGCCGTCCTTCGGGACATCGCCGCCGCGGCGGGGCTGCCCGGAGAGGAGGTCGACCGCGTCCTCGACGGGAACGCCTACTCCGAAGATGTACGCCGGGACATCGAGACGGCCCGCCAGATCGGCGTGCGCGGCGTGCCCTTCTTCGTCTTCGACAGCCGTCTGGCGGTCAGCGGGGCGCAGCCGGTCGAGGTGTTCACGCAGGCGCTGGAGCGGGCCGTAGAGGTCGACGCGGGCTGACGTCCGGCGTCGCCACCCGGGCGACCGGGCCGGCTCAACCGCGACGACGACGAAGCCCCTCCCGGTGATCCGGGAGGGGCTTCGATTCTGTGTGGTCCTAACTGGGTTCGAACCAGTGACCTCTCCGGTGTGAACGGAGCGCTCTTCCGCTGAGCTATAGGACCTCGCCGTGTCCGGCGTCTCCGCCTTGGCACTGGAACACTGTAGCAAGCAGATCCGCCAGTCCCAATTCGACCCCCTGAACAGGTGATAGGCGGGCATTCCGCCTACGTATGGACCGTGTGCGCGCCCCTGACGAGTTCCGGCGGGCAGAAGTGGAGCGCGCCCCTGACGAGTGCCCTCGGGAGACAGAGACACGTGACGCCCGCACGAGCCCACGAGGGGCCCCTGGCCGTTATTCGGAGGGTCGGACTCCGGCGATCGCTCGCGCTGCGGACGCGGGCGGGAACGAGCGAGGCCCCGGGGTTGCCGGCCACCGGCCCTGTCGGTGAACGCCCGGTGGACCGGAACACCGTTGATGCCCCTTCCCGAGCACTGGTCCGCGCACCGAGGAATGGCGATCGCGGCAGGTCGGGAGGCATATCGGACCCTCGATTTGTGTTCCCTGTTCGGCGTCGGCTAATGTTCTTTCTCGCAGCCCGGAGAGCACAGAGCGAACCGGAAAGCGATGCGGATGTGGCGCAGCTGGTAGCGCATCACCTTGCCAAGGTGAGGGTCGCGGGTTCGAATCCCGTCATCCGCTCGGAGGGATCGAGGAGCAAGCACGTCCTCACCAGGCTCGATACCTTTAGCGGTGGAGTGGCCGAGTGGTGAGGCAGCGGCCTGCAAAGCCGTCAACACGGGTTCGATTCCCGTCTCCACCTCGACGTCAGCTTCGGTTGACGGTGAGACCCGCGCGATTAGCTCAGCGGGAGAGCGCTTCCCTGACACGGAAGAGGTCACTGGTTCAATCCCAGTATCGCGCACCACACCAAGCACCCCGGCCTCTGGCCGGGGTGCTTCTTTGTCGGACTATCGGCCATGAGAGTGGACGGCTCCGAGCGTGGGTTAAAGGCCAAAATGTGTGTATGGCTTTCGGCGTGTCGGGGTCGGCTAGTTGTGATGTCCAGGGAGGTTGTCCCGACTCGCGATGGTGAGTTCGGCTGACAGGTGAAGGCCCCCGGTTGTGAAGTGGAGCTGTCTAGTTCACCGCTTCACCAACCGGAGGCCTTCATGTCCCACGCTAACGCGACCCTGACCCCGCGTACCCGTTTGCGGCTGGCAAAGCTGATCGTCGACGACGACTGGACCTACACCGCCGCGGCCAAGATGTTCATGGTCTCGCCTCGCACCGCGAAGAAATGGGCCGACCGATACCACGACGAAGGCCCGGCCGGCATGGCTGACCGCAGCTCACGTCCCCGCCGGAATCCGAACCGGACCTGCCCGGCAGTGGTGCGCCAGATCGTGCGGCTACGGTGGCGGCACCGTGTGGGGCCAATCCAGATCGGCGGACGGCTGGACATCCCGGCCTCGACCGTGCACGCCGTGCTCATGCGATGCCGCATCAACCGGCTGGCACGTATCGACAGGGTCACCGGCGAGCCCTTGCGCCGCTACGAACACGACCATCCTGGTTCGCTGATCCACGTCGACGTGACCAAGTTCGGCAACATCCCCGACGGCGGCGGGCACCGCTTCGTCGGCAGAACTCAAGGAAGACACAACGCCCAGGCCACGGCCCGGCGCACCGGCGAGCGCGGACATCAATCACGACCACGGATCGGCACCGCGTACGTGCACACCGTCATCGACGATCACTCCCGGGTGGCCTACGCCGAGATCCACCGCGACGAGAAGGCCGTCACTGCCACCGGTGTCCTTGAACGGGCCGTGGCCTGGTTCGCCGGTCACGGCGTCCGCGTCGAGAAAGTCCTCTCCGACAACGGCTCCGCCTACGTCTCCCACGCCTGGCGCGACACCTGCACCGATCTTACGACTCCACCGACGCCCACAACGAGCGACTACCGAGGTGGCTGCACTTCTACAATCACCACCGAGCCCACTCCGCCCTCGGAGGCAAGCCACCAGTCACCCGACTGACCAACCTCCCTGGACATCACAACTAGTGGCCGGTTCGTCCGCCCCAGCCTTTCTGGATTCCGTTGCCGTCTTCCCAGCTGAAGGCGGTGCCCGTGACAGTGCCGACGGAGTCGTCGTCGACGTGTGGTGCTCGCCGTGGCGGCGGGTTGTAGCGCTCCGGGCGGACGAGGCTCCACAGCTCACGTGGGTGTGAGATCAGGCTGTCGAGTTTCCATTCAGCGGCCCGTCTGGCGTGTTCTGCGGGTAGCCCTCGGTGCTGGCGAGGCAAGCTCCGTCGGGGTCGTGTTGGGGCCGCCTTCCAGTGACGACGTGGTCCGCGCCAGTGGACAGTTCGGTCAGACCGGGCGCCTGGAGCTTGGGGGCGAGCCAGGCGAACACGTGGTTCTGGCGGACGAGTATGCGGAACGAGGCAGGGGTCTGGCGTAAGCCCTGGTGGATGCACCGACAGGTGCGGTTTGGGAGCACGTGCGGTGGGCGTAGGGCATCGTTGTGGGCGCAGGACCGCATCCGCATCAGGCCGTCCCGGCGGGTCCGCCTCTTCTGATATCCCGCGAGCCAGGCAACAGTTGGAGCCACGCGGTGTGGCCTGCGCCCCGGCAGGCGTCCTGGGTGTCACCGTGGATGCTCCCACCGCAACCAAGGCAGATCATCCGGCGGTGAGCGCCGCCACCATCGCGGGGAGCGTGCGTTCGAGATCGTACTGGCTCGCCACACGTTTTCTAGCCATCTCGGCGATCTCCCTCCGTCGCTGAGTGTCGACGAGAAGGTCGGACACCGTTCGCGCGAGTGCGAGCGGGTCGCCGGGTGGCACGAGCACGCCAGCCCCATCGGCGAGGTACTCCGCCGCTCCCCCGTGGTCGGTGGCGATCACCGGGAGCCCGGCGGCCATGCACTCGAGCACGCCCAGCGGGCCGGCCTCGGGCAGCACGGACGCCGATACCGCGATCGCCCAGCGGCCCAGAACTTCCGCCCGGTCAACATAGCCCAGGAATGTGACCCGGCCTCGTAGATCGGCCCGCTCCGCCCGCTCGCGGAGCGCTTGCGCGTACTCTTCTTCACCGGGCAACGCGCCTCCCGCGATCTCCACCGTGACTCCGGGGCATAGTGCGATTGCCTCGAGCAGCACGTCCTGCCCCTTCCAGGGCGTCAGCGCGGCGAGAATACCCACCACGGGTGCGCGGTCGGTAGTGGCGACGATATCCCGGGGGATACGCACGCCGTTGGGCCGGACGACCACATCCGGGATCTGAGGCCGTATGGACGCCGCGGTGACCTCAGAGACAGCCACCGCACGCCGCAATCTCGCCGCGCCGACGGCCACAGCGACTTGTTGCTTGCGGCTGACGACCGTGTCATGGACCAACCAGGTGGTTACCCCGGTGCGGCGGGGACGGGGGAATGCAGCGGGGAGGGCGGGGAGGGCGAACAGGGAGTTGACGACGACGACGTCGTGCTCTTTGGTGACCGACCGCAGAATCCGACCGGCGTGTATCCAGCGGGCCACCACCCGGCCGATCCCGACCAGTCGTCCGACTCCCCCGCGGCCTTCGAGCCCGAGGGTGGGGATGGCCACGTGCCGGGCACAGGCCGGGAATGCGTCGACAAGGGGGCCCGGCGGACTGACGAGAACGATGTCACGCCCCGACGCGTGGAGGCGGCGGGCCACGTCGACCAGGACGTTCTCGGCGCCCGATCTGATTCCCGTGGCGTTGACCAGGACGACCGTTGCGGTGGTCACGGCTCGCTCATCCACCGGAGGACAGGGTGTCGTAGACCGCCAGTGTTTCCTCCGCGACATGCCGCCACGTCCGAGACCGGACGACGCGCGCGGCCGCCGTACGGAGTTCGGCACGCCGGTCGGCGTCCTCCAACAGCTCTCGGAGAACGCGGGTCCACTGCTCGGCGGTGTCACGACCGACAACGACCGCTCCAGGACCGACGGACTCGGGAATCCCGCCGACCGCGCTGGCGGCCACGACCGCACCGCACGCCATCGCTTCGAGTGGCGGCAATCCGAACCCTTCGTAGCGGGAGGCGTAGGACACGACTGAGGCGGCGCGGTACAAGGCCGGCACGTCGGTCCGGTCGACGTATCCGAGACCGATCGTCCCCGGCGGGCGGTCGGGCCCGTCCGTTCCAGCGCCTCCGAGCACCATCGGAACCCCGAGAGCACGCGCGGCTTCCGCCACCACATGCGGGTTCTTCCTGGGTTCGAGCGTGCCGAGTTGGAGGATGAACTTTTCGGGGAGCCCGTACCTGGCACGGACCGTCTCCAACTCACGGGCCTCGGGAACCCGCACCCATCCCGCCGGGGCCAGGGCCGTCACCGTGGCGCGCCGTCCGGTCAGTTCCAGGACTCGCTCGGCGGTGAACCTGGACACCGCGATCACGGCATCGGCACGCTGGATCGATCGTCGTAACAGGGCACGTTCACCACGTGCCCGCACCGCCCCGAATGCCCACGGGGTGTCAAAGACCGACATGTCGTGCACGGTGCTGACCGTCGCGCCCCGCTGGCCGAGGGGTAGGTCCACGTCGAGCGAATGGAACACGCCCGCTCCCGGTACGGGCCGCAGTCCGTGTACGGCCCGCAGCGCACCACTGCAGACCGGCCTGCGGATCGCTTGCACTCCCCCGCCGAGTTCGCCGACCGCGTCCTCCTGGACCACGGCAGCAAACCTGTACCGGGACTGAAGGGTTGACGCAGCGTGGATGAGCTCACGCTGGTAGGTCTGGACACCACTCCCTTCCGGCCGGAGCGCCAACGCCCCCCAAACCACGGACGGGCAACCGTCGGTCACCTTCCCGTGCCCTTGATCACGACCCACAAGGTCAAGAGTATCGAGCGGATGTCCATCCAAGGCGACCAGTTCTCGATGTAGAAATTGTCGAACATCACGCGATCAGCGATGCTCGTGTCCCCGCGCAGACCGTTGATCGCAGCCCAGCCGGTCAGCCCCACGGGAACCCTGTGCCGGGCGGCGTATCCGCGGTACTCACCACTGAACCTGTTGACGAAGTGCGGTCGTTCGGGGCGGGGGCCGACCAAAGCCATGTCCCCGCGGAATACGTTGTATATCTGCGGGATCTCGTCCAGTGAGGACTTGCGCAGGAAGGCGCCCAGCGGCGAGATCCGCGGATCGCCGGCGATATTCCATCGTGTCTGGGACTCATTCTCGTCCGTCGGCCGCATCGACCTGAACTTCAGCAGTTCGAACTCGCGGCCACCCTCGCCTATGCGAGTCTGCCGAAACAACACCGGAGAGGTCCTGTCATCGAGCTTGACGGCGAGCGCGACGAGCAGAAACAGCGGTGAGAGCAGAACGAGGGCCAGGCCGCTGAGCATGATGTCCATCGGACGCTTGAGCCTCCACCACACCGAACGGTGGGCGGACCGTTTCACACGGATCAACGGAAGGGCGTTGATGCGATCCATACGGCCCTCGACGTTCACGTATCCGAACAGTCGAGGAATGATGAATACCTCCGCATCCTCGTGGTCGCACTCCGTCAACATCCTCAGTAGCTCACGATCGTCATAAGCACCGAAGCCGATGATCACAGTGCGTGCGCGATGCTGGCGGATCACGTCGACCAGGCCGGAGCTCGGGTTCTCCAGCGGGATACCCATCTCGAGTGCGGCGAGCTCCGCGGAGACCTTCCGGTCCGCGTCGACGAGGGCCACAGGTGACAGCCCGAACTCGGGCCGCTCGAACAGCGTCCGGGCGAGGCTCAGCGACGTGCCCCCGGTACCGACGATGAGCGTGCGGTCGCGGAACGCCCGATACCGCGTACGACTCCACCGCAGAAGGGGCGCGACCACCAACCGGGTGATCACGAGCGTCACGACGACCACCGCGGTGAAGTAGATGAGGCTGAAGAGGTTCATCCCGGCGTTCGAGACCACTGCCCCGAACACGGAAAGGACGGTTCCGACGACCACGACGCGCGGCAGGTCGTCCAGTACCGACACATTGAGCCGATGCCTGTAGAGGGTCGGGGAAAATGTGATCGCGATGATTAACGCAATCGCCGTCAGCCAAGGCCGTTCCGGCAAGAAGAGCCAAGCAATGATGAGAATGGCGATCGAATCCGCGAGTCGGTGCCACACGTCGAAGCGGTGGCGTGGAGTCACCAACAACAATCGGACGATTTTTCCCCACAATGTGCGTTCAGTATCGGACGCTCGGGCAGTAGCGGCCACGGTGCCGGACTGCCGGGGTGAGCCGTCCTCGTGGGGCTCTCCCACCGCGCGGGTAGGGGCCGGGACGCTCATGCGAGCCTGCCCAGAGCGCTGACGATCGAGCTGATTGTTGCGAAGGTGGTCTTGCTCAGTTGGTCGTCCGGAAACTCGACATCGAACTCATCTTCGAGTGCGAGCATCACCTGGACAGTCTGGTGAGAGGTCATCCCGGCATCGAAGAGGTCATCGCGAGCGCCCAGCTCACCGACGTCAACCTTGCCGGCCAGAGCAGTGGAGAGCACCCCTCGGACCCGGCTCTCGACATTGTGCGAAGCGTCCATGTGCTCCCTTTCGGCTCGACGACACAATTAGTAATAGCTCACAAACACAGATTCGTTACTGCATCCCCGGCGTAAGAAAGCTCACACCTGCTTGCCCGGCGCAGGCGCTGCGAGCCCCCCGGCCGCGATCCGGACGGCGACCGCACGGGTACGTTTCTTGCTAGATGTGGCTGCCAACAACACTTCTCAGGGTTTCTCGAGCGCGAATTCCGGCGATTCACCTTTGCCGAATCACTCCGCCCAGAACGCGCCCTGTGACCAA
Organism: uncultured Microbacter sp.; assembly: GCA_964345415.1. GTDB lineage: Bacteria > Actinomycetota > Actinomycetes > Mycobacteriales > Mycobacteriaceae > Dietzia. Next base: position 68,348 of record CAYFRF010000001.1, on the reverse strand, counting down.
GCACACGGCCACGAAACAGGAGGTCAGAAAGGAAAACATACCCGTTAGGTATCATCGCTACCGGGCATACCGGGGCCTCTGCCCACCCCGGCATCGCAAGAATGCTTCACGGGTGGCAATGACTCGGACACGAGAGGTGGGTTATACGCTCATGACCCCGATCGGAACTCTTCACGATCAATTCAGGCGGAAACTGCTCGAGGCCGGACTGCTCTTCGACACGGGGCTTGACGGCCTCTACGCGCGAGGTGCTGGATTCGAGCGCATTCTCCAAGCGGTGGACGAGCGGATCAGCCTCGAGGGTCGCGACGCCACCGACGTGACTCCGTCAGACGGTGGCTACCGACTGTATCGGTTCCCCCCGGTGTTCCCGCGCAGCGACTACGAGAAAACCGACTACATCGAGTCATTCCCGGACCTGACGGGAATCGTCCACACATTCACCGGCACGAGTGCCGATCATCGTGCTCTCCTGGCAGACCGTGCGGCCGAGTCGCCCTGGGACCACCATCTGGTACCGGGCGAGACCGTGATGGTTTCGTCCGCCTGCCATCCACTTTACGGCGCGATCCCCAACCGGCTACCCGAAGGCGGGCTCGCGGCCGAAGTGAACGGATACTGCTTTCGCCACGAACCGTCTCCCGACCCCATGCGCATGCAGGCCTTCCGCATGCATGAGTTCGTGCGGATAGGCTCGCCCACCGAGGCCGCCGATTTCCGCACCGCCTGGGTCGAACGTGCGCTGCGAATGCTGGCCGGTCTGGGACTCGAGGTGGAGGCGGTCGCCGCCAACGACCCGTTCTTCGGCAGGGCTGGCAAGCTCTTGGCCAACGAACAGCTCTCGAACAATCTCAAGACCGAGATCGTCGTTCATGTCTACGGAGACGACCAGCCGGCCGACGCGATCGCGTCCTGCAATCTCGCGGAAGACCATTTCGGGCGCAATTTCTCACTGACGTTGGCGGACGGATCGACGGCGCACAGTGCCTGCGTCGGATTCGGACTGGAGCGGATCACCCTGGCCCTGTTGTCCGTTCACGGCACGGACCCGGACCAGTGGCCTGCGACAGTGCGGAAGGCCTTGTTCCCGTGACAGCCGACACCGCGTCGCTCACCACCTGGTTCGGCCCCCGTCAGGCCTCACTTTTCGGTGTACTCCAATTCCCCGCCGATCGCAGGATCCGGGCGGGTGTCGTGGTGGTCTCCCCGCTGGGAATCGAGCAGGTGACCACCTATCGGGGAGTGCGCGCGCTGACCGGCCGGCTCGCGCGCCAAGGCGTGGCCACCCTCCGCTACGACCACCCTGGTACGGGCTCGTCGACGGGGATGCAGCTCTCGGACACAGCCTGGGAGGACTGGCAGGCCGGTCTCGCCTCCGCCGTGGATTTCCTCAGGTCCCAGGGGGCGCCGCGGGTCATCGTGCTCGGGGTCAGGGCGGGTGCCCTCATCGCCTCGTCGGCGATCGCCTCCGGTGCGGTGACAGGGGTGAGGCTGGCCGCGTGGGACCCTCCGCTCTCGGGCCGCCGGTACCTGCGGGAACAAACTGCGAAGTACCGCCTCATCGTGGGAGAGGACCCGACGGACCCCGGGGTGTCGGTCCCCGGCGGGCATTTTTCCGACGCGACGGCTCGGTGTATCAGGTCCGCCAAATGGTCCCCGGATCTTCCAGCGGACCTGCTCGCCGCGCGGCCGGAGATCATGTCCGATCCGGCTCTCGAACCGCTGATCAGTCCTGACACGCGGACAGTTGAACTGGCTCAGAGCGAACTGTTCACCGCACCGCTCGCCTTCATCCATCACGTGCCCGAGCCAGACATCGACCATCTCGTGGAGCACCTCACCGTCCTGGCTGACGGCGAGGTCACCGAATTCGTACCCGAGCACCGTCTCACGGCGATCGTGGACCGCCGACCGGACGGTTCGGTGGTCGAGGAGGAGCTCACCACTATCACCCCGGCCGGACTCCCACTGGTGATCACCCGCGTGCGGGGTGAGCCGGTCCGGGGCGGCGTCGTGTTCCAGTCCACCGCCAACGAACCCGCCTGGGGGCCGACGCGCGCTTGGGTGGAGTCCGCGCGGGACAACGCCGGCAACGGGCTGGCCTGCTTCCGGTTCGACAAGACCGGTGGTGGAGAGGCTGGATCGATCGAACCCGGCGAGATCGCTGTGCTCTACTCCCACGCCTCGCGCGAAGAGGCCGTCGAGGTCCTGCGAGCACTGGGCTTGCCCGCCCGATCCCTTCTGGTGGTCGGCCTGTGTTCCGGCGCGTGGATGTCCGCAGAATCTGCGATCCGTGCCCGGGCGGGGGCGGTGCTGCTGTTCGGGATGATCCAGTGGTCCCGGGTCCGAGAGCCCGTGACCAAAGAATTCTTGTACCGGCACGGGTACGACCTCGAAAATCAGGTCCCGCCGACGACCGAGTCCGGGGGGTCCAGGATCAAACCGCTTGCGCGCCGACTCCTTCCCTACCCGGTCTGGCAGGAACTCGGGCGACGAGGCCTCACCCAGGTACCCGGCCCGCTGCTGGCTGACCTGCACTCCGCCGGGGTGCGTACGGTCGTTGCGCTGACTCCGGAAGACGACGACCACTTCACCTCCCAGCGTGGTGACGCCGGACTTCGCAGACTCCGGAGACGCGGCTTCGAGGGCCGAATCGAGCGGATCCACGCGCCCCAGGGTGACCACAACCTGTATCGACCGGACACCCGCCGAGCCGCCGTTCGACTCATCCGCCAGGAGGCCGACGCCCTGCGGGGCCGGCTCGGCCTCCGCGTCGAGGCCCAGCCCGAGCAGACTCTTCGGGTGCTGTTCATCAACGAGAACATCGGCGGCCACGCCACCGTCCACCACGCGCTACAGCACGTCCTCTCCGGTCGCCCGGACATCGACGCGGAGTTCCTCGACGCCCGGGGACCCGGGCTCCTCGGCCGACTGCTCCGGGCGCCGATACCCGGACTGGCCCGACTCGATCTCGATCTCCAACCGCTCCGCGGTCAGCTCGTCCACTCGTGGTCGGTCAATAGGCGGGTTCGTACCCGTCTGCGGCGGGGCGACATCGACGCCGCCCACGTTTACACCCAGAACTGCATGCTCGGCGGTGCCCGCATACTGGGTTCTGTACCTACCGTCATCACCACCGACAGCACCGGACTGCGGAATGCCTACAGCATCCCCTACCGCACCCCCACGCGATTCACCCCCCTGACCAGTCGGGCAGTGTTGCCCTGGGAGCGCCCCGTCCTACACGCCGCCCACCACATCCTCGCCAACTCGGTCCCGGTGGTCGATTCGCTCACATCCCCGGACTACGGAGTACCGGCGGAGTCGGTCTCTCTCCTCAGGATGGGGATCTGGTCGCCGTATCTGACGAACGGCATCCCCGACCGACCGTCGGACCGGCGCCCCACCATCGTGTTCCTCGGGACCTCGATGGACCGGAAGGGCGGTTCACTGCTCCTGGACGTGTGGCGGGCCAGTTTCCGCGACCGAGCCGATCTCCTGCTGGTCACCCTCGACCCCGTCCCCGAGGAGCCGGGACTTCGCGTAGTCGGCGACCTGACCCCCGGAGACGACCGACTCTGGGAGCTCCTCGCCGGGTCGGACATCATGTGTTTCCCCTCGACGATCGACCAGGCACCCAACGTCGTCCTCGAAGCCTCCGCGGCCGGACTTCCCGTCATCGCCCACCCTGGCGGCGCCGTCCCCGAGATGGTCCAGAACGGGGTGAGCGGCCTCCTCGTGGACGGGGCAGACCGCGCTGCCGTGACCGCCGCGCTGAACACGCTCGTCTCCGACCCGGCCCTGCGGCGTCGGATGGGCGAGGCAGGGTACGAACACGTGAGGGAGCACTACAACATGGCCCGTTCCGCGGACGAGATCATCCGAGCCCTGCGCGAGGCCACCGCCACGCGGACCAAGGAGTCGATCCGATGACCTTTCAGCTACGGACAAGCGTCGACGAGGGGCTGCGGGCCGAATGGGACGAGCTGTCCGCGGAGGTAGGGACCAGGTTCGCCTCCCGTCCCTCCTACGGACTGACCTGGCATCGACATCTGGCCCGCGGCCCGCTCCGGATCGCCACCGTGCACCGTGAAGGCCGCCTGGTCGCGCTCCTCCCGCTGCACCTACGCCGCCGGGGCGGGGTCCCGGTACTCAGGCTCCTCGGGCACGGTCTCGGAACCGTCGGGGAAGCGCTTGCACTGGACGATAAGGCGATGTCAGATCTCGTCGCCGGACTGGCCACCACAGGCTCTGCTCTCGAGTTGACCCACCTGCCCGCGTCGTCGCCGCTTGTCTCGGCGGTCCACCGTGAACCGCTATGGGACTCCACCTTCGACCCAGACGACCATTGTCCGGTGATCGAGCTGCCGGCCGGTACCCGAGCAGCAGATCTACGCAGCAAATCGACCCTCTCCCGCGCAGCCTCCACTCGGCGCAAACTGGAACGCGAGGGAGTCGGGTTCGCGGTGGAGACAGTCCGGACGCCCGCTGAACTGGACGCGCGCTGGGACGACATCGTCGCGACGGCCGCGGCCGCGCACTCCGACGAAGGAGACGACCGACTCAACCTGTGCGCACCTCCCCACGACCGGTTCACCAGGGAGTTCCTCCAACAGGAGGCAGCTGACGGGCATCTCCTGCTGTGGGGCGGTACCTTCGGCGGTCGGTGGGGGGCCCATTTCGCGACCCTGCGCACCGGTTGCACGGCCGAACTCTGGTTCACCCGGTTCGACCCCGAACGCGGCAGGTCCCGCCCGGGACACCTGTTGATCGAAGCGGTGTGCGACCAGCACGACGACGTAGGCGTGACACGTGTCGATCTGCTCATCGGCCGCAGTGGCTATAAAAGGGATTGGCAAAGCCACGAATACGCGGTCGGAACCCTGATCGCCGTACCCACCGGTTCCCGGACCGCGCGCACGCGCATGGTCGCGGCGGACCGGTCCGTCAGTCTTCTCAGGGCGGCCGCAGAGCGGGTCAGGGGAACGTGAGGCGCGCGGGCCGGGCGACTCCTGACTCCCAGAGCCGCTCGTTGGTGACCAACTCGACAGTCTTGGTCGCCAGTCGGATAGTCACGGCGGTGTTCGGCTGGGCCGGCACGGTCGTCATCGCCCGGTCGCTCACGCCGGACGACTGGGGGCGGTACGCGTTCATCTTCGGCCTTCTGGGAATCATGGCGCTGATCACCGATCTCGGGGTGGGACGCGTGGTCCTGGCCCGACTCGCTGCCGACGGCCACGAGGAGGCGCGGGAGGTCGCGGGATCGTTCATCCTGCTCCGAATCCTGCTCGGCCTCCTCGGGTTCGCCGTGGCAGTCGCCTATGCCGCGTTGACCGGACTGTCCGTGACGCTGGTGGCCGTGGTCGCGTTCGCGGCCACGAGCGTCGTACTCGCCACGCCAGCAAACGCCCTACTCGTGCTCTACCAGGCCCGGCTTCGTCTGGTCCCGGTGGCCCTGTGGGACATCGTTGCGCAGATCGTGCAGTTCGCCCTCGTTCTGCTTGTCGCCTGGCTGGCGCCGACGCTGATGTGGTTCATCGTCCCGGCCGTCGCCAAGGAGCTGGTGGTTCTGTCGGCGCGTGCAGCCGGCGTACTACGCGGCGCCCTCGGCCCCGGCCCGGTGTTCACCGCGGGCACGAGGTATTGGGGCGAGATGCTGCGTGAGTCGATCCCGATCTCCATCGGTTTCGCGCTCATCATGCTGCTGACCAAGGTCGACATCCTCATCCTCCAACGGCTGGACACCTACGACGCGGTCGGCATGTACGCGATCGGGTACAAGTTCTCCGACCTGGTGATCATCGTGACAGTCACGATCTCCGTGCCGTTCACGACCGTGCTCGTCCGGGCGTGGCCCGACGACATCGAGACGTTCCGCCACCGCACCCGGCAGGCGATGGTCGTCGCCGGCGGGCTCGGGGCACTCGCCGCTATCGGGTTCTGGCCAACCGCAGACTTCTTCGTCGGCCTGCTCTACGGCGACACCTTCGTCCCCGCCTCGAACGCCGCCCGCGTTCTCGTCGTCTCGAGTGCGCTCAGCGGCGTCACGAACATCGGGATCGTCGCGCTGGTCGCCGCCCGCAAGCTCTCCGTCTTTCCCTGGGTAGCCGGTGCCGGGGTCCTCCTCAACGTCGGCCTGAACTATCTGGCGATCCCCATGTGGTCGTACGACGGGGCGGCCGCCGCCACACTGGTCACCGAAGCGGTGATGTTCGTAGCCTGCCTCATCGTGGTCCAGCGCAGCGTGCGAATCCGGGGCGTCGTGCCCTGGGGCCCGCTGGTTCGCCAGATCCTGCTCGCCACGTCCGTGATCGCCCCGGCTACCGTGCTGATCGGGTTCACCGGCTGGCCTTGGCCGCCCGTCGTCGTTATTGCGCTCGTCGTTTTCCTGGCACTGGCCGAGTTCAGTGGATCGCTCGAGGACATCACCGTGTTCGGACGGATCCCCGCAACACTCACCCGCGGACGAAAGGACCATTGATGCGAGGCAGACGCCCAGCCCGAGTGTTCCGAGATGCGACTAAGCGTCTGCACCCGGGCCGCTCCGGAGTCGTACTGGCCTATCACGACATCGTCGCTGACAGTGCCACCGTCTATCCCTACGCGGTCCGAGAATCGACGTTCCTGCACCAGCTCGACGTTCTTGACGCGGTGGGACTCCGGCCGGTCACGCTCGCCGAATTCACCGACCGGCTCACCGCCGGCGACGCCTCCGGGCTCGCCGCGATCGTCTTCGACGACGCGCTCGTCGGCGTGCACCGGTTCGCGCTGCCGAGACTGGTCGAGCGCCGCGTTCCCTGGACCCTGCTCCCGGTGACCGAACGGACGGGAATCGAACCCCCGTGGTGGCCCGAGGCGTCACGGACGATGACCCGGACGGAGATCGACGAGGCCCTGACCGCCGGGGCGTCGCTGTGTGGACACACCGCCACCCACCGCTCATTGACCGAACTGTCGACGGGGGAGGCCCTAGACGACCTCCGCCGCTCGCGTGACACGCTGTCCGACTGGGCTGGCACCGCGATCCACGAGTTGTGTTACCCGTTCGGTCACCAGGACGAGCGGATCCGGAAGATCGCGTCCGAGGCCGGGTTCCGGGTGGGCTACACGTTCACTAACGGACGCAATGACCCCCACACCGACCTGTTCGCGCAACCGCGGCTGGCCATGCACGAGGAACTTCGCTCGACCCGATGGTTGGCCACTCTGTTGCGCCCCGGGCACACCTGGCCGCCCGTCCGCGATCTCAGAATGGACCGGAACGACGATCCCGACAGACTTGGAGACGCCACATGATCGCAGGACTCGTGACCACGCTCCTCGTCTGCCTCACACTGTTCGGCATCTCATTGCACAGACCGCAATGGGGGGTCATCGCGATCGCCGGACTGGTGCCGTTCAACGGCCTGCTGCTCATCAGTCCGTTGTCGATGTCGTACTGGAAAGAAGCAGCAGTTCTCGCAGTCCTCTGCGCCACCCCCTTCGCGCGCCGTACCCCGCCCGGCCTGACGGTCGTGGCGCCATGGCTGCTCCCGCTGGGCGTCCTCGTACCGTTCGGCGTGATCTCGGCGCTTGTCATGCAGGGAACTCAGATGTTCTTCCCACTGAAGATCGCCTTCTTCTACATCCTGCTCGCCGTGATCGCGGTGCTCTTCCCCTTCAACCGGCAGGACAAGGACACCCTGATCTCCGTGCTCTTCGGCGCGGCCGCATTGTCCGCCTTCTACGGCATCTGGCAGCAGTTCATCGGCCCCCAGGCATTAGCAGACATGGGCTACGAGTGGAATGAACAAATCCGCAGTGCCGGTCCGCTACTCCGGAGCTTCGGTACCTTCAACCAGCCCTTCCCGTTCGGGCTCTTCCTCATGCTGGTGATCATCCTCGTCACCGCGGCATCCCTGGCCGAACCGTACCGGCTACGCTCGCGGCTGTTCCTGCTCGCCTTCCCGGTGCTCGGGGCGGCCATGCTGCTGTCAGTGGTGCGCGCGAGCTACGTCGGGGTGGCGGTCGGGCTGGTGGTGATCGGGATCGTGCTCTACCGTCGCTTTCTCGCCTGGATGGTGTTCGGCTCGGTCCTCACCGGACTGGTCGTGGCGGCCGCGTCAATGGTGTTCGGGAACACCGTGCTCAGCACTCTCACGTCAAGCAGCAGCCTCGGGGAACGCGGAGACCACTGGTCGGTGAACATCCCCCTGATACTCACCCGGCCTCTCGGTCAAGGACTCGGGACCACCGGTTCCTCCGCGGCAAAGGTAGCCGAGGGCTATAATCCCGCGGCACCGCTTTACCAGCCTGACAGCTACTACATCAAGATCCTGCTGGAACTCGGGCCCATCGGTCTGGCGTGCTATGCGGCCGTCGTGATCCTCATGGTGGTTCCGTTACTGCGGATGATCCCCCTCACCGGTGACCCGCTGGAGCGGGCCCTGTTGGGGGGCGCAGTGGCGGCAACTTCGGCCGCGTGCGTGGCCGCGCTGTTCTCGACCTACCTCGAGATCTTCCCGCTGGACGTGTTCTTCTGGCTCATTCCCGCAGTGGCCGGCAGCACGAGCATGACGATCCGCGAACAGCTCACCGGCCGTGCCCGAGGTGCCCGACCGCTCAACCGACGGACTCACACGACGCGATCGACCACCGCTGCGATCCTCGACCGGAATGACTCCTCAGAGAAGTCGGCTGCGAATCGGGCCAGTGCCGACGCCGGATAGGCCGAATCGTCCCACCGGCGCATCGCCTCCGCGAACGCGGCGATGACCTCGTCGTCGTCGCTGCCCTCCACCAACTCTCCGCTCACACCGGGCACCACAGTGTCCACCGCACCGCCCCGCCCCAACGCCAGGACGGGCGTGCCAGCGGCCATCGCCTCCACCGGCACGATGCCGAAGTCCTCCTCGCCAGGCATGACCAGGGCGCGCGCGCCGCGCACGAGTTCGCGCATCTCAGCGCGAGGAAGACGTCCCAGGAACTCCACACCCGGACCCGACCGAGCGACACACCGGTCTAGATCCCGCCCCTCCCCCACCACGAGGAGCCGGACCCCGGCAGCAACAGCTGCGGCCACAGCCACATCGACGCGCTTATACGGCACGAGCCGTCCTACAGAGATGAAGTAGTCACCGCGAGGCAACTCTCCCGGTGTGAAATAGGTGGTGTCGACGGGCGGATGTACCACTTCCGCGTCGCGTCCCCACCAAGCACGGATCCGATCCCGCACGGCGGTGGAGTTGGCGACGATCAGCTCCGGCCGCGAAGACCACCGCGACTCATTGGCCTTCGCCCTCTGCGCCAACGCCCCGAGCGCCACGCGGCCCGCGACCGAGCCCGCTTCGCCCCTGCGGAACGCCGGATCCCACGCCCACCGCGCCGGACTGTGGACATAGGCCACAGATGGCACATCCAGCGCCGCGGCGGCGATCGCGAACGCGTGATGGCTGATCACCATCACGTCGGTATCTGCAGGGCTGATGCTCGACCGCCGGAGCGCCCAGGGGACGAAAGGGAGCAGGGGCGCATAGGAACGCCCACCAACACGGTCGTAAACGTGCTGCAGAGGTCCTGTCGATATCCGGCCTCGAAGCGCGGGAGGTACCCCCTCCGGGCGGGCGAACGGGACGTGGATCCGTGCGGCGGGCCAGATACGTGCCATCTGCTCCACTACATGCTCACTACCGGCGATATCGGTGAGCCGCTCGTGGACCACCGCGATTCGACGCGTCGAGACGCCGGTCACCGTATCGACCCCTGCGAACGCACCGCCACGCGCACCGGGACCCCGACCTCCGAAAAGGATGCCAGCGCAGCATTCGCCGCGCTGCCCTTCGCGGAGCCGTCGTTGACTACAACCACACCGAGGTCCACATCCGAGACGGGAACCTCACGCCACCACGGCTCAGTCAGAGAGAAGTTCACGAGCCGGTACTCCTTGGAGCCGGCGCCAAGCGGTGGTTCGACCGGATCAGACTCACCGAGGACCACTACTGTGCCACCGGCTGACAGCACAGCAGACACCGCAGCCTCGGTGAGTGGGGGCAGAGCATTGAGCAGTGCGGAGTCCACATCCACCACAGCTCCGTGGCGATGTGCGGCAGACCTGGCCCAGATCACATCGGTGCGCCGGCCGGCGCGCAGATTCCGCACGCCGAGGATCAAAGCCGCTATCAATGCGGTCGCCATGCCCGCGACGAGCCCCGTCGCGAGCGGTTTGGGCCACGTCACATCGCCAGAGCCGGCGTCTTGGGAGATGATCGTCGCGGTCGGGTACGCGAGCCGCAACTCCTCCGGCGTGGACCGCGCCTCATAGATCAGCCGGAGCAGATCCGACGTGTCGGCAGTCCTGTCCACGCGCAGACGGGCGTCGATCTCATCATTGAGTCGGTCGATCTCCTCCTGCGTGGCCTCGACGACCGGAGCGAGAACAGTCTCGCGGGCCTCGTCGGCCTGCAGGTTCATCGCCTCAACGGCCAGCGCCCCCATCTTCGTCGCGCTGACAGGGCCGGCGTGTGATCTGGTCACGACCTCCAGGACACCCGGGATCTTGGAGGTGGTGACCTCCACCGAAGGGCGCCAGCCGTGGAGACTCACCGGCTCGCCCATGCGCTCCTCGATGAAGTACCGTGCCCGTTCGTCGGTCACGTACTCGGACATGCCCGCCGCCAGAGCCTCCATCGTCGCCGCATCACGCTCGGCCCGAGCCGGTGTCCCGACGCTCACGGTGGTGGTGGCGGTGTACTCGTCTCGGAACCCGGACGCGACAAACCCCGCGACCACCCCGACGAGAAGGCCGATCAGGAGTGCCGCGGGCACGGACCGGGCCACAGAGGCCAGGTACAACCCGAGGTCGAAGACCGGGGGCCTCGGGTCTCCCACCGCTCCACCTGACGCTTCTGAACCGTCCGAGCGCGTCGTCGCCATTAAATCGGCCCCTCCCATAAATTTTGCGGTCGACAGCACGCGGCGGCAGCCGCGTACTACGCATCCGGCAAAGGGATCATATCCACTGCCGACCTTCGATGAAAAATTGTCAATACTCTAAGTTCCACGACCTCCTTCCACGGGAGCTGGGGCTGTAGTATTCCGGTCGACAGCTCGGGGCAGACGGCGCCCGGGCCCGGAACGACGCAGGTGTTCAGTGATCGAGACCCTCTCCCCCCGGCTCCCCCTGATGCCCTCCCAGATCGGCATGCGCGACGGTCACCTCCAGGACCCGGACAACGCGGCGTACTCTGTCGCGCAGATCGTCTGGTTCGCCGGTGAGGAGCTCACTGAGCAGATGGTGATCGATGCTGTCGAGCGTGGGATCCGGGACACCCGTTCTATCCTCATGGTCGCCCGGACCGACGCGGACGGCAGCTGGTACCAGCAACTCGACGCCGCGGCGGAGGTTCCGGTACACCGTGTAGACCTGTCAGCGGAGGCGGACCCTGCCCAGGCGGCGCGTGATCTCGCGTTCCGGGAGGTCCGGCGGGCACTCCCGATCAGCGGTCCGGGTCTGCCCTTCCGGTCATTCGTGTTGACTCTCGGTGCGGGTTCCTTCGCGTGGTTCGGAATCTGCCATCACATGTTCCTCGACGGCTACGGGGCGACTTTGCTCCGAGCCCGAGTCGGACAGGTTCTCGGTGCGACCGCCGCCGGACAGGACGTGCCCGAGAGCCCGTTTGGCGACATTGTCGACCTCATCCCGACCATCCCCGAGCCGGACCCGGCTGATCTGCAGTTCTGGAAGTCCCACCTGGAGGGGGCACCGGAGGTGATCAGTTTCTCCGACCGGGTCGCCCCGCCAGCACCTCTCTACGAGATGCTCGATTTCAGGACACCGGGTTTCGCTGCCCGGATTACCGAGGCACTCGATGGAGTGAACTGGGCGCATGTCGCTGCAGCTGCGGCGATCTCGTACTCGTCGGTAATCCTGGAGAACCGATCAGTCGTTGTAGGCTTGCCCGTCACCGGCCGGTTCACACCGCAAGAGAAGGTCACCCCCTCCCAGTCGATGGGTGCGCTGCCTCTCATGGTCGATGTCGAGCACGAGGGGGATTTACCCACCCTGGTCACAGCGTTCCGACAGGCGGTCCGCGCCACCAAGGACCACCAGAGGCAGGCCCCGGACGCGCTCCGAGCCGAGCTACCCGTGGCATGGCGAACTGGGAGGATGTACGGCCCGATGGTCAATATCATCCCGTTCGAGATTCCGTCGATGGCCGGGGAACTGGAAACCGGACTGGAGGTGATCAGCCACGGGCCCTGCGAAGACGTGTCCTTCACCATCACGCCTGGTCCCGACCACGGCATCCGCACGGAGATGCTCTTCAATCCGTCGCTGTACGGTCCGGCCGTGCGCGCCGCCCACGCCGCCCGATTCCAACGTTGGCTGGAGCAGATCGCCTCCCGACCGGACATCCCGCTGGCCGAGTTGACGTGCCTCACCACCGATGAGGAGGCGGCACACGCCGAACTCGGCCGTACGCCGGAGCCAGGCACCCCCCAGCCCTTGGTCTGGGGAACACAGTGCACCGTCATCGACCTCGCCGAGCAGGCCGGTGTATCCGAGTTCAGCGGCGTTTCCGTGCTGTCAGCGTTGGACAGGCCCGCCGTCTTCGGAAGGCCCGGTCGCGTGGTGTTCCACACACCGCGGGGTCCGCACGAATCAGGTCTCCTCGTCTCGCTCCATCCGGACGGGATCGAGTACCGGGGAACAGCAGCCGACCGCGTGGTCGTCAACGGCACACAGGTCGAGCTCGACGCCGTCCGTATGGCGCTCGCCGGCGACCCTCGGCACGCCGACGCTGAGATCTCGGTCTCTGCTCGGCGTATCACCGTCCGACTTGGCACGGACGCCGATCAGTTTGAGCGTGACGAGATCTCCGCCCGGATCGCTGAGGCCACCGCCGCTCCGGTCGTTGTACGGTGACCACGTCAGCGCTGCGCATCCTCCATCTGGTCAACGAGGTGGTGGACACCGGCAACGGGATCGTCAACGTCACCGTAGATCTCGCGATCGATGCTCATACACGAGGGCACGAGGTCGCGGTCGCGTCGTCCGGCGGTGGATTCGTGCCCCTCCTCCGGTCATCCGGGGTCTCGCATCACCATATCGACTTCCGGTCGGCGCCGTTCCACGCGTTCGGGACACTCCGCGAACTCATCGCTGACTTCCAACCAGATGTCGTGCACGCGCACACGATCGCCCCGTGCCTCCTTGCCGCCACGGTCCGCCGAGTGCCGGGCGTACCCGATTTCGCGATCATCGCCACGATGCACAACGTCTATCAGCGTTCCTCGGTCCTCATGGCGACCGCGGACATGACCGTTGGGGTAGCGCAGTCCGTCACCGACGTAGTCCGTTCCCGCCGCGTGCGGTCCCCGATGGTCGCCACCGTGGTCAACGGGGTGGTCGGCTCCCCGAGGAGGTCGAACTCCGAGTACGTGCCGAGGGATCTGGGCCCGCGCTCCATCGTCACAGTGGGTGCCGTTTCTCCCCGGAAGGGCGCTGATGTCCTCTTGGCAGCCTTCACTTCCCTCGCCGAGACCCGCCCCGATCTGCACCTGTGGTACGTCGGCAACCGCGATTGGGAAGAATTCGACCAGGACGTCGCGAACAACGCACATTCGCACCGGATCCACCTGGTCGGCCTGGCTGACGATCCCGCGTCATTCCTGACGGGTGCCACCGCCGTCGCGCTGGCCTCTCGACGGGAAGGGCTGGCGTTGTCGTTGCTGGAGGCGCGAGAGGTCGGCGCGGCGATAGTAGCGACGGAAACTGACGGCGCGCGAGAAGGGCTCGACCAGGGGGCTGCTGGAATACTCGTTCCCGTGGACGATCCCGAAGCTCTGGCTTCGGCACTCGCTCGGGTCATCGACGATCCGTCCCATCGGGACGAACTCCGCAAACGTTCCCGGATCGGTCTGGCCCGCTTCAGCGTGACCAGAATGGCTCGCCAGTACGAGTGTTGTTACCGACAGGTGATGAACCGCCGTAAGCGCTGATCGGCGGCGTTCAGGAACCGAACACAGCGCCCCCACCGTTCCCCGGCGCCGTCGGCTCGGGCGTGGGCCGGTCGTCGCCCACCGAACCGGCTCCCGGCGCCGGGGTGCATGTACGGATTGCATCCTGGAGTGCCGCGACGGCCGGCTTCGGGGACTGGTTCGTGTAAAACAGACCGAAGTGGGCCTCGGAATCCCAGGTCGGCGCGCCACCATCGATCAGCGTGTAGATGAAGATCGGGCCTATCGACCGGTTTGCGGTCGCGAGCTCGTAGGCCTCGGTCACCATCTCGGCTTGACGTTGCGGACTCACACCACTGGAACCACCAGTCGGCGCGCCGTATTCAGTAAGCCATACCTGCTTGCGCCCATCTCCGCGCGAGACCATCAGGTCAACCACGTCCGTCAATGAACGGAACGTATTCCATTCTGAGCTACCGGACGGAAGCTCCGGATAGGAGTAGGGGTGCATGCCAATCGCATCCGAGTAGTCACCGCCCCCGAGATCATAGAGCCTGTTGAGGAACGTCAGCGGAGCGATTGTCTGCGGCCCGTCGGGCGCCGGTGCCAACCCTCCCGTGATCACGGTTGCGTCCCGGTCGGCCGCATGAATTTCGCCGTAGGCGGCCTTGAGGAGTTCCACGTAGTGTTCGACATTCGGGTCCGGCCAGAACTTGTGGAGATTGGGCTCGTTCCAGATTTCGTAGTCATCCACTTCGTGACCGAAACGGTCGGCCACCGCTCCGGCGAACTCACCGAACTCGGCGGCGAATCGCCGATGTTCGTCTGTGATCGGCCCGCTCGGGATCGACATCCACTCGGGGATGGTCTGGATTACCAGAAGCGGGCGCAGGCCGGCATCGCGGGCGCGCTCGATCCTCATGTCGAGTTCGGTCCAGTCACGGTGGCCACGAATGCGTTCTATCTCGCCCCAGTTGGCTCCGATTCGCACCCTTCCCATGCCGATCTCACGCGTGACCTCGGTGGCCAAGCCATATTCTTCGGGGGAGAAACTGTCCCACGCGGCGTTACCTGCCATTCCGATGCTCTGGCACGGGGCTTGATCTGCCAGCGAGATCACCGTGGCCGACGGTCGCAGCGCTCCAAAGGGGGCGTAGCCCCAGAGGATCCCGAGAACGACGACCGCAGAGGAGAGCATCGCGGTGACCACCGTTCCCCACGCTCGGACGGCGGAGATCTGCCTCGGAGGCCGGCTTGTCATGACTTCTGCTCCTTCTCGGCACTCAACGCCGCTTCACGCCAGATGCCTCTGGCGGCTTCGATCATCGCCGGGTCGGGCCCCGGCGCTTCTGGTGCCCGCAGCCATTCTCGCGTGGTCAAAACCGATCCTTCCATTTGGACGCTCAACTTATATCGATATTGTTCACGCGCAACTGGAGAGAACAGGCGTCACATAAGCGTCGAAGAATGTCACGACGGTGAACACACATGTCAATTTTCGACTCGGTACTATTTCTGGCGTGATGCTGGACTTCCGCTACGCGCGTCCCGACGATGCGGACCCCCTCGCCGTTATCGCGGCACAGACCTTTCCCCTCGCCTGCCCCGAGGAGTTGCCACGCGAGGCGGTGGATGCCTTCATCCGGGATCATTTGGACGTGGCATCGTTTCGCCGCTACTTGTCCGATTCCACCCACACAGTCTTGTGCGGAGTTGACCCGGTCGGCGCGATTCGGGCCTACGCCCTCCTCGTGGAGGGCACGACGATGGACGAGCAGTGCGCGCCGTTGGTCCTCAAGCGCCCGACGGTGGGAGTCAGCAAGTTCTATCTCGACCCCGAACTGCACGGCTCGGGGGCCGCTGCGTCGCTCCTCGACGCAGTAGCGACGGCGGCCTCTGACTCCGGTCACGGCAGCCTGTGGCTGGGAACGAACGTGGGCAACGCCCGCGCCCGAAAGTTCTACCTCAAACACGGCTTCGTCGAGCGGGGGACCAGAGTCTTCACCGTCGGTGGCGTGGACAACACCGACGTCGTGCTGGAGAAACCGCTGTAGGTTAGTGCGATCAGCCCCCGATGGTGTCGAACCGTGAGAGCGCCAACAGGCGTGAGGTGGCCCGCAGGTACTTCTTCCGGTACCCGCCGGCCAGCATCTCGTCGGTGAAGATGGCGTCGAGCTTGTCACCGGAGTTCCGCACCGGGATCCCCGCGTCGTAGAGACGGTCCGCGAGGACGACCAACCGCAGGGCGATGGACTGGTCCGGCAGCGGCTTGACCCCGCCCAGACACACGCGGGTGATGCCGTCGACGAGCCGGTTGTACTTGGACGGATGCAGGGTCGCCAGGTGCTGGCACAGTTCGTCGAAATCATCGAGCGTGGCGCCGGGAACCGCAGCGGCGTCGGCGGCCAGATCCTCGTCGGACATCGGCTCCGGGGCGGGCGGCAGATTGCGGTGTCGGTAGTCCGGTCCGTCGACGCGGATCGAGTCGAAGATCCCCGACATCTTGCGGATCTCGCGCATGAAGTCCTTCGCCGCGAAGCGTCCCTCCCCCAGCTGCTCGGGCAGCGTGTTGGAGGTCGCGGCCACGCTCACACCGGCCGTGGTCAGTTCCGCGAGCAGACGCGACACCAGCATCGTGTCGCCCGGATCATCGAGCTCGAACTCGTCGATGCACAACACCGAGTGACCCGAGAGCTCCTCCACTGCGCGGTTGAAGCCGAGGGCGCCCACGACGTGTGTCAGCTCGACGAACGTACCGAAGGCTTTCGGCTCCGGGCTGTTGTGGTAGATCGAGGTCAGCAGGTGCGTCTTGCCCACGCCGAATCCGCCGTCGAGGTAGATGCCGGTCCCCTGCACGGCCTTCGGGCGGCGGCCGAACAAGCCCTTCTTGGGCGACCGGCGGGAGGTCACCGTGGCGGCGAACTCGCGGCACGCCTTCACCGCGGCGGCCTGCGAGGGCTGCGCGGGATCGGGGATGTAGGAGTCGAAACTCACGTCGTCGAACATCGAGGGCGGCACCATCTGGGCGACGAGTTGATCGGCGGGGACCACAGGGGTGACGTCAACGAGGCGAGAGACCATGGGCAGAGCTTATCGTGGGGGAATCCGACGCCCGAATGGGAGGACATCCGAGGTGCAGAACACGCGACCCGCCGTGCTCGATCACGATCCGGCAGCCCTCGACGAGCTGTGGCGGGCCCTGGAACCCGAAGCGGCCGGGCAGGCCGTCCGGATCCGGGCAGTGATGATCGCCTCGGTGGACGGGACGACCACCGTAGACGGACGCAGCGGTGCCCTGGGAACCCCGACCGACCGCCTGGTCTACGACGCCATGCGGGCGCGCGCGGACGTGATCCTGGTGGGATCCGGCACCGCCCTGGCCGAGGGCTACGGGCCGGCCCGGATCTCGCCGGTGTGGTCGGAGCGGAGGGACCGCCCGGCTCCCCCGGTGCTGATCCTCACCCGCTCGCTGCCCGACCGCCTGATCAACCACTGCCGCGACGCCGGACCCGGTCTCGAGATCGCGGCCTCGCCCACGACCCCCGCGGAGCGCATCGACGCGGCCCGGGACGCCGGGGTGCGAGTGCACGTGATGGCGAACGGACCCTATGGCGCGTCGCTGCGTGCGCTGTTGGCGGGCCTGGGGGCGGGCGAGGTGAGCTTCGAGGGCGGTCCGGAACTGCTGGGCCGGTTCCTCACCGACGGACTCGTCGACGAACTGGTCCTCTCGATCGCGCCGGAGGTGATCGTCGGCGGGCGCAGCCCCGGACTCGCCCCCGGCCCTACCGAGCGGCGCGTGCCCCTGCGGGTCGCCACGGCCTTCTCCTGCCCGCAGGGCGGCCTCTACACCCGGTGGGTCGTCGGGGAGGCCGGAGAATGAGACCGCCCCGAGCACGTCACCTCCTCTCCGTCGGTGTGGCGGCTCTCCTCCTGGCGGGTACCGCGTGCGCCCCCCTGCCCGCCCCCGGGCCCAGGCTCGCCACCGGCGACGGACCCACCCGGGGCGGTGGCTCGTCCAGCGCACCGGGCCAGGAGTCGCTACCCCCGGAGTGGCTGGCACCGGAGACCGACCTCGGCTGGACCCCGTGCGGTGAGAACCGGGCAGGAGAGATCCCCGAGGAGGTCACGCTCGACTGCGGGATGGCCGGTCAGTCGCCGGTCGTGCGGCTCACCTCGGAGTCCACACCGGTCGAGGCGCCCCCTCTCGTCGTCGTCGCCGGTCCCGAGACCCCCGCTCCGGAGCTCGCCGCCGCGATCGCCACGACCGCCACCGACCTCGTGGACTCCCGCCCCCTCGTCCTGGTCGACCACCGCGGCCGGACCGACGCCGCGGGCGCCTGCCTGTCCTTCCCCGCGCGCCGCGTCCTCGACGGCCTCGCCGACCGGGGAGTCGACCCCACCTCGCCCGAGCTCCGCGGAGAACTCGCCGACACCGCGCAGTCCTGCACCGATCAGCTCCAGGGCCGCGAACTCGACTTCGGGGCCGTCGGCGCGGCGGAGGACCTCGAACAACTCCGCCTGCAATGGGGGGTCCCCGGCCTCGCGGTGCTCGGCCTCGGCACCGGGGCACGCACCGCCCTCGCCTACTCGACAGCGCACCCGGACGCGCTCTCGCTCCTCGCCCTGGACTCCCCCGCCCCGGACGATGGAGACCAGGAGAGCCAGGCGCGGACGGCCCTCGCCGGCTCGGACGCCGCCCTGCGGCTGTGGGCGTCGGGGTGCACGCTGGCCGAGTGCGGCCCCGGCGACGCCGAGCAGAAGGTGAGCGCCATCTCCGCCGCGCTCGACCGGGCGGCCGACCCGGAAGCCCCCGTGCCGGCCGCGCTGCTGTCCGACGTCATCCGCTCGGCGCTGTCGGACCTCGCGGGCGCGTCGGCGCCCGGCCCCGCCTCCGGCGACCGACTGCTCGGCGACCTCGTGGCGGCAGGTCCGGACAGCCTCCCCACCAGCGTCCTCGACCGCGCCTGGGAACTCAGCGCCTCCTCCCTGCCGTACGTCGCGGGGTGCTCGGACCTGTCGCGCCGGGTCCCCGTCGCCCGCATCGGCGAGCTCCAGACCGAATGGACGCCGACCGCGCCCTTCGGCACGATCCTGGCGGCGCAGCTCTCGGCCTGCTCCACCTGGCCGGTCCCGGCCGCCAGCCCCGTGGCACTGCCGCCGGACGTCCCCGTACTGCTGTCCGCCGGAATCGCCGACCCCGTCGCAGGCGCTGCCACGCTCGAACCCACCGCCGGGCGCCTCACCGCCGCCGGGGCCTCCGACGTGCGCACGGTGACCTGGGGCGCCCCCGGATCGGCGGTGCTCCTGCACTCGCCCTGCGGGCGTGCCGCACTGCTGGACTTCCTCGACGACCCGTCGGACGCCGAGAGTTCCACGGCCTGCCCCTCCTGACGGACCGGAGTGCCTTGACCGACCACGGACGGGTGGGCGGTAGCCTGCACAGCGTGTCGCTGCCCACCCGAAGTTCGATGAACGTCTCCCGCATCCTCGCCAACGTCCTCTGGCCGCTGGCGATCATGACCGTGATCCACCGGGTCCTCATCAGAGCCGTCAACGGGTCGATCACCAACGACTTCGGCACCGTGTACGCGGCCACCCGGCGGTTCCTCGCCGGCGAGCCCGTGTACTCCGAGAACCTGCTCACGGTCCAACCCCACTACCTGTACGCACCCAGCGGGACCTTCGTGTTGGCCCCGTTCGGGATGATCGACAGCTACACGGCAGCCCGGTGGCTCTTCATCCTGGTCAACGCCGCCGCGATCATCGTCGCGCTGTGGCTGCTCATGCGCCTGTTCTCCCTCGACGTGCGCTCGTTCGCGGCCCCGGCGATCCTGCTCGCCGCGTTCAGCACCGAGGCCGTGACCAACACCCTGGTGTTCACCAACGTCAACGGCGTGATCTTCCTCTGCCAGGCCGCGTTCCTCTACTTCCTGCACACCCGGCGGCTGTGGTGGGCGGGCGTCGCGATGGGCCTGTCGCTGGCGATCAAGCCGATGCTCGCCCCCCTGTTGGTACTGCCCCTGATCCGCAAGCAGTGGCAGCCGTTCGTGGGCGCCCTCGCGATCCCGGCGGCAGCCATGGCGGCGGGCTGGGCGATGAGTGTCGACGCCGGCCGGTACCTCGAGGTGACGCTGCCCTACATGGGTGAGATCCGGGACTACTACAACAGTTCGCTGGCCGGCCTCGGGGTGTACTACGGGGTCCCCGAGCCACTGATCCTCGTCGCCCGCATCGCCGTGGTGGCCGCGACCCTGCTCGCTGTGTGGCTGCTGTTGGACTACCGCCACAACCACGAGGTCCTGTGGCTGGCCACCACGTCCGGCGTCGTCCTCACCGGTGTGTTCCTCGTGTCCTCGCTCGGCCAGATGTACTACTCGATGATGCTGATCCCGATCATGCTCACCGTGGTGCTGGACCGCTCCCTGGTGCGGACCTGGCCGGCCTGGCTCGCCGCCTACGCGTTCTTCTTCCCCGACATCTGGGAGTCGGTGCGCTGGCCCTACTACGGACGCGTGATGGAGTTCGCCCACCCGACGCTGGGTTGGTTGCTCCTGCTCGCGACCGTCCTCGTGGTGCTCCTGTGGAGGCGCACCGACCCCGCCCGCCACGAGCGGATCGCACCGGCCGCGTCGGCGGCGTAGCCTGCGGTCATGAGCCAGTCCACCGAAGACACCACCCCCCAGCCCGCCTTCACCCTCGAGGACGCCGAGTGGCGGCGGCGCCTGACCCCGGCCGAGTACCAGGTGCTGCGCCAGGCCGGCACGGAGCGGCCGTTCACCGGCGAGTACAACGAAACCAAGACCGAGGGCGTCTACCGGTGCCGGGGCTGCGGGGCCGAACTGTTCCGCAGCGAGGGCAAGTTCGAGTCGAACTGCGGCTGGCCGTCCTTCTACACCCCGCTCGCCGGGGACGCGGTGATCGAGCGTGTCGACGACTCGTTGGGGATGCGGCGCATCGAGGTGTTGTGCGCGAACTGCCACGGGCACCTGGGCCACGTCTTCGAGGGTGAGGGCTACCCCACGCCCACCGATCTGCGCTACTGCATCAACTCGCTCAGCCTCACGCTGGAGCCGAAGCAGGCCTGACCGCCCCAGGGTGGGGGTCGGCACCGCCCGGGAGTGAGGGGTCGACCGAGCCCGCCGGGGTGACCGACCGCGCGGACCGGGAGAACGACGGAGCCCGCCAGGGGGGCACCCCGGCGGGCTCCCGTCTCCCGCCCCGGAACGGGTCAGGGCAGCGTGGTGGCGAGCTTCTCCGGTGTCACCCGGGGCCCGGTGAAGAAGGGGATCTCCTCGCGGACGTGGCGGCGGGCCTCGGTGGCCCGCATCTCGCGCATGAGGTCGACGATCCGGTCCAGGGCGGGCGCCTCGAAGGCCAGGATCCACTCGTAGTCGCCGAGAGTGAACGACGGCACCGTGTTGGCGCGCACGTCCGGGTACTCGCGCGCTGCGCGGCCGTGGGCGGCGAGGATCTGACGACGCTCCTCGTCCGGCAGCAGGTACCACTCGTAGGAACGCACGAACGGGTAGACCGACACGTACGCTCCTGGCTCCTCCTCCGCGAGGAAGGCCGGGATGTGGCTCTTGTTGAACTCGGCGGGACGATGCAGGGCCGTGTTGGACCAGAACGCAGTGCTGGCCTTACCCAGGAGCGTTGTGCGGCGGAACTCGTTGTAGAACCCCTGGAGCTCCTCGATGTGCTCGGCATGGGTCCAGATCATGAAGTCGGCCTCAGCGCGCAGCCCCGAGATGTCGTACAGACCGCGCACCACGACGTCCGTGCCCTCGTACTTGGCCAGGAACTTCTCCAGGTCCGCGGCCACCGCCGCACGATCCTCTCCGAGCTGACCGGGCGTCACGGTGAAGACCGAGAACATGAGGTAGCGGAGAGTCGAGTTGAGCTTCTTGTAGTCGAGGCGTGTCATGCCTCAATCCTGCCACTTCTCGGCCAACCGGCGGGCCGCGCCCCGTGCCGACCCGATGCAGGCGGGCACGCCCACGCCTTCGGTGGCACCACCGATCAGTTCGATTCCGGGCAGATCCGTCTCGAGTGCGTCGCGGATCCCGGAGATCACGGCCTCGTGTCCGGGACCGATCTCGGCGAGGGCGTCCCACCACCGACGAACCCGCGAGTGCAGGACCCGCGGGGTGGAACCGCACACGCCGGCCAACGCGGAGACCGCCGTGCGGGCCAGCGTGAGGTCGTCGGCGCCGAGCACCTCGTCGTCGTCGAGCCTCCCGAAGGACACCCGCACCAGATGGCCGGGCCGGTCGTCCAGGTGGGGCCACTTGCGACTGGTGAACGTCATGGCCTTGAACGGGACGGGTTCGTCGGTGGCCACGAGGACACCGGAGAGTGCGGGCAGGTCGAGGGCGCGATCCACTTCGAGCGCCACGACCGCCGAGGAGGCGGTGCGGATCGTGGAGAGGGACCGGGCGGCGTCGTGAGCGCCGGCCGCCGCGAGCAGCGGCGCGGCGTGGGGAACGGGGATTGCGACGACGACGAGGTCCGCCTCCTCCGTCCAGCGCGCCCGATCTCCGGTGACGTCCAGGGCGTATCCCTCGGCGGCCCGTCGGATGGCGGTGCACCTGGCTCCGGTGACAATTCGGGCACCGGATGCCCCGGCGAGCGTGTCGACGAGCACCCGGTAGCCCCCGTCGAGCGTGGCGAACACCGGCCCCGGGGTGCGGTGGGCGGTGAGTTCCCGGGCCGCGGCGGTCAGGCTCGGCGCGCCTCGGTCCAGCGCCTCGGCCAGTCCCGGCACGACCTGGCGGAGCCCGAGACCTGCACTGGGGGCGGCATAGACACCTCCGAGCATGGGATCCACGAGGCGTGCCACGACGGCCGGTCCGAAGCGCTCGGCGACCAGCGTCCCCAGGGCGACATCCCCTCCGGGGGTCCAGTCGAGCGGCAGGTCGGGCTCACGTGCGGCCCGTTCGACATCGACGGGCCGGAGAACGCCCGCCAGTGTCGAGGTGTCTGACGGCAGCCCCATCATCGTGCGTGCCGGCATGGGCTCGAGTCGGCCAGCGGTGAGGATGGCGGGGCCGAGGGGCCCGGGATGCTGCAGGCGGGGTGTCAGGCCCAGTTCCTCGACGAGTTCCGCGGCCTCGGGGCGGCGGCCGATGAAGGCCTCCGCCCCGAGTTCCATCGGACCGGACGGGAACACTGCGGTGTCCAGTGCCCCTCCCAGGGTCGGGGACGCCTCGAGGACGCTGATCCGCGCACCCGGTAGGTCGCGTGAGAGCTGGTAGGCGGCGGTGAGCCCACTGAGCCCGCCGCCCACCACGGCGACCCGAGGGGGCCTGGTCCCGGAGATGTCCACTACTTCGCGGTCAGCTCGTGAACGGTTTCCACGACGTGGGTGATCACCGTCGGGTCGGTGCTCGGCAGCACGCCGTGACCGAGGTTGAACACATGACCACGCGCACCGGCGTTTCGGGCACTCCGCCCCTCGTCCACGATCCGCCGGACCTCGGTGTCCAGGGCGGAGCGGTCGGCGAACAGCATCGCCGGGTCGAGGTTGCCCTGCAGCACCTTTCCGGGTGCCCGCGTGGCGGCGTCGTCGAGCGGGATCCTCCAGTCCACTCCCACGACCTCGGGGCCGGCCTCGCCCATCGCACCGAGCAGTTCACCCGTGCCCACGCCGAAGTGGGTACGCGGCACGCTGGAGACCACCTCATCGGCGAAGATCCGCGTCGAGTGCGGCAGGACCAGCGAGCGGTAATCACGCTGGGTGAGTGCTCCCGCCCAGGAGTCGAACAACTGCACCGCGTCCACCCCGGCGTCGATCTGGGCACGCAGGAAGACGGTCGTGAGATCGGCCAGCTTCGCCATCAGGCCGTTCCACAGGTCCGGGCGCGAATACATGAGCGACTTGGTGCGCTCGTGGTTCCGGCTCGGGCCGCCTTCGATCAGGTATGAGCCGAGGGTGAACGGCGCTCCCGCGAAACCGATGAGGGCGACGCCCGGGTCGAGTTCGCCGACGATGAGCCGGACTGCTTCCTCGATCTTCACCAGGCGGTCCGGGGTGAGCTCCGGGAACGCCGCGACGGCCGCCTCGTCGCGGATCGGCTCCGCGACCACCGGGCCGACGCCCGGCACGATGTCGATGTCGATGCCCGCTGCCGCCAGCGGGATGACGATGTCGGAGAAGAAGATCGCCGCGTCCACCCCGTGTCGACGGACCGGCTGGAGCGTGATCTCACACGTCATGGCCGAGTCGAAGCACGCCTCGAGCATCGTGGACTCGCCGCGGACCTTCTTGTACTCGGGCAGTGAGCGCCCTGCCTGACGCATGAACCACACCGGGGTGTGGCTGCCGCCCCGGCCGTTCACCTCGTCGAGGTAGGGCCCGGAACCCGGCCTGCGGCCGGGAGCGGAAACGGAGGTCGAAGGCATATCGGAGTTCAACACGCCCTCCATGGTCCCATGATCCGGGGGCGGACGGCGGGCAGACCACCCGGTCCGGGGACGGCGCGCCTCCTCGGCCGTCGGGTGGGAGGTCGATAGCGTGACGCCTTGTGAGCACATCGGTCAATGACGGCGAGCCCGAGGTCTTCCGACAGGCGGTCGAGTCCCTGTCGCGGCTGCAGGTGCGCCCCGAGATCTCGGTCGGGCCGATTCGCCCGCCCCAGCGACTGGCCCCGTTCAGTCACGCTCTGGGAGTCGAGATCATCCCTCCGTCCGGGGGCGAGGTACCGGAGTTCTCCGACGGGGACGCATTCGGCCGTCTGATCCTCCTCCACGACCCCACCGGCGACGACGCCTGGAACGGGACCCTGCGACTGGTCGCCTATATCCAGGCGGACATGGAGGCGGCACTGGCCGGGGACCCGCTGCTCCCCCAGGTCGCCTGGAGCTGGCTCACCGAGGCCCTGGACTCCGATGCCGGCCCGTATACCGCGCTCGGGGGCACGGTCACCAGCACCGCATCGGTCCGGTACGGCGAGATCGCCGGGCCACCCCAGGCGCACCAGCTCGAACTGCGGGCCTCCTGGACTGCGCTGGACCCCGACCTGACCGGTCATGCCGAGGCGTTCTGCTCGACCCTGGCCCTCGCCGCCGGGCTCCCTCCGGTCGGCGTGACCTCGCTGCATCCCCGCACGTGAGCGGTCAACGCCGGGGAGAGACCCCAGTCGGTCATGCGCCTCCCCCGGCCGAGTACGAGTTCGTCGACGACCCCTCCGGGATCGATTCGGTCGCCGAAGCCCTCAACAGTTCTCCGGGTCCGGTCGCGGTGGACGTCGAGCGGGCGTCCGGTATCCGCTACTCAGAGCGTGCGTTCCTGCTCCAGCTCCGTCCCTCCGACGGACCGGCTCTGCTCGTCGATCCCGAGACACCAGGCCGCACCGTCGGCCCCCTCGCCGGGCTCCTGTCGAATCGGCCGCTGCTGCTGCACGCCGCCACCCAGGACCTGCCGTCGCTCCGTGAACTCGGCATCTCCCCCTCTTCGATCGTCGACACCGAACTGGCGGGCCGCTTCCTGGGGACAGAGCGGGTCAACCTCGGCGCGATGATCTCCGAGCATCTGGGGATAGGACTGGCCAAGGCCCACTCGGCGGCGGACTGGTCACGCCGCCCCCTTCCGGAATCGTGGCTCGACTACGCGGCCTACGACGTGCTCTTCCTCCACGAATTGGCGCAGGCAGTGCTCCCCGAGCTCGACGAGCTCGGCCGCCGGGACTGGTTCGAGGCCGAGTGTCGGTATCTGGTCGAGGCCGCTCCGGCCCCCACGCAGGTCGAACCGTGGCGCCGGCTCTCACGACTGTCGTCACTCCGCGACGTACGGCAGCTGGCACGGGCCAGGGAGCTGTGGATCGCCCGTGACCGGGTGGCCGAAGAGCGTGACATCGCACCGAAGCGCCTGCTACCGGACGCGGCGATCATCGAGGCCGCTCGTGTCGGACCGACGAGCCGGGCGACGCTGCTCGGGATCGACGGATTCGACGGCCCGCATCGTCGGCGGATGGTCGACGACTGGCTCGCTGCCATCCAGTGGGCCGACGGACTGGGCCGTGGTGACCTGCCCACGCGGCAGGGACCACGTGGCGTTCATCCGCCCCACAACTCGTGGAAGCGCTCCGAACCCGAGGCCGCGGCACTTCTCGAGCTGGCCCGCGCGCGTGTCGGTGAGCTCGCCGATGAACTCGGACTCGAGGCCGGGCTGCTCCTCAAACCCGCGTCCCTGCGTCTGTGGGTGTGGCGCGCCGCCACCACCCGGCCCTCAGATGACGCCGAGTTGATCGACACCGTGCTGCGAACGGAACAGGCCCGCGACTGGCAACTCGATCTGGTGTCGGGACCACTGCTCTCGGCGGTGCGCGAGTTCCGCGCGGGCTGAGCACCGCGGCCTGAGGCGCGGGCGCACGGGTAACCCCGCGCCGACTGGCGTGCCGGCCCGACTGCTCAGCCGTGCCGGCCTATCCGCTCAGCCGTGCCCTGATCGACGCCGCCACGCCGTCCGCGGTGAGCCCGGCTTCGGTGAGGATCTCGCCCCGCGAGGCGTGGTCGAGGAACTCCTGCGGCAGTCCCAGAGAAATCCGGGCACCGTGGATCCCCGCGGCGTCCAGCCGTGCGCACACGGCAGATCCGACACCGCCGTGAAGACCGTTGTCCTCCACGGTGACCACCAGTCGGCGGTTCCGGGCGGTCTCGATCACCGACTCCGGAACGGGATGTACCCAGCGGGGGTCGATCACATCGACGCTGACGCCCTCCGCTTCGAGTTCCCGCGCAGCCTCGATCGCCGTGACCACCATCGAGCCGACAGCGACGATCAGCACATCGGAAGAACCGTCACCGTGCACACGGTCCACCCCGTCCCCGGTCGTGTCGAGTGCCGGAACGGGCTCACCGACGGTGCCCTTGGGGAACCGCACGACCGTGGGCCCGTCGGTCACCGAGACGGCCTCGCGCAGTTCCCGGCGCAGCGTCGCCTCGTCCCGGGGTGCGGCGACACGGATCCCGGGCACGATGCCGGTCAGGGACAGATCCCACATCCCGTTGTGGCTCGCACCGTCCGGTCCGGTCACGCCGGAGCGGTCCAGTACCAGGGTCACCGGCTGTCCGAGAAGTGCCACGTCCATCAGCAGCTGGTCGAACGCACGGTTGAGGAACGTCGAGTAGATGGCCACGACGGGATGCATCCCACCCAGGGCGAGCCCGGCAGCCGAGGCCACGGCGTGCTGTTCCGCGATGCCCACGTCATACATCCGGTCGGGGAATCGCTCGGCGAACGCGGAGAGCCCGGTGGGGCCGGCCATTGCAGCGGTGATGGCCACCACGTCACGTCGTTCGGCGCCGATCGAACACAGCTCGTCCGAGAAGACCGAGGTCCAGTCGACGGACGAGGAGGCGGACAGTGGCTTCCCGGTGTCCGGGTCGATGACCCCGGTGGCGTGCATCTGGTCGGCGACGTCGTTCTCCGCGTGGACGTAACCCATGCCCTTGCGCGTGACGACGTGCACGATGACCGGACCACCGAAATCCTTGGCCAGCTTCAACGCGGCCTCGGTGGCGGAGAGATTGTGCCCGTCGACCGGGCCGATGTACTTGAGTCCGAGGTCGGCGAACAGTTCCTGCGGCGACACGGCGTCCTTGAGCCCGGCCTTGATGCCGTGCAGCACCGAGTAGACCGCGCGACTGACCGGCCCCTTACGTGAGGTCAGCGCGCTCTTCGTACGGTCCATCGCCTTCTCGTAGGCGGGCTGCAGGCGAAGCGCGCCCAGCCGGTCGGCGATCCCCCCGATGGTCGGAGAGTAGGAGCGGCCGTTGTCGTTGACCACGATCACCATCGGGCGGTCCTTGGCCGCGGCGATGTTGTTCAGCGCTTCCCAAGCCATCCCCCCTGTCATGGCCCCGTCGCCGATCACCGTGACCACGGTCCGGTCCGTCTCCCCCCGCAGCGCGAAAGCCTTGGCCAGACCGTCCGCGTAGGACAGGGAAGCCGTGGCGTGGGAGGACTCGACGATGTCGTGCGGGCTCTCCGAGCGGCTCGGGTACCCCGAGAGGCCCCCGCGGGTCCGGAGACCGTCGAACTGGTCTCGGCGTCCGGTGAGGATCTTGTGCACGTACGACTGGTGTCCGGTGTCGAAGACGATCGGATCGCGCGGGGAGTCGAACACCCGGTGGAGAGCGACAGTCAGTTCAACCACTCCGAGGTTGGGTCCGAGATGTCCGCCCGTCGCCGCGACCTTGCGGATGAGGAATTCCCGTATCTCACCGCACAGTCGGCTCAGCTGCTCCGGAGCCAGGCCACGCAGATCCGAGGGGCCATCCACCTCATCGAGCACGCTCATTGCCGTCGATCGCCCCTTTCCTGGCCTTCACCCCGCTGGGTCGAACGGCCAGTCTACGGTCTCCCCACCCCAGCACCCACCTGCGGGCAGCGGTCTGAGTCCCTGATCACCCCGGTCCGGTCAATCCCGGCCGGGCGCGTCCAGCACCGCGACACCCTCCACGTGATGCGTTCCCGGGAACGCCGCGACGCCGTGGAACTCCCGCAGCGTCCACCCGGCGGACACCAGGGCTCCGACATCCCGGGCCAGACTCGCGGGATCGCATCCGACGTGGACGATCCGGGACCGGGTGAGGCCGGCCAACGCCTCCATCACCGGGATGCCCGCACCGCCGCGTGGTGGGTCGAGGACCACCACCTCGGGCGCCGATGCGTGATCGTCGATATCCTGTGCACCGAGAAAGGCGTCGACCCGCGAACGGACGGTGCGGATGCCCTCACCCGTGCCGAGACCACTCGCTGCCGCCGCCAGCGACCTGGCTGCCGACTCGACCACCGAGACCCGCGCCCCGGGCACGGCGTCACGAACGGCCGCGGCGAACACTCCGGCCCCACCGTAGAGATCCCAGACCACCGGGTCCCGGGACAGCCCGGGGGCACTTACGACCGCAGCCCCCACCAGCGCGCTGTAGTGGGTGGCGGCCGACCTGTGCGCCTGCCAGAACGAGTCGACCGGCACGGTCCACGTCCGCTCACCCACCCGGCGGACAACCGTGTCCCGACCGGCCACGTACTCCCAGTCGCGACCTCGGCCCTGACGTGCTCGCGCGCGCGTGGCGGCGGACCTCGCCGCCTTGCGTCCCCGGCCGCGGGGTGCGTCATCCGATGCGGCCCGGTGGGCGACGTGGACCGAACCGGTGTCCCCCAGGACCGCCAACACCTCGCGACCGGGCGCCAGATCGGCTGCGAGCACGGCCTCCAACAGCCGTGGATCCGGCTGCGAACAGGGTTCTGTGATCACCTCGCGGGACCGGGTGCGGCGGACCCCGGGCCGACCGTCGGCATCGGTGACCCAACGCGCGATCGTCCGCCATCCGGTGGTGGCGGTGTCCCCCGCCGGTGGATCGACCGGCACAGGTGTGCCCGGGAGGTCGATTCGGCCGATCCGTGCGGCCTGTTCCGCAAGGACGCGGCCGGAGAAACGGCGGGCGGCAGCAGGGGCGATGTGACTCCAGTCGCAGCACCCCGCACCGGCGGCGGCCGCCGGGCACGTCGGCTCCACCCTGTCCGGCGACGCCTCGCACACCGTCCGCACCGTGCCGCGACAGAAACCCCGTCCGGGGTCGTCCTCGATCTCCACCTCGACCAGCTCGTCGGTGATCCCGCCCCGGAGGAAGACGACGCGCCCGTCATGCCGCGCGACGAACTCCCCGCCGTGGGCGGGGCCCTCCACCCGCAACTGCAGGACGCGGCCTGTCCAATCGACCGATCCGACTTGCGCCGATGGGTTCTGCGGCGATTGGCTCTGCGCCGATGAGTTCTGTGCCGATTGCTTCTGCGCCGATGGGTTCTGTGCCGATGGGTTCTGTGCCGATTCGGCCGGTGTCGTCTCGTGCTGTGTCATGGTCCCTCCGGTTCCCCCCAGCGTCCGACGATCGGTTCGTCACGGGCCTGCTCCGCGCGGCCGTCCGACGAGGACAGCTGCCACGGCACGCTGGTCACCATGACACCTCTTTCGTAGAGCAGACGGGTCTTGAGACGTAGTGCACTCTGGTTGTGGAGCAGTTGCTCCCACCATCGACCCACGACGTACTCGGGGATGTACACGATCACCACGTCCCGCGGCGCCTGCTCACGCAGTCTCGCCACATAGTCCACCACGGGGCGGTTGATCTCCCGGTAGGGGGACTCCACCACCTTGAGGGGCACCCCTATGCCGCGGCTCTCCCACTCCCTGACGAGGGCCCTCGTCTCCGCGGTGTCGATGTTCACGGTCAGGGCCTCGATGCTGTCCGGCCGGGTGGCACGCGCGTAGGCGAGCGCCCGCAGAGTCGGCAGGTGCAGCTTGGAGACCAACACCACGCAATGGGTCCGGCTGGGCAGGACCACCTCCCACGAGGACTCCTCGAGTTCGCGGGCGACCGAATCGTAGTGGCGGCGGATCAGCTTCATCACCACGAACACCACCGCCATGCCGAGGACCGCGATGTAGGCACCGGAGAGGAACTTGGTGGCCATGACGATCACCAGGACCCCGGCGGTGAGGACCAGACCGGTGGCGTTGACAGCCCTGGCCCGCCGGACCCGCCGGCGCAGCGCGGGGTTTTCTTCGTGGCCGAGCCGCCGTGTCCAGTGCCGCACCATCCCCCACTGCCCCAGGGTGAACGCCACGAACACACCGACGATGTAGAGCTGGATCAGTTCCGTGACCTGGGCGTCGAAGATCACCACGAGCGCTCCGGCGGCCACCGCGAGCAGCACGATGCCGTTGGAGAACGCGAGCCTGTCCCCGCGGGTCGCGAGCTGCCGCGGCAGATAACAGTCCCGAGCCAGCACGGAGGCCAGCATGGGGAATCCGCTGAAAGCAGTGTTAGCGGCGAGCACCAGGATGAGTCCTGTCGCCGCCATGATCACGTAGAACGCCAGGGGCATTCCCGCGAACACCGGTTCGGCGAGCTGGGCGATCATCGTCTTCTGGCGGTATCCCTCCGGCGCCCCCATCAGCTGCAGCGCGGGGTTCTCGGCGATCTTGACCTCGAGTCGACGCGCGAGTTCGAGCAGACCGAGCAGGAAGGTCACCGCGATCGCCCCGAGCATGCCGAGCGTCGCGGCGGCATTGCGAGCGCGTGGTTTGCGGAAGGCCGGGACACCGTTGTGGATCGCCTCGACCCCGGTCAGCGCCGCGCAGCCGGAGGCGAAGGACTTGGCCACGATGAACACCAGTGCCACGCCCGTGACCGACAACCCGTCCGGGGTGACGAGGGTGAAATCCGCCGACTCGGCGGTCAGGTCTCGACCGAGGAGACCGACCTGGAGCAGTCCCCACACAACGAGGGCGGCCATCGCGGCCATGAACGCGTAGACGGGGACGGCGAACATCGCGCCGGACTGACGGATACCGCGGAGGTTCACAGCGGTGAGCAGCACGATAGATCCCACGGCGAAGAGAACTGTGTGGTCGTGCACCACAGGGATCGCCGACCCGATGTTCTCCGCGGCCGCCGCGATCGACACCGCGACCGTGAGCACGTAGTCGATGAGCAACGCCGCGCCCACGCCCAGGCCCGCGTTGGGCCCCAGGTTGACGGTGGCCACCTCGTAGTCGCCCCCGCCGGACGGGTAGGCCCGCACGTTCTGCCGGTAGCAGGCGATGACGACGACCATGACGACGGCGACGGCCAGCCCCACCCACGGGGTGAACGCCAACGCGGCCATCCCACCCATCGAGAGCACCAGGAATATCTCCTGCGGCGCGTACGCGACCGAGGACAACGCGTCGGAGGCGAACACCGGCAGGGCGATCCGCTTGCGCAGCCGGGTCGATCCGAGGGTATCGCTCCTGAAGGGACGCCCCACGAGGAGCCGCTTCGCTCCCAGCGAGACCTTGGAGATCCTGGACACCGACACATCCTAGGACCCGCACGCCCCCTGTGAGTAGCGTTGTCGCCAGTGGGCGCGCACACGTCGCGCCGTGAGGAGTGGACCGTCATGAGGGTGGTGATCATGGGGTGCGGGCGCGTGGGCGCGGCGCTCGCGACCGAAATGGACGCCGCCGGGTACGACGTGGTGGCGATCGACCGCGATCCGACTGCGTTCGACCGGCTGCCGGACGGGTTCTCCGGGCGCACGGTGACGGGGACGGGTTTCGACCGCGCCGTCCTGGAAGAGGCAGACCTGCGCGGAGCCACCGCGTTCGCCGCCGTCTCATCGGGGGACAACTCCAACATCATCTCCGCGCGCGTCGCCCGGGAGACGTTCGGTGTCGAGCGGGTGATCGCCCGGATCTACGATGCGGGTCGCGCGGAGGTCTACGAACGGCTCGGCATCCCCACCGTGGCGACGGTCCCCTGGGCGACCGGTCGGCTGGTCCGGTTCCTCACGGCCGGCTCGAGCCCTGTGGTGTGGCGGGACCAGACCGACTCGGTGGCACTCGTGGCAGTCGACGCCCCACATCCGTGGGTGGGACATCCCGTGGACGCGATGGCCCGCATCGCAGGGGGGCGTGCAGTGGCCCTCAGCCGATTCGGCGAGTGCAGGATCCCCACCGAGGACGACCTGGTGCAGGCACACGACGTCCTCCACCTGTCAGTGCCCTCGACCCGCGTGGCCGGACTCGACGACCTGCTGAGCGGAGGCCCCACCGGTGCCTGAGGACACGGTTCTATCCCAGAAGACGATTCCCGACTACGCCGACGGCGCGGCCCTGCTCCACGGTGCGGCGCCGGCGTCGTCACGTCCCGCCACCATGCGGGTGGTGGTCGCCGGCGCGGGGGTCGTCGGCAGATCTATCGCCCGTGAACTGCTCACCAGTGGCCACCACGTCACCCTCATCGACAAGCGGCCCGACGTCCACGTCGAGGATCCCGTCGAGGGCGCCGACCTGCACACCGGCGATGCCTGCGAGCTCAGCGTCCTGGCCCACCTGCACGTCGAGAACGCCGACGTGGTGGTGGCGGCCACCGGCGACGACAAGGCCAACCTCGTGGTGAGCCTGCTCGCCAAGACCGAGTTCGCCGTGTCGCGGGTCGTGGCCCGCGTCAACGAACCACGCAACGAATGGCTCTTCGACGAACGCTGGGGGGTGGATGTGGCCGTGTCCACCCCGCGTCTGATCGTCTCCATGGTCGAGGAGGCGGTCTCGGTGGGCGACGTGGTGCGCCTGATGACGATGCGTCGTGGCGAGGCGAACATCGTCAGCATCACCCTTCCGGACCAGACCCCGCTGGCCGGCCGACCCATCGGTCGCGTGCGGCTCCCCCGCGACACCGCTCTCGTCGCGATCCTGCGGGGTGGCAGGGTCATCGTCCCCGCCCCCGACGTCCCCTTCGAGCCCGGTGACGAACTGCTCGTGGTGGCCGCGGAGGAGGTCGAGGCCGCACTCAGCGAGGTGCTGACGACGGGCTGACGGTCACCGCGATCTCGCGGCCGTAGGCCCACCCGGGGGTCAGAGGTAGATCGTCACCGCTCCAGAACCGGCCCGGGTCATACCAACTGGAGTCCGACGCCGGAAGCAGGATCCCCATCGCCTCCAGCGTCACCCCGACGACCTCCGCGCAGTACGCCGCCTCCAGTCTCATCGCCGAGCCAGCCCTCACCGCCGAGCCAGCCCTCACCGCAGTATCCGCCCCGGACCGTCCTCTCAGTGAGGGCAGACGCAGGCGCCGCCGAGGTGCGTTGTCGTCGTCGTCGTTTTCTCCCCCCGGTCCCCGTCCCCGCTCCGACCACCTGCCCCGCACCCACCGGGCGGTCAGCCGTCCCGCCGACGGGAACGACACCCCGTTCAGTCGCGCGATCGACTCCAGTAGCGCGTCCTCCTGTTCCACCCCGACCTCCGGACTGACCTGACGGAACCACGCCCGCTGCCCGTACGGCCCCGTCCACTGCCGCACCGCGTCCTCCAGATCGTGTAACTGCACGCCCCGCTGACGGCGCCCCGTCCACACATCCGGCAGGGCCCGCCCCATCTCCGCGTGCCACATCAGGGGCGGCATGTCCTCGAGCACCACCGCGACACCGACATGGTTGACCGGCGCATTGGTGAGGGTCTGGATGAGCCGATCCGCCGTCGACCGCCCCCGGAACACCCACAGGTCCCCCGTCCGGGTTCGCTCGACGGCAGCAGCCAGGGGCACGGTGTCCACGCTCATGACGCGATCCTGCCAGCACCTGCCCGTCAGCCGCCTACAGTTGGGCCATGGCACCCCGCGGACGGCAGTGGCTCAAAGTGGTCGGCGCGGCCGGAATAGCCGGCGTCGCCGCCACCGGTATCCTCGCAGCCCGCTCCGAACGGCGCCGACAGGCCTACCAACCCGACGAGATCCGCGAACGACTACACGAGCGGTACGCACGAATCCAAGCGCGCCGGGACAGCGGCGCCGACTGACCCGCGCGCCGGGGCCTATATCCTTGTGGACACCATGTCCTCGTCCACCGCGCCCTCCCCTGAGCTCCGCCGGGCCCGCCACGAACTGCTCGTCCGGCTCGACGAGATCAGCATCGCCGAGGCCCACCGCCTCCGACCCCGGATCCGCCGGGCCAGGGCCGACCAGCTCCCCGAGCTCGCTCAACGCATCGACCGTGGCGTCGAGCAACTCGCCCGCCGCGCCGACTCGATCCCCACCCCCGAGTACCCGCCCCAACTACCGGTCAGCGCCCGCAAGGACGAGATCGCCGACGCCATCCGTGAGAACCAGGTGGTGGTGATCGCCGGCGAGACCGGTTCCGGCAAGACCACCCAGATCCCCAAGATCTGCCTCGAGCTCGGACGCGGGATCCGCGGCATGATCGGGCACACGCAGCCACGCCGGCTCGCCGCACGCTCCGTCGCCGAACGCATCGCCGACGAACTCGGCGTCCAGATCGGCGGCCTGGTCGGCTCGGCTGTGCGGTTCGACGACCGCACGAGTCCCGAGACGGCGGTCAAGCTCATGACCGACGGTGTACTTCTCGCCGAGATCCGCCGCGACCGTCTGCTGCGCGCCTACGACACGATCATCATCGACGAGGCCCACGAACGCAGTCTCAACATCGATTTCCTGCTCGGCTACCTCAAGCAGATCCTGCCGAAGCGCCCCGACCTCACACTGATCATCACCTCCGCGACCATCGACCCCGAACGCTTCGCGCGACACTTTGCCGACGCGCAGGGCCGTCCCGCACCGATCATCGAGGTCTCAGGCCGCACCTACCCCGTCGAGATCCGGTACCGCCCCCTACAGGTCGAGCACGGCGACAGGGTGCTGGACCTGGACCCCCTGGACGCACTCGCCGACGCAGTGGCCGAACTACTGGAGGAGGACAGCGGAGACGTTCTGGTCTTCCTCTCCGGCGAACGCGAGATCCGCGACGCCGAGGAGGTGTTGCGTGGGCGCAGGTTCCGCAACACCGAGATCTTCCCCCTGTTCGCCCGCCTCACCGCAGCGGAACAACAGAAGGCGTTCCGCGCACACTCCACCCGCCGGGTGGTCCTCTCCACCAACATCGCCGAGACCTCCGTGACCGTCCCCGGAATCCGCTATGTGGTGGACACCGGACTCGCCCGCATCTCCCGGTACTCGACCAGGACCAAGGTGCAGCGCTTGCCCATCGAGCCGGTGTCACAAGCCTCCGCCGCACAACGCGCCGGCCGATGCGGCCGCGTTGCCGACGGAATCTGCATCCGCCTCTACTCCGAGGAGGATTTCGATTCACGCCCGGAGTTCACGGACCCCGAGATCCTGCGCACCAACCTTGCGTCAGTGATCCTGTCCATGGCCGACCTCGATCTGGGCCCCGTGGACGACTTCCCGTTCGTCGAACCACCGGACCGTAAGGCCGTCCGGGACGGGATGACCCTGCTCAGCGAACTGGGGGCCCTCCGGATCGACGACGACGAGCGTCCGCACCTGACCAAGGCCGGTCGCGACATGGCTGTCCTCCCCCTCGACCCGCGGCTCGCCCGGATGGTCGTGGAGGGCCACCACAACGGCTCCCTCGGGGACGTCCTGGTGGTGGTGGCCGCCCTGACCGTGCAGGACGTCCGCGAGCGCCCCGCCGAGGACCGGGCCAAGGCAGATCAGCTACACCGGCGCTTCGCGGACAGAAGCTCTGACTTCCTCGGGTACCTCAACCTCTGGCGGTACATCACCGAGCAGCGCAGGGAACTGTCCGGCAGCGCCTTCCGCAAGATGTGCAAGGCCGAGTACCTGCACTGGCTGCGAATCCGCGAATGGCAGGACCTCAACACACAGCTGCGCAGCATGTGCCGCGAGCACGGGTGGCACCCGCCCTCGGGGCACGCCGCGGAAGACGACCTCCACAAAGCGATCCTGTCCGGGCTCCTGACGAATGTCGGGATGCGCGACGAAGAGACCCGTGAGTTCCGGGGAACGCGCGGCATCCGGTTCCAGATCTTCCCGGGCTCGGACCTGGCGCGTAAGCCGCCGCGCTGGGTGATGGCCTCCGAACTGGTGGAGACGTCCCGCCTGTGGGCGCGCGACGTCGCCCGCATCGATCCCGCGTGGATCGAACAGCTCGGCTCGCACCTGGTCCGCGCACAGTATTCCGAACCGCACTGGTCGGACGCCCAGGGTGCGGCGATGGCATACGAGAAAGTGCTGCTGCTGGGCCTGACGGTGGTCGAAGCTCGACGGATCCTGCTCTCCCGTGTGGATGCCCCGCTGGCCAGGGAGATGCTCGTGCGGCACGGGATCGTCGAGGGCAGGTGGCACACCCGGGTACCGGTGATCCTGGACAACGCCCGCGCCGTGAAGGAGGCGCGCGAACTGGAGACCAGAAGTCGCCGGCGCGACCTGGTGATCGATGACGACGCCCTGGTTGCGTTCTATCTCGACCGACTGCCCGCCGACGTGACCTCGGGCCGACATCTGGAGTCCTGGTGGAAGAAAAAGGGGCACCGTGACCCGGATGCTCTTCGTCTCACCCCAGAGGACATCCGTACGTCTGAAGCTGCCCCCGACGCCGCCGCTTTCCCGCCGTACTGGAAGCAGGGGGATCGCCGCTTCGAACTCCGTTACGAGTTCGAGCCCGGCGGGTCGGCGGACGGGATCACCGTGCGTATCCCCCTGCCCCAACTCTCCTCCGTGGCCGCAGCGGGTTTCGAATGGCTGGTCCCGGGACTGCGCGAGGAGCTGTACACGGAGATGCTGCGCACCCTGCCGAAGTACCTGCGCCGCATGTGTTCGCCTCCTGCCGAGTACGCGGCACTGCTGGCGGGGGATCTGACCCCACGCTCAGCTCCGTTGTCGGTTGCATTGGCCGAGGCGTTGTCGGCCCGCATCGGCACGACGGTCGACCCCAGGGAGTTCCGCCCCGAACTGTTGCCCGACCATCTGGTCGTGAGGTTCGAGATCATCGAGGCAGACACCGTGGTGGATTCCGGTACGGATCTGAAGGCACTACGGGCCCGGTTGACCGACAAGGTACGAGCGACCCTCAACCGACGGCTGGTGCCCGACGACGGTCCGCACCGCAAGTGGACCGCCGACTCCATCGGTGATCTGCCCCAATCCGTGACGGGGACCGTCGACGGCGTGGAGGTCACCGTCTACCCGGCGCTCCGTGTCGGCACCGACGGCATCCACCGGGTGGCCTGCGCCACGGCAGAAGAACGACGTGCTGTTCAGGCCAAGGCGGTTCTGTCCCTGGTGACAGACGATCTCGTCTCCGCCTCGTCGATCCTGCGGGGGCGTCCAGTGCAGGAGCGGCTGGCACTGAGCCAGTACCCCTACGGCGGGATCGACGCCCTGGTCTCGGACGCCGCACTAGCGGTCTCCGCGAGGTTGATCGCAGTCCGCAAGGGTGTTCCGCTGCTGACGGTGCGGGAGTTCGAGGAGCTCAGAGCGGCCGCCCGGACCGAAGTCCCTCGCGCAGTGGCGCAAGCCATCTCGACAGTGGCCCCGGCACTGGTGTCGGCACAGAGGGTCGCGGCGAGACTGGCCGACGCCCCGCGGGAAATCGCCGAGGAAATCAGCCCGTCACTCGACTACCTCGTCGGGCAGGGCTTTCTGGCCAGGCATCCGTCAGCGGCCCTGCCGCACCTGGAGCGTCATGTCCGCGCAGTGGGCATGCGCCTGGACCTGGCCGAGACATCACCGGCCCGGCACGACGAGCTCTCTGCCCGCCTGGCGCGTTCGGAGACAACGGTGGACGACGCGTGCAGAATTCTGCGCAGTCGCCCGGGGGGTACACGTGCGGCCCGCGATCTGAGGTGGATGCTGGCGGAATACCGGGTGGGCCTGTTCGCCCAGTCGCTCGGAACCGCTCAGTCGGTGTCGCCGGAGCGCATCGACAGGGCGGTCAAAGCAGCCCTGACCACCGAACCCGTTCGATGAACCGCGCTCCGGGGGTCAACCCGCTACCGCCCCCGGGGGATCACTGTCGGCGCCCGCTCACGACGGCTGATCGGTGGAACGACGTTCCCGGAGAGCGATGATCTCCCGTTCGAAGTCGTCGGCAGAGCTGAACTGTTTGTACACCGAGGCGAACCTCAGATAGGCGACCTCATCGAGGTCTTGGAGGGGGCCCAGAATGGCCAGGCCGATCTCGTGAGCAGGGACCTCTGACGCTCCCCTGGCCCGAACAGCGTCTTCCACCCGCTGCGCGAGCCGGCGCAACGCGTCCTCGTCCACGGAACGTCCCTGACACGCACGTCGCACGCCGCGCACGACCTTGTCCCGGCTGAAAGACTCGGTAACGCCGTTGCGTTTGAGGACCATCAGCAGGGGGGTCTCGAGCGTGGTGAAGCGGTGCCCACACTCCGGGCATTCACGACGACGACGGATGGCCTGACCCTCGTCGACCGACCGTGAGTCGATCACCCGGGAATCCTCGTGGTGGCATGTCGGGCAGTACATTCCCGTTCCGCCCTTCGTCGACCGAACCCAACGAGCCCGGACGAAGCACTC
The DNA here is from genome assembly GCA_964345415.1 of uncultured Microbacter sp. Classification (GTDB taxonomy): domain Bacteria; phylum Actinomycetota; class Actinomycetes; order Mycobacteriales; family Mycobacteriaceae; genus Dietzia. The sequence goes on along the minus strand of CAYFRF010000001.1, from coordinate 29,546 downwards.
GCCGGGCCGGGACGTGCAGTATGCAGTCCGGTGCCCAGTCTAAGAGGCGAACCCACTCGTCACACGTAGGCGGGTCCGCCGAGGAATGCCACGGCCAGAAGCATCAACACCCCCAAAGTGATCCCGCACGCCGCCAGCACCCATGTCGGCACGTCGTCCACGACTCCGCTCTGGACCGACACCTCGGCACTACACGCGCGCACCGCCGTTGCCGGACCTGCGAGAACACGGCGGCCCGGCGCGACGGTGACGTACGCCGCCCGGCGGGCGGCCAGCGGACGGGACCGGCGAATCGCCACCGGGGCCGGCCCGGGCCGCTCTACCGCACGTGCTGGAGGCCGGTTCCGAAAGTCGGCGGAGGCCGGACGTCCCTCCGCCGCACCGACACCATGATGCCGAGCGCCCTTCCCGCCGAGGCCGTGTTCGACGGGACAGGCCTCGGTCCACCGCGGCGCGAGATCGGCGTACGTCTGAAATTCCTGAACGGTCATGACCACTCCCAACTCGACTGACTGTGCGACACAGGTTCGTACACCCGTGTGCACTCGTCAAAACATCTGTTCGAACTCGAACACTGCCTAGAGTTGTACCACGCGGTTCCGACAGAGTCACCATCCCGAAGGGAAAAACTTCGAACAGGTGTGTGGCGCGAAGTGGGATCTCCGTCTAGGCTGTACCCAGAAACAGACGTCGAACACCCATTCGTCGAAGGGACCCTGCCATGGCCAAGCCGGATTTCGAGGCGCTCACACCTCGCCAGAAGAGCGTTCTCCTGCACATTCACGACACGGTCAAGGACCGTGGCTACCCACCGAGCATCCGAGAAATCGGAGATGCGGTGGGGCTGCAATCAACATCTTCCGTGGCGCACCAGCTCCGGACGTTGGAGAAGAAGGGGTTCCTGACCCGGGACCCCCACAAGCCCCGAGCGGTCGACGTGCACGGAGTGCCCGGGCAGAAGACCCGGAGTCGCCGCGCGTCCGCCCCTGCGCAGGATCGTCCCGAGGGCGCGGCGGAAGCCGTGTACGTGCCGGTGCTGGGCCGCATCGCCGCCGGGGGACCGATCCTCGCCGAGCAGGCGGTGGACGAGGTGTTCCCGCTCCCCGCCGACCTGGTGGGTTCCGGGGAGTTGTTCATGCTCAAGGTCGTGGGCGAGTCGATGATCGACGCCGCGATCTGCGATGGAGATTATGTGGTGGTCCGGCGCCAGAATGTGGCGAACAACGGCGAGATCGTCGCGGCCATGATCGACGGCGAGGCAACGGTCAAGACCTTCCGAAAGGACGACACCGGGGTGTGGCTGCTCCCCCACAATCCGGCCTTCAGTCCCATCCCAGGTGAGCACGCCACCGTTCTGGGCAAGGTGGTCACGGTGTTCCGTAAGCTCTGACGGCCTCAGGCCCACCTCGCTGTACGGCAGTCGCCGCCTGCCCCGGTCCCGGGGTCAGGCGGCGCCGTCGTGTGAGCCGTTGGTGACGAACCCGCTCAGCTCTCCGGCAATGGACTTCGGCAATCGCACTCGGATCCTCGTGCCGTCCTGGGTGTGCGTCTCATCGATCACCGCGCCCTCGGCGTGGACACGGGAGACCACGTCGCCCCGTGAATACGGCACCAGAAGAGTTACGTCCGAATCTTCGGAGGCGATGATCTCCATGATCGTGGACAGGAGTTCATCCATCCCCTCCCCGGTCACGGCCGAGACGAACACCCCGTCGGGCAAGGCGTGGTGGAGCTCGGTGAGAACGAGCGGGTCCGCGGCATCGATCTTGTTGATCACCACGAGTTCACGAGGACGCTCGGCGTTCTGCTCCTCGACGACCTCGTTGATCACCCTGCGTACCGCCTCGATCTGGCGGAGGGGGAACGGATCGGAACCGTCCACCACGTGCAGGAGCAGCTCTGAGTCCACGACCTCCTCCAACGTGGACCGGAACGCCTCGACGAGCTGAGTGGGCAGGTGCCGGACGAAACCCACAGTGTCCGTGAACACCACCGTTCGGCCGTCCGGCAGCTCGGCCCGCCGCGTGGTGGGATCAAGAGTCGCGAAGAGCGCGTCCTGGACCAACACACCCGCCCCGGTGATCCGGTTCAGCAGGCTCGACTTGCCGGCATTGGTATAACCCGCGATGGCGATCGACGGAACCGGCGTGGCCCGCCGCCTGTGACGTTTGGTGTCACGGGCCTGCTTCATGCCCTTGATCTCCCGCCGCAGCCGCGCCATCCGCTCACGGATCCGGCGACGGTCGGTCTCGATCTTGGTCTCACCCGGGCCACGCAGACCGACGCCACCGTTGCTGCCGGCACGGCCACCGGCCTGACGCGACAGTGACTCGCCCCAGCCGCGGAGCCGCGGCATCATGTACTCCATCTGCGCGAGGCTGACCTGCGCCTTACCTTCCCGGCTCGTGGCGTGCTGGGCGAAGATGTCCAGGATCAGGGCAGTCCGGTCGATGACCTTGACGTTCACGGCCTTCTCCAGGGCCAGCAGCTGACCGCCGGTCAGCTCACCGTCGCAGATGACGGTATCCGCACCCGTGGCAGCAATAACGTCCTTGAGGACGCTCACCTTGCCCGACCCGATGTACGTCGCCGCATCGGGCTTGTCGCGGCGTTGGATCAGAGCGTCACACACCTCCGAGCCCGCGGTCTCGGCGAGTTGCGCCAGTTCTGCCATCGCCGCGTCCGCCTGCGCGGCCGTACCTTCGGTCCACACACCGACCAGCACCACGCGTTCGAGACGGAGTTGCCGGTATTCGGCGTCGTGGACGTCCTGGAGTTCGGTGGAGAGTCCGGCAACACGGCGCAGCGAGGACCGTTCCTCGAGCTGAAGCTCACCGATGGAGGGATCGAGGTCTTCTTGTGGGCGGCCACCGGCCGCGAATTCGTTAGTCATTCCCGACCATCGTCTCACAAATGGCGCGGTCACGTGCCCGCGCAGCCCGACTTCGCGGTGACCCTCCTCGTCAACAGCGCATGAACGTCCCGGTGGCGACCAGCTCCGAGGGCCCGGTCAGAGTCGAGCCGCGGTCCCCGATCAGGACACGCAGTTCGCCGCCCGGCACCACAACGGTCACCTCTCCGGTCGACTTGCCTGCGTCCGCCAGACCGGCCACGGCAGTCGCGACGATGCCTGTTCCACAGGACATGGTCTCCCCTGCTCCGCGTTCGTGGACGCGCATCGAGATCCTGCCGTCTGTCACCGGCGTGGCGATCTCGACATTCACCCCGTTCGGGAAGAACTCGGGGTCGAACACCGGGGATTCGTGAATCGGAAGATCTCGTAGCGAGCCCGGCTCGAGCCCGGGGACGACACAGGCCAGGTGGGGATTACCCATGTCCACGGCCAGCCCCGCGAATGTGCGGTCCCCCCATCGTGCGGAAGACACCCCCAGCAGCACCGGCGCCCCCATCTCCACACAGACGACCGCCCTGCCGCCCTGCTGCTCGAGGATCGTCGCAGGTCGGAGACCGGACCGTGTCCCCACCCGGAGGACGCCCGGCTCGGCCCGGCCGGTCGCGACCAGCGCATGCGCGAACACGCGTACTCCGTTCCCGCACATCTCGGCGATCGACCCGTCAGCGTTCCGGTAGTCCATGAACCAATCGGTGGGCCGCACCCCCTCGGGCAGGCCGGGGAGAACGCCGGCGTCGACCAGCGCCCCGGCAGTCGCGATGCGGAGGACCCCGTCCCCGCCGATCCCTGCCCGCCGGTCGCACAGTGTGCGGACCAGCTGCTCGTCCAGGTCGATCTCTGCGTGATCATCGGGAAGGATCACGAAGTCGTTGTGCGTCCCGTGTCCCTTGATGAATTCGATTCCGTCGGAGTCTGCGGCCCCGTGTTGTTCCATGTGACGTAGAGTACTCGGCCCTGCGCGCGTTCCACACTGCGGAAAGCGCAGATGAACGCGTCGGTGGGGCAGATTAGAGTCGTTGTTTGAGAACGATCCCCCAACCAGAGGAGAGCATCGATGTCCGATCGCATCACCGTCGGCGGAATTCGGGTGGACAAGGTCCTGTACGACTTCGTCAACTCGCAGGCTATCCCCGGAACCGGGGTCGACCCCGACGCATTCTGGGCCGGCGCGGCCGAGATCTTCACCGACCTCGCACCCCGGAACCGCGAACTGCTCGCGGTCCGCGACGAGCTCCAGTCGAAGATCGACGCGTGGCACCGGGCGAACCCCGCCCCGGTCGACCCCGCGGCGTACAAGGCCTTCCTCGAGGAGATCGGGTACCTCGTGCCGGCGCCCGAGTCGGTGGCTGTCTCCACCGCAGGGGTCGACGACGAGATCGCGACCATCGCCGGCCCGCAGCTGGTCGTGCCCATCACCAATGCGCGGTTCGCCATCAACGCCGGCAACGCTCGCTGGGGCTCGCTCTACGACGCACTCTACGGGACCGATGCGATCTCGGAGGAGGACGGCGCCGAGCAGGGCTCGTCGTACAACAAGGTCCGCGGTGACAAGGTGATCGCCTGGGCGCGTGAGTTCCTGGACGACGCGACCCCGCTGGCCTCCGGTAGCCATGTGGGCACCACCGGGTACGCGATCATCGACGGCGCCCTGCAGGTGACGCTTGCCGACGGCTCCACCACGGGTCTGGCCGACCCCGACCAGCTGGTGGGGTACCTGGGAGACGCGGCCAGTCCCTCCTCGGTCCTCCTGCGCAACAACGGCCTCCACATCGAGATCCAGATCGATCACGCGTCCCCCATCGGCTCCACCGATTCCGCCGGTGTCAAGGACGTGGTTCTCGAGTCGGCCGTCACCACGATCATGGACTTCGAGGACTCTGTCGCGGCGGTGGACGCCGAGGACAAGACCCTCGGCTACCGCAACTGGCTGGGCCTGATGAAGGGCGATCTCGCCGAGGAGATCAGCAAGGGCGGCAAGACCTTCACCCGCGTCCTCAATGACGATCGCCTCTTCACCGCGCCCGACGGCAAGGGTGAGGTGCGCCTCCACGGTCGCTCGATGCTGTTCGTCCGCAACGTGGGGCACCTCATGACCAACCCGGCGGTGCTGGACGCCGAGGGCAACGAGCTCCCCGAGGGCATCCTCGACGCGCTGGTCACCGCACTCGCCGCCATGCACGGGATCGCCGAGGGCAACGAGCGCGGCAACAGCCGCACCGGCTCGATCTACATCGTCAAGCCCAAGCAGCACGGCCCGGCCGAGGTCGCGTTCACGACCGAGCTGTTCGGCCGTGTCGAGTCGCTCCTGGGCCTGCCGGCCAACACCCTCAAGGTCGGGATCATGGACGAGGAGCGCCGGACCTCGGTGAACCTCGCAGCCTGTATCGCCGAGGCCACCGATCGTGTGGTGTTCATCAACACCGGATTCCTCGACCGGACCGGTGACGAGATCCACACCTCCATGGAGGCCGGACCGATGATCCGCAAGGCCGAGATGAAGTCGGCACCGTGGATGACCGCCTACGAGGACTTCAACGTCGACACCGGCCTGGCCTGTGGTCTGCGTGGCCGCGCCCAGATCGGCAAGGGCATGTGGGCCAAGACCGATCTCATGGCCGAGATGCTGGCCGAGAAGATCGGTCAGCCCGAGGCTGGTGCCAACACCGCGTGGGTTCCGTCCCCGACCGGTGCGACCCTGCACGCCACCCACTACCACCGCGTGAACGTGATGACGCGTCAGGAGGAGCTGCTGGCGGGTGGCCCGCGCGCGACCGTCGACGAGATCCTGACGATCCCGCTGGCGCCCAGCACCGACTGGACCGACGAGCAGAAGAAGGAGGAGGTCGACAACTCCTGCCAGACGATCCTCGGCTACGTGGTTCGCTGGGTCGAGCAGGGTATCGGTGTGTCCAAGGTGCCCGACATCCACGACGTGAACCTCATGGAGGACCGCGCCACCCTGCGGATCTCCTCGCAGCTGCTGGCGAACTGGATCCGCCACAGGATCGTCTCCGCCGAGTTCGTCGAGGACTCGCTGCGGCGCATGGCCGCGGTGGTGGACGCCCAGAACGCCGGGGACGACGCGTACCGGAACATGGCCCCGGACGTCGAGAACTCGATCGCCTGGCAGGCCGCACGCGAGCTGATCCTCGAGGGCACCACGCAGCCGTCCGGCTACACCGAGCCGATCCTGCACCGGCGTCGTCGTGAGTTCAAGGCCGCGAACGGTCTCTGACCGTCGCTGATCGGTCCCTGATCCCCGCCCGTCGGGGATCGTCCCCGGAAATCCGGCTCTTGTGACGTACCCGTGGGTCGTTAGATCGATCTGACGCAGGAGCACGCCGTTCTCGTTCTAGGTTTTAGGTGTCTAATCCAGAACCGAAGAGCGGAGAACGGCGTGCGAGTTGTCAGCTTATGGCGTGCGGTGCTGGGCGTCGAGAATACGGTGATCGAAAGCGTTGAGTTCGACCACGACGAGCAGATCGTGGTCGCCCATGTTCGTCCTCGCAAAGGGGTCCGAGCTCGGTGCGGAGTCTGCGGCAGGCCAGCGGCCGGGTATGACAATGGCGACGGCCGACGACGGTGGCGCAGCCTGGATATGGGCTCAACAAGGGTGTTCTTGGAAGCTGATTCACCCCGGGTCAACTGCGCCGAACACGGTCCTACCGTGCGGCAGGTGCCCTGGGCCCGTCACGGTGCCGGTCACACCAGGGCATTCGATCAGCAGGTCGCCTGGCTGGCCACCCAGTGCTCCAAGAGCGCGGCCTGCCAGTTGAGGGCGTGTTGCCTGGCGCACCGTGGGAGCGATCATCACCCGGGTATGGGCCGACACCTCAGCCAGTGTCGACCCTTTCGCCGGCCTGCGACGGATCGGGATCGATGAGATCTCCTACAAACGCAACTACAAGTACCTGACCATCGTGGTCGACCACGACACCGGGCCACTGGTGTGGGTGGCAGTGGGCCGCGACAAGGCCACCGTTCGAGCCTTCTTCCACGCCCTCGGGCCCGAGCGGTGCGCAAAGATCACCCACGTCACCGCTGACGGCGCCAAATGGATCGGAAGTGTCGTCGATGAGCAGTGCCCGAATGCGGTGCGCTGCACCGACCCGTTCCACGTGGTCAAGTGGGCCACCGACGCGTTGGACGAGGTGCGCCGGAAGGTGTGGAACGAGGCCCGCGGCGACAAGCGCCAGCTCCGCGAACGGCGTCTGGCCAACAAGGTCAACCGGGCACGCGGCTACGCCAGAGACATCCAATACGCCCGGTATGCCCTCTGGAAGAACCCAGAGAACCTCACCACGAAGCAGTCGGTGAAACTGGCATGGATCGCCAAGACCGAACCCACCCTATATCGCGCCTACCTGCTCAAAGAAGGCCTCCGGCTGATCTTCCAACTCCCCATCGATGAGGCAAGAACGGCCCTGGAAGCGTGGATCAGCTGGGCCAGAAGATGCCGCATCGAACGGTTCGTCCACCCGCAACGCACCATCTGCACCTACAAAACCGAGATCCTCGCCTCGATCGAGCACGGCCTGTCCAACGGCCTCATCGAATCGGTCAACACCACGATCCGCCTCATCACCCGAATGGCCTTCGGCTTCCGATCACCCGAAGCCCTCATCGCCCTGGCCATGCTCAACCTCGGCGGCCACCGCCCCACCCTCCCCGGCCGACACATGACCCACGGATGAGTCAGAAGAGCCCCAGACCCGCTACGGCCGCCTGCAGGATCCCCACCGCGGCATCGCGACGATCCCTGGTGAATCGAGCCTCGGGCCCGGAGGCGGAGATGGCGAACGCGGCCTCCCCGGTACCCACGGCGATCGCCACGCAGCGCACCCCCTCTTCCTGCTCGGATTCATCGGTCGCGAAACCCGAACGGCGTACCCTGGCGAGCTCGGCCAACAGGGCGTCCGGGTGCACGATGGTCGACGAGGTGTAGCGGCGCATCCCGGCCCGCTCGAGCATGGCGCGGACCTCGTCGTCGTCGTCATCGGCCACCAGGGCCTTGCCCACGGCGGTGCAGTGCACCTCCACCCGGCGCCCCACCTCGGTGAACATCCGCATCGAGTGGGGGGACGGCACCTGGGCGAGGTACACCACCCCGTCCCCTTCCCGGACCGCCATGTTGGCGGTCTCCCCCGTGCCCGCCACGACCGCCGCGAGGACGGGTTCGGCCCAGGCGAGGGTGGCGCGGCGGGCGGCGTCTCCGATCCGCTGCAGGCGGGGACCCAACAGGTAGTCGCGCCGTGCATCGCGCCGGAGATGGCCGCTCTCGGCCAGGGTCCCGCACAGGCGGTGGACCGTCGCGGCGGCGAGGCCGGTGTCGGCGACGAGTTCGCCCAGGGAGGCGCGTCCCCCGCGCAGGGCCAGTGCGTCGAGCAGCGCGAAGGCCCTGTCCACCGACTGCACCCGTGACCGACCGCCGGTCTCCTCCCTCATCGTCCGTCCCTCCCGAGGATCCTCAGCGCCACACGCAGTGGTGTGTCTGCGTGGGGGCCCGTGCCATAGGTGTCGGTGTCGATCCACTCGATCCGCGGGTCGCGCCCGAACCACGACCGCTGGCGTCGGACATAGCGGCGGGTGCCGATGAACGTCCGCTCTTCGGCACGCGCCAGTCCCGCGTCGGAGACCCGCAGCTCCTCGTCCATCTCGTCGAGCACCTGGGCGTAGCCGATGGCGCGCCGGGCGGTGACGCCCTCCAGCAGTCCCTCGGCAACCAGTGCACGCACCTCGTCGACCAGTCCGTCGGCGAACATCCGCGCGGTCCGCGCCGCGAGGCGTTCGTCGAGTTCCGGCAAGTCGCACCGGAGGCCGAGGATCCGGGTCCCCCAACGGGGCTCGCCGATCGTCGGGCGGGAGGCGGAGAACGGCCTGCCGGTCAGCTCCACCACCTCGAGGGCCCGGACTGTTCGACGGGGGTCGGTGGGCAGGATCGTGCGCGCCGCCTCGGGGTCGACCACCGCGAGTTCGGCGTGCAGCGCGGCCACACCGATCTCCTCGAGCCGGCGTTCGTACCGGGCCCGCACCTGTGGATCGGTGTCGGGGATAGCCCAGCCGTCGATCAGCGCCTGCAGGTACATCATCGAGCCGCCACACAGGATGGGGACGTGTCCGCGTCCGCGGATCTCCGCGATCTCCCGCTCTGCCTCGGTGCGGAAATCGGCGACGCTGGCGGTCTGGGTGACGTCGAGGACGTCGAGTCGGTGGTGGGGTATGCCGCGACGCTGGTCCACGGGCAGTTTCGCGGTGCCGATGTCCATACCGCGGTACTGCTGCATCGCGTCGCAGTTGACCACCTCGCCGCCGAGCTGTTCTGCCAGCCCGAGGGCCAGTTCGGACTTGCCGGTGCCGGTCGCCCCCACCACCGCGATCGGGGCCGTGGTGCTGTGGTGGACCCCGGAGCGCGGGTCGGGGCCGGTCGTCGCCGAGATGCTCACCGGCCCCACCGTGCCCCGTGGTAGCCGACGCCGAACGGCGCCCAGGACAGCGATTCCGACGCGGCTCGGCCCCCCACCAGTGCGGCGAGGGCCAGCCAGGACGGTCGGCTCCACCAGCCCACCTCCTCGGCCACGTCCGCCCCGGGGTCGGGGAGGTCACCGCCCGTGCGGAGCCAGCTACCGAGCGCGGAGTCCAGCGCTACGCCGCGCGGGTCCTGTGGGACGGGCGCGCGGGGGGTGAGAGAGGCGGGGCCGTCGGCGACGACGACGACGAGGTCCTCCCCCGTCGCCTCCGGCGGGGAGGCTGCGTCCCGTGAGACGCCCTGGAACGTCCGTGGAAGGTCGCATCTGCTCTCGTCCAGCAGCCACCAGGCGATCAGGGCGGCATCGGGTACGGCGCCCGGCGGCGCCGGCGGATCGGACGGCCGACCCACGCCCACGTCGACGCCCCATCGGCTCAGGGACGAGCGGACGTCGGCGACGCCACGGCGCGCGGGGTCGGTCCCCACCACCAGGACACGGGAGCACGCGTGAGAAGCCTCCCGGAGCAGTTCACACAGTCTGCGGACCCGGGGTGCGCTCTCGGAGGCGGCGGAACCGGACAGTTGAGGGACGAGCACCGGGGCGCCGGGGACCAGGACGACAGGACTTCTCACGTGATGGAACCCTACTGGTCCCCGGCGGTACGGCAGCCCGGCACCTTGAACACGGCGGTTCCGGCGGCACGAGGGCATACAACCGACGAACAGGCCGACGTTGGTACACACTAGGAGGATGCCGTCCCGTCGAGGGATGGCGAGGCGATGACCGGGGACGGCCCCGGCGACGGTGCCGTGTCACGCGGCAGAACGAAAGAGGACCACATGAGCGACCAGTCATCCACCGCCGCGAGCGGTAAGGACACCGGCGGGACCGCGCCGACTCCCGGACCCCGGCCGGGACCGCCGTCCCCCTCGGCGCTGGCGCGCAAGGTCGCGCCGAGGCCCGCCGCGGCGCCCGAGGCGCGGGCCCCGATCGCGTCCGATCCCGGCGAGTGGGGTCGGGTCGACGAGTCGGGCGCGGTGTTCGTGCGCACGGCGGACGGGGAGCGTCAGGTCGGGTCGTGGCAGGCCGGTGCGCCTGCCGAGGGACTCGCGCACTTTGGTCTCCGGTTCGACGATCTGGCCGCCGAGGTCACGCTGCTCGAGACCCGCCTGGACACCCATCCCCAGGACGCCCGGAAGACCCGTGCCTCCGCCGAGGCGCTCGCCGGCCAGATCCCCGGCGCGGCCGCCGTGGGCGATCTGGACTCCCTGGCCGCGCGAGTGGCGGTCGTGATCGAGCGTTCCGGCGAGGTCGAGGCCGAGGCCCGTCAGCGTAAGGACGAGCAGCGCACGGCGGCGATCGCCCGCAAGGAGGAGCTCGCGGCGGAGGCCGAGGAGATCGGCGCGTCCTCGACGCAGTGGAAGGCAGCCGGTGACCGGCTCCGCGAGATCCTGGAGGAGTGGAAGACCATCCGCGGGATCGACCGGAAGACCGATGACGCCCTCTGGAAGCGTTTTTCCAAGGCCCGCGAGTCCTTCAACCGCCGACGGGGCTCGCATTTCGCCGAGCTCGACCGCAACCGTGCTTCGGTCAAGCGGATCAAAGAGGAGCTGGCCGAGCGCGCCGAGGCGCTGTCCGGCTCCACGGACTGGAACGAGACGGCCACGGCCTACCGACGGCTCATGGACGAGTGGAAGGCCGCCGGACGGGCTCCCCGCGACGCCGATGAAGCGCTCTGGAAGCGGTTCAAGGCCGCCCAGGACACCTTCTTCGATGCTCGCCATGCGGCGGCTGCGGAACGGGACGCGGAGTTCGGCGAGAACGCCGCCGCCAAGGAACAACTGATCCGGGAGTACAAGGACAAGATCGACCCGACCGGGGACCTCGACGTGGCCCGGTCCGTGCTGCGTGAGCTCCAGTCACGGTGGGAGGAGATCGGTAAGGTTCCGCGTAACCGGATCGGCGACCTCGAGGGCCAGATCCGGGCGATCGAGAAGTCGGTCGCGGACGCGGCGGACACCGAGTGGCGCCGTACCGATCCGGAGGCCAAGGCCCGTGCTGCCCAGTTCTGGGATCGGGTGCACGATTTCGAGGCCCAGGCGGACAAGGCGGAGGCCGCGGGTAAGCGCAAGGACGCGGAGAAGGCCCGCGCCCAGGCCGCCCAGTGGCGGGAGTGGGCCGAGGCCGCGGAGAAGGCCGTCGACACCCGCTGAGACGAACAACGCACGAGGGCGGGGCGCTCAGGCGCCCCGCCCTCTTTCTTGTGCCTTGTTCCTCTGCGCCGTTCTGTCAGCGGGTGTCGCCCTGACGGGCGCTCTCCTCCAACTTGCGCTGTTCCGGTGTGCGGGCCCAGAGGACTCCCGCGAGGGTGCCGATGAGCAGGAACAGAACGATCTCGCTCAGATACATTCCGATACCGGGTCCGCCGAAGCCCTGGAAGTCGGGATCGGGTCCGCGGCCGGACTGGCGGAGCCAGATGGCCAGGATGCCGTAGACGGCCGCCACACAGGTCGCGCTCCACGCGATCCCCGCCGCCCACCACTTCTGCGTGAGGATCATCACCGCGCCGAACCCGATGGAGCCGATCGAGTAGAGCAGGACGAACACGTGGGACGGCAACGATGTGTGCTGATCCTGTGCCTTGTCGGTGAAGAAGAGCACGTCGAACCCGCGGACCCCGGAACTGTGCGGCATCAGCAGCAGCACGGCCAGGAGCACGATGAGCACGGCTGAGGCGAGATAGGCCGGGCCGATGACGAGAGTTCGTCCGAGGATGCGGTCCTGTCGCCGCATCTCCGATTCCGCGTTACGCGTGACTTCCATGATCCCGGCGATGGGATCGGGGCGATCCTCGGTACTCACGTGGGGCATCCCTTCTCGGTGACCTCGAGGGTCACGACGTCTCGACGCAGTGTGGGCAGGCCGAGCCCCACGCCGATGGGCGGTGTCTCCGGCTTCTCGCCTGCCGCGTGGCGGTCACCGGCGCGGGTGGCGCGGTGGCTGAGCACGCCGGCGTCGGCGAGGAGGTGGTGCGGGGCGGCCGCTGTGACAGCCGTGGTGATCACGTCACCCGGCCGGATCTGTGCACCGTGGGGCCCGGTCGGCGCGAAGTGCACGAGACGCCCGTCCCGTGCCCGGCCGGTCATCCGTGCCGTGGCCGCGTCCTTTCGTCCTTCGTCGGCGGTGACGAGCACCTCCACGACACGGCCGACCAGGGCCTGGTTCTCCTCCAGGGTGATGCGCTCCTGCAGGGCGATGAGTCGTTCGTACCGCTCCTGCACGACAGCCTTGGGGATCTGGTCCTCGAGCTCGGCCGCTGGCGTCCCCGGACGTGGGGAGTACTGGAAGGTGAACGCGCTGGAGAACCGCGCCTTCTCGACCACGTCGAGTGTCGCCTGGAAGTCCTCCTCGGTCTCGCCGGGGAAACCGACGATGATGTCGGTGGTGATCGCCGCGTCGGGCATCGCGGCCCGGACCCGGTCCAGGATCCCGAGGAACTTCTCCGAACGGTAGGAACGCCGCATTGCGCGCAACACCCGGTCCGAGCCCGACTGCAACGGCATGTGGAGTTGCGGGCACACCGTCGGGGTGCTGGCCATCGCCTCGATCACATCGTCGGTGAACTCGGCGGGGTGCGGGGAGGTGAACCGGATCCGCTCGATCCCCTCGATCTGTCCGGCAGCGCGCAGTAGCTTCGCGAACGCACCCTTGTCGGAGGGTTCGTCGGGGTCGTGGAACGACCTGCCGTAGGCGTTGACGTTCTGTCCGAGCAGCGTCACCTCGAGCACGCCCTCGTCAGCCAGTGCTTGGACCTCGGCCAGCACCTCGCCCGGCCGGCGGTCAACCTCCTTGCCCCGCAGCGAGGGCACGATGCAGAACGTACAGGTGTTGTTGCAGCCGACGGAGACCGACACCCAGCCCGCGTACGCCGACTCCCGGGTCGCGGGCAGAGTGGACGGGAAGTGCTGCAGGGAATCCGCGATCTCCACCTCGGCGCGCTGGTTGTGCCGGGAGCGTTCGAGGAGTGTCGCCAGGTGTCCGAGGTTGTGCGTGCCGAACACCACGTCCACCCAGGGTGCGCGGGAGACCACGACCTCCTTGTCCTTCTGCGCGAGGCAGCCGCCCACCGCGATCTGGAGTCGCGGATTGACGTCCTTCCAGGGGCGCAGATGGCCGAGGGTCCCGTACAGCCGGTTGTCCGCATTCTCACGGACCGCACACGTGTTGAAGACCACCAGGTCCGGCAGCTCACCGCGAGCCGGATCGGCTTCGCCCTCGAACGGGATGTATCCGGCGTCCTCGAGAACCCCGGACATGCGTTCGGAGTCGTGCACGTTCATCTGGCACCCGAACGTACGCACCTGATACGTCCGGACGTCGGCAGCTGCTACAGGGGTGTCCGCATGTGCCGGCCGCTGATCGGTGACGAGAGAATCCACGCAGGCCAGGGTACTCAGGACGAGGCGTGGGCCGCCAATTCGGCATCTACCACAGCCAGTGCCAACCCCGTGGGATAACCCCGGCGAGCAAGGAAAGCGACCAGGCGTCGCCTCTCACCCTCGTCAGCCTGACCGGACAGCGTGCCGGCAGGCCGCCGAGCCAGCCGCGCACGCACCAGTTCAGCCGCCTGCGTACGATCGTCCGACACATCGATATCCGCCACCGCCTCAGCGATGTGGGACTCCGCGACACCCTTGTCCCGGAGTTCCCGCTCCAAGGCACCGCGTGAACGGCCCCTGCGTCGGCGACGGCCGCGGACCCATTCCGCCGCGAAATCGGCATCGTCGATCAGTCCCCATACCCGGAGACGCTCCACGGCCTCGTCTATCGCATCCGCCGAATGCTCCTTCTCCTCCAATCGTCCCCGCAACTCGTGCTCGCTGCGGGGCCGGTACCGGAGCAGGCGGAGCGCAGCCGCGGCCGCCTCGTGCGCACCGGGTGCCAGAGGGGGCAGATCCTCGGAGCTCGAACCCCGTGACTCGACCGCGGCGATGGCCGCCCGAAGCTCCTCGGGATCGATCTCCGGGCGGCGCGCGCCGGGATGTGAGCGTTCCACGAGACGTCAGAACTCGACGGGCACCACGTCGATCGGCGCGTCCTCGTCTGCGCCGACCTCAGCGTCCTCGGTGGCGGAACCCGGACCGATGTTGAGCTTGTCGAGGATCTTGCGCTCGATTTCGTCCCGGACCGACGGATTGTCCTTGAGGAAGCGGCGGGCGTTCTCCTTACCCTGACCGAGCTGGTCCGCGCCGTAGGTGTACCAGGACCCGGACTTCTTGATGAATCCATTGTCCACACCCATGTCGATCAGGGAGCCCTCCCGGCTGATCCCCTCGCCGTAGATGATGTCGAACTCGGCGATCTTGAACGGCGGCGCGACCTTGTTCTTGACGACCTTGACCTTGGTGCGGTTACCGACCGCGTCGGCACCGTCCTTGAGGGTCTCGATACGGCGCACGTCGAGACGGACCGACGCGTAGAACTTCAGCGCCTTACCGCCGGTGGTGGTCTCCGGCGAACCGAACATGACACCGATCTTCTCGCGGAGCTGGTTGATGAACACAGCGGTGGTACCGGTGCTGCTCAGGGCGCCGGTCATCTTCCGCAGCGCCTGGCTCATCAGACGTGCCTGCAGACCGACGTGACTGTCACCCATCTCACCCTCGATCTCCGCCCGCGGCACCAGTGCCGCCACGGAGTCGATCACGAGGATGTCGATGGCACCGGACTTGACCAGCATGTCCGCGATCTCCAACGCCTGCTCGCCCGTGTCCGGCTGCGAGACGATCAGGTTGTCCGTGTCCACACCCAACTTGCGCGCGTATTCCGGATCGAGAGCGTGCTCCGCGTCGATGAAGGCCGCGATCCCGCCCGCCGCCTGCGCGTTGGCGACCGCATGCAGCGCGACGGTGGTCTTACCGGAGGATTCCGGTCCGTAGATCTCCACGACGCGACCACGGGGGAACCCGCCCACACCGAGCGCGACGTCCAGCGACAACGCACCGGACGGGATCACCTGGATGGGCGGACGGTTGTCGTCCCCCAGCCGCATGACGGAGCCCTTGCCGTAGGCCTTGTCGATCTGCGCCAGGGCCAGCTCGAGCGCCTGTTCCCTGTTCTGCGCCGCGCCGGCCTTGCCCGTACCCGCCCTGGACTTAGGTGCCATGTGTCTGCTCCGTTCACGCGCGACCCCGGCCACCCGGTGATCGCTCTGGTCTGTTCTTCATTCGCGGACGATACGGGCCGGGTACGACACGATTGCCCCGTACGGGTCCCGACGACCACTCCCTGTGGAGGGATGACGCCCTGTGGACGGCGGGGAACCGCCGTCATGCACCGCCCAGTGTAGACGAACGCCTGTTCGAGATCGAACGACACGCCGAAACGGCGCGTCAGCGAAGATGTTCGGGGACGTCGAACTCCGCACACAACGCCAGCCACACCTGCTTGACCGACTGGCCGGCATCGATCGCCTCCGCCGCCGTGCGCCCGCCACAGGCAGCCAGGTGATGGGTCCGCACGAGATGGTCGGCCCGCGACCCACCGAAGGCCTCCACCGTTCTGGCCCGGAACTCCGTGAGCGTCACCTGGTCACCTCCTGCCGGGAAGGGCAACGGGCCGCCGGCGTCATCGCCGACGGCCCGTTGCCCGTCATGTCACTGCTGGTCGGTCTGCGCCTGCTGCTGAGCCGGCGGCGTGGCCGGAGCAGCCTGCCCCTGGCCCAGTTGACCGGCCGCGCCGGTGCCCTGGCCGAGCTGACCGCCCTCGGCCTGCATCGATGCACGGATCTGCTCGAGACGGCTGTGCCCGGCCATCTGCGTGGAGGCCTGCTGGACCTCCATCATCCGGCCCTGCACCGAGTTCTGCGCGAGCTCGGCAGACCCGAGCGCGTTGGCATAACGCTGCTCGATCTTGTCGCGGACCTGGTCCAGGTTCGGGGTGTTTCCTCCGGCCGACAGCTCCGACATGGACTGCAGGGACGCACTGACCTGCTCCTGCATCTTGGCCTGCTCGAGCTGGCTGAGCAGCTTGGTGCGCTCGGCCACCTTCTGCTGGAGCACCATCGCGTTCTGCTCCACGGCCTTCTTCGCCTGCGCGGCCGCCTGCAGGGACTGGTCGTGGAGACTCTTCAGGTCCTCGACGTTCTGCTCGGCGGTCACGAGCTGCGCCGCGAACGCCTCGGCGGCGTTCTCGTACTCCGTGGCCTTCTGCAGATCGTTGTTCTGGCGCGCCTGATCCGACATCTGCAGAGCCTGCCGGGTGGAACCCTGCAGCTTCTCGATGTCCGCGAGCTGGCGGTTGAGCTTCATCTCCAGCTGACGCTGGTTGCCGATCACGGCGGCCGCCTGCTGGGAGAGCTGCTGGTGCTGACGCTGCGCATCGGCGATCGCCTGCTGGATCTGGACCTTCGGGTCGGCCTTCTCGTCGATCTTCGAATCGAACAACGCCATGAGGTAGCGCCATGCCTTGGTGAACGGATTGGCCATCGCTGCGTAGTGTCCTTCTGCCGATTCGGACGACGGGTCGGCTCCACGTTACCGAACACCGCCGTGATGGGACCACCGGGATGTGACCCGGGACGGGATCAGGCTGCGAGCACTGGCTCGGGGATGGAGCCCGGGGGCGAGACCTCGAGAGCCGCGCGGATGAGGATCTCGCCGAGAGAGACATCGAGCGCACTAGAGATCGACGCCAGCAACTCGCTGGAGGCCTCCTTGCGGCCCCGCTCGATCTCCGAGAGGTAGCCGGGGCTGACCCGGGCCGTGTCCGCCACATCGCGCAGCGTCCGGCCGGACTCTCCGCGGAGTCCACGCAGCACCGTCCCGAGGGTCTCGCGCAACAGGGGCGGACCGCCGGGATGGTCGGGACGGGGCAACGTGGTCATCTGGATCTTCGGCATCACGGGGTATAACGTCTCGTCTCCCGAAATCGTTCCCGTCGTCGTCGTATCCTCCACACCGCCGGTCATCACCCCGCGCTCCCCTCTCCCCCGCCACCGGCGGGGGTCTTCGCCACCTCGGTCACCAACTCCATCGCCACCCTGCAGGCCTCGTGCCGGATGCCAGCACGGTCCCCGGACAGGGACAGTCGACGCGCCCAGGGCGCACGGCCGGGCACACACAGTCCCACATACACCGTCCCGACCGGCTTTCCCTCCTGCTCGTCGGGACCCGCGACACCGGTCAGACCGATACCCACATCAGCCCCGCACCGTCGCGCCGCCCCGTCGGCCAACGCCCGCGCGGTCTCCTCCGAGACCGCACCGAAACGCTCCAGCACCTCCTCGGGGACATCGGCGAGGAGGTGCTTGAGTTCGGTCGCGTACACCACCAGCCCACCACGCAGCACCGCACTGGCCCCGGGGACGTCGGCGATCGTGGCCGCGACCAACCCGGCCGTCAACGACTCCGCCGTGGCCACCGTCCAGCCACGCTCGCGGAGCGTCGACACGAGCACGGCCGCGGGCGTCATCGGGCTGCGGCCTGCCGGGCCTTGACCACGTAGTCGACACCGGTGTAGACGGTGAGCACCACAGCCATACCCATCACGACCCACTCCACCGGCCACACCCAGTACGGCAGCGGGAGGATCAGCAGCCCGACGCCGAGAGTCTGGGTGACGGTCTTCAACTTGCCCCCCTTGCTCGCCGCGACCACGTGGTCCACACCCACGAACCGCCAGAGGGTGATCCCGATCTCGCGTACCAGGATGACCACCGTGACCCACCAGAACAACTCGTGAACGAGCGACAGCGAGATCATCGCGGCCGCCATGAGGGCCTTGTCCGCGATCGGGTCCGCGATCTTGCCGAAATCCGTGACCAGCTCGAGCTTGCGGGCCAGGTAGCCGTCCACGTAGTCGGTGAACATGGCGACGGCGAACACCGCGAACGCCCCCACCCGCCACCACGTGTCCTGGGCATCGGCGACGAAGAACACCACCACGAAGACCGGGACCAGGACGATACGCAGCATCGTGAGGATGTTCGCGATGTTGAGAACAGGGACCTCGGCGGTGGGCTGGCCTGCGCCGGTCGTGGAGAAAGTCACCCCCTCACCTTAGCCAGGCCCGCACGCATACTCTTGACGGCACGACCCACCCACCCCGGACCAGAGGAAGAACACACATGGCCATCTTCGCCGTGACGTACCGCTACGAAGCCGACCAGAGCGAAGGGCGCGAGGCCAACAAGCCCGCCCACCGCAAGTGGCTGGCCGACCGGGTGGAAGAAGGCACCGTCCTCACCGTGGGACCGTTCCTCGACGGCTCGGGTGCGCTGCTGCTCGTCGAGTCGGACACCGAGGAGACCACGCGGATGCTGGTCTACGGGGACCCGCACTGCATCGAGGGGTTCGTCCCCGAGGTCACCGTGCGCGAGTGGAAGCCCATTCTGGGCGCGCTGTCCTGACGCGTTCGGCCCCGCCCCTGCACCGGGGCGGGGCCGACAGTGTCCCGCTGTGAGGCCGGCGTGAGTCGGCCTGGGTCTCCGCGAGTGCGGTCAGGTCACCGGGCTCTCGACCTCGGCCTCCAGAACAGCCGGTTCGTCCCCAGCTGAAGCAGGATCCTCCGGCGGGGTGCCCCCCTTGATCATCCAGATGATCGAACCGAGTTCCTCGGGCCGGACCAGAACCTCCCGCGCCTTCGAGCCCTCGGAGGGGCCCACGATGTCCCGCGACTCCATCAGGTCCATGAGCCTGCCGGCCTTGGCGAACCCGACCCGGAGCTTGCGCTGCAGCATCGACGTGGATCCGAACTGGCTGGAGACCACCAACTCGATGGCCGCGAGCAGGTCGTCGAGGTCGTCACCGATGTCGGAGTCGATGTCCTTCTTGCCGTCGTCCTTGGCCTCGGTGACGCTCTCGTCGTACTCGGGCTCCGCCTGGTTCTTGGTGTACTCGACGACCTCTTGGATCTCCTCGTCGGTGATGAACGCCCCCTGCATACGCACCGGTCGCGAAGCACCCATCGGGATGAAGAGTCCGTCGCCCATACCGACGAGCTTCTCGGCACCGGGCTGGTCGAGGATGACCCGCGAGTCAGTCAACGACGAGGTGGCGAACGCCAGTCGGGACGGCACGTTGGTCTTGATCAGGCCCGTCACCACGTCCACCGAGGGCCGCTGGGTCGCGAGGACCAGGTGGATACCGGCCGCACGGGCCTTCTGCGTGATCCGGACGATCGCGTCCTCGACGTCGCGCGGCGCCGTCATCATGAGGTCGGCGAGCTCGTCGACCACGGCCACGATGAACGGGTACGGCCGGTACTCACGCTGACTGCCGGGAGGCGTGGAGATCTCGCCGGACTTCACGCGCTCGTTGAAGTCGCTGATGTGTCGCACACGCGTGGACTTCATGTCCTGGTAGCGCTGCTCCATCTCCTCCACCAACCAGGCCAGCGCCGCGGCGGCCTTCTTGGGCTGGGTGATGATCGGGGTGATGAGGTGCGGGATGCCCTCATACGGCGTCAGCTCGACCATCTTCGGGTCGATGAGGATGAGGCGCACCTCGTCCGGCGTGGCGCGCGCGAGCAGTGACACGAGCATCGAGTTGACGAAGCTGGACTTACCCGAGCCGGTCGAGCCCGCGACGAGCAGGTGGGGCATCTTGGCCAGGTCGGCGGTGACGAAGTCGCCCTCGATGTCCTTGCCCAGTCCGATGAGCATGGGGTTGTGCTTGCCCGCGGTCTTGGGGTCGGTGAGCACGTCGGCGAGCCGCACGAGCTCGCGGTCCAGGTTCGGGACCTCGATGCCGACAGCGGACTTGCCGGGGATCGGCGCGAGCAGTCGCACGTTGTCCGTCGCCACCGCGTACGCGATGTTGCGGTGCAGCGCGGTGATCTTCTCGACCTTCACGCCGGGGCCGAGCTCGACCTCGTACCGCGTCACCGTCGGGCCCCGGGTGAAGCCGGTGACCGCGGCGTCGATCTTGAACTGCTCGAGCACGCCCTGGATGGCGTCGATCATCTGGTCGTTGGACTCACTCCGGGCCTTGGGCGGATCGCCGGCCGTGAGCAGCTTCAGCGGCGGCAGCGAGTACTCCGTGCCGTTGAACAGCTGTGTCTGCGAGTCCAGACGCTCCTCCTCGGCGTCCGAGGCGGTGTGCTCGGCCGGCGAGTTGGTCTGGGGCACCGCGGAGGCGTCCGGCACGGACCTCGCCTGCGCGGCGGCTCGCGGGGCCGCCGTCCGACCCGCCTCGCCAGCACGCGTCCGGGCGGGCGGAGCCGTCGAGGAGGCGGCCGAAACCACCGCTCCGGCCCGGTCGTCCTCGCTCTCCCTGTCGACGTGCGCGCGGGACCGGGACACAGCGGGCGGCTCGACGCCAGCGGCGGGCTCGTCATCCAGGTCGCCCACACGTCCGGCTGCCGACCGGGTGGTCGAACGCGCTGGCTCGTCCGCCGTGGCCCGGGGCATCTCGACCGTCTCACCGGCTGTGGGGGTGTCGGACCACGCAGCCACCCTCCGGCGCGCCGACCGTCGGGCGGGCGCGCTTTCGGGTTCGGGGGAGGCCACGGTGTCAGCGATCGGGTACGCGGTGGTCGCATCGTCGTGCCACTCGTCGGCGTAGTCGTCGGCGTAGTCGTCGAACTCGTCCACGATGTCGCCGCTACCGTCCCAGCCGAAGAAGCCGCGGACCATGCCGGGGATCTCACGAGCGGGGCGCCCGACGACGACGAGCGCACCAAAGGCGATGAGCAACACCAACAGCGGAACGGTGACGAACACGGACAGTCCGGCCTCGAGCCCGCCACCGACGATCCGGCCGAGCACTCCCCCACCAGACCGAACGCCTTCGGGGTCCGCCGGCGTACCCGCGCCGAGATGCCACAGGCCGAGCACACCGAGTGCGGCCACCATCGTCCCGACGAGCCACCTCGAGTGGACCTCGGGCCGGGGTTCGCGCGCCATCACCAGGACACCCCAGCCGCCGAGCAACAGCGGGAGGAGCGCTCCCGGGGTCCCCACGACGGTCCGGATCCCTGTGTCGATCCACTGACCGACCGGCCCGGCGGCGCTGAACCAGACAGCACCGGCAACAACGATCGCGACACCGATGAGGACCAGTCCGAGACCGTCACGTCGGTGCGGAGGGACCTCCTTGTCGTCCCGGGACCCGCCGCCCAGACCGCGAACCCCGTGCCCCACCCCCTTGGCCACAGCAGCCCATCCGCCACGCAGGCCGCGGCCCACCGCGGCGAAAGCACCGGACGTGCGTTCCGGCGCCGCCTGCTTCGCCGAACCGGCCTTGGATGTCCCTCGACCGGCCGAGCGCGCGGCCGACTTCGGGGTGGACACGACCGCCCCCCGACGCGAACCGCCACCCCGGGACTTCGGGGTGGTTGACGTGGTCGACCGCTGGGCCCCGGACGTGGACGCGGGGCGTCGGCCGCCGGGGGCACGGGTGGATCGCGTGCTCGAGGTGGATGCCATGTGTGCCACTCTAACGTCTTGGACACCACTGGTCACAGCAGCCACACGGGTTTCACCTGGACGTCCACCGTGACTCCGGCCACGATCGTCCCGGGAGACCGGCGCGGCCCCCACGTGATGTGAGGGCCGCGCCGATATTGAGTTGATACAGCCGCCGTGCCGGGGCTCCGTCAGGCCTCGGCCACCGCCGACGTGATGACGGTCGGGACGATCATCGGCTTACGACGCCACTTCTCGGCGACCCACCGTCCGACGGTCCGACGGACCGCCTGGGCGATCCGGTACGGGTCGGTCTCGCCCTCCCCCGCCAGGTCCCACAGCGCGTTCTCGACGAGCTCGACGACCGGAGCGAGTGCTCCCGGCTCATCGGTGAAGCCCTTGGCGATGATCTGCGGCTTGCTCACGGGACGGCCGGTGCGCGGATCCACCACAACGGTCGCGACGATGAACCCGTCCTCGCTGAGCGCCGTACGGTCTGCGAGAACGGTGTCGCCCACGTCACCGGTGGAGAGACCGTCGACGTAGAGGTTGCCCACGGGGACCTGGCCGACCACAGACGCCTTGCCGTCCAGGAGGTCGACAACGACACCGTTCTGGGCGAGCACGACATTGTCCTCGGGGACACCGGTCGCGATCGCCAGGGCCTTGTTGGCACGCAGGTGACGCCACTCGCCGTGGACCGGCATGGCGGCCTTCGGCCGCACGGCGTTGTAGATGAAGAGGAGCTCGCCGGAGTAACCGTGGCCGGAGACGTGGATATCCGCCTCCCTGCTGGTGACCACGTTCACGCCCATCTGCGACAGCCCGTTCTGGACACCGAAGACGGACTCCTCGTTGCCCGGGACGATCGACGAGGAGAACAGGACGGTGTCGCCCTCGGACAGGTTGATCTGCCGGTGTTCGCGACGCGCCATCCGGGACAGACCCGCCATGGCCTCGCCCTGCGTACCGGTGGTCATGACGAGGACCTTCTCGGGCGGGAGCTTCGCCGCGGTGTCCATGTCCACCAGGACCCGGTCCGGATCCGTGAGGAGTCCCATCTCGAGGGCGATCTCCATGTTGCGGAGCATGGACCGGCCGGTCAGGGCCACCTTGCGACCGGTGGCGGCCGCCGCGTCGAGCACGG
This sequence comes from uncultured Microbacter sp., assembly GCA_964345415.1. GTDB lineage: Bacteria > Actinomycetota > Actinomycetes > Mycobacteriales > Mycobacteriaceae > Dietzia. The sequence goes on along the minus strand of CAYFRF010000001.1, from coordinate 6,612 downwards.
ACTGGACGCGGTAGACGTTGGAGGCGAAGCAGGCCACCACCACGAGGCGGCGGGCGTCGGCGACGAGGCGCTGCAACGCGGGCCGCACGCCGGACTCCGACGGGCTGATCCCCGGTGTCGTGGCGTTGGTGGAGTCCAGGAGCAGCAGATCGACGCCCTCGTCGCCGAACCGCGACATCTTGGGCAGGTCGGTGGGGCGCTTGTCGGTGGGCAGCTGGTCGAGCTTGATGTCGCCCGACATCATGACCGTGTTGTTGCCGGCCTTGATCACGACACCGAGGCACTCGGGGATCGAGTGGTTGACGTCGAAGTACCGGATCTGGAAGCTGCCGAGATCGGTGACGCTGGACTCATCGACCGTGCGGAACACCGGCTTGATGCGGTGTTCCTGGCACTTCGCCGCCACCAACGCAAGGGTGAACCTGGAGCCGATCACCGGGATGTCCGGGCGCAGCTTGAGCAGGAACGGGATCGCCCCGATGTGGTCCTCGTGGGCGTGGGTGAGCACGAGCGCCTCGACCTGGTCCAGGCGGTCCTCGATGTGTCCGAAATCGGGGAGGATCAGATCCACCCCCGGCTCGGTCGAACTGGGGAAGAGCACGCCGCAGTCCACGATGAGCAGCTTCGAGTTGTACTCGAAGACCGTCATGTTCCGGCCGATCTCCGAGATCCCGCCGAGAGCCACGATCCGCAGTGCACCCTTGCGGGGCTTCGGCGGGCTCGGAAGCCGGACCGTCATGTCGGCGCCCTGCATGGTCTTGACCCCGCCGAATTCAGCGGTGGAGGTGTCTCCGCGGCCGCGGCCCCGTCCACGGCCGCCGCGGCTGCGTCCGCCGCCCTGCGACCCGCCGTTCTGGCTGCCACCGTTGTTCCCGCCGCCGTTGCCCCGGCCTCCGGAGCGCTGGCCGCCGCCCCGGCCTCCCGAGCTCTGGCCCGCGGAACCCTGGTCGCCCTTCGACGACGACTCGCGGGCATCCGGGGACGAGCTGCGACGACCGCGCGAGCCGGACCTGCTCTCGCCTGAGGCCGCCTGGCCTCCGTTGTCCTGCGCCTTGCGGGCCCGCTGGCCCGAGTTCTGCTGACCGCTGTCGGCTTGCACCTTCTCCGGCTGCGCCGACTGCTGGGCGGGCTGCTGTGTGACCGGGGCCTGGGTAGGCTCGGTGAACTGCACCGCGGTCACCGGTGAGGGTGCGCCGGTGGGGCGACCTGCGGCACGGCGGGTCCGGCCGCGACCGCGGCCGGTGCTGGAACTGTCTGTCATGTGATGACTCCTGCTCTATGGAGCAGCGTCGCCAGGGCGTCACGCTGCTCATCGGTTGGTGGTAACTGCGGGAGTCGCGGCACACCGGCCGGGATCCCGAGAAGTTCTAGTGCTGCTTTGGACATCGACACGCCGCCGAGCGCCCGTTGGGCATCGAAGAGCGGGAGGAGTCCGAGGTTGATCCGGCGCGCGGTCTCCACGTCGCCTGCCATGAACGCCCGGCGGAGTTCCGCCAGGCGCGCGGCGGCCACGTGGCCGATCACGCTGACGAAACCGGTGGCCCCGACGGCCAACCACGGGAGGTTGAGCTGGTCGTCCCCCGAGTAGTAGACGAGGTCGGAGTGAGCCATGACCGTCACCGCGTCGTGGAAGTCGCCTTTGGCGTCCTTGACCGCGACGATGTTCGGATGTGACGACAACCCGATCAGGGTGTCAGCCTGGATCGGGACCACCGAACGGGGTGGGATGTCGTAGAGCATGACCGGCCTGTCGGTGGCGTCGGCCACCGAACGGAAATGGACGTCCAGGCCGGCCTGGGTCGGCTTGGAGTAGTAGGGCGTCACCACGAGCAGACCGTGTGCGCCGGCGGCTGCGGCCTGTCGGGCCGCGTGTACGGAATGTGCGGTGTCGTAGGTGCCGACCCCCGCGACGATCGTCGCCCGGTCCCCGACCTCCGCGAGCACGGTCTCGAGGACCGCGATCTTCTCCGCGTCGGTGGTGGTGGGCGACTCCCCCGTGGTGCCGGAGACGACGAGTCCGTCGCACCCCGAGTCCACGAGATGTCTGGCGACACCGGCCACGGCCTCCAGGTCGACGTGGCCGTCGCGTCCGAAGGGGGTGACCATCGCCGTGACAACGGTGCCGAACGGCGTCGGCCGTGCTGTTCCGGCGGGGGTCGGGCCGGAAGCGGCGGCCCCGGGTCCCCCTGCTGTCACGTGTGTCATGGTCTCCCAGAGTACCCCCAGTACCACACGGAACCCGATTCCGACCCTGTATCCGGGGCCCGGATCGCGGCACCGGTCGTCGTCAGCCTTCCAGCACGTACGGACTGACAGCGATCTCAGAGCCGTCTTCCAGGGTCGCGATCTCAAAGTCCGAGAACACAGCCGGAGCCACGTCCCTGAGCTGACGGAGCACGTCGATCGCCAGGCCACGGATTTCCGTGTCCGCGTGTTCGGTCGCCCGCATCCCGATGAAATGACGCCACGAGCGGTAGTTCCCAGTCACCACGATCCGTGTCTCGGTCGCGTTGGGCAGGACCGACCTGGCCGCCTGCCGGGCTTGCTTGTGCCGCAGCATCGGGTTGGGGACATCCGCGAAGCGTTCCTCGAGTTTGGCGAGCATCTCCGCGTAGGCCTCACGGGAGGCGTCCGTTGCCCGCTGGAAGATCTCGACCAGCTCGGGGTCGTCGGCGATCGCGGGAGGAGGGACGACCTTCGAATCGTGCTCGGGCACGAACCGCTGTGACAGCTGACTGTAGGAGAAGTGGCGGTGCCGGATGAGTTCGTGCGTGCACGAGCGGGAGATGCCGGTGATGTAGAAGGTCACGTTGGCGTGCTCGAACACCGAAAGGTGTCCCACCTCGAGGATGTGCCGGAGGTATCCGGCGTTCGTCGCGGTGCGGGGATTGGGTTTGTCCCAGCTCTGGTAGCAGGCACGACCGGCGAACTCCGCCAGGGCGGAGCCGCCTTCCGCGTCGGTTTCCCACCCCAGGTCCTCCGGCGGGGTGAACTGGGTGTGCGCGACCATGCGGACATGCCGCCGGACGAGCTCGGACATGGTGGTGCTCCTATTCGCTGACGGGCTGCGCTGCTGCTCAGCCGAGAAGATGCGCGGCGACGGTGGCCGCGACCTCTGCCACCCGGTCCAGGTCCTCACGGCCCGGCTCGCCGGTGAGTTCGGTGGCGGCGGCCACGGCCTGCAGTCCCCAGCCGGTCGCGATCCGCTCGACGGAGGTGACCGCGCCGGAAGTGTCGTTGTCCCCGTGGACGCACAGTGCGTAGGGGCGTCCCGACACGGCGCCTTCACAGGTGTAGTAGGTCCGGTCGAAGAAGTGCTTCAGAGCGCCCGACATGTAGCCGAAGTTCGCAGGTGTGAGAAGGACGAAGCCGCCCGCCCGGAGCACGTGGTCGTCGGTGGTGGCCAGCGCCGGGACCACTTCCACCTCGACGTCCTCGAGCTCGGGGTGGGAGAGCCCCGTCTCGATGGCCTCGAGGATCCGGCGCAACCGCGGGGACGGCGCGTGGTGGACGACGAGCACCGTGTTCACGGCCGGCCCGACTGTCCGGAGCGCTCGGCCTCACGCAGAGACAGGGCTTCCCGCATCACTTCGCGGGCCCGGATCCGGTCGCCCGCGTGGTCGTAGGCCCGGGCGAGCCGGTAGTTGGTGCGCCAGTCGTCGGGCGCGGCCTGGTACTCGGCACTGATCTGGTCGAAGAGCGCGTCCGCGGCCTCGTGTTCGAGACGGCCGGACGGCCGGTGGTCGAGTCCGGAGATGTCCAGTTCGATCCCCTCCGCCGCGGCCGCTGCGGAGATCCGCTGCAGCTCGAGGCCGTTCCGCAGGATCGCCCAGGTGGCCCACGCGCCGACACCGGTGAGCAGGACGATGCCCACGCCGAGTCCGCGCATCACGAGGTGATCCGACGCGGTGATCATCGACCATCCCAGGTAGAGCAGGTACGCGAACGCCACCACGAGCCCCACGCCTGTGAGGATCATGACCAGCGGCTTGACGACTCTGTCCACCTCGATCGCCCTAGAGGTCCATGAAGGCGTCGAGGCCGACGGTGAGCCCGGGTGCCTTCGAGATCTCCCGCACGCCGAGCAGGACACCCGGGGCGAAGGAGGTCCGGTCCAGGGAATCGTGGCGGATGGTCAGCGTCTCCCCCTGGGTGCCCAGCAGGACCTCCTGGTGGGCGACGAGTCCTGTCACCCGCACGGAGTGGACCCGCACTCCGTCCACATCGGCTCCACGCGCGCCCTCGAGCCCCGTGGAGGTGGCGTCGGGGGAAGGGCCCATGCCGGCAGCGGCCCGCGCGGCACCCATCATGGCGGCGGTCCGGTGCGCGGTTCCGGACGGGGCATCCGCCTTGTTCGGGTGATGGAGTTCCACGATCTCCGCGGACGGGAAGTACTTCGCCGCCTGGACCGCGAAGCGCATCATCAGGATCGCGCCGATCGCGAAGTTGGGGGCGACCAACACTCCGGTTCCGGGGCTCTCCTGCAGCCAGCCGCGGAGGGTCTCGAGCCGCTCCTCGGTGAAGCCGGTGGTCCCCACCACCGCATGGATACCGTTCGCGATGCAGTACTCGAGGTTGCCCATGACCACATCCGGGTGGGTGAAGTCCACGACGACCTCGGCGCCGGAGTCCACCAGCAACTGCAGGGCGTCACCCTGGTCGACCTCCGCGACGAGCTCCATGTCATCCGCCTCGCGGACGGCGTCGCAGATCGCCGTGCCGACCTTGCCCCGTGCGCCGAGCACTCCGACCTTCGTCACCGTCATCGTCTCCTTCTGCCGTGGTCCGTACCGGTCAAGACTATCCGCCGAGTCGGGCGATGAGGCCAGCCGCGCCGCGGTCCGGCATTCCGGGCCCGACGGCGGCGAGGCACCAGGGCACCGCCTCCTCGGACCAGTACCGCACCACGTCATCTCGCGTCACCCTCCGCAGACGCTCGACGGAGTCGGCCACCGGGATCACCGAGTCCCTGTCCAGCAGGTGCCGGCCGATCCGGGTCATCCGGGACAGTGGGTCGTCCAGCCCGAGCCGGATCGACCCGGTGAGGTGGCCGAGTGCGCGGTCCACCTCGGAGACGTCCGGCGGGAACGCGGACATCCCCGTCACCACCTCGGCGATCTCGGTGCACAGTTCGTCGATGCGAGCGGCCGGGCAGCCCGCGACCACCGTCACCAACCCCGTGCGACGGAACTGGTCCATGGACGCGTACACCGAGTATGCCAGGCCGAGTTCCTCCCGGATCCGCTGGAACAGCCTGGAACTCAGGCCACCGCCCAGAACGGCCGTCGCGACCTGGGCCGCCGCCCTGTCACTGTGATCACGCGCCGGACTCCGCCGGGTCAGGGCGAGCATGACCTGTTCCGAGTCCTCGTCCTCACCCACCACGACGGGACTGCTCGCCCACTCTCCGGACGGCACAGGCCCCCGGCCCTCCGGCGTCCCCACAGCGGCGGGAAGCGGACCGGCGGCGATCCACTCGACCAGGGTGTCGTGGTCGACCCGGCCCGCGGCCGCGACCACCACCTCCCCGGTACGGAGGACACGACGGTGGAAGGCTGCCAACGTCTCGGGATCGAGCGACTCCACGGACTCCTCGGTCCCGATGACCGGGCGGGCGAGCGGGTCATCGCCCAGGGCGGCCGAGGCGGCCAGTTCGCACGCCAGGTCCTCCGGATCATCCGTCCGGCCGGCGAGTTCGTCCAGGACCACGTCACGTTCGATCTCGACGTCCTCGGGATGACACACCCCGTTGGCCACCACGTCGGTCAGCACCGCGACCGCGTCAGGAAGCCCGTCGGCGGGAACGTGGACGTGGTAGCAGGTGTGTTCCCGCCCGGTGTACGCGTTGAGATCGCCACCGAGCAGGTCTATCCGCTCGGAGAGTTCACGGCCGGAGGCCGTCGCCGTGCGTTTGAAGAGAACGTGTTCGAGGAAGTGTGCGGCACCGTGTTCCCCGGGCCCCTCGTCAACGGAGCCCGCCCCCACCCAGACGCCGACCGCGGCGCTGTGGCACCAGGGCAGGTGTTCGGTCACCACCCGGATCCCGGGGATCGACCTGTCCACGCGAATCGTGGTCTCCACGCTCTCCACTCACCCTTCGTCTCACGAGTTCCCGCCCTGGCCGAACGAGGCACGCACCCCGGAACCGGGATGCGTGCCTCGTGGGTGCCGGGACCGTGTACCGGACCCGGCGGGGGGATCAGTCGTCGCTACCGGACTCCGCCGCCGACTCCGTCTCCTCGGACACGGGGATCAGGCTGATCTTGCCGCGGTTGTCGATATCCACGATCTCGACCTGCATCTTGTCGCCGACGTTGACGACGTCCTCGACCTTGGCGATGCGCTTGCCCTGGCCCAGCTTGGAGATGTGGACCAGGCCGTCCCGGCCGGGAAGCAGCGACAGGAACGCACCGAACGGCGCCGTCTTGACGACGGTGCCGAGGAAGAGCTCGCCGACCTTGGGCAGCTGCGGGTTGGCGATGGCGTTGATCTTGTCGATCGCGGCCTGGGCGGACTCGCCGTCGGTGGCACCGATGTAGACCGTGCCGTCGTCCTCGATCGACACCGAGGCACCCGTCTCCTCGGTGATCGAGTTGATCATCTTGCCCTTGG